>NZ_JBNCLF010000006.1:223071-390839 GCF_049844535.1 Streptosporangium sp. DT93
GGGGCTCCCCGGCGCCCTGTGCGGTCTGGGGCGGGGGGCGGCGGCCCGGCCGGGCCGCCTCCCCCCTCACCATGTCCGACCGCTTTTTCGGTTAATTAGCTTTTTTGTCTGGATTGACGGGCGATGGGAAACCGGGATACGTTCCGGGTGTTTTGTGGCGGTGCGAGGGAAATCCGGTGAGATTCCGGTACGGTCGCGCCACTGTAACCGGCCCCCAGGGGCGGAAGTCAGGTCACTCGGCCGCCACCGACCTACGAAAAGGGACGCGTGATCCCGGAGGAGGTAGTCGTGAGTCAGATCTCGGCTCCGTACGCCCAGCCCATCCCCCTGCGGTCGCTCACCCGCTGGCTTCTCGCCGTGCCGGTGCTGCTGCTCCTGGCCTACCTGGTCACCTTCGACCAGGGAGTGGTCTCACAGGCGGGTGACTACCTGCACGAGCTGATGCACGACGGGCGTCACCTCCTCGGCGTCCCCTGCCACTGAGCCACAGGTGATCACCAAACTGATCGTCCGGGGACTCGTCGCCGGACTGCTCGCAGGGCTGCTCGCGGCCGTTTTCGCCTACGCCGTGGGCGAGCCGCGCATCGACCAGGCCATCGCGCTGGAGGAGGCGGCGGCCGCCGTCGCGGCCCCCGCCGGGGACGTCGGGGGCACGGCGACCGGAACGCACTCGCACGAGGCGGGGACGGAGGAGGCCGCCCACTCCCACGGGGAGGAGGCCCTGGTCAGCAGGAACGGGCAGCGGTTCGGCCTGTTCCTCGCCCTGGGCCTGTACGGGCTGGCGGTCGGCGGCCTGTTCGCCCTCGTCTACGCGGCCGTACGCGGCAGGGCCGGGCCCCGCTCGGAACCGGCGCTCGCGGTCACCCTCGCGGCCGCCGCGTTCCTCGCGGTGGTCCTCGTCCCCTTCGTGAAGTACCCCGCCAACCCGCCCGCCGTGGGCGACCCGGGGACCATCGGCCAGCGCACCGTGCTGTACCTGGTCGCGGTGGCCATCGGCCTCCTGGCGGTGGCCGCGGGGGTCGCCGCCCACCGGTACGCCTCCGGCGGCGAGCCGTGGGTGCGGTGGCTGGTCACGGGCGCCGCGGTGCTCGTCCCCGTCGTCGCCGCCTGGGCGCTGATGCCGAGGATCGCCGAGGTGCCGCGGGGCTTCCCCGCTGACCTGCTCTGGGACTTCCGGGTCGCCTCCCTGGGCACCCAGGTGGTCTTCTGGGCGGGCATCGGCGTGCTGTTCGCGTTCGCCGCGCGCCGGCGCACCCCGGTGTGACGGCGGCCCCCTCGGGGGTCACCCGGCTGCTGCTGGTCTGCCACGCCTCCACCGAGGCGACGGCGCGGGCCGCGTTCCCCGCCGACGAACCGCTCGACGGGCGCGGCCTGCGCCTGGCCACCGGGCTGGCACGGGAGTTCGTGCCCGGCCCGGCGGCCTGCCCGCCCGAGCTGCGCTGCCTGCAGACGGCGGCGGCGCTCGGCCTGCGGGCCGAGCCCGACCCGCTGCTGGCCGACTGCGACTACGGGCGCTGGGCCGGGATGACGCTGGGTGAGGTCGAGGCCGCCGAACCCGAGGCGCTCGCGTCCTGGCTCGGCGACCCGGCCGCGGCACCGCACGGCGGCGAGCCGGTCACCGCGCTCCTGGCCAGGGTGTCCGGCTGGCTCGCGGTCCGCCCCCCGGGCCGTACGGTCGCGGTCACCCACCCGTCGGTCGTCCGCGCCGCCGTGGTGCACGCCCTCGGCGCCCCGGCCCGCGCCTTCTGGCGCGTGGACGTGGCGCCGCTGTCCCGGGTGACGCTCACCGGGCGCGGCGTGCGCTGGCGGCTGACCTACTCCCCGTGACGACGAAGGAGGACCCGAAGGTGCCTGACTCCCGTTATCCGTTCACCGCGATCGTGGGGCTGGAGGATCTCAAGCTCGCCCTGATCCTCAACGCCGTGTCCCCGCGGGTCGGGGGCGTGCTGGTCAGGGGGGAGAAGGGCACCGCCAAGTCCACCGTCGTACGGGCGCTGGCCGCGCTGCTGCCCCCCGTCGAGGTGGTGGCAGGCTGCCGCTTCTCCTGCGATCCCGCCGCCCCGGACCCCGGCTGCCCCGACGGGCCGCACGAGGTCCCTCCCGCCCGGGGGACGCTCCGGCCGGCCCGGCTGGTCGAGCTGCCCGTCGGCGCCTCCGAGGACCGGCTCGTCGGCTCCCTCGACATCGAGCGCGTCCTGACCGAGGGCGTGAAGTCCTTCGAACCCGGCCTGCTGGCGGGCGCCCACCGGGGCGTCCTCTACGTCGACGAGGTCAACCTCCTGCACGACCACCTGGTGGACCTGCTGCTCGACGCCGCCGCCCTGGGCACCTGCTACGTCGAGCGCGAGGGCGTGTCGGTGCGGCACGCGGCGCGCTTCCTGCTGGTGGGGACCATGAACCCCGAGGAGGGCGAGCTGCGCCCGCAGCTGCTGGACCGCTTCGGGCTCACCGTGGAGGTCCGCGCCTCGCGCGAGCCGTCCCTGCGGGTGGAGGTGGTACGGCGCCGCCTGGCCTTCGAGGCCGACCCCGACGGCTTCGCCGCGGCCTGGTCGGGCGAGGAGCGCGAGCTGGCGGCCCGGATCGCCGAGGCGCGGGCCCGGCTGCCGGAGGTCGTCCTCCCGGACGCGGCGCTGCTGCGGATCGCCACCGTCTGCGCGGCGTTCGAGGTGGACGGGCTGCGGGCCGACCTGGTGACCGCGAGCGCGGCGATCGCGCACGCCGCCTGGCAGGGCCGTACCCGGGTCACCGCCGACGACGTACGCGAGGCGGCCCGGCTCGCGCTCCCGCACCGCCGGCGCCGCGACCCCTTCGACGCGCCCGGCCTGGACGAGGCCAGGCTCCAGGACCTCCTGGACCGGATCCCCGACGACCCCGACGACCCCGACGACGGCCCCGGCGGCCCGGGACCCGACGGCCCGGACGGCCCCGAGGGTCCGGACGGCCCGGACGGCCCGGACGGTCCCGGGGGCCTGGACCCCGACGGCGCTCCCGAGACCGGGGAAGCGGCGGGGGACACGCCGGACCACCCCGGTGACCCCGTTGATCACGGCGGCGCGGACGCCGGGCCGCCCTCCGTCCCGGACGTCCCCGGCCCGCGCGGCGCCGGCCCCGAGGCCGGGGAGCAGGGCGCGGACCCCGCAGGGAAGGGGCCGGGCGGCTCGGAGCGGACCTCCGGCGCCGACCCGGGCGCCAGGACCAGGCTGTTCACCGTCCCCGGCGTCGGCGCCGGAGCCCCCGGGCGAAGGTCCCGGGCCAGGACGCCGCTGGGCCGCACCACCGGGTCACGCGTCCCCGAGGGCCGTACCGGCTCCGTGCACCTGAGGGCGACCGTCGGCGCCGCCGCCCCGCACCAGGCGGCGCGGGGCAGGAGCGGCCCCGGGCTGCTGCTGCGGCGCGGCGACCTGCGGGAGGCGGTCCGCGAGGGCAGGGAGGGCAACCTGGTGCTCTTCGTGGTGGACGCCAGCGGTTCCATGGCCGCCAGGCAGCGCATGCGCGCGGTCAAGACGGCCGTGCTCGGGCTGCTGCTGGACGCCTACCAGCGCCGCGACAAGGTGGGGCTCGTCACCTTCCGCGGTACCCGCGCGGACCTGGTCCTGCCGCCGACCTCCTCGGTCGAGGCGGGGGCGGCCCGGCTGCGCGAGCTGCCCACCGGGGGGCGCACCCCCCTGGCCGCCGGGCTGCTGCGGGCCGCCGAGGTGCTGCGGGTCGAGCGATTGCGCGACCCGTCCCGGCGCCCGCTGCTGGTCCTGGTCACCGACGGCAGGGCGACCTCCGGCACGGTCGAGGACTCCCGGCGGGCCGCGGGGCTGCTGGCGGGCGTGGCGAGCGTGGTGGTCGACTGCGAGGACGGCCACGTGCGCCTCGGCCTCGCCGCAGAACTGGCGGCCCGGATGGGCGCCGAGACCGTACGCCTGGACGACCTCACCGACCTGGCCGGAATGATCCGCGAGCGGCGCGGTGCCGCGTGAGAACGAAGAGGGGGCGAGGATGCCACAGGGCAGACCCGTCAGCGTGCCCGAGGACGGCCTGACCACCCGGCAGCGCCGCGCCCGGCCGCTGCTGATCGTCCACACCGGCCCGGGAAAGGGCAAGTCCACCGCGGCCTTCGGCCTGGCGCTGCGCGCCTGGAACCAGGGCTGGCCGATCGGGGTCTTCCAGTTCGTCAAGTCCGCCAAGTGGCGCATCGGCGAGGAGCGCGCCCTGCGGGTGCTCGGCGACTCGCAGGAGGGCGGGACCGTCTCCTGGCACAAGATGGGCGAGGGCTGGTCCTGGATCCAGCGGCCCGGCAGCGAGGAGGACCACGCCGCCGACGCCCGCGAGGGCTGGGAGCAGATCAAGCGGGACCTCGCCGCCGAGACGTTCCGGCTGTACGTGCTCGACGAGTTCACGTACCCGATGAAGTGGGGCTGGATCGACGTCGACGAGGTGGTGGCCGTCCTGCGGACGCGGCCCGGGGGCCAGCACGTCGTGGTCACCGGCCGCGACGCCGACCCCCGGCTGGTCGAGGCCGCCGACCTGGTGACCGAGATGGGCAAGGTCAAGCACCCGATGGACGCCGGTCAGAAGGGGCAGAAGGGCATCGAATGGTAGCCCGCCTGGTCATCGCGGCCCCCTCCTCCGGGGCGGGCAAGACGACCGTGGCCACCGGGCTGATGGCCGCCCTCGCCCGGCGCGGCACGAGGGTCTCCCCGCACAAGGTGGGACCCGACTACATCGACCCCGGTTACCACGCCCTGGCCACCGGCCGCCCGGGCCGCAACCTCGACCCGTGGCTGGTGGGGGAGGAGCTCGTCGCCCCGCTGTTCCTGCACGGCGCCGCCGGGGCCGACCTCGCGATCGTCGAGGGCGTGATGGGCCTGTACGACGGCGCGGGCTCGAGCGAGTTCTCCTCCACCGCGCACGTGGCCCGGCTGCTGGAGGCCCCCGTGGTCCTGGTGGTGGACGCGGCCAGGCAGAGCCGGTCCGTGGCCGCGCTGGTGCACGGGTTCGCCTCCTACGACACCCGGATCAGGCTCGGCGGGGTGATCCTCAACCGGATCGGCTCGGAGCGGCACGAGCGCATCTGCCGCGAGGCGCTCGCCGAGAGCGGGGTGCCCGTGCTCGGCGCGATCCGCCGCAGCGACGCGGTCGCCACCCCCTCCCGGCACCTGGGCCTGGTGCCCGCCGCCGAGCGCCGCACCCAGGCCGCGCGGGCCATGGACGCCGTCGCGGACCTCGTCGTGGCCTCCTGCGACCTGGAGGGGCTGCTGAGGCTCGCCCGCACCGCGCCGCCGCAGACGGCCCCGCCCTGGAGCCCGGCCCCGCCCTGGAGCCCGGGGTCGTCCGTCCCGGCGGTGACCAGGATCGCGGTCGCGGGCGGCCAGGCCTTCACGTTCGGGTACACCGAGCAGGCCGAGCTGCTGGCGGCCGCGGGCGCCGAGATCGTCCCGCTCGACCCGCTGGCCGACGAGGCGCTCCCCGAGGGGACACGCGGGATCGTCATCGGCGGCGGCTTCCCCGAGGTCTACGCGGCCGAGCTGTCGGCCAACGAACCGCTGCGCAGGCAGGTCGCCGCGTTCGACGGGCCGATCTCGGCCGAGTGCGCGGGCCTGCTCTACCTGTCCCGGAGGCTGGACGACAGGCCCATGTGCGGGGTCCTCGACGTGGAGGCCAGGATGACCGGCACGCTGACGCTCGGGTACCGGGACGCGGTGGCCGTGCGGGACTCGGCGCTCACCCGGGACGGCGAACGCTACCGGGGCCACGAGTTCCACCGCACCATGGTCGAGCCCGCCCCCGACCGGCCGCTGTTCCGCTGGCGGGACGGGGCCGACGGCTTCGGCGACGACCGGATCACCGCCTCGTACCTGCACCTGCACTGGGCCGGAAGTCCCGCGCTGGCCTCCCGGTTCGTCGCGGCCTGCCGCCGCGTCCCCGTCGGCTGACCGCGTCCCTCCGCCCGTCCCCGCCGCGCCGGCCCGGCAGTCCGCGCCGGCCGGTCACGCCCGTCGGTCCGGCGTCACGCCGGTCCGCCGGTCCCCGGCCGTTGGTTCCCGGCCGCCTGTCCGGCGGGGCGGGGCGGGGTGGCGGGTCAGGCCGCGGTGAAGCAGCGCACGTCGTCCAGCATCTTCGCCGCCCGCACGGCGCTCAGCCGGGCCCGGGGATCCTTGCGCAGCAGCCCGCGCAGCACCGGCTCCAGGGCGCCCGCCCGCTTGGGCGCGCGCGGCGGCTCGCGCAGCGCCGCCACCAGCGCCGCCATCGAGTTCACCGTACGGAACGGGGTCCTGCCCTCGACCGCCATGTACAGCGTCGCGCCGAACGACCACATGTCCGCCTCGCGGGTGCCGCCCCTGCCCTGGAGCGCCTCCGGGGCGATGAACGCCGGGGTGCCGCGCATCGAGCTCGTCGCGGCCCCCTCGGGCGCGGCGAAGCCGAAGTCGGCCAGCACCACCCGGTCGCCGGTCAGCATGATGTTGGCGGGCTTGATGTCGCGGTGGATCACCCCGCCGTCGTGCGCGTGCCGCAGCGCCTCCAGCAGGCGGCACCCCATCGCCGCCACCAGGTCCACCGGGAGCGGCCCCGCCTGCACGAGCGTGTCGTGCAGCGTCAGCGCCTCCAGGAACTCCATGACGATCCAGAGGCGGTCGGCCTCCTCGGTGAGGTTGTGCACCGTCACGATGCCCCGGTGGCTCAGCCGGGCGGCCATCCGCGCCTCCCTGACCACGCGCCGCCGCTGCTCCGCGGCGGCCGCCCCGGGGGGCAGGGGTATCTCCTTGAGGGCCACCTCACGCTCCAGAAGCAGGTCGTAGGCGCGCCAGACGACGCCGGTCGCCCCCTGGCCGACGCGGGAGACGAGCTTGTACCTGCGCGCGATGATGGTGCTCACCCCGCAATGATCGCAGTTTTCCACCCCGGAGGCCTACTTGGAACGTTCCTTGCGTCCCTCTGGCCGCCCTTGTTCTCCGGATTCGACGGTGACGATGCTCACACGGGGCTCAAAGCAGGCTCATGGGGCTCATAGCGGGCTCACGCTGGCGCGCAGTGGGCTCACACCAGGCCGATGCCGAGCAGCAGCGCGCCCGCCGCGAGGGAGACCCCGCCCGCCGGGACGAGCCAGATCAGCCGGTTCGGCGTGGTGTCGGAGGGGCGGACCACCGACAGGAAGAAGCCGATCGGCATCAGGATGGGGGCCGCCACGATCAGGACCCGGGCAAGGTCCTTCATGCCGGCGGACAGGTCCGCCTGGTCGATGTAGAGGAGCGCGACGAGCGCGAAGAGCACCAGGACGCCCGCGTGGGCGTGCCCCGCCCGCCACAGGCCCCGGCGGACGGGATTGTCCGCGTAGCCGGGGATGTCGCGCATGATGTGCGCGAGCAGGGAGGCCCCGCCGAAGGCGACGGCGGGAACGGTGATCAGGAGCACTCCGGCGGTGCTCAGGGAGGACGGCGACACGGGGGGTCCCTTCATTGGATAGTTGCGCTTGCCAATTATTGGATAGGTCGACTATCCAGTCAAGGGGGTGCGGATTTGCCTCGGGGCGGGGTGAGGGGGTTCCCTGACGGGCAGGACCTCGGCACGGCCCGTGGGGGTGCCCGCAAAGATCGCGGGATCATCCGCGCGCAATGTCGCCCGGTTCGGGGAAGATATGAATCAGATGCGTCCCCCAGGTGGAGGTGCCACACATGGCGAGCAAGGACACCGGCGGCCAGAAGCAGACCGGCCGCACCGACAAGGAGGTCGAGGAGACCGCCGCGGCGGAAACCACCGACGTCCAGGAACGTCACGAGAAGCTCTCGGACGACGTCGACGCGATCCTCGACGAGATCGACGAGGTGCTCGAGGAGAACGCCGAGGAATTCGTCAGGTCCTACGTCCAGAAGGGCGGCCAGTAGGTCTTACATCAGCTCTCATGTGACTTGTCCTACTGGAGCCTGATGAGGTCGGATCCATCGCGATCCGAAGGGCTCGTCCCGGCCGGGGGCGAGTCCGGCGGGCGCCGGGCTCGGCGGGTGGGCGGCGCACGGCCGTCCCCGCCGTGAGCGCCCCCTCCGCGTTCCGGCGCGGGCGCCGCCGGAGCCGCCGGAGCCGCCGGAGCCCAGGCCGAGGGGGACGAGTCCCGGCAGAAGCGTGGCCGCCCGGTCCCCTTCATCCCCGTGGCCCCTTCGGTGCCTCCCTCCCCCCTGTTCCCCCTGCTTCGTCCCTGCTGGGCGCCGTCGTCCGCCGCCGGTGCCCCTTCGCCGTGTCCGCGTGAGGCGGCGGCGGACCGGGCCGCCTGAGGCCGGTCGTCGGTGAAGATTCAAAAGCCGGGCACCCGTAGGTGGTTCGCGCTGAGCTGATCCAGGGAAGTGCAAGCAGCACGGCAAGATGAGTAAGGTCGGGCCATAAAGGACTGCACCTTTGGAGGGAGTCGCGTGGGATCGCACAGGGACCTGCCCGCCGGCATGGTGAATCATATCTTTACCGACACCGGGAGCTCCTCGTTCACCGAGTTCGTCAGGTCCCACTCGCCGGACTTGCTGCCTGGCCGTAACGAGGCCCTGGCGACACCGGTGGGCGACCAGATTCCGCACGCCACCACGATCGTCGCGGCGAAGTGCGCCGGCGGCGTGGTGATCGCCGGAGACCGCCGGGCGACCTCCGGCAACATCATCTCCCAGCGGGACATCGAGAAGGTCTTCCGCACCGACGACCACTCGGCCATGGGCATCGCGGGGACCGCGAGCACCGGCATCGAGCTGGCCCGCCTCTACCGGGTGGAGCTGGAGCACTACGAGAAGCGCGAGGGCCGCACGCTCTCGGTGACGGGCAAGGCCAACCGGCTCGCCACGATGATCCGCGGCAACCTGCCGATGGCCATGCAGGGACTCGTCGTGGTGCCGATCTTCGCGGCCTACGACCCCGACATCGACGGTGGCCGGATCTTCGGCTACGACGTGGGCGGCGGGCCGTACGAGCAGCACAACCACCACACGATCGGATCCGGCTCGATCTTCGCGCGCGGGGCGCTGAAGAAGCTCTACCGGGAGGGCGCCTCGCCCGAGGACACCGTCCTGACCCTCGTCCACGCCCTCTACGACGCGGCCGACGACGACTCGGCGACCGGCGGTCCCGACGTGATCCGCAGGATCTGGCCCGTCGTCGTGGTGATCACGGCCGACGGATTCCACCGGCTCCCCGACGACGAGGTCGCCGAGCACGTCCGGGTCGTGATCGACTCCCGGACGAACTCCCCCGACGGCCCCACCGCCCCGCTGCGCTAACACGAGAGGATCACCCCAGGTGTCCATGCCTTTTGGATATGTCTCGCCCGAGCAGCAGATGCGGGACAAGGCGGACTACGCGCGCAAGGGGATCGCGCGGGGCCGCAGCGTCGTCGTCCTGCAGTACGAGGACGGCATCCTGTTCGTCGCGCCCAACCCGTCCCGTGCGCTGCACAAGATCAGCGAGATCTACGACAGGATCGGGTTCGCCGCGGTCGGCCGCTACAACGAGTTCGAGGCGCTGCGCCTCGGCGGCATCCGCTACGCCGACATCAACGGCTACACCTACGCGCGCGACGACGTCACCGCCCGCGGCCTGGCCAACCTCTACGCGCAGAACCTCGGCCAGATCTTCACGGAGTCGCCGAAGCCGTTCGAGGTGGAGATCGTGGTCGCCGAGGTCGGCGACTCCGCCGACGAGGACCACATCTACCGGCTGACGTTCGACGGCTCGGTCTTCGACGAGGCGGGGCTGGTCGCCATGGGCGGCCAGGCCGAGGCGGTGGCGGGGCGGCTCAAGGAGCGCTACCGCGACGGCCTGTCGCTGGGCGAGGCGCTGGAGGCCGCGCTGTTCGCGCTGACCGAGCCGGGGGGCGAGCGGTTCCCGGCCGCCCAGCTCGAGGTGGCGGTGCTCGACCGCAACCGGCCGCACCGCAAGTTCCTGCGGCTCAACGGCCCGAGGCTGGAGCGCCTGCTGGCCACCGGAGCCCCCGCCGCCGAGTCGGCCGCCCAGGCGGTACGGGACGAGAAGGAGCAGAACCCCCTCTCCGCCCCCGAGACGCCCGGCACCCCGCCGACCGCACCCGACGGTGACATCGACACCGGATCGAGCGGCTGACCCCGCCACCGGCATCGATACCGGCATCGGTGGCCGGTCCCGCCGGGACCGGCCACCGATGGGTCGGCGACACGACGGCGCGGAGACACGACGGCGCGGATACACGGATACACGGATACACGGAGACACTGTGGTGTGACGGCGTCACGGCGTGACGGTACGACGTGAGGGCGCCGCCCCGGCCGGGGCGGCGCCCTCACGCGTTCGGGACCGCCCTTTTCCGGGCGGCCGAATCCGGCCCCGGCCCCTCGCCTCCGGCGTGCGAAAACCCGCCGCACGAGCTCGCGCGACGCCCCCGCGACCCCGGCTCCCGGCTCTTTGCCGCCGCCCCCCGGCGCTCCCGCGCCGCTCGCGGCCGTGACGGTCCTCCCGCGAGCCGGGCACGGGCGGCGTTCGCGCTTAGCAGCTCGTCGGCCTGGGCATAAGCCGTACGACCGAAAACCCCATGATCCCTCCCACGAGAGGGGTTCGGCGAATAGTGTGAGGCAATGGATCGTCGCATCTTCGGGCTTGAGAACGAGTACGGCGTCACCTGCACGTTCAGGGGGCAGCGGCGGCTGTCGCCCGACGAGGTAGCGCGCTATCTATTCCGCCGCGTCGTCTCCTGGGGCCGGTCGAGCAACGTCTTCCTCCGCAACGGGGCCCGGCTCTACCTCGACGTCGGAAGCCACCCCGAGTACGCCACCCCCGAGTGCGACAACGTCGTGGAGCTCGTCACCCACGACAAGGCGGGCGAGCGCATCCTGGAGGGTCTGCTCGTCGACGCCGAGAAGCGCCTCCGCGAGGAGGGCATCGCCGGCGACATCTACCTGTTCAAGAACAACACCGACTCCGCGGGCAACTCCTACGGCTGCCACGAGAACTACCTGGTCGGCCGGCACGGCGAGTTCGGCCGCCTGGCCGACGTGCTGATCCCCTTCCTGGTCACCCGGCAGATCGTCTGCGGCGCCGGCAAGGTGCTGCAGACCCCCAGGGGAGCGGTCTACTGCGTCTCCCAGCGGGCCGAGCACATCTGGGAGGGCGTCTCCAGCGCCACGACCCGGTCGCGCCCGATCATCAACACCCGCGACGAGCCGCACGCCGACGCCGAGCGGTTCCGCCGCCTGCACGTCATCGTCGGCGACTCCAACATGAGCGAGACGACCACGTTGCTCAAGGTCGGCGCGACCGACCTGGTGCTGCGCATGATCGAGGCGGGCACCGTGATGCGCGACCTCTCCCTGGAGAACCCGATCCGGGCCATCCGCGAGGTCTCCCACGACATGACCGGGCGCCGGCGGGTGCGGCTGGCCAACGGCCGCGAGGCGTCCTCGCTGGAGATCCAGGAGGAGTACCTCTCCAAGGCCCGCGACTTCGTCGACCGCCGCGGCGGCGACGAGCTCAGCCACCGGGTGCTGGAGCTGTGGGAGCGCACGCTCAACGCGGTCGAGACCGGTGACCTGGACAAGGTCGCCCGGGAGATCGACTGGGTCACCAAGTACCAGCTCATCGAGCGCTACCGCAACAAGTACGACCTGCCGCTCTCCAGCCCCAGGGTCGCCCAGCTCGACCTGGCCTACCACGACGTGCACCGCAGGCGCGGCCTGTTCTACCTGCTGCAGAAGCGCGGCGCGGTGGAGCGGGTGGCCTCCGACCTCAAGATCTTCGAGGCCAAGTCGGTGCCGCCGCAGACCACACGCGCGCGGCTGCGCGGGGAGTTCATCCGCAAGGCCCAGGAGAAGCGCCGCGACTTCACCGTCGACTGGGTGCACCTGAAGCTCAACGACCAGGCGCAGCGCACCGTGCTCTGCAAGGACCCCTTCCGCAGCGTCGACGAGAGGGTGGACAAGCTCATCGCCGGCATGTGACGGCGGCGGGCCCGGCGTCCGTCCACGGATGGAGGGCCCGTCGATCGTCCGCACCGGACGGACGCCGGGCCCGCCGCCCGTCCGCGCGCGACGGCCACCGGTCGCCGTGAATCTTTCACGGGCGGCGGGCGGGTAACGTCGATCGTCGGCATGTCATGGTCACGCTTAGGCAAGCTCGTCCCGGTCTTACCTCCTCCGTACACCGGGAGGGGTAATGTGACGCGAACCTGACGTCTGCTTGAGGGATACCTATGCGCCGCCGCAGTCTGGCCGTACTGGCCGCAGTGCCTCTGATGTTCGCCGCAGCATGTGGAACCGGGGGAGACGCCGCCACCAGCACCACCGGCGCCTCCGGCTCCGCGAGCAGTGGCGGGGTCCCCGAACTGCAGGTCACCGGAGCGGCCGGGGCGAAGCCGACCGTGGCCTTCCCGGCCAAGGTCGTCGAGACCTCCTCCTTCAAGGTCCTCACCCCCGGAACGGCCGGCGAGACGGCCAAGACCGGCGCCAGCGTGGTGGCCAACTTCACCGTCTTCACCTGGGACGGCAAGGAGAACAAGCTCGCCGGCTCGACCTACGACGAGGGAGGGCCGCAGGTCATCACCCTCAACGAGCAGGTCCCGGAGATCCTCCGCAAGGGCTTCGCCGAGACCAAGGGCGGCGGCAGGTTCCTGTCCGTCGTCGCCAAGGACACCCTGCCCAAGGAGCAGCAGGCGCAGGCCCCGCCGGGACAGTCGCAGGTCTTCGTGGTCGACGTGGTCGGTGTTCCCACCGAGAAGACCGCCAAGGGCGACGCCACCGACCCGGGCCTCAAGGGCGTCAAGGTGGAGAACCCGGGCGGCGAGGCCGCGCCCAAGCTCACCACCAAGACCAAGGAGAAGGCTCCCAAGGGGCTCGTCACCAAGACGGTGATCGAGGGCACCGGGCCCAAGGTCACCTCGGGCCAGTCGATCCTCGTCCAGTACGCCGGCAAGATCTGGGGTTCGGACGTCGAGTTCGACAGCAGCTGGTCGCGCGGCGCCCAGCCGATCATGTTCCAGATCGGCACCGGCAAGGTCATCAAGGGCTGGGACCAGGGCCTGGTCGGCGTTCCGGTCGGCAGCCGGGTGCTGCTGAGCATCCCGCCGGACCTCGGCTACGGCGAGAAGGGCTCCGGCGAGAAGATCAAGGGCACCGACACCCTGGTCTTCCTGGTCGACGTGGTGGCCGCCTACTAGACCGTCCTTCCGGCTTCCGGCGCGTCCCGCCGGACCCCTCCATGGCACGTCCCGTGACCGGGCCCCGATCGGGGCCCGGTCATCAGGTTTTCACCGCCTCCGCCCGGCCTCCGGTCGTGATCCCCGGCTACTGACAACCCTCCCAATAGCGGGTTAGGGTTGGCGCAGCCCTCGGCCCAGGGAGTCCGGATGCGCCCCACCGTCCGTGCCGTCGTCCGTGCCGTCGTCCGTGCCACGGTGCGTCCCGCGCACCGCCCCGCGTCCCGTCCCGCGCGGCCTCCCGCGCCACGCCCCGGGACGCTGCTCGCCGCGCTGCTCGCCGCGTTCTCGCTCGTGCCGGTCGCCGCCTGCAGCTCCGGTGACGGACCGGCGGGGCCGGACGTCGAGGTGGTCGGGAACTTCGGCGAGAGGCCGACCGTGCGCTTTCCCGAGGGCACTCCCTCGCCGGGGCTGAGGTTCACCGAGCTGATGACCGGCACCGGCGCGCGCATCGGGGCGGACGACCTGGTCGTGGCCCAGTACACCGCGCACGTGTGGGACGGCAAGGACAACCGCCTGCTGGCCTCCAGCTTCAACCAGGGCGCCCCGGCCTCCTTCCCGCTGAACGGGACGCTCACCGGTGTGGGCAAGGCCCTGCGGGGTCACGCGGTGGGCAGCAGGGTGATCGCCTCCGTCCCTCCCGAGGAGGGCTACGGCCCCAACCCGCCCGGCGGGATGACCGCGCGGGACGAGCTGTTCTACGTCGTCGACGTGCTCGGGACCTTCCCTCCCGGTACCGCCGCCGGGGGCGAGCCGACCGGCGTCGGCGGTGCCGCGGCGCTGGACGGGGTCAGGGTCACCGGCCCTCCCGGCGGGCGCCCGGCCCTGTCCGTGCCGAAGGCCGCTCCTCCGGCCACGCTGAGAAGCAGGATCCTGCTGCGGGGGACCGGCGCCGGGGTCCGCGCCGGGCACCTCGTCGTCACCCAGTACGAGGGCAGGGTCTGGCGCGGTGGCGCCGTGTTCGACTCCACCTGGGCGGCCGGGCGGCCCAGGGCCTTCCAGATCGGCAGGGGCCGCGTCATCGCGGGCTGGGACCGGGCCCTGGTCGGTGTCCCCGTGGGCAGCCGGGTCGCGCTCGTCGTCCCGCCGGGTCTCGGCTACGAGGAGGGCCTGCCGCCGTCGATCAGGCCCGGCGACACCCTGGTCTTCGTCGTCGACGTCCTGGCGGCCTACTGAGCCGCCGCCCGGGCCTGCGGACGTTTCCCGGTCCTGCGGCCGTTTCCCGGTCCTGCGGCCGTGACCGGTCCTGTAGCCGTTTCCCGGGCCGGTAGCCGTTTCCCGGACCCGCGCCCGCCTCCCGGACCCGCGCCCGCCTTCCGGACCGGTCGCGGCCGTCAGGACGGTCGGGGCCGTCGTGGCCGTGACGGCTTTCCGCGGGTCCCGCCCTACAATCCGGGCTGTGAGCGGCGACGACCTCGACACGATGGCGGTACTCCACGACCCGGTGCGCCGGGCCGTCTACGACTACGTGGTCTCCCTGGGCCGGGAGGTCGGGCGGAACGAGGCGGCCGAGGCGGTGGGGGTGCAGCGGACCCTGGCCGCCTTCCACCTGGACAGGCTCGTCGAGGCGGGCCTGCTGGAGGCGGGGTTCCGGCGGCTGACCGAGCGGACCGGGCCGGGCAGCGGCCGGCCCGCGAAGGTCTACCGCAGGGCGCCGGGGGAGTGGCAGGTCAGCGTGCCGGCGCGGGACTACCGCACGCTCGCCCTGGTGCTGGCCGAGGCGATCGAGGAGCTCGGCGGGGACGAGCGGGCCGGACGGGCCGCCCGCCGCGCCGGGGCCGGGCTCGCCCTGGAGGGGGAGGACCTGCCCGGAGTGCTGCGCCGGCGCGGTTACCTGCCCTACGAGGAGGAGGGGCGGATCCGGCTGCGCAACTGCCCGTTCCACGTGCTGGCCGAGGAGCACCCGCCGCTGGTCTGCTCGGTCAACCTGGAACTCTGCCGTGGCCTGCTGGAGTCTCTCGGCCAGGACGCCTCGGCCGCCCGGATGGACCCGCGCCCGGGGGAGTGCTGCGTCGCCTTTTCTAAAAACAATGATGATTGACATAGAAGGAGCGGGGATGGTCTGCTGTGCTCATGCACCTGGCACAGATGAACGTCGCCCACATGCGCGCGCCCACGAACTCCCCGGAAATGGTCTCCTTCATGGCGGGCCTCGATCCCCTCAACCGGCTGGCCGAGGCCACCCCGGGCTTCGTCTGGAGGCTCAAGGGCGGGGAGGGCCCCGAGGACACGGTCGAGCACGTCTACGGCGACCACCTGCTGATCAACTTCTCGGTCTGGGAGTCGCGCGACGCGCTCTGGAACTACGTCTACCGCACCGTCCACCTGGAGTTCCTGCAGCGGCGCAGGGAGTGGTTCCACCACATCGCCGAGCCGTACTCGGTGATGTGGTGGATCCCGGCCGGGTACGAGCCGACACTGGCCGAGGGCATGGAGCGCCTGGAGCTCCTGAAGGCCGAGGGCCCCACGCCCTCGGCCTTCACCTTCAAGAACTTCTACGGGAGCAGCGAGGCGGCCAGCCTCCCGGCCGCGGCCGAGGCCAGGAAGTAGGCCAGGTCCTCGTCCAGGCCGCGTCCCATCGTCGACAGCCGGACGGGTGAGCCGCGCAGCGCCTCGGCCAGCCCGTCCACCGGCACCTCCACCAGCTCGTGCCGGGCGCCGAGCGGGCGCGACTGCTCGGCCACCCGCCTGCCGAAGTCACCGGGCAGCACCGGGACGGCCACCCGGGCCGGGGCCAGCGCCACCCGGCCGTAGGCGGTCAGCGAATGGTGCGAGACCCCGATGTGACGCTCGCGCAGGTCGCCCTCGCTGACCCGCAGCGCCGCCACCGGACGGCCGCCCAGGACGGCGGCGGCGTTGACCGCCTCACCGGCCGAGACGCCCGAGAAACCCCAGCGGGTGCCGCCGCCCAGGTTGCCCGGTCCCTGCGCGGCGATCGCGACGTCGGCCCCCAGGACGTGCCGGGCCGCCAGCAGGCCGGTGTGCGCGGTCACCGCCTCCACGTCGCCGCCGAAGGCCTGGCCCACCGTCACCACCCCGCACAGCCAGCCCGTCTCCCGCAGCCGCGCGGACGACATGGAGAACCAGGCGGGCAGCGCGCCCCCGTCCAGCATCACGTAGGCCACCCTGGGCACCCTGCGGGCGCCGCCCTCCGGCGTTCCCGCGACCGCGACCTCCCCGGTCCCCCCGCCGGCGGCCCGCGTGGCGCCCCCGCCCGCGTCCCCGGCCCTGTCCCCGGCCCTGTCCCCGGCAGGGCCCGGCGGGCGCGGGGGAGTGGTGCCGTACAGGCCGCAGAGGATCGCCGGCAGGGCCGAGTGCAGGTCGGCGACGATCACGGGCATGCCGTCCACCGAGTCGGCCTCGCGCAACACGTCGTGGAAGGGCGAATCCTGCTCGTCGGCGCCGAGCACGGTGGCCTGCAACGGGGTGTAACGTGCCTTTACCAGGTGTCCGGGGCCGCGCGGATCTTGTGGCAAACGGTCGGGAATCGCCACCACCATGGCGTAGCCTCCCGTACCGAGCCCCATGGCGAGCGCGGTCGTGTTGAGCAGCACCGTGTCACCGGGCTCCGGGTGCCCCACCAGGGCCGGATAGGCGAGAGCGCGTGCCTGGCCGTCCTCGGTGGTCACGTCGAGTTCCACCGCCCCCGGCCACTCGCGCCGGACCCGCACGACCTCGCCCCTGCGCCATCTGATCACGGGGGAAGGGTAGCGTCACCCGAACAGGAAGGGAGGCCGGATGTCGCGCCGGAAGACCGAGCGGCTGCTCAATCTCGTGATCTGCCTGCTGGCCACGCGGCGGCCGCTCAGCGCCGAGCACATCCGCCAGGCGGTGCCCGGCTACGACGCCGACAACGACGAGGCCTTCCAGCGGATGTTCGAGCGGGACAAGAACGAGCTCCGCGAGATCGGCATCCCCATCGAGGTCCACAAGGACCCCTGGGAGGAGGATCCGGGCTACCGGATCGTCCGGCAGGCCTACGAGCTGCCCGAGATCACCCTGGAGCCGGACGAGGCGGCCGTGGTGGGCCTGGCGGCCCAGGTGTGGCAGCGCGCCAGCCTGGCCGAGGCGGCGGGCGGGGCCCTGCTGAAACTGCGCGCCGGGGGCGTGCAGACCGACGAGGCCCACGGGGTCCTCGGCGGGGCGCTGGAGCTGCGCGTCGACACCCAGGACGCGTCCTTTCCCGCCCTGTGGGAGGCCGTGCGCGACCGGCGCGTGGTCCGCTTCGCCTACCGGGCCGCGGCCAGCCAGAGCATGCTGACCCGCACGGTGGAGCCGTGGGGCGTGGTCAGCCGCCGGGGCCGCTGGTACATGGTCGGCCACGACCGCGACCGCGACGCGCCCCGGGTCTTCCGGCTCAGCCGGATCAGCGGCACGGTCACCCCCGTCGGCCGCCCGGGCGCCGTGGTGGTGCCCGAGGGCGTCGACATCACGTCCATGGTCGGCTACCGCGACGCCGCCGTCCGCGAGCGCACCGCCGTGATCCGGGTCAGGCACGACACCTGCCAGGGACTGCGCCAGGTGGCGAAGAGCGCGCGGACCGCCGGTGACGGCTGGGACGAGCTGGAGGTCGACTTCACCGACCCCGAGCGGCTGGCCGGCTGGATCGTCGGCTTCGCCGACGACGCCGAGGTGCTCGGCCCGCCGGACGCCCGCGACGCGGTCATCTGCCGCCTGAAGGGAGCACTCGCGTGAGCACCGCCGACCGGCTGCCCAGGCTGCTCGCCCTGGTCCCCTACCTGATGTCGCACCCCGGCGCCCAGGTGCCCGAGGTGGCCAAGATCTTCGGGGTGACCGAGAAGCAGCTCATCGACGACCTGCAGCTGGTCTGGATGTGCGGGCTGCCCGGCCACACCCCCGGCGACCTGATCGACGTCTCCTGGGACGGCGGGGAGATCGTCATCGACAACGCCGAGACCATCGCCCGGCCCCTGCGGCTGGCCGTGGACGAGGCCAGCGCCCTGCTGGTGGCGCTGCGGCTGCTGGCCGAGATGCCGGAGTTCGGCGAGCGGGACGCGCTGATGCGGGTCATCGCCAAGTTCGAGCGGGCCGCGGGCGAGGGCGCGGCGGCGGTCAGCAGCCAGGTCGCGGTGGAGGTGGACGCCGCCCCCGACGCGCTGCCCGTCGTCAACGAGGCGCTGCGCCGGGGCAGGAGGCTCTCTCTGCGCTACTACGTGCCCGGACGCGACGAGATCACCCCGCGCGACGTGGACCCGATGCGCCTGGTCGTGGTGGACGGGCGGACCTACCTGTCGGGCTGGTGCTACCGGGTCGAGGCGGTCCGGCTGTTCCGGCTGGACCGGATGCTCTCGGTCGACATGCTCGACGTTCCCGCGGACCCGCCCGAGGGGGCAGTGCCCGACGAGGTGACCCCGGGGGTGTTCCGGCCCTCGCCGACCGACGAGCTGGTGGAGCTGGAGCTGACCGCCGTGGGCCGCTGGGTCGCCGAGTACTACCCGTGCGAGAGCGTCGAGGAGCTCGGCGAGGGCCGCGTCCGGGTGGCCCTGCGCGCCAGGGACCACGGCTGGCTGGTACGCCTGGCGCTGCGCCTCGGCGACAGCGGGAGGGTGATCTCGCCCGCCTCGCTGGACGAGAGCGTGCGCGCCGCCGCGAGGGCCGCGCTGAATCGTTATGAGTCGGTCTCCTGACATGCGACGACAGGATCACCCGTCATGAGCTGGATCGTCGCCCCGATTCTCGTGGGGCTCGCCGGGCTGGTGGTGCTCGGCGTCCTCGCCCTGCGCGCGCTGCGTGCCGGCCTCGCGCTGCGCCGCGAGGTCGACCGCACCCAGGGCAGGCTGGAACCGGTCCGAATCCTGTTCGGCGATCACACCGGGGAGATCCGCCCGCCCCGCGGATGAGCCGGTGGGGGTGAGACCGCGCCCCGAGGAGCGTACGATCGGGACAGAGACCGCACGTCGCTCGGCGTAAGGATGTGTAATGCCCAACCTCGGACCCACTGAGCTGATCATCATCGGCCTGATCCTGGTGCTGCTCTTCGGTGCCAAGAAGCTGCCGGAGGCCGCCCGCGGGCTCGGCCGGTCGCTGCGCATCTTCAAGTCGGAGACCGCCAAGCTCCGCGAGGAGGACGAGGCCGACACCACGACCGCCACGGTCGTCCAGGCCAAGCCCGCCGTCGCCCCGGCACCCCAGCCGATCCCCCCGGCCACCCCGGTCCCCGCTCCCGAGCCGGTCTCCGTGCCGAGCGCCGAGGAGCAGGCCCGCAGGCTCGAGGAGCAGGCCGCCAGCCTGCGTGCCCGGTCGGGCGCGCCCAAGGCGCAGTGATCAGCGGTAGTCTGAAGATCTCCCCGATCAACCGACTCGTCACCCCGGGATTCGCGAATGGCGCTGCTGAAGTGGCCCAAATCAGGCCGGAACGGGGCGTCTCCGTCCCCTGAGGAGGCCGCCGACGGCCGGATGCCGCTCATGGCGCATCTGCGTGAGCTGCGCAACCGGCTGGTCATCGCCCTGCTCGGGCTGATCGCGGGCATCGTGGTCGGATTCATCTTCTTCGACCCGATCTGGAAGTTCGTCTCGGCTCCGTACTGCGGGCTGCCGCAGGCCCAGGAGCTGCGACCCGGGCAGTGCACGATGCTGATCCTCGGCGTCTTCGACTCCTTCTTCGTGAACCTCAAGGTCGCGGCGATGTTCGGCCTGGTCGTCTCCTCGCCGATCTGGCTCTGGCAGATCTGGGGCTTCGTCACCCCCGGCCTGTACCGCAACGAGAAGCGCTACTCGTTCCTGTTCATGCTGCTGGCCGTCCCGCTCTTCCTGGCGGGCGCGGCGCTGGCCTACTTCGTGATGGACACCGGCCTGTCGATCCTGCTCGGCTTCGCCCCTCCCGGGACGCTCACCGGCATCACGATCGACGAGTACCTCGGCTACGCCCTGATCATGCTCATCGTCTTCGGCATCTCCTTCGAGCTGCCGCTGCTGATGGTCTTCCTGAACATCATCGGGGTGCTGCCGCACGCGCTGGTGGCCAAGCACCGGCGCATGGTCATCTTCATCATGTTCGTCTTCGGCGCGGTGGCCACCCCCGGTGGCGACCCGTTCACGATGATCGCGCTGGCCCTGCCCATGGTGCTGCTGTTCGCCCTGGCAGAGGGCTTCATGTACCTGCGGGAGAGACGCCTGCCCAAGGGCGACGACTTCTCCCACCTGTCCGACGACGAGGCCTCCACCCTCGGCGACGACCACTCCGGCCCCTCCTCGCTCGACGACTCCTCGCCGCTGGACGAGGTGGAGCCCGTCCCCGCGCCCGCTCCTATCGATTCGAGAACGACCGATGCCGACCGTGCCCCCTAGGGGATAGATTCCGGTCCGTGCCCGCAGAGATCGCCGTCCTGGTCAACCCCGCCGCCCGCGGCGGCCGTTCGCGGGGGCTGCTCTCCCCGGTGCTCGACCGGTTGCGGAGGGGCGGGCGCGAGGTCTCGGTGATCCTCGGGGACTCCGCCTCCGACGCCCTGGAACGCGCCTGCACTGCCGTCGCCGAGCAGCCCGAGGCACTGGTGGCCTTCGGCGGCGACGGCCTGGTCCACCTTGCCGTCCAGGCGGTCGCGGGCAGCGGAGTGCCGCTGGGCGTCATCCCGGTGGGCACCGGCAACGACATCGCCGGAGCGCTCGGCATCCCGCTCAAGGCCCCCCTCGCCGCCGCCGACGTCGTGCTGCGCGGCCGGGTCCGCACGGTCGACGCCGCCAGGATCGGCGACGACGAGTGGTTCGCCGGGGTGCTGGCCTGCGGCTTCGACTCCCGCGTCAACGAGCGGGCCAACACGATGACCTGGCCGCCCGGCATGGCCAGGTACCTGGTCGCGCTCGCCGAGGAGCTGCGCTCCTTCCGGCCGATCCCGTTCCGCATCGACCTGGACGGCGAGATCGTCGAGCGCGAGGCCATGCTGGTGGCGATCGGCAACACCCGCTCCTACGGCGCCGGCATGCGGGTCTGCCCCGGCGCCCTGCCCGACGACGGCCTGCTGGACGTGACGGTCCTGGGCGCGATCCCCAAGGGGGAGTTCCTGCGCACCTTCCCCCGCGTCTACCGGGGTTCGCACGCGAGCCACCCGGCCGTCACCATGTACCGGGCCCGCCGGATCACCGTCGAGGCCCCCGGGGTGATCGCCTACGCCGACGGCGAGCGGATCGGCCCCACCCCGCTCACCTGCGAGATCGTCCCGGGCGCGCTGGAGGTGCTGGTCTGATCCGCCCCCGCCCCGGCGCTCCCGTACGGGACCGCCCGCCGGGCCGGGCGGGGAGGGAAAAGGGGGACGGACCGGAATCCCGATATCGGTAGGCTGGGGGTATGACGACCCCAGCGGAACGATACGCTGCCTTCCGTCAGAGCCAGGCCGAGAGCGGGCCCGCGCTGACCTCGTTCCGCGGACTGTACGACTTCGAGCTGGACGACTTCCAGCTCGACGCCTGCCGGGCGCTGGAGGCGGGCGACGGGGTCCTGGTGGCGGCGCCCACCGGCTCCGGCAAGACCGTGGTGGGAGAGTTCGCGGTGCACCTGGCCCTTCAGGAGGGCCGCAAGTGCTTCTACACCACCCCGATCAAGGCGCTGTCCAACCAGAAGTACAACGACCTGGTCAGACGGTACGGCGCGGCCAAGGTCGGCCTGCTCACCGGCGACAACAGCGTCAACGGCGAGGCGCCGATCGTCATCATGACGACCGAGGTGCTGCGCAACATGCTCTACGCCGGGTCCGGCACGCTGGCCGGGCTCGGGTTCGTCGTCATGGACGAGGTGCACTACCTCGCCGACCGCTTCCGC
Source organism: Streptosporangium sp. DT93 (assembly GCF_049844535.1). Lineage (NCBI taxonomy): Bacteria > Bacillati > Actinomycetota > Actinomycetes > Streptosporangiales > Streptosporangiaceae > Streptosporangium > Streptosporangium sp. DT93. The sequence goes on from NZ_JBNCLF010000006.1 coordinate 245,022, forward strand.
GGCGCGGTCTGGGAAGAGGTGATCATCCACCTGCCCGAGTCGGTGCGGCTGGTCGCGCTCTCGGCCACGGTCAGCAACGCCGAGGAGTTCGGCGAGTGGATGGGCGAGGTCCGCGGCGACACCAGCGTGATCGTCGACGAGCACCGGCCGGTCCCGCTGTGGCAGCACATGCTCGTCGGCAACCGCATCTACGACCTGTTCGTCACCGTCGACGACGACCGCCGCCCCCAGATCAACCCCAATCTGCTGCGCATCGCCAGGGACGAGGAGCGCCAGGCGTTCGGCAAGGGCCGCCGCGGCTACTCGCGCCCCCGCAGGGGCGGCCCGCCCGACCGGGCCGCCGCCATCGAGCGCCTGGACGCCGACGCCCTGCTGCCCGCGATCACGTTCATCTTCTCCCGGGCCGGCTGCGACGCCGCCGTCATGCAGTGCCTGCACGACGGCATCCGGCTCACCACCGACGCCGAACGCCACGAGATCCGGCAGATCGTCGACGAGCGCACCGCCCACCTGCCCGACGAGGACCTGGGCGTCCTGGGCTACCTGGAGTGGCGCGACGCCCTGGAGCGGGGGCTGGCCGCCCACCACGCGGGCATGCTCCCGTCGTTCAAGGAGGTCGTCGAGGAGCTGTTCACCCGCGGCCTGGTCAAGGCCGTGTTCGCCACCGAGACCCTCGCGCTCGGCATCAACATGCCGGCCCGCTCCGTGGTGATCGAGAAGCTCGACAAGTGGAACGGCGAGACCCACGCCGACCTCACCCCCGGGGAGTACACCCAGCTCACCGGGCGGGCCGGGCGGCGCGGCATCGACGTGGAGGGCCACGCGGTGGTCCAGTGGCAGCCGGGCATCGACCCGGTCCAGGTCGCGGGCCTGGCCAGCACCAGGACCTACCCGCTGCGCTCCAGCTTCCGCCCCTCGTACAACATGGCCGTCAACCTGGTCGGCCAGGTGGGCAGGGAGCGCGCCCGGACGCTGCTGGAGTCCTCGTTCGCCCAGTTCCAGGCCGACCGGGCCGTGGTGGGCCTGGCCAAGCAGGTGCGCCGCTCCGAGGAGGCGCTGGAGGGCTACCGCCAGGCGATGACCTGCCACCTGGGCGACTTCGAGGAGTACGCCGCCATGCGCAGGGCCCTGTCGGACCGCGAGGCGGAGCTGTCGCGCCGGCGCGGCGCGGCCCGGCGCCTGCAGGCGCTGCGCTCGCTGGAGGCGCTCAAGCCCGGCGACATCATCCGGGTCCCCGGCGGGCGCCGCGCCGGGCTGGCCGTGGTGCTCGACCCGGGCCTCAACTCCCGGGGCGAGGGCCCCTCCCCGCTGGTGCTGACCATCGGCAAGCAGGTCAAGAAGCTCTCCCCGGCCGACTTCCCCGTCCCCGTCGAGCCCGTCGAGCACCTGCGCATCCCCAAGAACTTCAACGCCCGGTCCCCCAAGGAGCGGGCCAACCTGGTCTCGTCGGTGCACGCCAAGATCGGTGACCGCGACGTCGGCAAGCCGGTGCGGGCGCGCGACCACGCGGCCGAGGACGACGAGATCATCCGGCTGCGCCACGACATCCGCCGCCACCCCTGCCACGGGTGCGACGAGCGCGAGGACCACGCCCGCTGGGCCGAGCGCTACCACAAGCTGCTGCGCGAGACCGAGGGCCTGCGCCGCAGGGTCGAGGGCCGCTCCCACGTCATCGCCCGTACCTTCGACAAGGTCTGCGGGGTGCTCGACCAGCTCGGCTACCTCGACGGCGAGAGCGTCACCGCCGAGGGCCGCAGGCTGGCCCAGCTCTACACCGAGCTGGACCTGCTGACCGCCGAGTGCCTGCGCTCGGGGCTCTGGGACGACCTGGACCCGGCCGAGCTGGCCGCGTGCGTGTCGTCGCTGGTGTTCGAGTCGCGCCAGGCCGACGACGCCCGCCAGCCCAGGATCCCCGCGGGCGCCTCCCAGAAGACGCTGGCCGACATGGTCCGCCTGTGGGGCGAGCTGGAGGCCATCGAGAGCGACCACGGCCTGTCGTTCATCAGGGAGCCCGACTTCGGCTTCGCCTGGGCGGCCTTCCGCTGGGCCAAGGGCCACACCCTGGACGCGGTCCTGCGCGACGGCGTCGGCGGCGCCGAGCTGGCCGCCGGTGACTTCGTGCGCTGGACCAAGCAGCTGCTCGACCTGCTCGGCCAGGTCTCCGACGCCGCCCCGGCCGGGAGCAAGGTCAAGCAGACCGCGGGCAAGGCGATGGACGCCCTGCGCCGCGGCGTGGTGGCCTACTCGTCCCTGAACTGACAGCGCGGGCCGGCCGGGATCTCCCGGCCGGCCCGCGTGTCATCCCACCGGGCTCGCGAGGGCGTCGCCGGGCCGGCTGCCGGGCCGACTGCCGGCCGGCTCGTCAGGCGGACTCGCGAGGGCGTCGCCGGGCCGGCCGCCGGGCCGGTTCGTCAGGCCGATCTCCGGGCCGGCTTGCGGGCCGGGCTGTCAGGCCGGCTCGAAGCGAATCTCGCGGGTGGCCGGGTCGGCGCGGGTCAGCCGCACCCGGACGCTCTCGCCCAGCGGCAGGTTCTCGCCGTCGCAGCACGCCACCACCGGCGGGTCGGTGACCTGCACCTGACCCCACGGCCGGTCCTCGGCCACGTCGATCACCACGGCCTCGAACGTCTGCCCCACCCGGTCGCGCAGCACGAACGCCTCCACCAGGTCCACGCACGCCCGCTCGACGCTCCCGGCCCGCCGCCCGGTGGCGTGCATGATCTCCGGCAGCTCGCCCATGGCGTCCTGGACGTCCTGGGGCACCGGCTCGCCGGCCGCGACGGCCAGGCAGATCTCGGTGGCGTAGCGGTCGACGAGCCGCCTCAGCGGCGCCGTCACGTGCGCGTACGGCGCGGCCACCGCGGCGTGCCCGGCCTGCGCGGGCGGCTCCCCGTTGAAGGCCACGTACCCGGCGCCGCGCAGCAGCACCGTCGACTCCTGCAGGAACGCGGCCTGCTCGGGGACCTTCGGGTCGAGGGCGTGCACGACGTCGCCGTACCCGGCGCCCTCGGGCCAGGCGACGCCGAGCGCCGCGGCCATCCGCCGGACCTGGGCGACCCGCTCGGCGGGGGCGGGCGGCAGCACCCGCAGCAGGCCGATCTCGGCGTCCAGCATCATCGAGGCGGCGGCCATGCCCGTCAGGAGCGAGATCTGCGCGTTCCACGCCTCGGCGTCCAGCGGCGCGCGCAGCTCCACCCGGTAGCCGTCCCCGTCCGGGACGACCTCCTGGTCGGGGGTGGGCAGCGTGACGCCGCCCCTGGCCCGCTCCAGGCCGAGCCTGAGCCGGCCGATCTCGGCCAGCAGGCGCAGCGTGCCGTCGGCGGTGCCGGTGTCGATCGCGGCCTGCGCGTAGTCGTAGTCGAGCCGCTCGCGGCTGCGGACCAGGGCCCGGGTCACGTCCGCGCCCACGATGTTCCCCTCGGCGTCGAGGTCCACGCACCACAGCGCGGCCGGACGGTCCACCCCGGGCAGCAGGCTGGCCGCGCCCTCCGAGAGCACGGGCGGGTGCAGCGGCACCCGGCCGTCGGGCATGTAGACGGTCTCGCCGCGCAGGCGGGCCTCGGCGTCGATCGCGCCGCCGGGCCTGACGAACGCCCCGACGTCGGCGATGGCGTACCAGACGCGGTAGCCGCCGGGCCGCTCCTCCAGGTGCAGGGCCTGGTCGAGGTCCATCGCCCCCGGCGGGTCGATGGTGATCATCGGCAGGTCGGTACGGTCCAGCCGGGGCAGGGCGGGCGCCTCGGCGACCCACTCGGCCTCGTCGACCACCGCCCGGGGGAACTCCTCGGGCAGCTTCATCTCACGACGAATCCGTTCGAAACCGTCGTCGAGCCGCGGATGGGACTCTCCGGGCACCCGGATGCTCTTGTGAGGCACAGGGAGCAACCTACCGGCTTTCGGGGGACCCACCACACGGCCGGGGCCCCCGGACGTGCCAGGGGCCCGCGAAGGGGGTCACAGGGCCGAGGTCAGCCTCTCCAGGGGGCTGCGCAGGCCGTAGCGCTCACCCAGCGCCGCCAGGGCCTCCGGATCCCGGGGGGCGGAGGGGAGCGCGAGGTCGATCGCGGGCACGGGGGCGTCGCGGGCGACCTGGACCACGCCGGGGGCGGCCCGCAGGTACTCGCGCGCGGCCGACAGCTTCGCGCGCCGCCCCGCGGTCAGCACGGCCGCGCCCCCCTGCGGGGACCCGCTCCCGGGATCGTCCTCGTCGAGGGCCCGCAGCAGCGCCTCCAGCGAGCCGTAGGCGGTGATCAGGGCCGCCGCCGTCTTGTCGCCCACCCCGGGCACGCCCGGCAGGCCGTCGCTGGGGTCGCCGCGCAGGGTGGCGAAGTCGGCGTAGGCGCGGCCGGGGACGCCGTACTTCTCGGTCACCGCCGCCTCGTCGATCGTCTGGAGGTTCTTCACCCCCCTGGCGGTGTAGAGGACGCGGACCGGCCGGGTGTCGTCGACGAGCTGGAACAGGTCGCGGTCGCCGGTGACGACGTCGACCGGGCCGCCCGCCCGCGCGGTGAGCGTGCCCATCACGTCGTCGGCCTCGTAGCCGGGCACGCCGACGCGGGCGATGCCCACGGCGTCGAGCACCCGCTCCAGCACGGGCACCTGCGGGGCGAGCGTGCCGGGGGTCTCCTCGGCGCCGCCCTCGACGACCCGGTGGGTCTTGTACGTCGGGATCGCCGCGACCCGGAAGGCCGGGCGCCAGTCGGCGTCCATGCAGGCGGCCATCTCCCCCGGGGAGTAGCGCCGGACGAGCATGGCGATCATGTCGATGACGCCGCGCACCGCGTTGACGGGCATCCCGTCGGGGGCGGTCATCGACTCGGGGATCCCGTAGTAGGCGCGGTAGTACAGCGAGGGGGTGTCGAGGAGCATCAGGCCGGGCATGGCGACCAATGTAACCAGTCAGCCGGGGAGGGCGACCGCCAGCACGCAGGTGTCGTCCTCGGGATCGGGGCCGCCGACCGTCTCGATGAGCCGGTCGAGCCCGCCCTCGGGATCCGTTCCCAGCAGGGCCGCCGCCTCCATGGCCAGCGCCACGCCCTCGTCGATGTCGCGGGCGCGCCGCTCCACCAGCCCGTCGGTGAACAGCAGCAGCAGGTCGCCCGCGCGCAGCCTGAACGCGGCCAGGCCGTACGGCTCGTCGTCGGTGGCGCCCAGCAGCACCCCGGCGGGCGGGTCGAGCTGGACGGCCCTTCCTTCGCGGACCAGGATCGGGGCCGGATGGCCGGCCTGCGCCCAGGTGAACATCCCGCCGACCGGGTCGAGACGGCCCACGGCTGCGGTCGCCGTGGTCTCCGGCATGCGCCGCAGCACGAGATCGTTGAGCCAGGTCAGCAGCCGGTCGGGGGAGTGGCCGGTCATCGCGAGGCCGACCAGGGCGTGCCGCAGTTGCGCCATCTGCGCGAGCGCCGGCATCCCGTGCCCGGCCACGTCGCCGATGGCGAGCTGGATCCCCCCGTCGGGCAGCCGGACGGCGTCGTACCAGTCGCCGCCGAGACCGCTCTCGACGCCCGCCGCCACGTAGCGCACGGCGACGCGGACGTGCGGCAGGTCGATCGCCTCGTCCAGGCCGGGCATGATCGCCTCGCGCAGCTCCACGCTCAGGTGGTGCTCCTCGGCGGCCTGCTCCCGTACGCGCAGCAGCATGTCCCGCGAGTCCGACATGATGCGCTCGGCCCGGCGGCGGAGGGTGATGTCCTGCAGGACGCCGTGCACGGCGGCGCGCCCGCCGCTCACCACGGGGTCGAGCACGGCCCGCAGGTGGCGGAGCTCGCCGTGGCGGCGGACGCGGAACTCCGCCTCCCCCGGCACGGCACGGCGCACCACAGACCAGAGCAGCCGGTCCAGGCCGGGCCGGTCGACGGTCTCGGCGTGGCCGGCGAGGTCGCGCAGCGGGATCGGGCCGTCGACGGGATCGCGGCCGAACATGGCGTACACCTGATCGGACCAGGCGGCCTCCCCGGTCCGGAGATCCCACTCGGCCCAGCCCAGGTCGCCCAGCCGTTCCGCGTGCGCCAGGCGCGCGGCGAGGAGGTGCGGCTCCCGCGGCTCCTGCGGCTTCACGGCCATGTGCTCACCCGGCTCGCCGTGCGGCCACCGTGCCTTCTCGGCGATGGTCGACGGAGCCGGGAGGGTCACCTGGTCGTTTCGTGGGTGGAGGGGTGGCTGGTGGCCGCCCACTACGCCGACCATGTAGCTCGCTCTCGAAAAAACGTGGCTTACGGATATTTTGTCAACGAAATGTGATCGTACTTCAACAGATTGTAGTCGCCGGGTCGCTTCCGCGCCTTCCTTTCCCGGACTTTCGGTCCGGCCCCGCGGGTGCGGCGCCGCCCCGCCCGGATTAGATTGGGCGGCGTGACAACGGAGTCCTCTGACCTCTATCCCGTGACCCGCCTGGCCGCCGCCCGGGAGGCGACGGCCGCCGCCGGCCTCGACGCGCTGCTGCTCACCCCGGGTCCCGACCTGCGCTACGTGACCGGGTACGAGGCGCTGCCGCTGGAGCGGCTCACCTGCCTGGTGCTCCCCGCCGGCGGTGAGGCGTTCATGATGGTGCCCCGCCTGGAGCTGCCCGCGGCCGAGCACTCCCCGGCCTCGCGCCTGGGCCTGGAGTTCGTCCCCTGGGACGAGACCGACGACCCCTACGCGACCGTCGCCGCCCGGCTGGGCGCCCCCCGCAGGGTCGGCCTGGCCGACCGGATGTGGGCGATGCAGTCGCTGCGCCTGCGCGCGGCCATGCCCGGCGCCGAGCAGGTGCTCGCCGGCACGGTGCTGCGCGGGCTGCGCATGCGCAAGAGCGCGGCCGAGGTGGCCGCGCTGCGCGAGGCGGGCGCCGCGATCGACGCCGTCCACGCGCAGGTGCCCGGCTTCCTCAAAGCCGGCAGGACCGAGCGGGAGATCGGCAGGGACATCGCCGAGGCGATCGTCGCGGCCGGGCACTCGACGGTCGACTTCGTCATCGTCGGCTCCGGCCCCAACGGCGCCAGCCCCCACCACGAGCTGTCGGACCGGGTGGTCGCCGAGGGCGAGCCGATCGTCGTCGACATCGGCGGCCAGATGCCGAGCGGCTACTGCTCGGACTCCACCCGGGTCTACGCGATCGGCGAGCCCCCGGCGGGCTTCCTGGCGTACTACGAGGTGCTCCGGCGCGCCCAGGAGGCGGCCTGCGAGGCGGTGCGGCCCGGTGTGCCGTGCGAGGCGATCGACGCCGCGGCCCGCGAGGTGATCGCCGCGGAGGGCTACGGCGAGTACTTCATCCACCGCACCGGCCACGGCATCGGCCTGGAGACCCACGAGGAGCCCTACATCGTCGCGGGCAACGCCAAGCCGCTGGCGCCCGGCTTCGCCTTCTCCGTCGAGCCGGGCATCTACCTGCCCGGCGCCCACGGCGCCCGCATCGAGGACATCCTCGTCTGCACCGAGGACGGCGGCGAGCGCGTCAACCACCGTCCCCGCGAGCTCGTCGTCGCCTGACGCGACGCCCCGCCGGGGAGCCGCACGACGCCTCGCTGCGGTGCCGCACGACGCCTCGCCGGGGCGCCGCACGGCGCGGTGGCACGGGCCCGATCGCCCGGCGGGAACGGCGGGGAGGGCGGGGACGCGACGGCCCGCGTCGTCCGCCCGCCGGGGGATGCCAGAATCGGGATGGCCGGTGACCCCGGCCGTCCCGCCGTCCGCGCCAGGACCTGGAGCACGCGGACACCACCCCCTTCCCCGAAGGATCCGGGGCGGGGTCCTCACGCTGGAGGATTCAGATGACCGTTGAGCGCGTCCTGCCGACCGGCGACGCCCATGACCTGCTGGACCTGGTCCGCGACCTGATCGCCAAGGAGGTCGCGCCCCGCGCCTCGGCCGACGAGGCCGCCGGCATGTTCCCGCGGGAGGTGTTCGCCACGCTCGGCCGCGCGGGCCTGCTCGGCCTGCCCTACCCCGAGGAGCACGGCGGCGCGGCCCAGCCGTACGAGGTCTACCTGCAGGTGATCGAGGAGCTCGCGGCCGGCTGGCTGGCCGTCGGCCTCGGGGTGTCGGTCCACACCCTGTCGTGCTTCCCGGTGGCCGCCTACGGCTCGGACGACCAGCGCGCCGCGCTGCTGCCCGAGATGCTGGGCGGCGAGTGGCTGGGCGCCTACTGCCTGTCGGAGCCGCAGTCGGGCTCCGACGCCGCCGCGCTGACCACCAGGGCGGTCCCCGGCACCGACGGCCACGACGGTTACACCGTCGACGGCGTCAAGGCCTGGATCACCCACGGCGGAGCCGCCGACTTCTACACGCTGATGGCCCGCACCTCCGCCGACGGCGCCCGCGGCATCTCCTGCCTGCACGTGCCCGCCGGCACCGAGGGACTGTCGTTCGGCGCGCCCGAGCGGAAGATGGGCATGAAGTCCTCGCCGACCGCGCAGGTCCGCTTCGACGGGGTGCGCCTGCCGCCCGAGGCGCTGCTCGGCGCCGAGGGGGAGGGCTTCCGGATCGCCATGGCCGCGCTGGACGGCGGCAGGCTCGGCATCGCCGCCTGCGCCGTGGGCGTGGCCCAGGCCGCCCTCGACGTCGCGACCGCCTACGCCGCCGAACGCCGCCAGTTCGGCTCGCGGATCATCGACTTCCAGGGGGTGGGCTTCATGCTCGCCGACATGGCCACCCAGATCGCCGCGGCCCGCGCCCTCTACCTGGACGCCGCCCGGCTGCGCGACGCCGGACGGCCGTACGGCACGCGGGCGGCGATGGCGAAGCTGTTCGCCACCGACATGTGCATGAAGGTCACCACCGACGCCGTCCAGGTCCTCGGCGGGTACGGCTACGTGGAGGACTTCCCGGCCGAGCGTCACCTGCGGGAGGCCAAGGTCCTGCAGATCGTCGAGGGCACCAACCAGGTCCAGCGCCTGGTGATCGGCCGCGCCCTGGCCAAGCAGGCCGGGCAGACGGGGTGAACCGGTCAGGTCAGGCGGGGTAGGCGGACAGGGGCAGGTCAGGTGGGACGGGAGGGCAGGCCGGGGGTGCCGGGCGCCGGGGCCCGTTCCGATGCCCTGCCTCCTTCCGACGCCCTGCCTCCTGCCTCCGAGGCCCGCTCCGTGTCTCGTTCCGAGCCACCCCGAGGCTCCGCCTTCCGACACCGAGGCCCGCTCCGTGTCTCGTTCCGAGCCCCCTGACGGACCCCGCGACGCGGGGCGTCCGTCAGGGGCGGCGCCCCGCGCCCGGAGGCGTCAGAGCCCGTACTCCTCCAGCAGCCGCAGCCAGATCTCGCTGACCGTGGGGAAGGACGGCACGGCGTGCCAGAGCCGCTCCAGCGGCACCTCGGCGGTGACCGCGATCGTCGCGGCGTGCAGCAGCTCGCCCACGGCCGGCCCGGCGAACGTCACCCCCAGCAGGACGCGGCGCCGCTCGTCCACGACGGCCTTGGCCCTGCCCCGGTAGTTCTCGCCCTGGAGGTAGGCGCCCGTCACGTTGCCCAGGTCGTACTCGACCACGCGCACCTCGAACCCTCCGTCGCGCGCCTCGGCCTCGGTCCGGCCGACCGCGCACACCTGCGGGTCGGTGAAGACCACCTGCGGGGCCCCGTACGCGCCGGCGGTGTCGCGCAGCGCGGGCAGGTCGTCCGGCTCGCCCTTGGCGCGCGCGGCGACGACGTCCCCGCACACCCGCGCCTGGTACTTGCCCATGTGCGTGAGCAGGGCCCGGCCGTTGACGTCGCCCACCGCGTACAGCCAGCCGTCGCCGACGCCGGTGGCGCGCATGTCGTCGCCGACCTCCACGTTCTTCCCGGCCTCCAGGCCGACCGTCTCCAGGCCGAGGTCACCCGTGGCGGGACGCCTGCCGGTGGCCACCAGCAGCTCGTCGGCCTCCACCGGAGGGCCTTCGGACAGGTGGACCGTCACCGGGCCGCCGGGCAGGGGCCGCTCGACCTTCGTCACCTTGACGCCGGTACGGACCGTGATGCCCGCCTCGGCGAACGAGGCGGCCACCAGCTCCCCGGCGAACGGCTCCATCCTGCCCAGCAGCCCGCCGCGCGCCAGCACGGTCGTCTCGGCGGCGCCGAGGCCGTGCATGGCCTGGGCCATCTCGCAGGCCACCACGCCGCCGCCCAGCACGGCCAGCCGCCTCGGGACGCTCCTGGCCGCCGTCACCTCGTGGCTCGTCCAGGGGGAGGCCTCGGCGAGGCCGGGGACCGGCGGGACGGCCGCCGAGCTCCCGGTGGCCAGCACGACCGCGTGACGGGCGGTCAGGGTGCGGACCGAGCCGTCCTTCGCGGTCACCGTGACCCGCTTGGGGCCGTCCAGCCGCCCGTGGCCGCGGACGAACTCCGCGGGCACCCCCTCGATCCACGCGACCTGGCCTGCGTCGTCCAGGTGGGACACGGCCTCGTCGCGCCGGGCGAGCACGGCGGCGGTGTCGATCGGCCCGATCGTCAGGCCCGGCACCCGGGATACCTCGGCGACCAGGTCCACCGGGCGCAGCAGCGCCTTGCTGGGGATGCACGCCCAGTACGAGCACTCCCCGCCGGCCAGGTTGCCCTCGACGACCGCCGCGGTCAGCCCTCCCCTGACCGCGCGGGCGGCGACGTTCTCGCCCGCCGGGCCCGCGCCCACCACCACCACGTCGAACTCGTCCGACACGACGTACCTCCCATAGAGAACCCGGTCACCGGCCCCGCGGCGCGTCGGCGGCACGGGGTCGTACCAGCTTCGCACCCCCGCTCCGGGCGGGCTCACGGACGGGGCCCGGCGCGCCGGGCGGCGGCAGGCGTGGGCGATGGCGCGATCGGCGGTCATCAGGTTGAGTCCCCTCGGGGGTGATCGTCTGCTCGCTGCCGAGGCTGTCGCGGTGCAGGATCTCCCCCTCCAGGAGCCAGCTCACGGTCTGCAGGCCGGTGTGCGGGTGCGCCGGGACGCGCATCGTCGCCCACCCGGGGCCGTAGTGGTCGACGAAGCACCAGGCACCGACCATCCGCACGTCCCGGTTGGGCAGGATCCGGGTGACCCTCATCGACCGCGGGCCGCCCAGCAACACGTCACGGCCGGTCAGCAGCTCGCTGACCGGCTCGGCCACCACGTCGGCCGGGCCGCCGCCCGCCGCCTCCCGGGGGCCCGTCTCCAGGTTGCTCATGCGGTGACCCTACGTCGAGGCCCGCGCTGGTCCGGTACCGCGCGGGGCGTTCCGGGCATCCCGGGCGCGCGGCGCCGACCAAGGGGTGGACCGGCTACGGATCCGCGGGCCGGTTCCGGTATCTTTCGTCCACCTCTCGGACGTCCGGACGCCAGCGGGACGGAACACCGTGCGAAGTGAGAGGCCGTTGACATCCTCCCCTCCCTGAGGGGAGGGGGTTCCCACGGTCGCCCGTGAGGGTTCCTGCTTCAGCGCCGACCGCCCGTCAGAGAGGACTCTCGTTGGGGTCTTACGTCAGCTCCACAGGCGTTTCACCTCTCCGCGAGCCCGGCGGCGAGGACGTTCTTCGCGGCGTTCACGTCCCGGTCGTGGGACGCGCCGCAGGCGCACGTCCACTCCCGGACGTTCAGTGGCATGGATCCCTGGAGGGTGCCGCACGCCGAGCACAGCTTCGAGGAGGGGAACCAGCGGTCCACCACCAGCAGCTCCCGCCCGTACCAGGCGGCCTTGTACTCCAGCATGGTGCGCATCTGACGCCACGAGGCGTCGGAGACGGCACGGGCCAGGGTGTGGTTGTTGACCAGGTTGCGCACGGTGAGGTCTTCGATCACGACCGTTTGGTTCTCACGGACGAGACGCGTGGTGACCTTGTGCAGATGATCGCGCCTGCGGTCGGCGATACGGGCATGCACCCGGGCGACCTTGAGTTTCGCCTTCTGCCGGTTGGCCGACCCCTTCTCCTTACGGGCAAGGCGCCGCTGAGCCTTGGCCAGGTTCTTGCGATCGGCCCGCTCGTGCCTGGGGTTGACGATCTTCTCTCCGGTGGAGAGGGTCGCCAGTGCCGTGATGCCCGCGTCCACGCCGACCGTGGCGGTCGTCGGGGGGAGCGGAACGATGCGGTCCTCGCACAGGATGGACACGAACCACCGCCCGGCCGCGTCCTTCGACACCGTCACCGTGGACGGGTCCGCCCCCTGGGGCAGCGGACGCGACCACACCACGTTCAGCGGTCCGTCCATCTTCGCCAGGGTGATCTGACCGTCCCGGTAGGTGAACGCCGACCGGGTGTACTCCGCGCTCGCCCGCGACTGCTTGCGGGACTTGAACGTGGGGTATCTGGCGCGTTTGGCGAAGAAGTTCGCGAACGCCGCCTGCAGGTGGCCGCAGCGCCTGCTGGAGCGGGACCGACGACACCTCGTTCAAGAACGCGAGGTCCTCGGTCTTCTTCCACTGCGTCAGCGTGGCCGACGATTCGACGTAGGAGACCTTGCGGCCTTCGGTCGTGTAGGCGTGGGTGCGGTGTTGGAGGGCTTTGTTGTAGACCAGGCGGGCGCAGCCGAACGTGCGAGACAGCTCCGCTGCCTGCTCGTTCGTGGGGTGGAAGCGGAATGTGAAGGCCCGCTTCACGATCTGCGCCATACTTCACCCGATACGGCAAGATCGGTTAGTTGGTGGGTGGAACGGGTGAAGCGGGTGGAGCGGGTCCAGGCATGCTCAGGTGCCGAAACGCCTTCCCGCTCCCGTTTCCTCCCCGGCCTGAAGGCCGGAGTATCCATGGGAGTTATTCGATGACCACCGAGACAGCTGCTCCCTCCCGATCCCGGCAGAGCCGCTGGAGCGCGCAGACCTGGTTCAACGTCGTGCTGATCGCCATGGCCGTCCTGCTCGGGATCTCCGCGGTCGTCGGCGCCACGGTCCTGCAGAACGCGGCCTCGGCCTCCAACCGCCTGATCGACCACATCTCCGTGGGCCGGATCCAGGCCGAGCGCCTGCAGGCGACCCTGCTGGACCAGGAGACCGGCATGCGGGGCTTCGTCATCACCGGCAACGAGGAGTTCCTGCAGCCCTACGTCGAAGGGCGCGCGGAGCAGTCCGCGGTGTCGGAGCGGATCAGGGAGCTGGTGCCGGGGGCCGCGCCGATGCGGGAACTCGGCACCGTGGAGAGGCTGGCCGGCGAATGGCGGGCCCGGTACGCCGAACCGATGATCGAGACTGCCAGGAAGACCGGCCCGGAGAGCGTGAGCGAGACGCTGATCGCGGAGAGCAAGAGCTCCTTCGACCTGGTCAGGAAGGCGCTCGACGCCCAGAACAACGCCTGGACCCAGGCGAGACTGGACGCCCGCGCCGAGCTGGAGTCGGCCCGCACGATCAGGGACGCGACCTTCTTCGGCATCCTGGCCGCCTTCCTGATCACCATCGTCGTCGTGGCGGTGCTGCTGAGGATCGCGGTGTTCGCCCCCCTGTCCCGGCTGCGGGAGGCCTCCCGCCGGGTCACCATGGGCGACTTCGACCACCACGTCGACACCGGGGGCCCGTCCGACCTCGCCGACCTGGCCGGGGACATGGAGGCGATGCGCAAGCGCATCGTCACCGAGCTGGAGGAGGCCCGGGAGTCCCGGCTGCGGGTCGCGGCCCAGGCCGAGGAGCTCAAGCGCTCGAACGCGGAGCTGGAGCAGTTCGCCTACGTGGCCTCGCACGACCTGCAGGAACCGCTGAGGAAGATCGCCTCCTTCTGCCAGATGCTGCAGCAGCGGTACGCCTCCCAGCTCGACGAGCGGGCCAACACCTACATCGACTTCGCCGTCGACGGCGCCAAGCGCATGCAGGTGCTCATCAACGAGCTGCTGACCTTCTCCCGGGTGGGACGCATCACCAGGGAACCCGTCGAGATGGACCTCAACGACGTGGTCGACCGGGCGCTGGCCAACCTCTCGGCCGTGGTCGAGGAGTCCGGGGCCGAGGTGGAGGTCGGCGACCTGCCGGTGTTCCTCGGCGACAGGACGCAGTTCGTGATGCTCTGGCAGAACCTCATCGGCAACTCCCTGAAGTTCCGCGTCCCCGACCGCACGCCCCGGGTCACGATCGAGGCCGAGCGGGTGGAGCGGGAGCCCGGCGGGGCGGGGGAGTGGCGGATGACCGTGACCGACAACGGCATCGGCATCGCCGCCAACTTCGCCGACAAGATCTTCGTGATCTTCCAGCGGCTGCACCAGCGGGACGCCTACGAGGGCACCGGCATCGGCCTGGCGCTCTGCAGGAAGATCGTGGAACAGCACGGCGGCACGATCCGGCTCGACACCGAGTACACCGGCGGGGCCCGCTTCGTCATCACGCTGCCCGCCCCGCCCCTGCCGCCCGCCACGGAGGAGCCCGAGCCGGTCGCGGCGGCCGGGACCACCGGGGCCGCCACGACCACCGAGGCGACCATGACCACGGGGACCACCATGGTCGGCGGGGCCACCGGGACCGACGGGACCACGGAGGCCACCACGGCCGACGGGACCGCCGTGACCGAGGGGACCGCCGCGGGCGCGGACAGGAGCGGGACCGTGCCGGGACCGTGACGCCGGGGCGGCGCGCGCGGTCCCCGGTGCCGTTACCGTGTACCGGGTGGAGGAGATCGACCGCCGTATCATCACGCTGCTGGCCAGAGACGGCCGGATGAGCTTCACCGATCTCGCCAGGGAGACCGGGCTGTCGGTGTCGGCGGTGCACCAGCGGGTGCGCCGGCTGGAGAAGCGGGGCGTGCTCCGCGGTTACGCGGCGCTCGTCGACTACGACGCCATCGGGCTGTCGCTCACCGCGTTCGTCTCCATCAAGCCGACGGACCCCGCCGCCGCCGACGACGCCCCCGAGCGGCTGGCCCACCTGAGCGCCATCGAGGCGTGTCACAGCGTGGCCGGGGACGAGAGCTACATCCTCAAGGTCCGGGTGGCCTCGCCGATCGCCCTGGAGGAACTGCTCAACCAGATCCGCGCCTCCGCCAACGTGTCCACCCGCACGACGGTCGTGCTCAGCACGCCGTACGAGCACCGCGTCCCGGAACCGGCGGGACCGGACGACCCCAGGCCCGACAGGGCCGACGAGCGCGGCTGACCCCTCCCGGTGACCGCCGCCCCCGGCGGGCGGTGACGACCACCTGGATCGGTCGATGACCGACTTGTCGGATCAGGGGTGGTTGATCCAAACTCGACGGGTGCCCGCCCAAAAGATCGTCATCGACTGCGACCCGGGGATCGACGATGCCCTGGCGCTCGTCCTCGCCCACGGGAGTCCCGAGCTGGAGATCCTGGGGATCACCACGGTCGGCGGCAACGTCGACCTGGCCAGGACCACCGACAACGCGCTGCGGCTCCGCGAGTTCCTGGGATTCGGCGGCGTGCCGGTCACCCCGGGCAGCGCGGGCGCCCTGCTGCGTTCCCGGGTGAACGCCGCCGAGGTGCACGGCGACTCGGGTCTGGGAGGCGCGCTGCTGCCCCCGGCGACGCTCCCCGTGGCCGCCGGGCACGCCGTCGACTTCATCGTCGAGACGCTCCGGGCCGCTCCGGGCGAGGTGACGCTGGTCGCCATCGGCCCGCTGACGAACGTGGCGCTCGCCGTGCTCAAGGAACCTCGCGTCACCGAGTGGGCACGGGGGCTCACCATCCTCGGCGGGTCGTACACCCGGGGCAACTTCTCCCCGGCGGCCGAGTTCAACATCGCCGCCGACCCGGAGGCCGCCGCGATCGTCTTCGGGGCCGGCTGGACGGTGACCATGATCGGCCTCGACGTGAGCCGTGGCGCGATGACCACGCGGGCCGTGGCGGACCGGATGGAGGCCATGGGCAGGCTCGGCACCGAGCTGCTCATCCCGTGCGTGGGGTTCCACGGCACGATCACCGCCGACGGCGGTCCCGCGATCCACGACGCCTGCGCGATCGCGCACCTGATCGACCCCTCACTGATCACCCTTGAGCCCGCCGTCGTCGACGTCGAGACGGCGGGCCGCTTCACCTCGGGCATGACCGTGACCGACTTCGCCCTCCGGGGCCGCACCCCCAACGCCCTTGTCGGCACCACCCTCGACACCGACCGCTTCTGGGATCTCCTGCTGGACGTCTACGCCCGCGTCGCGGAGTCCGTCGAACGGTAGGCGCGGGACGGCGTTCCGCCGACCCGCCGACCCGGCGTCCGGAGCGGGGCGGGGCGCCCGGCCACCGGACGGCGCGGCCGGTGGCGCAGGCCCTCGGCCGGGGCGGTCAGCGGTAGTAGCCCTCGACCGGGACGCGTGCCTCCTCGAACAGGGCAGGGCCCTCCTGGGGCACCCGGGGCCATCCCCCGCCCGGCTTGAGCGTGGCGAACTGCTCGTCGGACAGCGCGTACACCACGCGGCCGAGCCCGGAGCGTTCGACGGCTCCCTGGCACATGGGGCAGGGCCGGCAGCTGGTGTACATGGTGGTACCCGCCGCGACGGCCGGGTCCAGCTCGCGGGCGGCCCAGCGGGCCAGCTTCAGCTCGGGATGGGCGGAGATGTCGTTGTCGCTGGTGACCGTGTTGTGCTCCTCGGCCAGCACGTCGCCGTCCGGGCCGACCAGCAGCGACCCGAAGGGGGCGTCCCCGGTCGCGCGGGCGTGCGCGGCCAGGGCGATGGCCCGGCGCAGGAAGGTCTCGTCCTCAGGTGTCACGATCGCTCCGTTCATGGGTGACGGGTGACGGGGTGGCGGGGGCCGCCCCGGGCCACAGGTCGGCGACGGTCGCGAGCGCGGCGAACTCCTGGCGCGCCCAGCCGACGCCCACGCCGAGGATCAGCCGGCCGCCGCTGAGACGGTTGAGGTTCGCCGCCATCCTGGCCGTCAGGAGAGGATGGCGGTAGGGCACGATGAGCACCGAGGTGCCGAGCATGATCCGTTCGGTGACGCCGGCCAGCCAGGAGAGCGCGGTGAACGGCTCGTAGAACGGGGCCGGGTACTGCTCGGCGACGTCGGGCGTCACCACGACGTGGTCGGAGATCATCAGCAGGTCGTAGCCGAGGGCCTCCACGGTCCGCGCCCAGCGTCGCAGCACGTCCGGGCCGGTCCCCGGCCCGAAGTTCGGCACGTTCACCCCGAGTCGCATGGGAAGGAGAATACCCAGGCGACATGCCCGTCCTGAAGGTGACATTCACGGTGTCGGCGGCTCTCACCGTGGATCTGCCGGTATGTTCGGCGAATGGCCGAGGATCTCGACACCACCGACCGGGCGATCCTGGCGGAGCTCCAGCGGGACGGCCGCGTCCCCCTCACCGAGCTGGGACGTTCGATATGGCGGTTCGCCTGGCGGTGAATCGCCATCTCCTGTCCTGCTCCGTAGGGGTCCGATTCCTCCCCCGCCCGGAGGCGGGGGTTTCCTCGGAGGTAACTGATGAGGCTGATCTGCCGCAGGCCGGGCGCTACCGGCTCGATCGCGTCGACGACGTCGACCAGCATCGCGAGGTTGGGCGGGACGAGCTCGGCCCACGTGGGCCGGTCCTGGTAGGCGGCCCTGGCCGCCGCCGGCCTGGGACCCGCCCTGGTCCCCTCCACCATCTGCCGAAGGGGTACGAGGGCCACGTCCTGCGGCCCAGGCCGGCCGTCACCCCGGTCCTCACCGCCTACGCGCGCACCGGGTTCGACGCGCTCGCCGCGGCCTTCCTCGCCGTGCTCGCCGACGGTGTGGCGGGCACGCTCCTTCCCGTGGACCGCCCCGGGCGCTCCGCGGACGCCGCGGAGCCCTACCCCGGTGCGCCGGTCGCGCCCGTCACGCCGGGGCCGCCCTGACGCAGGTCCGCGACCGCGGCGACGACCCGGTCGACCTCCTCCTCGGTGTTGTAGTAGTGCGGCGACAGCCGCAGGCACCAGTCGACGTCCTTGTCGCCGAAGTCGAACCGCGCGAACTCGCGGAAGCTCAGCGCCGAGTTGACGCCCCGCGCGTCCATCGCCGCCTTGAACGGCCCCGGCTCCCACCCCTCGACCGAGAAGGTGACGATGGCGCCCAGCCGCGGGCCGCGATCCAGCGTCCGTACCCCGGGGAGGGCGCCGAGGCCGTCGCGGAGCCGGGCGCCGAGCGCGGGGGAGCGGCTCGCGATGGCGTCGAGGCCGACCCGGCGGGCGTAGCGCGCGGCGGCGGCGCAGCCGAGCACGGTCGCGTAGGGGAACTCCCACTCCTCGAACCGGGCCGCCGACTCCACGGCCCGGTAGCGGTCCGGCCCGACCCAGCGGGCGCCGTGCATGTCGATGAACAACGGCTCGTACCCGGCGCGCAGGACCCGGTCGGACACGTACAGGAAGCCCGAGCCGCGGGGGCCGCGCAGGAACTTGCGGCAGGTCGCGGTGAGCAGGTCGCAGCCGATCTCGGCCACGTCGACCGGGTACTGGCCCACCGACTGGCAGGCGTCGACCAGGTAGAGCAGGTCCAGCTCGCGGCAGTGCCGGCCGATCTCGGCGACGGGCTGGACCAGGCCGGAGTTGGTGGGGATGTGGGTGGCGGTCACCAGCCGGGGGCGGCGCTCGCGCATCAGCGCGGCCATCGCCGCCACGTCCACCCCGCCCTCGGGCGCGTCGGGCGCGTGCACGATCTCCACGCCGAACCGCTTGCGCAGCGACAGGAAGGCGATCTGGTTGGAGACGAAGTCGTTGCGGGTGGTGAGGATGACGTCGCCCGCCTGGAACGGGATCGCCGACAGGGCGGTGGCGAAGGCGTGGGTGGCGCTGCCGGCGAAGGCGACGTTGCCCGGCCCGCAGTTGATCAGGGCGGCGATCTCCGTGTAGAAGGCGCGCACCTCGGTCTCGCGGGCGGCCGAGGCCTCGTAGCCGCCGATCCGCGCCTCCAGGTTCAGGTGGTCGGTCATCGCGGTCAGCACCGGCGTGGCCAGCAGCCCGCAGCCGGCGTTGTTGAAGTGGACGACCCGCTCGCAGCCCGGCGTGTCCGCCCGCAGGGTGGCGAGGTCCGGTAGCGATTCCGGCCTGCTCACAGAAGTGCTACTGTCGTTTCTCATGAATGACGGTAGCACTTCCGCATCGCTGGTGACCAGCCTGCGGGAGCTGCTGGCCGGCCTGTCACCCGGTGACCGCCTGCCGAGCAGCCGGGAGCTGATCCGCCACCACAGGGTCGGCCCGGGGACGGTCTCGCGCGCGATCGCCGTGCTGGCCGCCGAGGGCGCCGTGGTCACCCTCCCGGGCAGTGGCACCTTCGTGGCGTCGCGCCCCCGCGGGGGCGCCGGGGGGGCCGACACGGTCTGGCAGACGGTCGCGCTCACCGACCGCACCGTCGACACGGGCCCGCTCACCGACGCGCTCGGCCCGCCGCCCCCCGGGACGATCATGCTGGACGGCGGCTACCCGCACCGTTCGCTGCGGCCCACCCGGCCGCTGGGCGCGGCGCTGGCCCGCGCGGGGCGCCGCCCCGACGCCTGGGACCGCGCCCCGGCGAACGGCCTGGCGCCGCTGCGCGCGGTCTTCGCCGGCATGGCGGGCGGCGGCATGACGCCGGACGACGTGCTGATCACCGCCGGCGGGCAGAGCGCCCTGTCGATGGCGTTCCGGGCCATCGCCGGGCCGGGCAGCCCGATCCTGGTGGAGTCGCCCACCTACCCGGGCGCGCTGGCCGCCGCCCGGAGCGCGGGGCTGCGTCCCGTCCCCGTCCCCCTGGACGACGACGGGGTGCGGCCCGACCTGCTGGCCGAGGCGTTCGCCATGACCGGCGCGCGGGTGTTCTACTGCCAGCCGGCCCACCACAACCCGACCGGCGTCGTGCTGGCACCCGGGCGCCGCCGGTACGTCCTCGACGTGGCCCGGGCCGCGGGCGCCTTCGTCGTCGAGGACGACTTCGCGCGCCACCTCGGCCACGGCGGTCAGGTGCCGCGACCGCTGGCGGCCGACGACCGCGACGGCACGGTCGTCTACCTGACCTCGCTCACCAAGCCCGCGGCCCCCAGCCTGCGCATCGGGGCGCTGGCGGCCCGCGGGCCGGTGATGGAACGGATGAGGGCGGTCCGGATGGTCGACGACTTCTTCGTCACCCGCCCGCTGCAGGAGACCGCCCTGGAGCTGGTCGGCTCACCGGCGTGGGACCGCCACGTCCGCGCGCTGGGCACGGCCCTGCGGGAACGCTGCGCGGAGCTGGCGGCGGCCGTCGCCAGGGAGCGGCCGGACTGGACCGTCACCCGGATCCCCGCGGGCGGGCTGCACCTGTGGGTACGCCTGCCGGACGGCGCCGACGACACCGCGATCGCCGGGGCCGCCCGCCGGCACGAGGTCGCCGTCGGCGCCGGCCGCCGGTACTTCGCGGCCGAGCCGCCCGCGGCCTTCCTGCGCCTGGGGTTCGCGGCGGCGGGCGACCTCGCCGAGCTGACGGAGGCGGCGCACCGGCTGCGTCACGTCTGAGACGCCCTCCCGGGCCCTCCCCGGCTCTTCCCCGCCCTTTTCCTCGCCCTCTCCCGGCCCTTGTTCCCGCGTGCCCCGGTCTCTTCCCGGACGGCGGCGACCCCGCCTCCTCCCCGGACGGTGCGGGCCCGGCCCCGTGAACCGTTCCGCCGGCCGTCAGGTGAGGGCGTGGAAACGGGCCCGCAGCCGGGCCCTGGCCTCCTCGCCGGCGCCCAGGGCGTCCAGTCCCAGCAGCGCGGCGCCCATGACGGGCGGGGCGTCGGCCACGATCAGCTCGGCGTGCGGGGCGCGCTCGGCGAAGCCCCGCTCCAGCAGCCCGCTCATGAGCGGGTCGCGGGCGGTGAGCACGCCGCCGCCCAGGACCACCTCCATCGGGACGCCGAGCAGGTCCAGGCGGCGCAGCGCGACCACCGCGAGCACGACGACCTCCTCGGCCATCCGGGACACCAGGGAGCGGGCCACCTCGTCGCCCGTGGCGGCGACCGCCATCAGCACCGGCGCCAGCTCGTTCAGCCGGACGTGGGCCAGCTCGCCGAAGTGGACGGCCAGCGACACCTCCTCGACCGTGCGGGTGCCGAAGTGCCCGCGGACGGCGTCGGCCAGCGCGGTGGCCGGGCCCCGGCCGTCCTCGGCGCGCACGGCGTGCCAGAGCGCCTCCTCGCCGAGCCCGAGCCCGCCGCCCCAGTCGCCGGTGAGCCGTCCCAGCGCCGGGTAGCGCGCCACCTGTCCCGAGGGGGAGACCGCGACCGCGTTGACGCCCGCCCCGCACACCACGGCCACGCCCGCGGGCCCGGAGGCGCCGGCGCGCAGCAGCGCGAAGGTGTCGTTGCCGACGGTCACCCGCCGGCCGTACCCGCGCGAGAGGATCTCCGCGCGCAGCGCCTCCTCCTCCACCGGCAGGTCCGCGCCCGCGACGTAGGCGGCGACGTGGTCGGCGTAGGGCGGGACCGCCCCGGGGCCGAGCGCCGAGCGTACGGCCTCGGCGAGCACGTCGATCGCGCGCGCCACCCCGGCGGTCTGCGGCTGGAACGCGGCGCCGCGCCCGGTGGCCAGGACCGAGCCGTCCTCGGCGACCAGCGCGACGTCGGTCTTGCTGTTGCCCCCGTCGACCGCCAGCGTCGTCCTCACGCGGTCGCCCAGGGCAGGTGGACGCGGTTGGCCTCGACCAGGCGCCGCGCCAGGTCGCCGGAGAGCGGGAACTGCCCGACCAGCGGGTGCGCCAGCAGCGCGTCGGCGACGCGCTCCTCGCCGCCGTGCAGCGCCGCCTCCAGCGCCAGCGTCTCGTACGCGGTGACGTGCGCGATCAGCCCGGCGAAGAGCGGCTCCACCGGCTCCACCGGCAGCGCGGTCGCGCCGGCCGCGGTGACCGTGGCCGGCACCTCGATGACGGCCTCGTCGGGCAGGAACGGCAGCGTGCCGCCGTTGCGCAGGTTGACGACCTGGGTGTCGCCGCGATCATTCACCAGCGAGGCGATCAGCGCCACCGCCGCCTCCGAGTAGAAGGCGCCGCCGCGCCGTTCCAGCAGCTCGGGCTTGGTGTCCACCGCGGGGTCGGCGTACAGCCTCAGCAGCTCGGTCTCCATGGCCGCCACCTCGGCCGCGCGCGAGGGTTTCGTGCGCTGCTCGGCCACGACCCGGTCGTGCTCGTAGAAGTAGCGCAGGTAGTAGGAGGGGACCACGCCCAGCCGGCGGATCAGCGCGGCGGGCAGGCCGACCTTCTCGGCGATCCTCTCGCCGTGGCTCTCCAGCAGCTCCGGCAGCACGTCCCGCCCGTCGAGGTGGACGGCCCGCTCCCAGGTGAGGTGGTTCAGTCCGACGTGGCCCAGGGAGATCCGCCCGGGGGCGACGCCCAGGTCCTCGGCGAAGCGGCGCTGGAAGCCGATGGCCACGTTGCACAGGCCGATGGCCCGGTGCCCGGCCTCCAGCAGCGCCCTGGTGACGATGCCGACCGGGTTGGTGAAGTCGACGATCCACGCGCCGGGCGCGTGCCTGCGGACCTTCTCGGCGATGTCGAGCACCACCGGCACCGTGCGCAGCGCCTTGGCGAGACCGCCCGCGCCGGTCGTCTCCTGCCCGACGCAGCCGCACTCCAGCGGCAGCGTCTCGTCCACGTCGCGCGCGGCCTGGCCGCCGACGCGCAGCTGCAGCAGGACGGCTCCGGCCCCGGCGACGCCCTCCTCGACCGAGGTGGTCGCGACGACCGGGGCCGGATGCGCGGCCCGCGCCAGCATCCGGCGGGCCATCCCCGCGACGAGGCCCAGCCGGCGCGCGTCCGGATCGACCAGCGCGATCTCGGTCAGCGGCAGCTCGTCGCGCAGCCGCGCGAACCCGTCGATCAGCTCCGGCGTGTACGTCGAGCCGCCCCCGACAACGGCGAGTTTCACCTTGTTGACTCCTTCGGCGTGGCGCCCTGGACGAGAACCCTCCGGGCGAGGGGGACATGACGAGCACCGGGGCCATGACGAGCGGCTCGCCGCCATGGTGAGGGTCCACCGCACGCCGTGCGGTGCCCGGAAGGACGCGGGCCCGGGGGAGAGCGTCCGGTTCGCCTCATGGGATGGGGGTGGAGCGGGACAGCGGACCGTGGTCATCGTCCCAGCGGGAGGGGAGCCGGAACAGGCCCGCCGTCGCGGTTCCGGGAAGGCGCGGGGGTCAGGGAGGGACGGCGGAGCCGAAGACCTCCTCTCGGGCGCCCGCCAGGGCGAGGTCGAGGGCACCGGCGAGGACGGGGTTGCCCTCCACGGTCGACAGCACCAGCGGCGGCCGGGGGATCGTCAGGGCGTGCAGCTCGTGCTCGACGAGCTCGCGCAGGGTCTCGCCGCCGGCCAGCAGGGTCCCGCCGGTCAGCACGATGATCTCGGGGTCGACGACGGAGGTGATCGCGGCCAGCCCCAGGGCCAGCCGGGAGGCGACGTCGAGCAGCCCGGCGCGCGCGTCGCCGGCGCGGGCGCCGCGTCCACCCGCGGACGCGGCGGCCCGCACGGCGTTGCGCACGGCCCGCGCAGGGTCGCCCCCGCGCACCCCGTACGACCTGAGGATCCTCAGGACCGCGGGGCCGCCGGTGAGGGCCTGGTAGCCGTGGTTGGCATAACGGCCGGTCTCCCTGGCGGTCGGCGCGCCGGGGGTGGGCATGTAGCCGACCTCTCCGGCGCCGCCGGTGGCGCCCCGGTGCAGCCGGCCGCCGAGCACCAGGGCCGAGCCGAGGCCCTCGCCGGCCCAGAGCAGCACGAAGTCCCGGTGGCCCCGGCCCGCGCCGTGCGCCTGCTCGGCCTGGGCGACGAGGTTGACGTTGTTCTCGACGGCGACGGGCACGCCGAGGCCGTCGCTCAGCGTGCTGACCAGGTCGGGGATCTGCCAGCCGGGCATGTCCTCGCTGGTGGCGTAGGCCAGCCGGCCGGTGCCGGGGTCGACGGCCCCCTCCACGCCGATGACCGCGCGCCTGATCACCACCGGGGCCGCCGTCGCCGCCGTTCGGACCGCCGTCGCCGTTCCCGGCCTCGCCGCCGAGGCTCCGGCGCCCTCCAGCGCGGCGCGGACCCGCCCGACGGGGTCGCCCCCGGAGCGGCCCGGGGTGGGCAGGTGGTACTCGCCGGCGACGGTGCCGGTGATGTCGGCGATCCTGACGTGGACGCCCGCCCGCGTGACGTCCAGCGCGGCGACGTGGGCCGCGGTCGGGTTGAGCCGGTAGACCTCGGCGGTGCGGCCCGGCAGCCCCTCGCGGATGCCGTCGAGCACGACCAGGCCGGCCTCCTGCAGGCGGATCAGGAGCTGGGAGGCGGTGGGCTTGGACAGGCCGGTGAGGGCGCCGATCTCCGGGCGGGTCAGCGGGCCGCGCTCCAGCAGCGCCCGCAGGGCGGCGCGGTCGTTGATGGCGCGCAGCAGACGGGGGGTGCCGGGCGTCGGCTGGTTCACTGGTCCTCCGCGTTCCGGTGCCGGCGATGCGTCCCGGCCGCGGGCGGCCTGCCCTCCGCGGGCGGCCCGCCCTCTACGGACGGTCCGGTCTCCGTGCGGGGCCCGCCCTCCGCGTACGGCCTGGTACGGCCTGGTACGACCTGACCGCCGCGAGCGCATCCAAGTTAGGAAAGTTTCCTAACTTGGAGCGAATCTAGGGAGGCGTGCGGATTCTCGTCAAGCGGGAGGGCGGCGCCGCAATCAAGCTGTGACGGCGGAGGGGTGGGTAAACTTCTCGACGGACCTGCTAGGGTAGTTGTTTGTCATAACAACCAGCAGAATGGCCCGGAGTGTCCCATTACTAGCAACGATAACGGAGCGACGGCAACCCGTCAAATCGAGCTGGCCAGGGAGCAGGAGTACGTTTCCGGGCTCTACCGGCGGCTCGATCTGCTGCGTGAGCGCACCCAGCGGCAGCTGGACGGCGTCCTGGCGCAGGGCGGCAGCGGCGGCACCCACCAGAACCGCTCCGAGCGCGACAGCTTCGCCGGGATGTACGCCGAACGCCTGGGCCGCCTCTGGGCGGTCGAGAACGGCCTGTGCTTCGGCAGGCTCGACAACACCGACGCCACCTCCCTCTACATCGGCCGGATCGGCATGGCCGACGACGACCAGCGCCGCCTGCTGATCGACTGGCGCGCCCCGGTGGCGCAGCCCTTCTACGGCGCCACCCCAGCCGCCTCGATGGGCGTCACCCGCCGCCGTCACCTGCAGACCAAGGGTCGCACGGTGATCGGGATCGACGACGACCTGCTGGACCTCGACGCCCTCACCGACGAGGCCGCGGCCACCCTCAACGGCGAGGCCGCGCTGCTGGCGTCGCTGGCCGCCCGGCGCACCGGCCGGATGCGCGACATCGTGGCCACCATCCAGTCCGAGCAGGACCGCATCATCCGCTCCGACCTGAACGGCGTGCTGGTCGTGCAGGGCGGCCCCGGCACCGGCAAGACCGTGGTCGCGCTGCACCGCGCCGCCTACCTGCTCTACACCCACCGGGAGAAGCTGGCCCGCAGGGGCGTGCTCATCCTCGGGCCCAACCTGACCTTCCTGCGCTACATCGAGCAGGTGCTGCCCTCCCTGGGCGAGACCGACGTGCTGCTGTCGACCGTCTCCGAGCTGTACCCGGGCGTCGTCCCCGGCCGCAGGGAGCGTCCCGAGGTCGCCGCGGTCAAGGGCGACGTCCGGATGGCCCAGGTCGTCGCGCGGGCCGTGCGCGAGCGCCAGCGGGTGCCGCGCAAGGCGCTGGAGATCAAGCTCGACCGCTACACGCTCCGGCTGGAGGGCAGCGTCCTGGAGGCGGCCCGCAACCGGGCGTCCCGCTCCAAGAGGGCCCACAACGAGGCCCGCTCGGTCTTCGTCCGCCACCTGCTCAACGCGCTCGCCCGCCAGGCGGCCCGGCAGCTCGGCAAGGGCATGATCGACGACGACGAGCTGGCCGACCTGCGCGAGGAGCTGCGCACCGAGCGTCCCGTCAAGGCCGCGCTGAACCGCCTGTGGCCCTACGTCACCCCGCAGCAACTGCTGATCGGGCTGTTCACCTCCCGCGAGCGCCTGGACTACGCCGCCGACGGGTTCGGCGCGTCCGAGCGGGAGCTGCTGCTGCGCGAGCCGCCCCGCCAGGGGGAGAACTGGTGGGCCGAGTCCGACGTGCCGCTGCTGGACGAGGCGGCCGAGCTGCTCGGCGACATCGACCCGGCGGTGCTGCGGGCCGGCGCCTGGATGGCCGAGGAGGAACAGGCCGCCCGGCGCGCCGCCGCGCTCGACGAGCGGCAGCACCAGCTCGCCTACGCCAAGGAGGTGCTGGAGATGACCGGGCTGTCCGACATCATGGACGCCGAGCGGTTCGCCTCCCGCCACCTCGGCGACGACGTCTTCCTGACCACGGCCGAGCGCGCCGCCGCCGACCGCACCTGGGCCTTCGGCCACGTCATCGTGGACGAGGCGCAGGAGCTGTCCGCGATGGACTGGCGGATGCTCATGCGGCGCTGCCCGACCCGGTCGATGACGATCGTCGGCGACCTGGCCCAGACCGGGGCGTCGGCCGGGGCGCGCTCCTGGGGAGCCGTCCTGGACCCGTACGTGGCCGGGCGGTGGCGCGAGGAGACCCTCACCGTCAACTACCGCACCCCCTCCGAGCTGATGGCCGTGGCCGCCGACGTGCTCACCCTGGTCGGCCCGGACCTGACCGCCCCGACCTCGGTCAGGGAGACCGGCACGCACCCCTGGGCGGCCTCCCCGACGGGCCGGCTCGGCGACCTGGTCAAGGCCGAGATCGTCGAGGGGGGACGGCTCGTCGTGATCGTCCCCGAGTCGCGGGCCGCCGAGTTCGGCGAGGTCGTCCTCGCCTCGGTCGGGGGCGCGACCGCCGGGCCCGGCGCCGCCGCGCTGGACGCGCAGGTGGCGGTGCTGACCGCCACCGAGGCCAAGGGGCTGGAGTTCGACGCGGTCATCGTGGTCGAGCCGGAGCTCATCCTGGAGGAGTCCACGCGCGGGGCCAGCGACCTTTACGTGGCGCTGACCCGCGCCACCCGGCGCCTTGGCGTCGTGCACGACGGCCCGCTTCCCGCCGCCCTCGCTCGACTTGAGGGACATCGGATCACATGAGACCATTGACGGCTCTCGTCGATCATGTCCTAGCTGCGAAAACTTGGTGTTTCCGCTGTTGGTGACACGGTTGACATCTGCGCTGGGCTCGGTAGTTTGCTGCCCAGTCCAGCACGGGACTGGCCGGTCGGCCGCCTTTCGACATCGCCGTCTCCTGCGCCCGTGACGGGGTCACGCCCGTCCCTACAGCCAGGCGCAGGGCCGGCAGTCCGTCGAGGCGGGGCACTCCTTCCGGGCGGGGGGTTGGACCCAGGAGGAGTCCGGGCACCCAGTAGACAACGGCAATCCGCGCCCGCCGCCGACGGGACGGAACCGGTCCGAAGGGTGACCCGGGCTCTCTTCCCGCTCCCGTGCGAGCGCCGCAAGCGTCGGGGCGGCCGGGGTGTCCGTCGACACCCCGGCCGCCCCGTTGCCGTGTCCGGGCCTGTGCCCGGGTCTGTGCCCGGGTCTGTGCCCGGGCCTCTGTCCGGGCCCGCGATCGGGCGCCGGACTTCAGGGGTACGTCCGCCGGGAGGTAACGTTCAGACCGCAGGACGGGGCACAGCCCGCCGTGCCACCCGTGCCGCCCGTGAGATCGCAAGGAGCCCCGCCCGTGGTGCTGGACAAGACGGCAGGCCCGGCGCCGGGGACGCCCGCGCAGGGCGATCCGCCCGCGGGCACGCGGTCCCGGCCGGTTCCGGCGGCCCGGATCGCCGGCGCGGTGGCCGGCGGCCTGCTGGTGTTCTGCGCCTTCCCGCCGGCCGGCCTGTGGTTCCTGGCCCCGCCCGGCATGGCCGCGATCATGCTGGCGGTGCACGGCGTCCGCCCGCGCCGCGGCGCCTGGCTGGGCCTGCTCGCGGGCCTGGCCCTGCTGCTGCCCGCCCTGCGCTGGGTGAGCCCGATCGGTGCGGACGCCTGGCTGGGCCTGGTGGCCATCGAGAGCGCCTACTACGCCTTCTGGGGAGCGGGAGCCGCACTGGTGTCCCGGTTGCGTCTGTGGCCCCTGTGGAGCGCCGCGCTCTGGGTGGCGGCCGAGTGGGCGCGGGGGCGCTTCCCCTTCGGCGGCTTCCCGTGGGCCCGGGTGGCCTTCGGCCAGGGCGAGTCGCCCTTCACCCCGTACGCCGCCCTCGGCGGGGCGCCGCTGGTGAGCTTCGCGGTGGCGCTGTGCGGGGGCCTGCTCGCGCTGGCGGCGGCGCGGGCGCTCACGGCCCCGCGGTCCGCCCAGGCTCCGCCGCCCGGCTCCCCGGACGCGCCCGGCTCCCCGGTCCCCCCGGTCCCCCCGGTCTCCCGGACCCCCGGAGCGCCCGGTGTCCCGCGGGCGGCGCTGGGCCTGGTCCTGCCGCTGGTGGGGGCGCTGGCCGTGCCGGCGGCGGCCCTGGCCGTTCCCCGGTACGGCGACGAGGGCCGCAGCGTGACCGTCGGCGTCATCCAGGGCAACGTCCCCGGCCGGGGCATGCACCCGCTGGGCGACGAGCCCGCCGTGGTGCTGGGCAACCACAACCGGCTGCTGCACCGGATGGCCGACGACGTGCGGTCGGGGCGGGTTCCCCGTCCCGACCTGGTGGTGCTCCCGGAGAACTCCACCGACATCGACCCGCTGCGCAGCGCGTTCGCCCGGAGCGAGATCGACGCGGCGGTACGGGACGTCGGGGTGCCCGTGCTGGTCGGCGCCGTGGTCGGGGTGGGACGGAACGAGCGCGCGACCCGCAGCCTGGTCTGGGACCCGGTGACCGGGCCCGGCGCCCACTACGACAAGCAGCGCCTGGTGCCCTTCGGGGAGTTCACCCCGATGAAGGAACTGGTGCTGGCCCTGTTCGAGCGGGCCTCCCTGGTCGGCAAGCAGTCGGTGGCGGGCACCCGGGACGGCGACCTGCGGATGGGCCCGGTGACGATCGGCGCGATCAACTGCTACGAGGTGGCCTACGACGAGGTCGTGAACGGCACCGCCCGGACGGGTGCCACGCCGCTGGTGGTACAGACCAACAACGCCACCTACGCGCTCACGAACCTGCCGCCGCAGCAGCTCGCCATGTCCCAGTTGCGGGCCGTGGAGCACAATCGGGCGGTGATCACTTCCGCAATTACGGGTATATCGGCATATGTGACCCCCAATGGCTCGATAGCCTGGCGCACCGAGGAACTGGTGCCCGCGTCGAACGTCCTGACCGTTCCTGTCAGGACCGCGCAGACGATCGCCACCCGCGTGGGCGCGCTGCCCGAGTGGGCCCTCATGCTCATGGGGGCCTGCGCGCTGGCCGCCGCGGCGATCACCGGGCGGCGGCGGGCGGGGACCGTGGGACGGGCAGCGGGCCGGTCATCGGACCGGCAGGACGATCGTCAGGTGGGAGACGCGTGATGGAGCGGATGCTTGGCAGGGTGCTCGTCGTCGTCCCGACGTACAACGAGCGGGAGAACCTGCCGTTGATCGTCCGGCGCCTGCGCGAGGCCGCACCCGAGGTCCACCTGCTGATCGCCGACGACGACAGCCCCGACGGCACCGGGGCGATCGCCGACAAGCTCGCCTCCGACGACGAGCAGATCCACGTGATGCACCGGCCGGGCGGCAAGCAGGGGCTGGGCTCGGCCTACATCGCGGGCTTCCGCTGGGGCCTGGCGGAGGGGTTCGACGTCCTGGTGGAGATGGACGCCGACGGCTCCCACCCGCCCGAGGCGCTGCCCGCCCTGCTGAGGGCGCTGGCCCGCGGCGCCGACCTGGCGATCGGGTCCCGGTGGGTGCCCGGCGGCAAGGTGGTCAACTGGCCCGCGTCGCGGCAGCTGCTCTCGCGCGGCGCCAACATGTACAGCCGTCTCGCCCTCGGCCTGCCGGTCCGCGACGCCACCGCGGGATTTCGCGCCTACCGGGCCTCCACCCTGGAGAAGATCGGGCTGGACGACGTGGAGTCGCAGGGCTACTGCTTCCAGGTGGACCTGACCCTGCGCACCGCCCACAAGGGACTGCGGATCAAGGAGGTCCCCATCACGTTCGTGGAGCGCGCCGTCGGGGCCAGCAAGATGAGCCGTGCCATCATCCTGGAGGCGCTGTGGCGCGTCACCGTCTGGGGGATCGCGGGCCTGCCCGCCCGCATACGCCGCCGCCGCGACCGCCGCCGTCGTCCCGGCCGCTGAGCGCCGCGCCGGTCACGGCGGGAAGTCCACGCTGAGCGAACACGGAACGCGCCGGGGTCCCCGGACGTTGTCATGTCGTACGGCTGTCACGTGAGGTGAGGCGAAGATGCGTTTCCTGCTGTTCCTGATCTTCCTCGTGGTGCCGGTCCTCGAGATCTGGGTCCTCATCCAGGTGGGGCAGGTCATCGGCGGCTGGCCGACGGTGGCCATCCTGCTCGCCGACAGCCTGCTCGGCGCCTGGATCGTGCGGCGCGAGGGCCGCCGCGCCTGGCGCAACCTCCAGGGCGCGCTGCAGAGCGGGCGGATGCCCGACCGCGAGCTCGCCGACGGCGCGCTGGTCCTGGTGGGCGGCACGCTGCTGCTCACCCCCGGGTTCCTCAGCGACGTCCTCGGCTTCCTGTGCCTGCTGCCGTTCACCCGGCCGATGGTCCGCGGGGTGGCGACCTGGTTCTTCGCCCGCCGGGTCCGCACCATGGTCTCCAAGAGCATGACCGGGGCCGGTCTCGGCGGACCGCTCGGAGGGCCTTTCGGCGGGCCCGGCTCGCCCTTCGAAGGGCTGCGGGCCGACGGGCGGGTCCCGGGAGCCCAGGGACGCGCCCCCGGTGCGCCGGTCGTCCACGGCGAGGTGATCCACGACGAACCGGCCGCCCCCGGCGGCGCGGGGGAGACGGGCCGGCCCCCGACGGGTCTGCCCGGCCGCTGAGCACGACCGGCTCGCGGGACGAGAGCCGGGGCCGGTCTCGTCCTCCGCCGAGCACGGCGGCCTCCGGAACGGGCCTCCCCGGCCGCTGAGCACGACCGGCCCGCGACGTGAGGGACGCACCCGGCCTCACCGGTCGCTGAGCGCGGCCAGCCTGCGGAGCGAGAGCCGGAACAGCGCCGCGTTCAGCGGCGCGATCACCCGCCAGCCGAGCCGCCCGGCCGCGCCGAACGGCACGTCGAGCTCCTCCTCCCAGACGATCGTGCTGCCGCCGCCCTCCCGGGGCAGCACGCGGAAGACCCCGGTGCCGCGTACCAGCCGCCCGGTGTGCCGGACCCCCACGCGCGACGGCGGGTCCCACTCGGTGATCTCCATGGTGTCGAGGAAGCCGACCGGTCCCACCCCGGTGAAGGCGGCGAGTCGGCTTCCCGGGCTGCGGCCGTCCCCGGAGGCGACGCGCGCGTGGGTCAGCACCATCCACTCGTCGTGCCTGGACCAGTCGGTCAGCACGGAGAACACCTGCTCGGGCCGGGCGTGGGCGTCCACGGAGACGCTGATGCGGGAACGGGTCACCCTCGGGATCCTTCCCCGTGATCGCGGGACGACTCCTCGGAGGGCCGGGGCGCGTCTCCCCGCAGGACGTGTCCCGTCCCGTGATCGCGGGACGACCTCCCGAAGGGCCGGGGCGCGTCTTCCCGGAGGGCGCCGCGGGACATGTCCCGATATCGTGTACCGGCCCGGAGCGGTCCGGGGAGCGGAATGTCGTGTACCGGCCCGGAGCGGTCCGGGGAGCGGAGACGGGGGACCCGGTGGGAACGTTCGCGGCCAGGAGCGGCCCGATCACGGTCACGGCCGTCGGCTGGGACGACGACGCCGCCGTCGCGCTGCGGCGGGCCATGACCGAGGAGATGGACGCCCGCTACGCCGACCTGATCGCCGTCCCCGGCCTGATCCCCGAGGGGATGAACGTCGACCCCGCCACGGTCGTCTACACCGGCGTCGCGCGCTCGGCCCTGGGCGTCCCGGTCGGGCACGTGGCCCTGCGCGCGCTCGGCGGCGAGCTGGAGCTCAAGCGGATGTTCGTGACCCCGGCCGAGCGGGGCGGCGGCGTGGCGCAGGCCCTGCTGGCCGCCGCCGAGGACGTGGCCCGCGGCCGGGGCGCCTCGCGGATCGTGCTGCAGACCGGCCCCCGCCAGCCGGACGCGGTGCGGATGTACCTGCGGGAGGGCTACACGCCCGTCCCGGTCTTCGCCCCCTACGAGGGGCTCGCGGGCTCGCACTGCTTCGAGAAGTCCCTGTGACCGTCCCGCCCGGAGCGCGGGCGGCGTCCACGCGGGGGGCGGGCGGCGTTCCGGGCGGGAGGGAGACCCCGCGACGGCGGGACCGCCCTCCCGCCCGGGGCGGGAAAACGTGCTCGCCGGCCCGGCCGAGTGACTCGGCCGGACCGGCGAGGGTGTTCGCGAGCGTCTAGGACGCCGCGAGCTGGGGAACGTCGACGTAGAGCTCACCGAAGGTGATCGAGGGGGTGGACCCCGCGAAGTTCCTCTGGACCGATGCTCTCTCCGCCGTGCTCGGGTTGGCGTTGGTGCAGGAGACGGGCGCGCTCGAACCGGACATCAGGTCCGTGCACAGACCGGTGCGCCGGTCCGGCAGGCCCAGGATGTGACCGATCTCGTGCGTGGCGATCCGCAGCGGGAAGTACCCCTGCGACGTCGCCTGCCGCCCCATCCAGATGGTGCCGCGACCCAGGCTGGTCGGCTGTGCGCGCGGCCAGCCGTTGTCGGCGAGCACCACGAAGTCCGCGGGCGTGCCGGCCACCAGTCGTACGTTGGTGACGCGGGAGTTCCAGACCTGTGCCGCCTGGTCCACGACCGACCTGAACTCCGCGGCCCTGCTGGCGTCGTACCTGAGCACGCGGACCGCCGCCGTACCGGTCTCCGCCTTGGCGGTGGCCGCCTGGGACGGTGCGGCCGTCACCAGGAAGGCCAGGCCCAGGATGAAGGCGATACCGGAGCGAATGAATCTTGACATTTCTAGCGAGCCTCCTCGGCCATCGGGGGGTTGCTCATGACGAGCAGCTGGTGAGGAGGGTGGATCAGCCGGTGACCAGGGTCAGCCCGT
Organism: Streptosporangium sp. DT93; assembly: GCF_049844535.1. Classification (NCBI taxonomy): domain Bacteria; kingdom Bacillati; phylum Actinomycetota; class Actinomycetes; order Streptosporangiales; family Streptosporangiaceae; genus Streptosporangium; species Streptosporangium sp. DT93. Next base: position 277,755 of record NZ_JBNCLF010000006.1, read on the forward strand.
ACGCCGAGAGGACCTCGCCGACCGGCTGGAAGTAGGTCGTGCCACCGGAGGAGCAGTTGCCCGAACCGCCGGAGGTCATGCCCTGGGCCTGGTTGCCGGAGATGAACGAGCCGCCGGAGTCGCCCGGCTCGGCGCAGACGTTGGTGCGGGTCAGGCCGCTGACCGAGCCCTGCGCGTAGTTGACGGTGGCGTTGAACTGCTGGACGGTGCCACAGCGCCAGCCGGTGGTGGAGCCGGAGCGGCAGATCGAGGCGCCGACCGCCGCGCGGGTGGCACCGCGGACGAGGACCTGGGAGCCGCCGGAGCCACGGACGTAGGGGGTCGGGGTGTGGCCGGGGGTGGAGACGAAGGCGTAGTCGTTACCGGGGAACGACGAGCCGTAGAAGGAACCGGACGGGTTGCTGGTGGTGGCGCCGGCCCTGCCGCAGTGACCGGCGGTCACGAAGCCGGGGGCGGTGCCACGGCGCACCGAGAAGCCGATGCTGCAGCGGCTGCCGCCGATGTAGTAGGCGGCACCGCCGACGAGGTTGATGTAGGTCTGCGGCTTCTCGTTGGTGACCGCCACCTTGACGGCGTTCTTGTCGACGCCCGCGGCGGCGATGAGGGCCTCGCCGGCCGCCTGGTCGCTCGCGTTGACGGCGACGGTGTTGCTGGCGACGTCCACGTACCACAGGGACGCGCCGGCCTTCGCCTCGGCGGAGGCGCCGTCGAGCTTGTCCTTGAGGGCGTTGAGGTCGTTCAGGGACCGGCTCACGACCACGGGCTGGGCGCCCTTGGCGCTGATGGCGGCCGCGGCCGCGGCGTCGGTGGTGGCCACCGAGAGCTGCGAGGCGTCAGCGTTGAGCCAGGCGCCGGCGTAGCTGGCACCGAGCTGCTTGGTCAGGGCGGCCTCGGAGGCAGCGGCGCGCTGCTCGTTGGCGAGGCGCTGGACGGCCTGCTCGGCGGTGAGGCCGAGGTCGCGCTGGAGGGCCTCCACCATCGCGTCCGGGGGCTTGGGGGCGGAGACGGCGGGTGCTGCGAAGGCGGGGGCCACGGTGGCGGCCAGGTACAGGGCCACGGTGGTGGCGCCGGCCAGGAAGGTACCTCGACGTAACATGAACACTCCTTGTGAGGGGTGATGTCAAGGTATTTGCCGAAGGCGCCCTGCGGGATCTCTCAAAGATTCCCTATCGCGATGTTATGGGGCCACCGATCGTTCTCCCGGCCGTCGTGGAGGGCGGCGCGGGGCCGCGTGGCGGGCCGCACGGCGGCCGTGTGACGGCTTCCGCGGGCGGGGGGCCGCGGAGGTTCGCGGCCGCTCCGGGCTCGTCTCAGCGGCCGGGGCCGCGGTCGTCGAAGAGGGAGGGGCCGCGGTCGCGGGCGGGGCGGGTGTGGGGCTCCATCGGACCGGCGGGGGAAGGGCCTGCGGGGGAGGGGCCGTCGCCGGAGCGGTTGCGCCGGAGCTGCTCCCGGAGTTCGGCGTCCTGGCGCATCTCCTGCTCGGAGGGGGACAGGAAGATCGTCAGGAGCAGGCCGAGGGTGAGCATGCTGATCCCGACGAGCAGCGGCAGCATGAAGTCCATCCCCTCCGCCCCGCTCGTCGGTGAGGAGGTGCCGTGCACGGTGACGTCCATGGAGAACATGCCGGTGTAGTGCATCCCGTTCACCGCGAGGCCCATCAGCAGGGCGGCGCCGGTCGTGGCGGCGGCCCCGCGCACCCGCACGCTGAACCACAGGGCCACCGTCGCCGCGGTCACGGCGATGAGCAGGGAGAGCCCGACCAGCACGGGGTCGTAGTTCACCTGGGCGGACATGTTCATGGCCGCCATGCCCAGGTAGTGCATGCCCGCCACGCCGAGACCGGTCAGCAGCCCGCCGCCGAGGAGGGAGCCCAGGTCGGCGGAGCGGGAGACCAGGAAGAGGCCCGCGCCGACGACGACCACGGCCAGGAGCGCGGAGGCGACGGTCAGCGGGACGTCGTAGCGGATCGACGCGCCCCGCACGTCGAAGCCCATCATCGCTATGAAGTGCATCACCCAGATGCCGGTCCCGCCGATGGACAGGGCCGCGCCGATGAGCCAGAGTGCGCGTGAGCCGCCTTGGGCCCCGCGCGCCCGCGCGGCGAGCAGCAGACCCAGCAGGGAGCCGATGCTCGACATGACGTACGAGGCGACCGGAGTGGCGAGCCCGTAGGCGAAATGGTCGATGGGGGACATGTCAGGCTCCTGGCGGAAGCGGAGGAATGGAACGTGCCAGAACAAGCCGGGATCGCCGGAGTTCGTGACGGCAGGGGAGATCGTTCGGCGGTGATTGACTGACCGGCCAATCACCGCGAGGGGTGCTCACCTTACAGTTGTCTCGTTCCGAAAGGCCATAATGGGGTTATTGCGAATGTCTTAACCGATCACTTCGAGTACGTTCCGTTCACCTCACGTGAGATCCACAGGAAGGAGGCGGGCCCGATGGCACCGCCCGTCGATCGAGGCCTGGAGGCGCTGCCCCCGATCTGGCCGGAAGACCGCTACGAGGTGGTCTGCGAACGCGACGACCCGCCCGGTGCCACCCGTGACCGCTACCGTTTCCCGCAGTACGCGGTGCGTTCGGCCCGCGAGCTGGAGACCGCCGGGCTCGCCCGGAGGGTGCGCGTGGTCAGGCTGACGGACGGGGTGGTGATCTACGACCGGGTCGAGGGCGTCGAGCTGTCCGCCGACCGCTGGTGACCGGCCGATCGGCCGTCCGCACGCCCGCCTGGCCCCGGAGGGCTGTCGAGCGGTCAGTCGCGGCGAGTACTGTCGGACGGTGATGAGTGATGACACTCGGCGGGTGGGCGTGGGAGCGGACGAATCGGTGACGAGCCCGGGGGGCACGGGGGGCACGGGGGGCGCGGGGGGCGGCGGGCCTTTCGAGGGACGGGCGAGGATGCTCGCCGGGCTGGTCGAGGCCAGCCACCTGAGCGCGCTGGAGCAACTGCCCGGCCTCATCGCGGAACACGCCGCCCACGCCGGCCTGCACGACGTGCTGATCTACCTGGCCGACCTCCAGCAGGACGTGCTCCGGCTGGTAACCGGCAAGGGGCTCGCCGCCGGTGCCGGCGCGGAGCCGGAGACGGCCGAGCTGCGGATCGACGGGACGCTGGCGGGACGCGCCTTCCAGGAGGTGCGCGTGCTGGCCGGCCCCGGCCCCGCCCCGGGAGGCGAGGAGTACCCGTGGTGGGTGCCGCTGCTGGACGGCACCGAACGCCTCGGGGTGCTGCGCGTCAGCGCCCGTCCCGGGAACGAGCACGCCCAGGAGGACATGCGGCACCTGGCGTCGATCTCCGCGCTGCTGCTGGCGAGCAAACGCCAGAACAGCGACTCCTACGCCCGGATGGTGCGGACCCGGCCGATGAACGTGGCCGCCGAGATGCAGTGGAACCTGCTGCCGGCGCCGATCTTCGCCAACGAGGACGTGGTGATCGGGGCCGCGCTGGAGCCGGCGTACGAGCTCGGTGGCGACGCCTTCGACTACGCGCTGGCCGGTGAGACCGTCCACCTGGCGGTCTTCGACGCGATGGGCCATGACGCCTCGGCCGGGCTGACCGCCAACCTCGCGGTGGCGGCCTGCCGCAACCACCGCCGCCAGGGGGCCGGCCTGGTCGAGGTCAGCATGGGGATCGAGAAGGTCCTGGTGGCCGAGTTCGGCGCGGCCAACCGCTTCGCCACGGCCGTCCTGGCCAACCTGAACCTGCGCACCGGCGTGTTCAGCTGGGTCAACCGCGGCCACCACCCGCCGGTGGTGATCAGGAACGGGCGCTGGGTCACCACCCTGCACTGCCCTCCCGCCCACCCGGTGGGCCTGGACCTGGACCTGCCCGTGACCCAGTGCAGGGAGCAGCTGGAGCCCGGCGACCGCGTCCTCATCTACACCGACGGTATGACCGAGGCCCGCAACCGGAAGGGCGAGGAGTTCGGCCTGGAGCGTTTCATCGACTTCATCATCCGCTACAACGCCGACGGCCTGCCGGTGCCCGAGACCCTGCGCCGCCTGGTGCGCAACATCCTCAAGTACCACGACGGCATGCTCCAGGACGACGCCACGGTGCTGCTGGTGGAGTGGCGCGGCGGGTCCCAGGACAGGCTGCACCTGTAGGGGCGAGGGGGTCCCACGTGCGGGGCCGGGCGTGTGAGGCCGAGCGTGCAGGGCCGCGGCGTCCCACGTGTGCCCGGGGCGGGGCCGGGTTCGGAGGGTCAGGCGTCCCACGTGTGCCCGGGGGGGCGGGGGGGGGGGGGGGGGGCCCCCCCCCCCCCCCGGGGGGGGGGGGGGGGGGGGGGGGGCGGCCGCGGGGCGCGCCGCCCCCCACCCGGGGGCGGGCGCGGGGCCCCGCAGCGGCCGGGGGGGGGGGGGGGGGGGGGGGCCGGGGGGGCCGGGCCGGGGGGGCCGGGGGGGGGGGGGGGGGGGGCGGGGCCCCGGACCACGCTCAGGGGGTGGCGGGCGGGTAGGGGCTCTCGCCGTCCCGGATCGCCGCGAACATCCGGTCCGCGTACGCGGACACGGCACGGTGCAGGCCGTGGCCGTAACTCACCCGGGCCACCCCGAGCTCCGCGAGCTCGGCGAGCGACGGCGTGCCGGGACGGAACAGGATGTTGACCGGCCCGTCGATCCGGCCGGTCAGCTCACGGATGATCCCGGCCTCGGACGCGAAGATCGGGTAGACGCAGTCGGCGCCGGCCTCCAGGTACAGGCGGCCCCGCCGTACCGCCTCGGCCAGGCGCTCCTCGTCGCTCCCGGTGCCGTTCATGAAGACGTCGACCCGCGCGTTGATCACCAGGTCCGTCCCGGCGTCCTCGGCCGCGGCCCGGACGGCACGCAGGAGGCCGGCCTGCTCGTCGGCGTCGATCGACGCGCCGGTGGCGGGGTCGGAGTCCTCCAGGTTGCATCCCGAGGCCCCGGCGGCGGCGAGCCGCCTCACCAGCTCGGCGGGCTCCAGCCGGTAGCCGCGCTCCACGTCGGCGGTGACGGGCAGGGACACCGCCCGGCTGATCCTGGCCACGGCGGCCAGCATCTCCTCGGGTGGCGCCTGCTCGCCGTCGTCGTACCCGAGCACCGGGGCGATCGCCGCGCTGCCGGTGGCGATCGCCGGAAAGCCCGCGGCCTCGACGGCGCGGGCCGACGCCGCGTCCCAGACGTTGGGCAGCACCAGGGGGCGGCCCGGCACGTGCAGCGCGCGCAGCGCGGCGGCCTTCCCGGCGGTCTTCGCGGCGGTCTTCGCGGCGGCGGCCGCCAGGGCCGGGCCGCCGGCCTCATCGTTGATCGAAACGGTCATGACGACGACCCTAGGGGAAGGAACGGGCCGGCCTGAGAGCCGATCCGGCACCTGCCGACCGGGCCATTTCCTACGGAGGACCGGACCGCTTCGCACAGGGAACGGGCTTGTCCACGGGGCCGGTCCACCCACGGGAGGGACCTGTTCGCGGGACCGGTCCACCCCGTCGTGCCGGAGCGGACCGGATCATGCGGCCGTGCCGTGCCGTGCGGTGCCATGCCGTGCCATGCCGTGCCGTGCGGTGCTGTGCCGTGCCGGACCGCTCGTGAGGCGGGGACGTCCGGCAGGTGACAGCGAAGGACCCTCCACCCCTGGGGGGATGAAGGGTTCCTTCGAGGCTCTCCGGGCTCTCCGGGCGGTCAGGCGCTCTTGCGGCGCTGGGCGCGCAGGATCGCCAGGCGCTCGTTGAGCACCTCTTCCAAATCCTCGATCGTGCGGCGCTCCAGCAGCATGTCCCAGTGCGTCCGCGGGGGCTTGGCCTTCTTGGCCTCCGGCAGCTCGCCGTCCACCCGCAGGGCGGTCGCGCCGCACATGCGGCACTCCCAGGTCGCCGGGATCTCGGCCTCGGCGGCGAGCGGAACGTCGAATCGATGGCCCTTCGGGCAGGTGTAGGACACCTCCTGGCGCGGAGCCAGATCGGTGTTGCGGTCGTTCTCGTAGCTGGTCGCTCCGAGCCGGGTCCCGCGTAGCGCACGCTCGCCCATGTCTGAATGCCTCCTGAGGGCCCCGTCGTAGGGGTTCGTCTCCCACGGCGTACAACGCTTGGTACCGTGTGTGGATTCCCACAGACGGGGTGATCCAATCGCACGTTCTTGACCCGGTCTGCGGAGGGGCCCTTTCCGAGGGTGTTCTCAGATGCGTTCCGGCACCTCGTTGCCGGCCGCCCGGATGGCCTTGGGCAGGTCGATGAGGGCGAGCAGCACCAGCCCGAGCACGAAGAAGATCACCAAAGAGATGATTCCCAGGCGGTAGCTGTCGGTCAGCTGGAGCGCCAGGCCGAGGGTGAACGAGCCGAGGAACGTCGCCCCCTTGTCGCTGATCTCGTACAGGCTGTAGTACTCCGCCTCCTTGCCCCTCGGGATCACGTGGGAGAACAGCGACCGCGACAGGGCCTGGGTGCCGCCCATCACGATCGCGATGGCGAAGCCCAGCCCGAAGAACGCCGCCGCCGACCCCCGGGGCAGGAAGTAGGCCACGGCCACCACGACGATCCAGGCCACCAGCGCCACCATCACGACCCGCTTGGCCCCGTAGGAGGCGGCGAGGCGGCCGAGCAGCAGCGCCCCGAAGAACGCCACGAACTGCACCATCAGGATCGCCGCGATCCGCACCGTCTGGTCGAGCCCGAGCTCCTTGTCGGCGTAGGTGGCGGAGAAGGAGATGACGGTCTGCACGCCGTCGTTGTAGATCAGGTACGCGACCAGGAAGCCCAGGGTCAGCGGGTAGCGCCGCAGCTCCCTGATCGTGCGGCCCAGCTCCCGGAGGCTGACCGCCACGGCCCGGCCGGCCGTCTCGGCGCCCGCGGGCGCGGCCCGCCGGTTGCGCAGCCGCAGCAGCGGGATGATCGTGAACCCGCCCCACCACAGGCCCGCGGACGACAGGGCGATGCGCACGGCGTCGCCCTCGGTGATGCCGAAGGACTCGTGGTAGAGGAACAGGCCCAGGTGGACGGCGAGCAGCAGGCCGCCGCCGAGGTAGCCGAACCCCCACCCCCTGGCGGAGACCCTGTCGCGCTCGTTCGCCGTGGCGATCTCCGGCAGGAACGAGTTGTAGATCACGAACGCGGCGGCGAAGGCGACGCTGGAGACGAGGAACAGCGCGCCGCCCAGCAGGTAGCGCCCGTCGGCGACGAACCAGAAGCACAGCGTGGCACCGGCGCCGAGGTAGGCGAACAGGCCCAGCAGCTCCTTCTTGCGGCCGGTGTGGTCGGCCAGCGCGCCCACGATCGGCATCAGGAGGATCTGCAGGATCGCCGCGACCCCCACCACGAAGGAGTAGTAGGCGCTGGGCCGCACGTCGAACCCGAGCACGTCCACGTACGGGCGTCCCTGGGCGGCGGTCTCGGCGATCGTCGTCAGGTACGGGCCGAGGAAGACCGTCAGGACGGTGGTCGGGAAGGCGGAGTTCGCCCAGTCGTAGAAGTACCAGCCGCGCTGCTCCCGGCGGCGGGAGGCCGGGCTCTCCTCGACGGCCTGTGCTGAGGTCATGGGGGGTCCTCGGTTCGCTGGCGGGGGACGGGACGGGGGTCGCACAAGAGGCGGGACGAGCGGCAGGAGCGGTGAGAGCGGGGGTGGGGAGGCCCGGGGGCGGGGTCGTTCACGCGGCGAGGCTGCCGGGATACCACTGGCCCCGGGAGGCCAGCACGTCGCGCAGCCCGGAGATGTCGTCGGTCATCAGGCCGTCCACCCCCAGGTCGAGCAGGCGCCGCATCGCCGTCGTGTCGTTGACGGTCCACACGTGGACCTGCATGCCGAGCGCGTGCGCCGTGCGGATCAGGGAGGGCGTGGTGATCCGCAGGCCGCGGAAGCCCACCGGGACCTGCGCGCACGGTATCCCGGCGCGGGTCAGGCGGGCGAGCAGGCGGCCGTACCCGGAGGTGGTGGCCGCGGCGCGCAGGGTCGCCACGCCGCGCGGCCCCAGCGCGGAGCACACGTCGCGGCCGATCGCGGCGCGGGCCCGCTGGAGGCGTTCCTCGGAGAAGGAGGTCAGGCAGATCCGGTCGTGGGAGGAGGTCCTGCGGATCGCCTCGGCGAGCGGGGCGACGGCCGCCGCCTCCTTGACGTCGATGTTGAAGCGCGCCTCGGGCCAGGCCCCCAGCAGGTCCTCCATCAGGGGAATCTCGTCCACGCCGCCGATCCGCGCCTGGCGCACCGCCCGGTACGGCAGCTCGGCGATCCGGCCCCGGCGGTCGGTCACCCGGTCCAGGGTGTGGTCGTGGAAGGCCAGGAGCACCCCGTCGGCGGTGGCGTGCGCGTCGGTCTCCAGGTACGTGTAACCGAGCCTGACGGCACGCTCGAAGGCGGCGAAGGTGTTCTCCCTGCCCTCGGAGGCGCCGCCCCGGTGGGCGAACGCCAGCGGGCCGGGATGGTCGAGGAAGGCGTAACGGCGCTGCACGTGCAGGAGTATGCCCCCTGCGGGCCGGGCACGTCATCGCGCCCAGGTGAACGTTTGGGTCACAAGCTCCGAAACACGACCTGGACGTTCCCTTTGCCCTGGCCTGTATGGGGCCGGGAATGATGAGAGGACCTGGGCGTCCACGGCGGGCTCCGCCGTGGGGCCGGTGCGGTTTTCCGGGGGCACGGCGACGCCGGGGCCGGGATCCGTGGGAACGGAGACCACGCATGAGCAGAGCACACGACCGGACGAGGCTGGCGAGCACGGCGGGCTACCTCGACGACCGCCTCGGCGCGGGCAACTTCGTCAAGCGGAACATCCGGAAGGTCTTCCCCGACCACTGGTCGTTCCTGCTGGGGGAGATCCCGCTCTACTCGTTCATCATCCTGCTGCTGACCGGGACGTTCCTGACGCTCTTCTTCAAGGCCAGCATGCTGGAGATCCCCTACCAGGGGGCCTACGAGCCGCTGCGGGGCGTCCTGATGTCGGAGGCGTACGCCTCGTCGCTGGAGATCAGCTTCAACGTGCGCGGCGGCCTGCTGATGCGCCAGATGCACCACTGGGCGGCCCTGATGTTCATCGGCGGCATGATGATCCACATGCTCCGGGTCTTCTTCACCGGCGCCTACCGCAAGCCGCGCGAGATCAACTGGCTGATCGGGGTGGCGCTGCTGGCGCTGTCGCTGTTCGAGGGCCTGACCGGCTACTCCCTGCTGGACGACCTGCTGTCGGGAGCGGGCCTGCGGATCACCGCGGGCGTGGCGCAGTCGCTGCCGCTGGTCGGCACCTGGCTCACGTTCTTCCTGATCGGCGGCGAGTACCCCGGGGACGACGTGATCGGCCGGTTCTACACGATCCACATCCTGCTCCTGCCGGGCGTCCTGCTGGCGCTGATCACCGCGCACATGATGCTGACCTGGGTGCTCAAGCACACCCAGATGCCGGGCAAGGGCCGCACCAACGACAACGTGGTGGGCGGGCCGTTCCACCCGTCCTTCCTCGGCAAGTCCGGCGCGTACTTCATGTTCACCTTCGGGATCATCGCGCTGCTGGGCACCTTCGCCCAGATCAACCCGGTCTGGCTGTTCGGCCCCTACACCCCCTCGGCCATCGGCGCCGGGTCCCAGCCCGACTTCTACCTGGCGTTCCTCGACGGGTCGCTCCGCCTGACGCCCGGCTGGGAGATCAACTTCCTGGGCTTCACGCTGCCGATGAGCGTGATCCTCCCGGCGCTCGCCCCGATGGGCATCATCCTGGCGGGCCTGGCCCTCTACCCCTACGCCGAACGCTGGGTCACCGGCGACAGCCGCGAGCACCACATCGCCGAGCGTCCCCGCGACAACCCGCACCGCACCGCGATCGGCATGTCGGCGGTCACCTTCTACGGCGTCCTGTGGCTGATGGCCTCCAACGACGTGATCTCCGCCTACTTCCGCCTCTCGCTGAACACGATGATCGTCATCGGCCGGGTGCTGGTCTTCGCAGGGCCCGCCCTGGCGTACTACGTCACCTACCGCATCTGCCTGGGCCTGCAGCGCAGGGACGCGGCGAACCTGAGCCACGGCGTGGAGACGGGCGTCATCCGGCGCCGGCCCACGGGCGAGTACATCGAGGTGCACGTCCCGCCCAACGAGTCCATCGAGGCCCACATCAGGGGCAAGCAGCCGGTGCCGATGCTCGCCGGGGTCTCCGAGGACGACGGCGGCGCCAGGGCCGCCGGCGACGGGGCAGGGGACGACGAGGGGCCCGGCGGCACGGGGGTGCCGTCAGGGCGGGGGCACGGCCGGATCGCCAGGCTCCGCGCCCTGATGAGCAGGACCTACGGCGGCGAGAAGGTGCCGCTGGACGGCGAGAACGGCCACTCAGGGAACGGCCACGGCGACCGTCCCGGGGAGGGGTACGTCTCCGGGGAGCCCGGCACGGAGGGGAGCGAGGGGCAGGCGGCCATCGGCTCCGGCACCGGGAAGAGGCGGCCCCCGATCGGCTGAGCGGTCATGGCCGGGTCCTCAAGCCGGGCTCCGGCAGTGCTCCGGCCGGGTCCTCAAGCCGGGCTCCGGCGGTGCTCCGGCGGTGCTCCGGCGGTGCTCCGTGGTGCCCCGGCGGTGCCCCGGCCGGCCTCACTCCGCCGGTGCCCCCTTGCCCGCCCACTCCTGGCGGCGGGCCTCCGCCACCGCGATCGCCGCCGCGACCGCGACGTTGAACGAGCCCACCCGGCCGACCTGCGGGATGTAGCAGACGCCGTCGGCGGCCTCCAGCAGCGCGGGGGAGCAGCCGTGGTCCTCGCTGCCGACCACCAGGCAGACGTCGCCCTCCAGCCGGGCCTGCGACAGCGGGACCGCGTCACCGGTCAGTTCCACCGCCACCACGGTGAACCCGTCCTCCTTGGCGGCCCGCAGGGCCTCCAGCACCGGGACCGGCTGCTCCCACGCCACCAGCCGGTCGGTGCCCAGCGCGGTCTTCTGCGCCTTGGGATTGGTCGGCGGGGTGGCGTTGCCCGCCAGCCAGATCCGCTCCACGCCGAAGGCCGCGGCCGTGCGGAAGATGGAGCCGATGTTGAACGGGCCGGTCACCGACTCCACGATCAGCGCCAGCCGCCCCTCGGTGTTCCTTCGCCAGCCGCGGTTGAGGCGCTTGACATCGGTCGGGCGCAGCTGCCTGCGCGGATTCGCCGTCATCGGTCGTTCACCGTTCCTCGCCGTTCGTCGTCGTTGCTCGTCGTTCACCGTCGTCGCGCGCGGCCGTCCCGGGGCGCCCACGGGGCCGTCCCGGGGCCGTGGTCACCGTTCCGCACCGGCCTCCACCCGCAGGACGCGGTACGACGAGCGGGAGGCCACCCGCTCGGCGGGCCAGCCCCGCTCGTTCAGCCAGCGCTGCAGCGAGTCCGACCCCAGGTGCTTCTGGACCACCAGGTGGGCGACGCCGTCCGGGGTCAGACGCGACAGCCAGCGGGTCAGCATCTCGTGCATGGCCGTCTTGCCGATCCGGATCGCCGGATTGGACCAGATGGCGGAGAAGCGCACCTGCGGAGGCACCTCGTCGACGTGCAGCGACCTTACTTTGTCAAGGCCGACGGCCCGCGCGTTGCGAGCACAGAGATCCACGGACCTGCGGTTGACGTCCACCGCCCAGACGGTCGCCCCGGGAGCGCGCGAGGCCATCGTCAGCGCGATCGGCCCGTAGCCGCAGCCCAGGTCGAGCAGGTCGCCGTCCGCCGGGGGCGCGGGGACGCTCTCCAGCAGGATCCGCGTGCCCTGGTCGACGCGCTCGGCGGAGAACACCCCGCTGTCGGTCTCCAGCCTCAGGTGAAGGTCGGGGAGCACGAGCGTGACCGAGCCGGGCCGGCCGGCCGTCTCGGGACGCTCCTCGAAGTAATGGGCCACGGCGTAGAACGTTACCAACGGCCGGGAGCGGCTCAGGGCAGCCGCGACCCCAGCAGCAGCGCCGCCCCCGCGGTCACCAGCCCGGCCAGGATCGCCGCCACCACGAACCACTGGGTGATCTCCTGGCTGACCGTCCGGTACCCCAGCGAGGTGCCGATCTGCTCGTAGACCTGCCGCAGCTGGCTGCCCGACTCCGCCTCGTAGGCCCGGCCGCCCGTCCCGTCCGACAGGCTCTGCAGGGTGGCCTTGTTCACCGGCACCTGCACGTCGCGTCCCTCGATCGAGACGGTCCCCTCCTGGGTCCCGTACGCGATCGTGGAGACCGGCACCCGCACGCTCTTCGCCGACTCGATGGCCTCGGTCACCGAACGGCCCGAGGTGTTGTCCCCGTCGGAGAGCAGCACGATCGCGGCGGGCGGCGGGTCGGTCACCGCCCGCTGGTCGAAGGAGCGCAGGGCCTCCAGGGAGCTGAACACCGCCTCGCCGATCGCGGTGCCCGCCCGGGTGGTCAGGGTGCCCAGGGAGGTCACCACGGCCTCGTGGTCGGTGGTGGGGGAGACCACGACCGAGGAGGAGCGGGCGAAGGCGACCAGTCCGACGTTGAAGCGCTCCGGCAGGTCGGAGACGAACTTCTGCGCCGCCTCCCTGGCGGCGGCGATCCGGTTCGGCCGTACGTCGTCGGCCTCCATGGACAGCGAGACGTCCAGCGCGATGATGATCGTCGCGCGGTCGCGGGGGACGCGCACCGAGTCGGCGGGACGGGCCGCGCCCACGATCAGCAGGATCATCATGACGAGGAACAGCGCGGGCGCCACGTGCCGCCTCCAGCCCGGCGCCGACGGCGTCACCAGGTCCAGCAGCGGCAGGTTGGTGAAGCGCAGCGCGTAGCGGCGCCGGGAGAACTGGGCCGCCACGTACCCCGCCACGAGCAGGGCCAGCGCGGCGAACAACCAGAGCCATACCGGAGAGAGAAAGGTCACCGTGTCGCTCCCGACCTCGGGGGCCGATGGGTCACGTGCGCCATGCGCCGCTGCCGAAGGACGAACTGGGCGATGTCGACGACCCAGTCGCGGTCGGTGCGCAGCACCAGGTGGGCCACCCCGCAGCGGCGCAGCGCCACCTGGTTGGCGTCCCGCTGCGCGGCGGCGGCCTCCGCGTACGCCCGGCGGATCCTGGGGGTGAGGTGCACCTGGCGGCTCCGCCCGGACTCCGGGTCGGTCAGGTTGACCAGGCCCACCGCCGGCAGCTCCAGCTCGCGAGGGTCGATCACCTCGACGGCCAGCACCTGGTGGTGGGCGGCGAGCCGCCGGATCGGCCGCTCCCAGGGTTTCTCCAGGCCCGCGTCCAGGGTCGGCGCGGCGTCGAGGAAGTCGGAGACGACCACCCGCAGGCCGCGCCGGCGCCGCGCCGAGGCCAGCACCTCGATCGCCTCCGCCAGATCGGGGGCGTCCGCGACGATCCGGCCCCTGGGGGCCTCCGTCAGGGAGTGCAGCAGGCCGTACAGGGCGGGCCGGCCGCCCCGGGCGGGCATCCGGTGGATGTACTCGTCGTGCAGCACGTAGGCGCCGAAGCGGTTGCCGATCCGGCCCGACAGGAAACCGATCGCCCCGACGGCGGCCACGACCAGGTCCCGCTTCTCCATGCCCGAGGTGCCGAAGTCCATGCTGGGCGACAGGTCCGCCAGGGCCCAGGTCTCCAGCTCCCGGTCGGCGATCAGGTCCCGTACGTGCGGGACGGTCGTGCGGGCGGTCACCGCCCAGTCCATCCGCCGGATGTCGTCCTCGCCGGGGACATACCCCCGGCTGTCGCCGAACTCGCTCCCGGGACCGGGCAGGAACCCCTGGTAGGAGCCCTGCATGAGGCCGTCCAGGCGGCGGACGATGGTGAGCTCGAGGCGGCGCAGCGCATGGATGGAGGTGTGGGGCGCGTTCCCGCGGTGGTGCTCGGGAGGGGTCACCGGGGGCCCTGGTTCCAGACGACCAGGGGCGGCGGCACGGCCGTCAGGATCTGGCGGACCACGTCCTCGGGGTCGATCCCGTCGGCCAGGGCGTCGAAGGTGAGCATCAGCCGGTGGGACATCACGTCCACCGCCACGTCGCGGATGTCGTCGGGGAGGAGGTAGTCGCGGCCGCGCAGCAGGGCCAGGCCGCGTCCCGCCGCGACCAGGCCGAGGGTGGCCCGGGGGCTGACGCCGATCTCGATGTTCTCCTCCAGGTCGGCCAGGCCGTACTCGGCGGGGGAGCGGGTGGCCATCACGAGCCTGACCACGTAGTCGGCGACGAGCTGGTGGACCGAGACCTGGTCGGCCATCGTCTGCAGCGCGGCCAGCCGCTCGGGATCGAGCACCGGGCGGGGGGTGGGCGGGGTCACGCTCATCCGGTGCAGGATCTCCAGCTCCTCGTGGGCGTTGGGGTGGGTGACGCGGACCTTGAACAGGAACCGGTCGCGCTGGACCTCCGGCAGGGGGTAGACGCCCTCGGACTCGATCGGGTTCTGGGTGGCCAGCACGATGAACGGCCTGGGCAGCGGATGGGTCTGCCCGGCGAGGGTCACCTGCCGCTCCGCCATCACCTCCAGCAGCGCCGACTGGACCTTGGCCGGGGCCCGGTTGATCTCGTCGGCGAGCAGGAAGTTCACGAACACCGGGCCGAGCTCGACGTCGAAGGCCTCGCGGGAGGGGTGGTAGACCCGGGTTCCCACGATGTCGCTGGGGACCAGGTCGGGGGTGAACTGGATGCGGGCGAACGCTCCGCCGACCACGGTGGCCAGCGTCGAGGCGGCCAGGGTCTTGGCGACCCCCGGAACGCCTTCCAGCAGGCAGTGCCCCCGGGCCAGGAGCGCGACGAGCAGACGCTCCACCATGTGGTCCTGCCCCACGATGACCCGCCGGACCTCGGTCAGGGCGTCGCGCAGCAGTCCGGTGTCGGTATCGCTCGGCAGTTCTTCGGCGACGGTCATGCCGGTATTCCATCAAATGAAATGACCGTTCGCACGGCGGCTCCGCCTGGCGTTCCCCGGCGGCGTGCCCGGCGCGTCCTCGGGGGGTCGCCGCGGGGCGGGGGGGCGGGCGGGGGCCGCCCGGCGCGGCCGTTCCCGCGCCGATCCGTGCCGTCGCGCCGGTGTGCTTTCATGTCAGACGTGGCCACTCCGCTGCAGTACGGCGACCCGCCCCGGCTGGGGCCCTTCCTCCTGCAGGCCCGGCTGCGCGTGGGACCGGCGGGGCTGGTCTACCTGGGGCTGGCGCCCGACGGCCGGGCGGTCTCGGTCGCGGTGCTGACCAGGGGGGCCGCGCTCGACCCGGCGGCCAGGGACCGCTTCGTCACCGGTGTCCGCGACGCGATGGCCAGCCGTTCGGGCGTGCGAGGCTGGGTGGCCAGGGCCGCGCGCGGGCGTACCGCGGTGGCCGACGCGTTGCCGCAGGTGCTGGCCATGGACGGCGGGAACGCCCCCTGGGTGGCCACCCCGTACGAGCCGGAGCGGGCGGGGGCCGAGTGGTTCCTGGAACCCGTGCTGGTCAGCGGCACGCTGATCGGGGAACGGCACGGACCGGACTTCGCCCCGCACTGGGTGGGCGACCGCTCGCCCGCGCTGCCACCGCCACCGCAGAGCGCGCCGCCCCCGACCGAGACGCGCCGGTCGGTGATCGTGGCCGCGGTGGCGCTGGCCGCGCTGCTGGTGCTGCTGGCCGTGATGATGTGGCTCCTGCTGCGCGGGGAGGAGGAGTTCGAGCAGCCGCCGAGGCCGTTGCCGCCCACCGTCTTCGTGCCGACCCCGCCGCCGGTGCCGTCGCAGACCCCGCCCGGCCGGCCCACCACGTCGCCGTCGCCCAGCCAGAGCGGGACCGGCACCCCGGGGCCGGACGACGGCGAGGGCGACGAGGAGGATCCCATCTAGGGTCGCGTTCCCGGTGATGCCGGGGCCGGTACGCCCCCCGAGGGCCGTGCTGGTTGTGCGGGCCGTGCGGGCCGTGAAGGCCCTGAGGGCAGCAGCAGTGCCGGCAGGGCGGCGAGGGCCAGCAGCGCGACGGCCCACCAGTAGGCGTGCCGGAACGCGCCGGCCCGCTCGGCGGCGCCCACCATGCCTGCCGCGCCTGCCGCGCCCGCCGCGTCTCCGGTGGCCGATGCCAGCACCACCGGCAGCAGCGCCGTGCCGAGCGAGACCCCGACCTGGGAGACGATGTTCAGCAGGGTGCTGCCGGAGGGCACGTCGTCGGCGGGCAGGTCGCGGGTCGCGGCCGTGCTGACCGGCATCATCACCATGCCGACCCCGGCCCCCATGACCAGCATCGCCCCGCACAGCGACCAGTAGGACGTGTCCGGTCCGAGCAGGGCGGTGAACGACGACAGGCCGAGCACGGCCAGCGCGACGCCGGAGACGACCACCAGCCGGGGGGAGACCCGGTCGACGCGCCGGGTGGCGATCTGCATGGAGAGGCCGACGGCGACGGCCAGCGGCACGCCCAGCAGGCCGGCCTGGGCGGCGCCGAGCTCCCGGACCGTCTGGTAGTACATCGGCGTCAGCAGCATCGACCCGAAGTAGCCGCAGGGGAAGAGGGTCATGGTGGCCAGGCCCGCGGCGAAGGTGCGCTCGCGAAACAGGCGCAGGCGCAGCAGCGGGTCGCGTGCGGTCAGGCCGCGGGCGACGAACCCGGCGCAGAGCAGCACTCCCGCGACGATCGGCGCCGACGCCCCGGGCGCGGTCAGGTCGCCGCGCTCGCCGCCGGTGGACAGGCCGTGGATGAGCAGGGCCAGCCCCGGCGAGAGCATCAGCAGGCCGGGCACGTCCAGCCTCCGGGTCCGCCGTGGCTCGCCGGGCGGCAGCAGGCGTACCGCGAGCAGCAGCGCCACCGCGCCGACGGGCAGGTTGACCAGGAAGATCCAGTGCCAGGAGGCGGCGTCGATGAGCCAGCCTCCCAGCACCGGCCCGCTCACCGGCCCGATCAGGACCGGGATGCCGAGCACGGCCATCGTCCTGCCCATCCGTTCCCGCTCGGAGGCGCGGATGACCATCGCCATGCCGACCGGCATCAGCAGGCCGCCGCCGAGTCCCTGCAGCACCCGGAACAGCACCAGGGTCTCGATGCTCCAGGCGAGCGAGGCCAGGGCCGAGCCGAGGGTGAACAGGACCAGCGCGGTGAGGTAGACGCCCTTGGCGCCGAAGCGGTCCATGCTCCAGGCCGCCGCGGGGACGACGGCGACGAGGGCGAGGGTGTAGCCGGTGGCCACCCACTGGACGGTGGCGAGCGATGCGCCGAACGCCGTCGCCAGCGGGTGCACGGCGACGTTGACGATGGTGATGTCCAGCACGGACATGATCGAGCCGACGACGACGACCAGCAGGGTCCCGGCCGGGCCCGGGGCGGTCGCGGCGCCCCGGGCCCGGCCGGCGGGCGCGCTCGTCCCGCCGTCATTCGCGGTACGGGCGCTCATCGGGCCGTCACTCGCCGTACGGGTGCTCGGCGCGGGCGGCGCGCAGGGCGCGCCCCCACCACAGGAGCTGGTCGAGCATGTTCTTGGCGGCGTCCTCGCACACGGCCGCGTCCAGCGGCCTGCCGTCCTCGCCCAGCCCGGACCAGGGCCCGTGCAGGCTGACCGAGTCGCGTACGGTCATGGCGTGCAGCTCGGCGAAGACCTGCCGGAGCTGTTCGACCGCGCGCAGCCCGCCGCCCACGCCGCCGTAGGAGACGAAGCCGATCGGCTTGGCCTGCCACTGGGTGAAGTGCCAGTCGACGAGGTTCTTCAGCGAGGCCGGGAAGCTGTGGTTGTACTCCGGGGTGACGATCACGAACGCCTCGGCGGCGGCCAGCCGGGGGGTGACCTCGGCCAGGGCGGCCTGGGTCGCGGGGGCCGGGTCGGGCAGGCCGTCCCAGTCGGGCATGGACACCGGAAGGTCCAGGGTGGCGACGTCGACGACGTCCAGGACGAGGTCGGTGCGCTGTTCCGCCTGGCGGACGAACCACTCGGCGACCGACGGGCCGACGCGGCCCCCTCGGGCGCTCCCGACGATGACGGCGACCCGCAGGGCGGCCTCACGGGTGGTCGCGGGTCCGGTGACGTGGGCGGTTTCGGACATGGGTGTCTCCCCGAATCTGGTGTGGTGATGCGGCCGTTCGCGGCGCGCTCCGCTAAGATACAACGATGGTTGCACTAATAACAACGTGCGTTGTAAAAAGCGGTGGCGTACGGGAAGGGGGGCGGGAACGATGACCGGCTCGGGGTCCAAGGAGTCCAAAGGGTCCAGGGGGTCTGCGGAGTCCACCGGGCCCACCGGACCCAAGGGGTCTGCGGGGTCTGCGGAGGCCGTGGGGTTCGCGGGGTCTGCGGCGGAGGCGGTGGGGGCGGCGGAGGCGGTGGTCCGGCCTCGGCGGGGCCGGGCGGACAAGGCGGCGGCGATCGTGCGGGCGGGATGCGAGGTCTTCGGGCGGGACGGCTACACCCGGGCCACCGTCGACGTGATCGCCGCGCAGGCCGGCGCCTCGACCCGTACCCTCTACAACCACTTCCCGGGAGGGAAGGAGGAGCTGTTCCGCTCGGTCATGCAGTGGAGCGCGAGCCGGGTCAGGGAGGAGCAGCTCGCGCGGCTGCGCAGGTACCTGGACCTGGAGCGCCCGCCCCGCCACGAGGACCTGGAACGCGACCTGCTCGCCCTGGCCCGTTCGTGGGTCGATCTGATGGCGGACTCCCGCGACCACTTCTCGCTGGTGCGGCACGTCTACGCGGAGGCCGGGCACATTCCGGCCGAGGCCCTGGAGGCCTGGCAGGAGGCCGGGCCCCGCCCGGTCATGCGCGGGGTGACCGAGGCCATGACCGCGCTGGCCGGGCACGGCCTGATCGACGCGCACGGCGACCCCGCCCAGGCCGGCGAGCACTTCATGGCGCTGGTCACGACCGACGTCGCGCCCCGGTCCTACTGGGGGCTGAGCCCGCTTCCGAGGGAGGAGACCGACCGGCTGACCGCCTCCGGGGTGCGGGCCTTCCTGCGGGCGTACGGCGCGACGAAGGGAGGCCTGCCGGCCTGAGCCCGGGACGGGCGCACCCTGTGACGAGGTCCCGCGAGGGTGCAGGGGGTGAAGGGGGTGCAGGGGGTGTCGTGGCGGTCCGGTCGCCGTCGCGCGGCCCGGTCCCGTGACGGCGGACGGGAGAGTTGTACCTACTGGTATGTACACTCGTCGTATGAGCGCGCCGGAGGACCTGATCGCCAGCACCCGCGAGCTGCTGTGGGAGCGCGGCTACGTGGGCACCAGCCCCCGGGCCATCCAGCAGCGGGCCGGGGTCGGCCAGGGCAGCATGTACCACCACTTCACCGGAAAGCCGGATCTGGCGCTGGCCGCGATCGGCCGTACCGCCGAGGAGCTGCGGGCCGCGGCCGAGGACCGGCTCGCCGGTCCAGGGACGGCGGTCGAGCGGATCACCGCGTATCTGCGGCGCGAGCGCGACGTCCTGCGGGGCTGCCCGATCGGCCGCCTCACCCAGGACCCGGACGTGGTCGCCGACCCGGCGCTGCGCCGCCCCGTCGAGGAGACCTTCGCCTGGCTGCGCGACCGGCTCGCCGGGATCCTGGCCGAGGGCCGGGACCGGGGCGAGCTGCCGGCCGGGCTCGATCCGGTCGCCACGGCCTGTGCCGTCGTGGCGGTGCTCCAGGGCGGCTACGTGCTGGCCCGCGCGGCCGACTCCGCCGAACCGTTCACCCAGGCCGTCGACGGCGTGCTGGGGCTGCTCGCCGCCCACACCCGTCCGGCCTGACCCTGTTCCGGGCGTGTCCCTGACCTGGGCCTGTTCTGGACCTTGGCCTGTTTCTGTCCCAGCCCCGGGCCGGGACATAGGCCTGGAACGGGAGCGGGCACACCCGTGCATCCCACCCCTCGCCCTCCGGCGACGAGACGAAGGCGGTCACGTTCCCATGTACGCCGAGCAGTACGAGATCACCCTGCCCGCCGACTACGACATGCGGATCATCCGCGAACGGGTCGCCCGCTCGGGCCACCTGCTGGACGACCGCGCGGGGCTGGGCCTGAAGGCCTACCTGATCCGCGAACGCGGCACCGACGGCTCCCCGGTCAACCAGTACACCCCCTTCTACCTGTGGAACGACGCGGCCGCGATGGCCCACTTCCTGGTCGGCGGCGGTGGCTTCCAGAACATCGTCCGAGACTTCGGCCGCCCGGCCGTCCACCACTGGACGGGCCTGGCCGCCGTGGCCGGGCCCGCCCGCGCCACGGTCCCGGCGGCCGCCTCGCGCCGCGTCACCGAGCTCCCGGCCGACCCCGACCCGGACGGTACCGGCCTGGGCCTGGCCGCCCGGATCGCCGGGGAGATCGAGCGGCTGGAGACCCTCGCGCGGCGCGAGGACGTGCACACCGCCGCCCTCGTCCTCGATCCCCGGGACTGGCGGCTGCTGCGGTTCACGCTGTGGCGGGACGCGGTGCCCGGCGACGAGGACGCCACCGAGCGGTACGAGGTGCTGCACCTGTCGGCACCCGGCCTGGCCGGCCTGGCCGGCCTGGCCGATAGGAGGCCTTTCACGGGGTAGAGGGGCGCCCGTGAGCGAACTGACGCAGAGCGACCCGGCCGAGCCCGGCATCGTGCGCCGGCGCCGGGGGAGGGGGTTCGGCTACCACCACCCCAACGGGACGAAGGTGCGCGACCGCCGTACCCTCGACCGGATCAGGGCTCTGGCCCTGCCGCCGGCCTGGACCGACGTGTGGATCTGCCGGTCGCGCGACGGCCACATCCAGGCGGTCGGCACCGACGCGGCCGGGCGCAGGCAGTACCGCTACCACGACCGGTGGCGCGAGGAGCAGGACCGGGCGAAGTTCGAACGGGTGCGGCGGATGGCCGAGCGGCTGCCCAAGTTCAGGGAGCGGGTGGCCGAGCACCTGGAGCAGGACGGGCCGACCCGCGAGCGGGTGCTCGCCGCCGCCGCGCGGATGCTCGACATCGGGTTCTTCCGGGTCGGCGGGGAGGCGTACGAGTCGTTCGGGCTGGCCACGCTCAGGATGGAGCACGTCACCTGCTCGGCGGGCCGCGTCTCGTGCGCCTACCCGGCCAAGAGCGGCAGGTTCCGTGAGGTGGAGATCGTCGACGCGGACGTGTGCGAGGTGATCACCGAGCTGCACGGCGCCGCGGAGGAGGGGGAGCTGCTGCGCTACCGGGACGGCTCCCGCTGGGTCGACGTGCGCAGCGACGACATCAACGCCTACCTGCGCGAGACGCTCGACGTCGAGACCTCCGCCAAGGACTTCAGGACCTGGCACGCCACGGTGCTGGCCGCCGTGGGCCTGGCCGTCTCGGTGCGGGCCCGCTCCAGGACGGGCAGGATACGCGCGGTCAACCGGGTGATCGCCGAGGTGGCCGGGTACCTGGGCAACACCCCGGCGGTGGCGCGCGCCTCCTACGTGGACCCGCGAGTGATCGAGGCCTACCACCGGGGCCGCACCGTCGCCCGGGCGCTGGGACGGCTGGGCGCCGAGAGCGGTTTCGGGCAGCTCGCCACGCACGGCGCCATGGAGCGGGCCGTGCTGTCCCTGCTGCGCGGGCGCTGAGCGCCCGTCCGGCGCACACGGACGCCGGGGCACGCGGGTGCCGGGAGCCCGGCCGGCGTCGCGCGGAGGCCGGGAGCATGATCGGCGATCGGGCGGGCATGAGGTCGCTGAGATCGTGACCCGCCACGAGAGAGGTGATCGGACGATGCCGGCACGTGAGGAGCTCCCGAGTACCCTGGAGCGGTCGCCGAAGAAGGCGCAGGAGACGTGGATCAAGGCCCATGACGCCGCGGTGGAGACCTACGGCGAGGGGGAGCGGGCCCACCGCA
This sequence comes from Streptosporangium sp. DT93, assembly GCF_049844535.1. NCBI lineage: Bacteria > Bacillati > Actinomycetota > Actinomycetes > Streptosporangiales > Streptosporangiaceae > Streptosporangium > Streptosporangium sp. DT93. The sequence continues at coordinate 299,340 of NZ_JBNCLF010000006.1, forward strand.
CGGCGTTCTCGGCGCTCAAGCACTCCTTCGAGAAGATCGGCGACCACTGGGAGCCCAAGGAGAGCAAGGGCCCCTCGGACGCCCGCGCCGCCCAGACCAGGCCCACGTCGGGCAGGACCGCCGAGGGGGTGGACGCCAACGCCTCCAAACAGCACCTGTACGAGGTGGCCAGGCGCCTGGAGGTCAAGGGGCGCTCCACCATGACCAAGCAGGAGCTGGTCGCGGCCATCCAGAAGGCCAACCGGCGGGCCACGGCCAAGGCCCGCTGACGGTCGGGACGACCCGCCCGGCTCGCACATCCGGAGCCGGGCGGCCTTCCGGTTCGGGAGAAACCGTCGGTCAAGGCCGCCCGATTTTTCTTCAGAAAAGGTATGAATACGAATACAGCGGGCACGCGATCCTCAACCTGAGCCGTTGGTATTCGAGCCGTTCTCACCCAATTGGATCGCCATGCCTCTTAAGAGCAACGTCATCCCGATCATCCACTGGTCCCGCCGCTCGTCCTGCCTCAACGAGGATCCCGAGCTCTTCTTCCCCGTGTCCTACGAGGGACCCGGGCGGGAGCAGTACGAACGGGCCAGGGCCGTGTGCCGCCGTTGCCCGGTGCGGGGACGCTGCCTTGAGTACGCGATGAACACCCAGCAGATGGACGGCGTGTGGGGTGGTACCACTCCCGAGGAGCGCAGGACCGCCATGGCCGGGTCGAGGCGCCGGAGGGCCAGCAGGTAGTTCCCCGGTCCGCCGCCGACAGCGGCGCCGTGGCCTGCCGGTGGTCTCGCGCCATCGAGGGGCCGCGACCGGCTGATGCCGATCACGTCTCCTGCCACGCCTCACGGCATCGATCACGCGGTACACCGGGAGAAGGCGTCAGCCGATCTCCAGCGTCGTCTGCCCGTCCACCTCCGCGCCTGCCGTCCCCTTCGCGTCCTTCCCCGTGTCCCCTCCGCTCGTCGTGTCCTGCCCCTCCGCGTCCCACCCGGCCGGGCCGCCGACGAGTTCGCGGAACCGGGAGGCGTTGCGCTGGGAGTTGTCCGCGCAGCAGTTGTTGAACAGGACGTGGGTGACCTTCGCCCGGCCCGCGAGCTCCCCGACCCTGGCCGCCCACCGTTCGAGCTCGTCCTCGGAGTACAGGTACAGGAACCGCTCGTCGATGTTCTTGCTGGTCCACTTCTCGGAGTGCCCGTGCAGCCGTACCACGGCGAGATCGGAGGTCGCGGCGAGGACCGGCGGCATCGACGAGGCGTGCCCCTGCGGCATGTCGACCCCCACGTACGGGAGATCGTGCTCGGCCAGGAAGGCCAGGGTCTCCTCGCGGTTGTCCTCGTCCATCCAGGTGTGGTTGCGGAACTCCACGCTGATCCGCATCGGCGCGCAGCGCCGGGCGCACTCCAGGATGTAGCGCCTGGGGCCCTCGCCGACCGGGAACCACGGCGGGAACTGGAAGAGCACCGCTCCCAGCCTGCCCGAGGCGTGCAGCGGCTCCAGCGTCTCCAGGAAGCGCCGCCACACCTCCTCGGTGATCTCCGGCGGCACGTCCTTGAGGTAGAGGTTGCGCTGCGGGGGCGCCCCCAGCTTCTCCTTCAGGTCCTTGTAGAGCGCGGCCGGACGGGTGGGGTGCCCGGTGAGCAGGGAGAACGCCTTGATGTCGAAGGTGAATCCGGGAGGGGTGCGGTCCCGCCAGCCCCGCACGGTGCCCAGCGACGGCGGGTGGTAGTAGGTGGCGTCCACCTCGACCACCGGGAACCTCGACGCGTAGTAGGCCAGGCGTTTCGCCGGGTTCGAGGCGCCCTCGGGATACCAGCCCGACTCCAGCAGCGACCGGTGCGTCCACGAGGCCGTGCCCACGAGGATCCTGCCCATTCCCCGCCCTCCCTGCGAAGCCGGCGGCTCCGGCGTCCGGTGCGCACCCGATCCCGTACGGGAACGCTCCCGGACACCTCCTGCCCGCACAGGCCGCCTTCGATCGTCCCGGCGGGGTGTGGTCAGGTGGCCGTCTCCAGCTGTTCGGACAACCGCTCCAGGCCGTCCCTGATGAGCCTGCCGTACTCGTCGTCGCCCAGTGCGCCGATCTCGGACCGCGCCAGCTCGAGGTACTCGCGGGCACGGTCGAGATCGCCCAGTTTGCGGTAGCAGTCGCTCACGTTGAGGTGCAGCGACGGATACAGGCCGGCCACCGAGAGCGGCACCCCGGCCCGCGCCACCATCTCGTCGGTGACCAGATCGGCGGCGGCGAGCGCGCGCAGGTCCCACATCAGCTCCCGGCTCACGTCGTCCTGCACGTCGGCCATCGAGTGGGCGAGGACGCAGACGTGCAGCGGGTCGCCCTGCTCGCCGCCGATGTCATCCCAGATCTGCGCGAACAGGTCGCGGGCGGCCTCACGTTTCCCCTGGTGGTGGTGCAGCTCCACCCCCTGGCCGATCCGGGTCATCGTCGGGTCGGCGGTCATCGGCGGCTCCTTCACCGTCGAGGCTCCTTCACCGTCGCGGTCAGCCTACCCGCCCGGCGCGGCTTGACGATCTTCGATCGCGCCGCCGCGGCGGGCCGCGGGTCTCAGGGGCGCCCGCCGATGCCGGTGCGCAACTCGCCCAGGCGCGCCGGGCCGCCGGTGTGCGGCGCCAGCGGAGGGGTGTTCATCCCCTCGGGATGGCGCAGGCCCTCGAAGAGGTCCTCCATGGCCTCGACCGCCGTGTGGCGCGGCTCCCAGCCCAGCTCGGTGCGGGCACGTCCGACGTCCATGATCGGCATCCTGAGCACCAGGTCGACCAGGCCCGGAGAGGCGGGGACCAGCCGCAGGTGCCAGGCCGCCGCGACCGTGCTCCGCAGCGCCCATCCCGAGACCGGGACCAGCTTGGCGCCGAGCATCTCGGCCAGGACCGAGGGCTCGATCACCGGGTCCGCGGCGATGTTGAAGGCGCCCGACACCGGCCGGGTCACCGCCAGCCGGAACGCCTGGCCGATGTCGGCGCTGTGGACCACCTGGAAACGAAGCCCGGGGGTGTTCGGCACCACCGGGATCAGACCGGGGCGTACCAGCCGCTGCGGGATGAACGGCCCGCCGAACAGCCGGCGCTGCCCGACCGACGCCTCCCGCTTGAAGATGAAGCCCGGCCGCATCCGGACCACCCGCATACCGGGGTGATCGCGTTCGAGCACGTCGAGGACCCGTTCCAGGTACGCCTTCTCCCGGCCGTAGGAGGCGCCGGGCCAGCCGTGCGTCGGCCAGTCCTCGGTGACGGGACGGTCCTTGGGGGCCGAGGAGTAGGCGCCGACCGAGGAGGAGTACACCAGCGCCGGCACCCCCGCCCGCGCGGTGGCCTCGAAGACCCGGATGCCGCCCAGGACGTTGTTGCGCCAGGTGGTGATCGGGTCGCGGGTCGGCTGGAACAGCCACGCCAGGTGGACGACCGCGTCGGCGCCCTCCAGGTGCGGGGTCAGGTCGCCGGAGGTGGTGTCGACGGCCTGCCAGGTGGTCTTGGGCGGGTTCCAGTCCGGTGCCCTCCGGGCCAGGCCCACGATGGATGTGACGCTCTGATCGGCGGCGAGGGCCGAGACCACGCTCGTGCCCACGTTTCCCGTCGCGCCGACGACTACTACTCGCATGCCTACCGGGTGCCCCGGGAGGGAGCGGCGAATCCCCCCGGACGACGGCTTTGCCGGACGGTGAAAGCGGCATCCACCGCGCACACCTCCCGCGCGGCGCCGGGAGGACCGGCTCGTACGGCGCCGGGGAACCTCCTGTGCGGTGCGGAAGGACCGGCGCGGAGAACGTGCCACCCCGAGGGGTCCCGCGCGGCGCGGAGGGGTCAGCGCCGGGGGAACGGCCAGGGGTTGGGGCGGCAGCCGGACAGGGACTTGGTCTGCTGGAGCATCACCGGCGCCCGCCTGCCCGGTCCCGGGCAGGACACGTGCCCGTGCCCGAGGCCGTGGCCGACCTCGTGGCTGATGACGTACTCCCGGTAGGAGGCCACGTCCCGGCCGTAGCCCCGCGCGCCGGTGTTCCACCGGTCGGCGTTGATGACGGCGCGCTCGCCGTTCCAGCAGGACAGCACGGACACGACCCGCATCGGCAGGCACTCGCGGTCGGCGGTCCGGGGGCTGGTCAGCGAGACCTTCAGCTCGACGGGGCCGCGCGCCACCCGTGTGAACCGGTACCCCCACCCGCGCCGGTCGTTGAGGATGCGGTGCACCTCGGCGGCGAACTCGTCCACCTCGAAGGGCAGGCCGCGCTCGACCTCCACCGCGTACCGGACGACCCTGCCCTTGCGGCCGGGGGCGCGGGCCTCGCCGGGGGCGACGGCGTAGCGGCCCTTGGCCCTGCGGGGCACCTTCACCCGTAGCGGCTGCCTGCGGCCGTTGGCGAGCAGGAGCGGCCTCTCGGCCGGGGCGAGGGCGGGATCGGCGGCACCGGCCGGATCGGCGGTGGCGCCGGGACCGGCGGTGGCGTCGGCGGGGCCGGGTGTCGTGGACGGTCGCGGCGGCGGGGTCGGGATCGCGGTCACCGGCTCCGGCGGGAGGGCGGCGGCGGGCAGGGGGCCGCCCGGCACCGGGTCGAGGTGGCCGCTCAGCAGCAGGACGAATCCGGTCACGACGGTGGACACGATCCCGGCGGCGATGAGCCACAGAGCGCCCTCGGGCGCGCGTCGACCTTCGTTTCTGGACATAGACCGTAAACCTTATTGCCCCCGCGTCGGTACCCGATCAATCGGGGGAAAACCATCGTATGACGATCCCCCCGCGGGTCTCGGGGCGGGTACGCCGAACGGCGGCCGCGGATGCGGCCGCCGTCGGATCGGAAGGTCCCGCCGGGCGGTGGGCGGGTCTTCCGGGAGTACGGGTGCGCCGGGACGCGGTCCCCGTGGAGCACGGCCCTTCCGGGAGGGCGCTCCTCGCGGGAGCACCCTCCTTCGGGGAGCGCGGTCCGGCTAGGAGTGCGGGCAGGTGCCCTGGTAGGCGGAGATGGTCGTGCTGGTCGACGGCACCGGGCAGAGGAACTGGTCGTAGCGGACGTCGTCGTCGATGAAGCGCTTCATCCACGCGACGCTGTACTTGGCGATGGTGGTGTTGGAGCTGTTCGGCGCGGTGTGGCTGGCGTTGTTCAGCTCCAGGTAGGCCTTCTCCGCGGAGGCCGGGATGCTGTTGTAGAACGGCTTGGCGTGCGAGCTCACCGGGGCGACCGAGTCGTTCTCCGCGCCGATCACCATGGTCGGCACCCGGATGCCCGTCCAGCTCTTGGTGGTGTGCCAGGGGGTCAGCGGGACGGCCGCCTGGAGCGACGGGCGGCTGCTCGACGCCGACAGGCTGCCGCCGCCGCCCATGGAGTGCCCGGCCACGCCGAGCCGGCTGGCGTCGACGCGCGAGGCGACCGAGCTGCGCTGCGTCAGGTAGTCGAGCGCGGCCAGCAACTGCCGGCCGCGGCTGGCGGGCTGGTCGGAGCGGGTGATGGTGTCGATGCTGATGACCACGAACCCGTGGGAGGCCAGCCGCGAGGCGAACGCGGCCATGCTCGACCTGGCCGCGGTGAATCCGGGGGAGACGGCGACCCCGCCGAACGTCCCCTCGCTGGTGCTGGTCGGGTAGTAGATCGTCGCGCCGCCGAAGCCGCCGGCCGCCTGGACGGACGTGACGGTGGCCTGGGCGGTGGTGAACGGTCCCCTGGCCGCCTCGAGGATGGCGTTGGTGGGGTTGGGGCCACGGTCGTAGGGGCCCAGGGCGTTGGTCTGGGTGGCGGGAGCCGCGGCGGCCTGCGCGGCGGGGGCGAGGGTCCCGCCGGTGCCGAGCAGAGCGAGTGCGAGGGTCAGCGTGGCCGCCGCCGTCGCCCGGCGCGTACGCCTGGGCGCGGAGGCCTGGGGGGTGGTGCTGTACGACTGCACGTTGCTGTACTCCGTTCCTGTGGGGGAGACCACGGCGATACGGCGTCGGAGCCGACGGCCGTTCGTCGCGAGGCCGGTCCGTCGCCGACGGCGATACGGTCCGGCGCCACCGGGTGACCCCGCGGGTTTCTGACAGACGCCACTTTCTTCGTGTCAGTCCCGGCGTGCATCGGTGAAATCACCCGTGCTGCCCATACCGTTAAATCCCTCGTAGGGCGGTATATCAGGACATGAGGCGCACTAATTCCACCCGCGAGCGGATGTCAAGCCTGGCGAAGATGTTCCTCAGGTGGTGCTCGACTGTCCTTGGGCTCAGGTACAGCAGGGCGGCCACCTCCCGGTTGGTGGCGCCGTCCGCGACGATCCGCGCGATCTGGTACTGCTGCGCGGTGAGCCTCTCCGCCCCGCCCGGGCGGCGCGTGCCCACCGACTCGCCCGCCCCGCGCAGCTCGGCCCGCGCCTGCTCGGCCCAGCGCCGCGCGCCGAACCGCTCGAACGTCTCCAGCGCGCTGTGCAGGTGCTCCCTGGCCGCGCCGGGACGCCGGTTCCTGCGCAGCACGCTGCCGAAGAGCAACTGGGTACGGGCCGTCTCGAACTCGGAGATCCCCTGGCGGTGCTGTTCGAGGGCGGCCAGGTAGCGCTCCTCGGCGTCCTCGGGGGCGGCCAGCAGCGCGTGACAGCGGATCGCCACCGCGCGCCGGTCGGGACTGCGGGTGCTGCCCACCCAGCGGTCCAGCACCCGCAGCGCCTGCCGGGCCTCCTCCCGGTCGCCGGTGCGCACCGCGGCCTCGACGAAATGGGGCGTCGAGAGGACCTGCACCACGAGATGACCGCCGGCCCCGTCCCCCCGGGCCGTCGTGGCCCGCAACCGCTTGGCCGCGTCGGCGTGCCGCCCCGCCGCGAGGTCGGCATGGGCCAGCGCCCAGTTGCCCAGCGCCCCCGCCACCCCCAGGCCGTGCGCGCCCGCCAGCTCGATGGCGCCCGCCGCCCTGATCGCGCACGTCTCCTCGTCCCCCTCGACGGCCGCGGTGAGGGCCAGCCACCCCAGGTGCTGGCCGGCGCTGTTGAGCCGGCCGCACTCCTGGGCGAGCCGCAGCCCCTCGACCGCGTTGGCGGTGATGGAGGCGTAGCGGCCCGTCCAGATCTCGGCCTGGACCAGGAACTCCAGCACCTGCGGGACCGTGGAGACCGCCCCGCGGGCGCGTGCCGTCTCCACCGCCCGGTTGCACAATCGCACCGCCTGCACGTCGTCGCCGAGCAGCATGCCGGCCACGCCCGCCCAGATCAGCACCGACGGGGTACGCGCCAGGGGCGCCAGCTCCAGCACCCGGCGGAGCGGCCCCGCCGCCTGCCGGTGGCGGCCGTCGAACGTCGCCGCCGTACCGGCCAGGTACTCGAACATCAGCTGGACGGCCGCCGGGTCGTCCGGGCGGCGCAGGGCCTCGGCCCGCCGCGCTATGTCCAGGTAGCGAAGGTTGTCGCCGGCCAGGTAGCTCGCCTCGCCCGCGCGGATGAGGACCCGGACGGCCTGCTCGCGATCCCTGCCCGCCAGCGACTCCGCCGCCGCCATGAGGTCGTCCCCGGCGTTGCCGGTCTTCCCGCTGCGCAGCTCCAGGCTGCCGCGGATCAGCTCGGCCTGCCCGCGTACCTCCTCGGAGACCGTCAGCGAGTTCAGGCGGGACAGCAGCGAGCGGGCGCGCCGGGGCAGCCCGGCGTGCCAGGCGCGATGGGCGGCGGCGGCCAGCCGCGCGGCCTTGAGGTCACCGTGCGCGGTCAGCTCGGCCGCCCGCTCGAAGGCCAGGAAGGGCGCCGGGTGGCCTGTCCGGGACGCGGTCGCGGAACCGCCCTGGGAGCCGGCCGCGGAGGCGGCCGCGGCCAGCTCGTCGGCCAGCGGCCCGGCGGGACCGTCCAGGGCGGACGCCCGGTGCCAGGCCCGCCGCAGACGCTGGTGATCCTGGCCGAGCACGCCCGCGAGCAGGCGGTGCGCGGCGCGGCGCCGGGCCAGGGAGGCGTCGCCGTAGACCACCTCCCGCATCGCGGGCTCGCGGAAGTCGTAGCGGTCGCCGCCGGGCGCGGCCACGCGGACGATCACACCGGCCCGCTCCGCGGGTTCGAGCGCGCTCAGCGCGCACTCCGGCTCGGTGGCCGCGGCCAGGGTGGCCGTCTCCAGGTCCGGGTCGGCCGCGAGTAGCAGGAGCATGTCCGCGGTACCGGCCGGCAGCCGCGCCAGCCGGTCGGCGTAGGCGCGCCAGAGCCCGCCGTTCCTGGGCAGCGTCTCGGGCGGGGCGGCGACGCCGGACACCTGGTCGGGGGTGAGCGAGCGGGCGAGCTCCCCGAGCGCGAGCGGGTTACCGCGGGCGACCTCCAGCAGGGACGCCCGCACGTCGTCGGGCAGGCCCGGCACCAGGTCGCCGACCAGCCGCCTGGCGGCGCCGGGGTCCAGGGCGCCGAGCTCGAACACCGGGAGGTCGCCGGGGAGGGCGATGCCGTCGGCACGGCCATCGGCACCGCCGCCGCCACCGATGCCGGTTTTCCCGGCGGCGGCGTCGACCCCGAACAGCAGCACGACCGGCTCGCCCTCCAGCCGCCGGGCCGCGAAGAAGAGCGCCTCGCGACTGGGCGCGTCGAGATGATGGACGTCGTCGACGCAGGCCAGCACCGGGCCGCCGACGGCCGTCAGGAGGTTGAGCACCGCCGCCGGGAGCACCAGCCCGTCCCCGGCCACGCCCAGCTCCAGCGCCCCCTCCAGCGCCGCCGCCTGCGGGGCGGGCAGCTCCGGCAACCGGCCGGTGATCGGGCGGAGCAGGCCGTGCAGCCCGGCGTACGGCAGGCGTGACTCGGCCTCGGTGCCGCGGACCCTGAGCACGACGAAGCCGTCCCCGCGTCCGTTTCCGTCCTCGCGCCCGTCCCCCCGTACGTCTCCGTCTCTGTGCACGCCTCTGTTCGCATGTCCGCGGCCGTTCGCGCCGCCGGCGCCGGTACCGCCCGGGCGGCCTTTCGCGTGCTCCGCCGCGATGTCGAGCAGCGCGCTCTTCCCCGTTCCCCGTGCCCCCCGCAGAATCACGGATCCCCCGGATCCGCCGCGGGCGGCATCGAGTAATCGCAGCAGGGCGTCCTGTTCGGCGTCACGGCCGTACAGCGTCCGCGGCGGGGGAAACCGGGAGGGTGAGGGCATGCCCCAGTGTTACGCCCGTATGTTGTGGCTGGAAAGAGTGCGTGACGGGGTTCTGTGGTGTTCTGTATAGGTCTGTGCCCGTGCACTCTGATCCACGCGGCTGTGGGTGATTTCACCGATACGTTTCGGGGCCGGTGCACATTCGGTGGAGCCGCCGGGAGCTTTCCCCGCCGAAAACTCGATTCGGGCCGCGTCCAAGGGAACGGGTGCCGGGTTTCGGTCACCGGACCTCGGCCGTCGAGTCTCGGCCATCGAGTCTCAACCAGGGGACCTCGGCCACCGAGCCTCAACAATCGAGCTTCGACCGTCGGCTCTCGACCACGGGGCCTCGGCCGCCGGGTCTCAGTCGGGGAACGAGATGTGGGCGGGCGGCACGTGGGCGACCAGCCAGACGCCGTTGGCGCTCACCTGGAACGCGTGGCCGGCCCGGTGCATCTCCCCCGAGCGGACGACCAGCACGATCGCGCGGCCCCGGCGCGCGCCCACCCGGGTCGCGGTCTCCCGGTCGGGGGACAGGTGAACGGCGTGCCGGGCCATCGGCAGCAGGCCCTCCCGCCGGATGACGGCCATGTTCGCGCCGACCGTCCCGTGGAACAGGAACTCGGGCGGCTCGACGACGGGAAGGTCGAGGTCGACGTCGACCGTGTGTCCCTGGTTGGCGCGGATGCGGCCGCCCTCGACGGTGAAGCGACGCTTGTCGTTATCCTCCACCGCCCGCGTGAGCTCGTCACGGGTGATCGCGAACCCGTGCCGCGCGGCGGCGGCGAGCAGGGTCTCGACGTCCACCCAGCCCTGCGGGTCGAGGGTCAGGCCGATGTGCTCGGGCTGGTGCCTGAGGTGCTGGGAAAGATACTTGGAGACTCGAACGAGCCTTCTGTCGTCCATGGCACACCAGGATGCCGACCGGACGTGCCGTTCTCCATCGATTTGTGCCGGCGCGCGTCCAGGAGGGCGCGCTCAGCCGTCTGCGGCCCAGTTGTGGGTGCGCTTGAGCACGGCCGCGACCTCGGCGAAACGCGCGCCGTCGAGGACGGAGCCCTCGCGCCGGATGTCGTCCTCGTCCAGTACGAAGACCCGGTCCAGGCGCAGGTAGGAGACGCGGTTCTCCCGGTCCCAGGTCCCGGGGCCGATCTCCAGCCAGTCGTCGGGACGCCCGCCACCGGCTCGGCTGGAGAGCATCAGCGCGAGCAGGTCGCGTCCGTGGCGGCCGACGACCAGCAACGGCCGGTCCTTGCCCCGCGCCGGGTCCTCCTCGTAGGGGACCCACGCCCAGACGATCTCGCCGGGATCGGCGAGCCCGTCGAGGTCGGGGGAGTAGTGCAGGGTCGCGCTCCGGTCCACGCGGTGGATCTCACGGACCGCGCCACGGGCCGGCCGGGGGTCATCGCCAAGATCACGCACGCGGACAGCCTACACGGGCGTGTTCCCGAGCCCCTTCCCGGACCCCTTCCTGAACCCGCTCCCGGACCCCTTCCTGAACCCGCTCCAGGATCCGCGCGGGCCCGCTCCCGGGGCGGCCCTACGATCCGCTCGCGAGCCCGCTCCCGGACGTGCCGCCGGACGTGCTCGCGGACGCGTCCCCCGGCGGGACCGTGGCCGCCCAGGCGTCGACCTCGGCCAGGAGCGCCGAGGCGAGGTTCCGGGGGGCGAACGAGGCCTCGATCGAGGCGCGGGCCAGCCCGGCCAGGACGTCGTCGCCGTACCCGAAGACCTCGCGCAGCCGCGCGTACTCGTCGGCCAGGGCCGTCTCGCCGTCGGTGTTGACCGTGACCCTCAACCCGGCCGCGCGCAGGCGGGGCAGCGGGTGGTCGGCCAGCGAGGGGACGAGGCCGAGCAGGACGTTGGAGGTGGGGCAGACCTCCAGCGGGACGCCGCTCTCCCGCATCCGCGCCACCAGCGCGTCGTCGTCGAGCACCCGGATGCCGTGCCCGATCCGCTCGGCGTGCCCGAGGTCCAGCGCCTCGCGGACGTTGTCCGCGCCGGCCGTCTCCCCGGCGTGGTGCACCAGGTGCAGGCCGGCGTCCCTGGCCGCGTCGAACACCTCGGTGAACGGCGCCAGCGGATGGCTCTCGTCGCCCGCCAGCCCCAGGCCGATCACCTCGTCGTACCGGGTGGCCAGCTCGTACGTCCGCCACAGTCGCTCCACCGGCCGGCGCCGGGAGTGGTCGAGCAGCACCCGGCTCCGGAGGCCGAACCTGGCCTCGCCCTCGGCCAGCCCGTCGAGCACCGCCTCCAGCGGCATCTCCAGCCGTCCGACCCGTTCCCCGTGCGAGGCGGCGGTGAAGGTGACCTCGGCGTAGCGGGTGCCCTGGGCGGCCTCGTCCTCACAGAACTCCACCGCGATCCGGTGGAAGTGCCCGGGCGTGCGCAGCAGCTCGCGCACCCTGCCCCGCTGGTCGGCGAACGCGCGGAAACCCGTGAACGGGCCTTCGGGTTCCGGCGGGCCGCCCAGCTCACGCACGGTCTCCGGGCGTACGGTGCTCTCCAGGTGGACGTGCAGGTGAGCTTTCGGAAGCAGACGAAGATCTCTCACGCCGGAGAATGCTAGGGCCTCCCGGCGGGACGGCCACCGCCCGGACGGGACGGCCGTGACCCGGGCCGGGCGGATGCCCGGTCCCGGACCCCGGTTCACGAGACGAGCCGGAAGACCCCGTCCCCGGCCCGCGAGGCCCCGTCGCCGAAGAGCCCGATCCGGCTCCGGTTCCACGAAGCCTCACGGGGCTCCCCGTCGCCGAAGAGCCCCGTGATGTCCCCGTTCCCGAAGATCCCCGTCTTTGAAGATCCCTGATGCGAAAACTCCCGATCGGGGAAGCCCCGATCGGAAGAGCCCTCGATCCGGAAGGCGGCTCAGCCGCCGCTCTTGCGGCGGAAGGAGCGCTTGGCCGCAGCCGGGCCGTGGGCACCGTGGATCTTCGAGGAGTTCTTCCCCTTGCCCCCGGCGCTCGCGTCCGCCTGGGCGAGCTTCTTGCGCTCCAGGGCCTCGCGGAACTTGCGCTTGAGCTCGTCGTCGGAGCTCTCGTCGGAGCTCTCGGGCTCCGGTGTGACGTCAGACATCTACAGACCTCCTGATCTGGCGGGCGGTCCAACCCCGACCAACAGGATCATCATTCTCTCACCCGGACACCACCGGCGCGGCACCCCCGCTTCGGCTCTGAGAGGAAGACGGGCCGTCCTCGTCAGTGCAGGCCCAGGGCCATCAGCAGCAGCAGGCCGGCCAGATGGCCCACGACCACGAAGACGATCACGAAGACGAAGACGAACTTCGCCGGGCCGTGCTCGAAGTGGCGCCCCTCCTTCAGGGCCGAACGTCCGGCCTGGCGCTCGGCGATCCGTTCCTCGATCGGCTTCCTGTGAAACATGGGGGATCCTTTGCTCGCCGATGCTTGGGGCGATAATAGTTTGTGCGTTAAATATCCTACTATGTTCGGATGGGAGGTGAGGGAGGGACGTGATCGACGCTCTCAGCCTGGAGCGACAGGTCTGTTTCGCCCTGGCGGTCGCCTCGCGCGACGTCATCGGTCTCTACCGGCCGCTGCTGGAGCCGATGAGGCTGACCCACCCGCAGTATCTGGTCATGCTCGCCCTCTGGGAGCGGGCACCGCTCTCCGTCAAGGAGCTGAGCAAGCTACTGCACCTCGACCCCGGTACGCTGTCCCCGCTGCTGAAGCGTCTCGAGGCCGTCGGATACGTCCGGAGGCGACGGGACGGCCAGGACCAGCGTGTCCTGGCCGTCACGCTCACCCCGGAGGGCCGCCGGCTGCGGGACGAGGCGGAGAGGATCCCGCCGGCGATCGTCGAACGCCTGGGAATGGACCTGGAGGAGCTGCAGGAGCTCCACCGGTCGCTGACCCGGGTGATCGCCGCGGCCGGCGGCGCGCATCACTGACTCGTGTGGAGAGGAAAGGCTCATGGCCGGTAGTCACGGGGGAAGCCCCAAGTCCTGGCTCGCGGTGATCGTCATCCTGCTGGGATTCACCATCGGGGGCGTGGCGCTCTGCCTAGGCCCCAACTGGACGTTCTTCTGGATCGGCGCAGGAGTCGTCGCGGTCGGCGGCGTGATCGCCCTGGTGGTCGACATCTTCTCGGACGTCATCATCGACGCCCCCCGGGTGCCGATCGACCAGAGCGGAAGCTGATCCGCCGGAGCGTAACGCCTCCTCCACGGTGGCGAAGACCCCGAAGGACGACCGCAGCCCGGTGATGGTGAGAATCCGCTCCAGGACTCCGTGCAGGCCGACCAGGGCCAGGCCGAAGCCCTGGGAGCGGCTCCGCCGGAGCACCTGGACGAGCTGGGCGACCCCGGTGGAGTCGCAGAAGGTGATCTCGCCGACGTCGACCACGACCACCGTGGGCGTGCCGGCCGCCCACGCCCTCTCCATCTCTCCACGGAAGGCGGGGGCGTGCCGGTAGTCGAGCTCCCCGAGCACCCGGACGACCAGCGCCGTCCCGAGCAGGCTCGATGAGATCGTGAAAAAGGTCATGCTCAACTCCTTCGCCCGCGGGGGACAGGGCGGGCTGTCTTTTTCCTACCAGTTCCGGGGGCGCAATACCCCGGAGAACCGCTCTCAAGTGATCCCGTAGAGCAACCCGGGTCGCCCGGGGGCACCGTACCGAGGAACCGGTGGGGGGCTCCGCAGCCGGTCGGATGCCTCGGCCGACGTCCCCCCCGCCCCGAGGGGCGGGGATCCTCCTGACGGGCGAGCGCGGCAGACCGGCCCTGAACGGCATCGCGCACGTCCAGCGGCTCGTCTTCCGCGTCCTCGCCACGATCATGTGGGCCGCCCCGGCCGGGGCCTTCGGCGCGATGGCCGCGGTCGTCGGCGCCACCGGCACGGACGCGCTCAGGAGCCTGGGCGTCGTCATGCTCGCCTTCTACCTGACCTGCCTGCTCTTCGTGTTCGTGCTGCTCGGCCCACCAGATGTAGGACACCAGGACGGCGCGGGGTTCGACGAGGCGACCCTGATGGACGACGACACCCCGCCGCCCGCGACCCGCTCGGACGATACGGCGCTCTCGCCCGCGTAGGACCTGGCAGGACGGGTACGCTGCCCGCGGCGGCACCTCGCCACCGTGGCCGCTGTGGCCGCCGTGGCCGCCGTGGCCGGCGTGCCACGCCGGCGGCCCGCGAGCGGCGCGGGTGGGGTACCGCCGAGACGGCGGGCACGCGGGATGTGCGGGGCGTACGGGATGTGCGGGGCGTACGGGATGTGCGGGCGTGCCGGAGTGTCATGGGCGCCCCGGCGGTCCCGGCGCCACGCGGCGCGGTACCGATCGGCATTCGTGAGGAACGGGAAGGTCGCGATGAATCTCTCTGGTGTGGGCGTGTGGAGTACCCAGCTGCGGTACGGGGACCGGGCCGAGTCCGCCGAGGCGGCGGCCGAGCTGGAGGAGCTGGGGTTCGGCGCGCTGTGGATCCCCGACGTCGGGGGAGCGCTGTTCGAGTCCGTCGAGCACCTGCTGGCGTCGACCCGCAGGGCGGTCGTCGCGACCGGCATCCTGAACCTGTGGATGCACACCCCGGCGGACGCCGCGGCGTCGTACGCGTCGCTGACGTCCGCCCACGGTGACCGGTTCCTGATGGGTATCGGGGTGAGCCACGCCCCGCTGGTCGACCAGGCCGAGGCCGGCCGGTACCGGCGGCCGATGGCGGCGATGGAGGCGTTCCTCGACGGCCTGGACGCAGCCGAGCAGCCCGTGCCCGCCGGCAGGCGGGTCCTCGCCGCGCTCGGCCCGAAGATGCTCCGGCTCGCGGGGGAGCGGACCCGCGGGGTCCACCCCTACCTCGTCACCCCTGAGCACACGCGGATCGCCCGCGAGGCGCTGGGCGAGGGCCCGCTCGTGCTCCCGGAGCAGACGGTGATCCTGTGCTCCGGCGCCGACGAGGCGCGCGCGATCGGGACCGGCTGGCTGCGGGGCTATCTCGGCCTCCCGAACTACGCCAACAGCCTGCTGCGGCTGGGGTTCTCGCCCGAGGACCTGACGTCGGTCAGCGACCGCCTGTTCGACGCCCTGATCGCGTGGGGGGACGAGGAGGCGATCAGGCGCCGGGTGGAGGAGCACCGTGCCGCCGGCGCCGACCACGTCACCGTCCAGGTGCTCACGGAGAACCAGGAGGACTTCCCCCGCGAGCAGTGGCGCCGCCTCGGCGCCGCCCTGGTGTGAACACACCGGGCACCCCGGGCGTCCCGGGCGGGTGGTGAACCTTCCCGGACCGGCCCGGCGGCCGTTCCCGCTCCTGAAGAAGGGCCCTTCCATGACTCCTCGGCGTGTCCTGATCTCCGGGGCGAGCATCGCCGGCCTCAGCGCCGCCTACTGGCTCGACCGCGCCGGGTGGCGCGTCGAGATCGTCGAGCGCGCCCCGGCCTTCCGCGACGGCGGGCAGAACGTCGACGTCCGCGGCGTCGCACGCGAGGTCGTCGAACGGATGGGCCTGACCGGCACCGTGCGCGCGCTCACCACGACCGAGGAGGGCACCCGCTTCGTCGACGAGGCCGGCCGCGCGGCCGGCGAGTTCCCGGCCGAGCCGGGGCGGGACGGTCCGACCGCCGAGTTCGAGATCCTGCGCGGCGACCTCGCCGGCGCCGTCCGCGACCGGCTCGGGCCCGGCGTGGGCATCCGCTACGACGACTCGATCGGGCACATCGAGCAGGACGCCGCCGTCGCCCGCGTCGACTTCGCCTCCGGGCGGCACGAGGCGTACGACCTCGTCGTCGTCGCCGAGGGCGTGCGCTCCTCGACGCGCGAGCGGGTGTTCGGGAAGGACGTCGAGCACGTCCCCCTCGGCCTGGTGATGGTCTACGGCACCATCGAGCGCGAGCCCGCCGACGACCGCTGGTGGAACTGGTACACCGCCCCGGGCAGGCGCCAGGTCATGCTGCGACCCGACAACATGGGCACGACGCGGGCGATGCTCGCCTATCTCACGGAGACGGACGAGATCGTCGACGCCGATCGCGGCGAGCGGCTGGCCGTCCTGAACCGCGTCTTCGACGGCGCGGGGTGGCAGACCGAGCGCGTGCTGCGGGGCTTCGCCACGTCGGACGACGTCTACGTGGACTACCTGACGCAGATCAAGATGCCGCGATGGTCCGAGGCCGTGTCTGCGTACTCGGCGACGCCGCCTGGTGCGTGACGCCGCTGGGCGGCGGCGGCTCGTCGCTCGCCCTCGCCGGGGGTTACGTGCTCGCCGCGTACCTCAGCACCGGCGGTGACGACGTCGAAGGGGCGCTCCGGGACCACGAGGCGTGGATGCGGCCGCTCGTCGAGAAGACGCAGAAGCTGCCGCCGGGGGTGCCGCGCATCGCCTATCCCGAGTCGATGTTCGGGGTACGCGTGCAACGGGCCGGAACGGCCGTCGCCGGCAGTCCCCTCGTGCGGAGGTTCGCGGCGCGGGTCATGGGCGGCGTCGCGACCACCGAGCGGGCACTGCCACGCTTCGCCGAGCCGCACGGCACCACCGGTCCCGGACCGGTCACACCGCCGACCCCGGCCTGATCGCACCGTCTGCCCCGGACCGGTCGCACCACCGGCCTCGGGTCGATCGCACCGCCGGCCGGGGCGCGGCCGGGGCGGTGAGGTGTGCGCCCGGTGTGGCGGGGCATGACTCGGTCTCTCCCACCCGATCGCATCGATCTCACACGGGAGCCGCGACATGTCCGAAGGGGACGAGTCGAGCGTGTTGTTCATCGGCAACGCCACCACGCTCATCCGCTACAACGGATTCGCCATCCTCACCGACCCCAACTTCCTGCATCGCGGCCAGCGCGCCTACCTGGGGTACGGGCTGTCCACCAGGCGGCTGACCGAACCCGCGCTGAGCGTGGACCGCCTCCCGCCGCTGGACGCCGTCCTGCTCTCGCACATGCACGGCGATCACTGGGACCGGGTGGCCAGGAAGGGGCTGGACAAGGGCCTGCCGGTCGTCACCACGCCCCATGCCGCGCGGAAACTGAGGCGGCAGGGCTTCGGCGAGGCGATCGGCCTGACCACCTGGGACGAGCACGAGCTTCGGGGACCGGGCGGCTCGGTGAGGATCACCTCCCTGCCCGCCCGGCACGGCCCCGGCGTGATGAACGCCCTCATGCCGCCGGTCATGGGGAGCATGCTGGAGTTCACCGGCCCCGCCGGGCTCGTGCGCCTGCGCCTGCACGTCAGCGGCGACACGCTGATGGACAGGAGGCTGGACGCGATCCCCGGGCGCTTCCCCGACATCGACGTCGGCATCGTCCACCTGGGCGGCACGAGGCTGCTGGGAGTGGTGATGGTGACGATGGACGGCCGTCAGGGCGCCCAGTGGGTGAGCACGATCAACCCGCGCCGCGTCCTGCCCGTGCACCACGACGACTACGGCGTCTTCGGCTCCCCGCTGTCGGACTTCCGCGAGCAGGTCGAACGGGACGGCCACGGCGCCCGGGTCGTCTACCTGGACAGGGGCGACAGCCACCCGCTCCCCGCCTGACCACCGCCCGACTGATCACCACCCGCCTGACCCACAGCCCGCCTGACCCACAGCCCGGCCCGGCCGCCGCTCGGTCGCGGGTCGCGACGCCGCCCCGCGCGACCGCCGTCCCGTCCGACCGCCGTCCCGTCCGGCCGCCGTCCCACCCGCCCCCGGCGGGTGACCTGCACGTTGACGCCCTCGCGGGCACCCCCTACCGTGAACGGCCCCGAACGACCGATCGAAAAGGAGCGGCGGATGACCGTCGTCGACGCCCACCAGCACTTCTGGAACCTGGAGACGGGTTCCTACCCCTGGCTGACGCCGGAGGCCGGGCCCATCCACCGCACCTTCACGCCCGAGGAGCTTCTCCCGCAGCTCGCCGCCGCCGGGGTGGAGCGGACCGTGCTGGTCCAGGCCGCCGACACCTACGCCGACACCGACGCGATGCTGGCGCAGGCGGACGCGTTCGACGTCATCGCGGGCGTGGTCGGCTGGGTGCCGCTGCACCGCCCGGACGAGGCCGCCGAGGCGCTGGAACGCTACCGCGGGCACCCCGCGTTCGCCGGCGTCCGGCACCTGATCCACGACGACCCCGACCCCGACTGGGTGATCCGCGAACCGGTGGTCGAGAGCCTGGGCCTCCTCGCCGCGGCGGGGCTGCCGTTCGACGTGGTCGCGGTGCTGCCCAGGCACCTGGAGCACGTGCCGGTCCTCGCCGAGCGCGTCCCCGGGCTGCGGCTGGTCATCGACCACCTGGCCAAGCCGCCGATCAGGGAGAAGGGGTGGGAGCCGTGGGCGTCGCTGATCGCCCGCGCCGCCGAGCACCCGAACGTGTACGCCAAGGTGTCGGGCCTCAACACCGCGGCCGACGCCGGGACCTGGACGGCCGAGGACCTGCGCCCCTACGTGGACCACGCCCTGGAGGCGTTCGGGCCCGACCGGCTGATGTTCGGCAGCGACTGGCCGGTGGCCCTCCTCGCCGGGGACTACGCCCAGGTGTGGCGCGAGACCGGCGTGCTGCTCGCGGGCCTCACCGAGGCCGACCGTGCCGCCGTCCTCGGCGGCACGGCCACGCGGTTCTACGGGCTCGCGGACTGACGACCCCCGGCGGCCGTTCCTCCCGGCGGGCCGGGGTGCCCGGTGACGATCAGGACCGTTCGTCCACGGAGATCGCGCTGGTCGGGCAGACGGCGGCCGCCTCGCGGACGGCGGCGTGCAGCGACTCGGCCGGGGCGGGGTCGAGCAGGACGACGATGCCGTCGTCCTCGCCCTGGTCGAACACGCCGGGGGCGAGCAGTACGCACTGCCCGGCGCCGCAGCACAGGCCGGTGTCGACGGTGATGTTCACAGGTGATCTCCTCAGTCGTGCAGCGAGCCGCCGCCGTCGATGGACCAGGTCTGGCCGTTGACCCATTCTGCGTCGTCGGACAGCAGGAACGCGGCAGCGGCGGCCAGGTCGGACGGCCTGCCCAGGCGGGTGCTGCGCGAGCCGGCCAGACCGGCGGCCCTGAACTCCTCGCTCATCTGCGCCAGGCCGGTCTCCGACAGCACCATCCCGGGAGAGACGCCGTTGCAGCGGATGCCCTCCTTGCCCCAGCGCGAGGCGACATGCCGGGTGAGGGCGTTGATCCCCGCCTTGGAGGCGGCGTAGGCCGGGCGTACCGGCTCGCCGACGGAGGCGGCACCGGAGGAGGTGTTGACGATCGCGCCGCCTCCGGCGGCCAGCAGCAGCGGGATCGCGACGCGGCAGCTGTGGGCGTACCCGATGAGGTTGACCTCGAAGGTGCGCCGCCAGACGGCCGCGTCCATCTCCGACAGGTCGCCGTCGCGGCCGATCGTGTCCGGGGACAGGTCGGCGCCCACGTTGAACACGCCGTCCACGCCACCGAACTCGTTGACGGCCCGCCCGAACAGCGCCGCGACCGACGTCTCGTCGGCCAGGTCGAACCCGGCGGCGACCGCCGTGCCACCGGCGTCGGCGATGCGCCCCGCGGTGGCCTCGGCGCCGGCGACGTTGACGTCGCCGACCAGGACGCGCGCGCCCTCCTCGGCCAGCCGTTCGGCCGTGGCGGCGCCGATGCCGGTGGCGCCACCGGCCACGACGATCCTCTTGCCCCTCAGTCCGCGCATGGGGGTCCGTTCTCCTCGATGGGGTGGATGGGAGTGACGGGCGCCTGCCAGAGGCCGGTCAGGGCGTCGACGAGTCCGGCGGCGACGGCCTCCCAGCTCGGGTGGGCCGCCGGCCCGTCCTCGTGCCGGGCACGCTCGTGCTCGGCCAGGGTGTGCGCGAGGAGCAGGTAGGTCATGTCGCCGCGCGCGCGGTGCGTCTCCCCGGGCATGCCGGGCAGCAGGCGCAGCATGCCCTCCAGGGTGCGCCGCATCGACGGTGTCGCCACGGACTCCTCGGTGACGATCCGCCGCAGGGCGGGCACGGTGATCATCTGGACCAGGCAGCGGGCCCGCCGGCTCGGCACGCCCGGCGCGTCGAGGTGGTCGGTGGCGGGGCGTACCAGGCAGGAGATCCACGCGCGCAGGTCGGCGGAGCCGCCGATCGCCTCCAGCATGCGCAGCCGCCGGCTCTCGGTCTCGCGGGTGTAGCGGCGGACGATCGCCCGTACCAGGTCGGCCCTGGTGCCGAAGTGGTAGCCGACGGCGAAGTTGTTCGCCTGACCGGCGGCCTGGACGATCTGCCGGTTGGAGACCTCGCCGACCCCGTGCTCGGCGAACAGCCGCTCGGCGGCGTCCAGGATGGCCTCGCGGGTCTCCTGCGCCCGCTCGGTCCTGCCCGTCTCCGTCCTGCCCGTCTCCGTCCTGCCCGTCTCGGTCCTGCCCGGAACCGCTCCTGCGGGCGTGGTCACCATCGGACCGGGACCTTCTCCAGCCCGCCGACCACGAGACCCTCGCGCCGCCTGAGCTCCGTGGCCGGGACGACCAGCTCCAGCGTGGGCAGCCGCTCCAGCAGTACGTCGAGCACGGTCTGCATCTCGGTGCGGGCCAGCGCCTGCCCGAGGCAGGAGTGCGGGCCGGCGCCGAAGGCCACGTGCGGGTTGGGGGAGCGGTCCAGCCGCATCTCGTCGGCGCCCTCGAACTGCCGCTCGTCACGGTTGGCCGAGGCCATGCTGCACACGACCGTGGTGCCCGCCGGGAGGGTCCGCCCGGCCACCTCGATCTCCTCGCTGAGGTAGCGCGGCATGCCGAAGCCGGGGTTGGCGTCGAAGCGCAGCGCCTCCTCCACCGCCGGGCGGACCAGCGCGCGGTCGGCCAGCAGCGCCTCCCAGCGCGAACGGTCGGCCAGCAGCATCGACACCATCTTGCCGATCATGTTGGCGGTGGTCTCGTGCCCGGCCACCAGCAGGCCCTTGGCCGTCGTCGTCAGCAGTTGCTCGGTCAGCCGCCCGTCCAGCCCCTCCACCATCGAGGCCAGCTCGCTCAGCAGGTCGTCGCCCGGCTCGGCCCGCTTGGCCTCGACGTGGGCCATCAGGTAGGCGTCGAACTCCTTCTGGGCGGTGTCGATCTCGTCCTGGCCGAACCTGGTCATGCTGAGCATGGTGTCCGACCAGTACGCGAACCTGTCCCGGTCGGAGTCGGGCACCCCGAGCAGGTCGCAGATCGCCCACACCGGCAGCGGGAAGCCGACCGCGCTCACCAGGTCGGCGGGCTCGCCCTGGGAGATCATCAGCTCGACCAGGTGCTCGGCCATCGCCTGGATCCTGGGCCGCATCGCGGTGACCCGCCGGGCCGTGAAGGCCCGGCCCACCAGCTGCCGCCACGCCCGGTGCGTCTCGCCCGTCATGGCGTTGCCGCCGCCGTCACCGCTGTCACCGTCGCCACGACCGCCGAACACGCCGCCGGACTCGTTGGCCGTCACCCGCGCCGCGTCCTCGGCGTCGAGCTGACGGCTGAAACGCGGGTCCGACAGGATCTCCTTGACGTCCTGGTAGCGCGTCAGCAGCAGCGCGGTGTCACCGCTGGCCAGGCGGATCGGCGCGACCGGGCAGCCCTCGCGCAGCTCGGCCCACTCCGGAGGCGGCTCCAGCGCGCTGGGGTTGCGAAAGGGATACTCGGGCGCCTCGATGCTGGTCTCGCTCACGGTCACTCTTCCTTAGGGATCGCCGACAAGGCATTTAAGTCGCATCACTTAATGGCGTCAAGCGACGCGCCCGGCGCGTCCGGGATCGCTCGTGCGGGCCGGTGCCGAAGGGTGCCCGTTCCACGGCTCGGGACTCGCGTACGGGATCTGCGTGTGCCGATGTGCGGGGGGACTCACCCGGGGCGAGGGCGGAGGCGGCGGGCGAGGAGGTCGCGCATGGCGCCCGTGTGGCCGGCCGGCCGGTCGAGGGACGACAGCAGCTCGCCCGGCGCCGGGGTCGGCGGAACTTGACGTCACACCTCCCACGCGGGCGTGCCACGTCGTGCACCGGGTGCGCGCCGGGCGTGGCACGCCGTGCGCCCACCCCGGGTCCGGCCGCCGCGACGACACGCGCTAGCGTGCAGGGGTGGACAGGATCTTCACCGTCGATGAGGCGCGGGCCATCATGCCCGTGCTGCTGGAGCGGGCCGACGCGTTCGTGACGATGCGGGGCGAGATGGCCGAGCTCGCCCACGAGCTCCGCAGCACCGGTACCTCCGAGGCCGGTGGGCTGGCGGAGGCGAAGGCGTACGAGGCCAGGCTGGAGGAGATCCTCGGCTGGTTCGAGGAGCGGGGCATCGAGGTCAAGGGCATCGCGCCGCTGCTGGTCGACTTCCCCGCGGTGCTGGACGGGGCGCGGGTGCGGCTGTGCTGGCTCGAAGGAGACCGTGACCTGGCCTGGTACCACCACGACGAGCTGGGCTTCGCGGGGCGCAGGCCCCTTCCCTGACCGCCCCGCTCTCCTGACCGCTCCGCTCTCCCGGCCGCTCCGCGTTCCCGGACGCAGCGCCTTCCTGGCCGCTCCGCCCTCCAGACCGCTCCGCCGTCCCGCCTCCCCTGCCGTCCGGCCTTCCCGGCCGTCCCGCCTTCCCGGGCGCCGTGGCCGCGGGTCTCCTCCGCGCGGGACCTACTCGACGATCAGCTCGACCGGGATGTTGCCACGGGTGGCGTTCGAGTACGGGCAGACCTGGTGGGTCGCCTCCACGAGGGCGGTGCCGGTCTCGCCGTGCAGCTCGTCGGGGAGCTCGACCCTGAGCGTCACGACGAGCCCGAAGCCCTCGCCCTGCGGCACGAGGCTCACCTCGGCGGTCACCGAGGCATCGGAGACGTCGACCTTCTGCCTGCGGCCGACGAGCTGGAGCGCGCTGGCGAAGCAGGCGGCGTAACCGGCCGCGAACAGCTGCTCGGGATTGGTGCCCTCGCCCGAGCCGCCCATCTCCTTGGGCGGGGTGAGGGCCACGTCGAGGCGCTTGTCGGACGAGACCGCCCGCCCTTCCCGGCCGTTGGCGGTGGCGATGGCGGTGTAGAGCGTACTCATCGTGATCCCCTTCTCTGTTGCGGACAATCTGATTGTGCACAACTTAGTTGTATACAGTCAAATCCGGTACAATCGTCATCGTGAAACTCTCCGTCGAGAACCTGGTCTGCTTCGACGTCCACGCCGCCTCGCGGGCGCTGGACGCCGTCTACCGCGGGGTGCTGCGTGAGCTGGGCCTGACCTACCCGCAGTACCTGGTGATGCTGACCCTGTGGGAGCGCGGGCCGGTGACGGTCAAGGAGCTCGGTCTCGCGCTCAGGCTCGACTCGGGGACCCTGTCGCCGCTGCTGAAGAGGCTGGAGGCGGCCGGTCTGGTACGCCGCGAGCGCAGCGCCGCCGACGAGCGTTCCGTGCTGGTGGGCCTCACGGGCGAGGGCGAGGCCATGGAGGAGCGGGCCTGTGACGTCCCCGCCCGCATCTTCAGGGCCGCCGGGCTGGAACCCGCAGAGGTCCTCGAACTGCAGCGCACCCTGCGCCGTGTGGTCGCCTCCCTGGACGCGTCCTCACCCTGAGGCCCGGCCCCGTTCCCGGCCGCGTCGTGCGGGCGGCCGGGAACGGGGCCGAGGTGAAACAAGGGGAGCGGGCCGGGTCAGGCCCGTTTGGCGATGGCGGTGATGAAGGGCTGCACCAGCCGGGCGGCCAGCGGGCCGAAGGCCGCCAGGATGAGCACGTACGCGGCGGCCAGGGGGCCGAGGTCGGGGTGGACCCCGGCGGCCACCGCCAGACCGGCGATCACGATGTTGAACTCGCCCCGGGGGATGAGCGCGATACCGGCCCGCGCCTGCCCCGCCTTGGCGATTCCCGCCCGCCGGGCCGCGTAGGCGCCGGTGAGCAGCTTGGTGATCATGCTGATCAGTGCGAGCAGCGCGGCCAGCCCGGCGACGGGGAGGATCTTCGTCGGGTCGGTCTGCAGGCCGAAGAAGACGAAGAACACCGCGGCGAACAGGTCGCGGATCGGGGTGAGCAGCGCCTGGGCGTCCTCGGCCAGCTCGCCCGACAGGGCGATGCCCACCAGGAAGGCGCCGACCGCGGCCGAGACCTGGAGCTGCTGGGCCACCCCGGCGACCAGCAGCGCCAGCCCGATGACCTTCAGCAGCAGCACCTCGGAGTTGGGGCTGGAGACGAACGCCTCGATGACCCTGCCGTAGCGGAGCGCCACCAGCAGGACGACGCTGACCGCGGCCAGCGCGATCGCCACGGTGATCGCGCCGCCGGCGAGGCTCAGCCCGGCCAGCACCGCGGTCAGGACCGGCAGGTAGATCGCCATCGTGAGGTCCTCGAAGACCAGCAGCGACAGCACCACCGGTGTCTCGCGGTTACCGATCCAGCCCAGGTCGGACAGGACCTTGGCGGTGATGCCGGAGGAGGTCGCGTAGGTGACGCCGGCCATGGCGATGGCCGCCACCGGCCCCCAGCCCAGCAGCAGCGCGGCGATCGCGCCCGGCGCCGCGTTGAGGACCAGGTCGACGACGCCCGCGCGGGCGTTGCTCTTCAGGCTCGTCACGAGCTCGTCGGCGTTGTACTCCAGGCCGAGTGTGAGAAGCAGCAGGATGACGCCGAGCTCGGCGCCGACCGAGATGAACTCCTCGCTGGTGGCCAGGGGGAGGATGCCGCCGGTGCCGAAGGCCAGACCGGCGATGAGGTAGAGGGGGATGGGGGAGATGCCGGCCTTCAGGGCCAGGGCACCGAGAATGCCCAGGCCGAGGAGGACGGCGCCGAGCTCAAGAAAGAGAATCGCCGTGTGCACCCGGTGACCTACCCGCCGGAGAAGATGTCGGAGACGGCGGAGGTGCTCTCCGGGCTGCCCACCACGACCACCACGTCGGCATCGGCCAGCTCGAAGTCGGGGGCCGGGCTGGCGAACACCTGCCCCTCGCGCACCACGGCCACGATGGAGGCCCCGGTGCGGGTGCGCACGCGCGCGTCACCCATCGGGCGACCGGCGTACGGCGAGCCCGGCGCGATCGGAAGCTGCAGGCTGACCAGCCCCTCGACCTCGCGGTGCAGGTCGTTGAGGCGCTGCACGATGCGCGGCGCGCCGAGCAGCTCGGCGAGCGCGTCGGCCTCCTCGTCGTTCAGCTTGACGGTCTCGCACGCCCGGTCGGGATCGTCGCGGTCGTAGATCACCAGGTCGCGGCGGCCGTTGCGGTGCGAGACGAGTCCTATACGTCTGCCCGACCGGGTGGTGAACTCGTGCCGTAGTCCTATTCCGGGCAGTGCCGTCTGCTCGACCTCCACCGTGCCCGCCCTTCGCGCGCGTGTGTCCTCCGCCTGCCGGAGAACGACCTGCCAGAGAACCTAGCAACACCGGCCGTAAGGTGCGTTCCCGCCCGGCACCGCCGACCTCCTGGGCCTTCCGGCCCCTCCGGTCCCGGTGCCCCGGCGGGCGAGTGGCTAGGGTGGTCGTACGTGATCTCGAAACGAGGGGCCCGCGCGCATGGCTGACGACCGCCCGTACGACATCGTGCTGTTCGGCGCCACCGGCTTCACCGGGGGGCTCACCGCGCAGTACCTCGCGCGCGCCGCGGGCCCGGGTGTGCGCTGGGCCCTGGCCGGGCGCAACCGGGCCAGGCTCGAGGAGGTCAGGGAGCGGATCGGCCTGCCCGAGCTGCCGCTGCTGCACGCCGACGCGACCGATCCCGCCTCCCTCGCGGAGATCGCCCGGCAGGCCAGGGTCGTCGCGACCACCGTGGGCCCCTACCTCACCCACGGCGAGCCGCTCGTGGCCGCCTGCGCCGAGGCGGGCACCCACTACGCCGACATCACCGGCGAGCCCGAGTTCGTCGACCGGATGTTCATCCGGCACCACGACCAGGCCAGGCGGACCGGCGCCAAACTCGTGCACGCCTGCGGGTTCGACTCGATCCCGCACGATCTCGGCGCCTACTTCACGGTCGGGCAGCTGCCCGAGGGGGTGCCGCTGGAGGTCAGCGGGTTCGTCCGGGCCTCGGGCGCCGCCTCGAGCGGCACCGTGCACTCCGCCGTCCTGGTGGCGACCCGGCTCCGTGAGGCCGCCGAGGCCGCGCGGATCCGCGACGAGCTCGAACGCCGGAAGGAACCCCGGTTCGGGGCCAACCTCGAGCCGGGCCCCGCGACGGGCTTCGTGTCCGGCCCCGTGGCGGACTCCGCGCCCGGCCCCAGGGCGGATCTCGCCTCGGGCCCCGCGAGGCCGCCCGCCACCAGGAGGGTGCACGGCGGCCCCGGCTCCGTCCGGTACGTCGGAGGCTGGGCACTGCCGCTGCCCACGCTCGATCCGCAGATCGTCGCCCGTTCGGCCCGCGCGCTGGAGCGGTACGGCCCCGACTTCACCTACCGCCACCACTTCGCGATCAAGAGCCTGCCCGCCGCGCTCGGCATCGCCGCGGGAGCGGGCACGCTGGCCCTGCTCGCCCAGATCCCCGCGGCCCGGTCCCTGCTGCTGAGCCGCTTCCCGCAGGGCGGGGGGCCCACCCCGGAGCGCCGGGCCGGCAACTGGTTCAAGGTGACCTTCCTCGGCCTGGGCGGCGGGGAGCGGGTCGTCACCGAGGTCGCGGGCGGTGACCCCGGCTACACCGAGACCGCCACGATGCTCGGAGAGGCGGCGCTCTGCCTGGCGACCGACGACCTCCCGGACGTCTCGGGCCAGGTGACCACCGCCGTGGCGATGGGCGACGCGCTGATCGACCGGCTTCGGCGCGCCGGCATCACGTTCAGGGTGCTGAGCGACTCGCGCCGATAGGTCTTCGTGCTGAGCGGCTCGCGCCGGCAGGGCTTCGCGCTGAGCCACTCGCGCCGGCAGGGCTTCGCGCTGAGCCACTCGCGCCGGCAGGGCTTCGTGCTGGGCGGCTCGCGCCGGCAGGTCCGCTTCCTGCCCGGAAGGACCCCGGCCGCCCGTGGACGTCCTGGCCGCTCCGGGAGGAAGACTTGGAACGGGGATGAGCATGAGGGGCGTCCGGCCGAGGTATGAGACCAGGTAGCCGTGCCCATGAGCGGGCACGGACCGCGCCACGTCCGGCCGCGGACGTCGGGGCCCGTGATCGGGACACGACGGACGGGGCCGGGGGGCGGTAACACCAACCGGGACATGCCGGACCGCCGGACGGTATGCCGGGCGGACCACCGGGTGGCAGAGCCCGGGGCCGACCGGCCGGTCGGGACCGGTCCCAGCCTCAGGAGGCTCACCATGCAGATGCCCGAAGTCAACGAGTGTCAGGTCGACGCCTGCGCGTACAACACCGAGCATTCCTGCCACGCGCTGGCCATCACGGTCGGCAACAGCACCCACGCCGAGTGCGAGACCTTCTTCAAGGTCTCGACGAAGGGCGGTGACCCGGCCTCCACCGGCCACGTCGGCGCCTGCAAGATGTCCAACTGCCAGCACAACGTCCAGTTCTCGTGCCAGGCTTCCGGCATCACCGTGGGATACGCCCAGAAGGACATCGACTGCCTGACCTACGCGCCCGCCTGACGGAGCCGCGGGCCGGGTACGGCGCGGTGCGCTCACGGGGCGAGGGGCCCCGGGGCGGCGCCCTGCCGAGCCGGGTGCGCGACGGTGCCTCCGGAGGCGAAGGGCCTCAGGAGGCGCCCGGCCGGGCCCGCCGGTCGATGACCACGTCGGTGACGGCCACGGCCAGCGTCACCAGCATGAAGGCCACGGTGACCAGCAGCGAGTGCCGGAACGCCGTGGCGTAGTCACCTCCGGAGGAGGCGACCTCGGCGAAGAACACCGAGCCGATCGCCGCGATCCCGAGGGCCGACCCCATTCGCTGACCGGTCTGCAGCACCCCACCGGCGGCTCCCCCCATCGCGGGTGGCACCTCCGACAGCGTCAGCGTCTGGTTGGGGGAGATCACCAGCCCGCTGCCCAGGCCGGCGGCCAGCAGCGGCAGCGCGATCGCCCACGCCACGTGCTCGCCGGGGACCAGCCGTACCGCGAGCGCCGTGACGCACAGCGCGGCCGAGATCAGCAGCAGGCCCGCCACGACCAGCGGGCGGCCCAGCCGGGTGACGAGCCTGCCGCCCAGGGCGGCGGCCACGGCCGACCCGGCGGCGAACGGCGTGGTCGTCAGGCCCGCCTCCAGCGGCGAGTAGCCCAGCCCGTTCTGCAGGTACAGGGTGAGGACGAAGAAGATCGCGGTGAAGCCGGCGAAGTAGAGCGTCCCGAGCAGCGCGCCCAGCGCGTAGGAGCGCCTGCGGAACAGCGCCAGGTCGACGACCGGCGTCGAGTGCCGCCCGTAGCGGCGCTCCCAGGCCGCGAAGCCCGCGAGCACGACGAGCCCGGCCGCGGCCAGGGCCCACTTGCCTGCGCCGTGCCACTCCTGTCCCTCGACGAGCGGCAGGAGCACCAGCGTGATCCCGGTGGCCAGCAGCAGCACGCCCACCGGGTCGATGCTCTCCCGGACGCGCTCCGAGGCCTCGTGGGGACGGATGTAGCGGTACGCCAGCACCACCGCCAGGACGCCGATGGGCACGTTGACGTAGAAGACCAGGCGCCACCCGTCGGTACCGCCGCCGAGATGGATGAGCGCCCCGCCGAGCAGCGGGCCGATCGCGGTCGACACGCCGATGACGGTGCCCAGCATGCCGAACGCCCGGCCGCGCTCCGCCCCCCGGAAGAGCTGCTGGATCAGGCCGCTGACCTGCGGGTTGATCACCCCGCCCGCCACCCCCTGCACGAGCCTGGCGATCACCAGCCAGTTCGCGTCGCCGGCGATCCCCGCGACCGCGCTGGCCACGGTGAACAGGACGACGCCGAAGACGAACGCGTTGCGCCGGCCGTACATGTCGCCGAACCGCCCCGCGGGGATCAGCGCCAGCCCGAAGGTGAGCGCGTACCCCGACACCACCCACTGCAGGGCGCTCTGCGAGGCGTCCAGCCCGGTACGGACGGACGGCAGCGCCACGTTGACGATGCTGACGTCGAGCAGGGTCATGAACCCGGCCACCAGGCAGACGGTCAGGGCCTTCCAGCGGCGCGGGTCCGCTTCCTCCCGGTCGCGGGCGGCGGCCGTGCCGTCCGGTCCGCCGCTCATCCGGCCGCGCACGCGGGGGCGGCCCGGCCGGCGATCGCGGACGTCGCCCGGCGGGCCCGTCCGGTCGTGCGCGCGGGGACGGCCCGGGGCGGCACCGGCGGCGGTGACGATCGACCGGGAACCATCGTGACCACCTCGTTCTCCGTACCTTCGCCCGGCTCCGTGCCGGTCAGCCCTTCCTTACCCTTTCGGACGTCCGAACACGGGCGGACGCAGGAAAAAAGGCACGGCGGGCAAAAAGGTGCGGCGGGCGGACGCGGGCAAAAGACCCGGTGGGGGGACGGGAACAGAAAAGTACGGCGGGCGGCCACCTCGCCGCCCGCCGTACCGGTCCGCCCTGGATGCTCCCGCCCACGGTGCCAGGGCCTCTCCCGCCCCCGGGTCCCCGGCGCCGAGATCACTCTCGGCGCCGGGGAGGCCCGGGGGCCGGGGAGCCTGTGCCCCGGAGAATCTCAGGGCCGGGAACCTCCTGATGTCACGGGCACGACACCTCGCCGCTGGAGGCCGGGACGTTCACCGCGCTCCAGGCGGCCTTGACCGCGTTGACCTCGACACAGCTTCCGGGGAAGAGCGACTTGGCGGCGGCCACGGTGGCCCGGCGCGCCTTGGCGTGCGTCCACGGGGCCGTCTTGGTGTTCAGGCCGGACTGGAAGATCTGGCCGGCCTTCTGGATGCCGATGCCGGTCAGGCTCGTCGGACCGGAGCAGACCGTGCTGGCGGGCTTGCCGACCGGGTTGGTGCCCTCGGCGAGCAGGTAGAACCAGTGGTTCTGCGGGCCCGCGGCCGAGTGCACCGGGGTGGAGGGGATGGAGGAGCTGTAGCAGTTCGGGTGCCCCTTGGCGGAGGGGTTGTACATGTTGCGGATCTCACCCGAGCCGGACAGGTTGACCTCCTCGCCCACCAGGTAGTCCGGCGGGTCGAGGGTGGCGGGCTGGTTGGCGTAGTGCTCGGTCAGCGCGCCGTAGATGTCACCGGTCGACTCGTTCAGGCCGCCGGACTCGTTGCCGCTGCCGCCGCCGCCGCTTCCGGAGTTCTGGAAGATGGCGTGGCCGTACTCGTGACCGACCACGTCCATCGGGGTGGCCTGCCGGGTGTTGGCCGAGTTGCGGCCGAAGCTGGTGTAGCTGCCGTTCCAGTAGGCGTTGACCGCGGTCAGGCCGACCCGGGTCGGGTAGGTGCTGCCCGAGCCGGTGACACCGTTGCGGCCCAGCCAGTTGCGGAGCATGTCCCACTGCTTCTGCGCCGCGTACATGGCGTCGACGCAGGCGGTCTCCAGGTTGGTGCCGGACCCGTTGCCCCAGTTGTTGGTCGTCTTGGTGTAGACGGCGCCGTTCTGGCCGCCACAGCGCAGGCCGGGACGGGTGGTGTCGGTCATCGAGTACGAGCTGCCCGACCCCGAGGTCTGGATGGTCACCGGGTTGCCGTTGTAGTAGCTGTTGCCGGTGCCGGCGCGGACGTCGTCGTAGGACTCGATGATCGACCCGTCGAGCGCGTCCACGAAGACGTGCAGGACGCTCGGGGCCTCCTTGGTGGCGCCGTTGACGACGACCTCCCAGGCCAGCTTGGGCGTCTCGGTGGTCGCGTGCACGACCAGCTCCGCGGCGCCCACGCTCTCCACGGTCGGGAGCTGCGCGCGGGCGGTGGCCGTCGCGGTGGCGGCGTCCACCTTGCTGGTGACATCGATCGCGATCTTGCTCTGCAGGCCCGAGTTCACCGAGCCGACCTGCTCGCCGAAGCGGTCGGTGGACACGACCACCTCACCGCCGTGCACCCGCAGGCCGCGGTAGCTACGCGAGTAGGTCAGGTACTGCAGACCCTTGACGCCCGAGACGTTGGCGGCCAGGTTGAACTTCTCGTTCGCTCCCTTGAGAGTGAGGTCCGCCCTGGCGGCCAGGGTCGCGTTGGCGGTCGCGACCGCCTGGGCACGGGCCTCGGCGCTCGGCGGCGCGTACGCCGGCGGCTCCGCGGAGATGGTGCGTCCGGCGTTGTCCGCCGGTGCGGTGGCGGCGTTCACCGCGGAGGGGGTGGTCAGTGCGGCGATGGCCAGTACGGCCATCGCGCCGACCTTGAGCTTAGAGTTCACGCGAGGTGACTCCTCTCGATGTTCCCTTGGGGGGTAGGAGGGATACAAGGAGCCCTGCAGGTGGGGGCTACCCCCATAAGCTGGCATCGGAAGAGCCGGACGAACACCTAACAAAATCCCATAACGCCGTGCTATGGACGCTTGTTCGGAACCTCCGGACGGTGTGTGCCCAGGTCACGGCGATGGACGCCCCCGCGCCGGCCGCTTTTCCTGCGCTGTTTTTCCCGGCTTTCCCTCCGCGCCGCCTTCCCGTGAACGTGGCGTGCGGGAAGTTTTCCGCGTATCGCCCTCTTTGTGGCGGGTCGCGCGGGTGACGTCCGGCCCCGCCGCGACATTCACTCCGGCGCCATTCACGGACCGGATTCACGCATTTCCCGCGGACCGGATTCGCATATCGCGCACGGGCCGAATTCACATATCGCGCACGGGCCGGGTCCACGTGTCACGTACAGGCCGGGTCCGTGTGTCGTGCACGGGCCGGGTTCGTGTGTCGTGCACGGGTGTGCGGCGCGGATTCGCGTGACCGCTCACGGGCGGGTCGCCGCTCACGGGTCTGGAAGGACAGGCTTCGCAGGTTTCCGGACCTCTGCGGCCCGCACTCCTTGGCGTCCGCCCGGCCGGGCGGGACGGTTGTCCCATGAACGAGACAGCACCGATTCACGGACCGGGCGAGACGGCACGGGACGGAGGCCAGGCCGCGAAGGGGGGCCGCCCGGCGGACGGTCGCGTCCGGTGGGGCCGGTTCGCCCGGCACTACGTCGAGATGATCATCGCGATGTTCGTCGGCATGTTCGTCCTGGGCATGCTGCTGAGTGCCGTCGGCCTCGGTTTCTCCCACGACCGGCAGCCCGAGCTCGCCTACCTGCTGATGGCGTTCGACATGTCCGTCGGCATGGCGGTCTGGATGCGCTACCGGGGGCACGGCTGGATCCCCACGCTGGAGATGTGCGCCGCCATGTTCGTCCCGGTCGTGCCGCTCTTCCCGCTGCTGTGGGCGGGCATCATCGACTCCGGGGGCTTGATGATGCTCGCGCACGTGGCGATGTTCCCCCTGATGCTGGCCGCGATGCTGTGGCGCCGCGACGAGTACGCCGGCTGCGGGGACCGGCACCACGGCGGGACCTGAGCACCGGCCGGGACCCGGGGGTGCGTGACCCCGGCCGGGACCTGAGTCCCCGCCGGGGACCCGGGGGCGCGGTCCCGGCCGGAACCTGAGCTCCGGCCGGGACCGGGAGGCGTGTGGTCCTGGCGGGGCCCTGAGCCCTGGCCGGGACCGGGGGCGCGTGGCCCCGGTGGGGCGGAAGGCCCTACCATCCACATGTGCAGAACGATGTTCTACGGGCCGGTCCGCTCTCCCGCGCGGCGCTCGCCGCCTTCTGGGTCTGTTCCGCGGCCCATCTGGTGCTGCTCGCCGTCGGGGACGGCCCGCTGAACTCCGTGACGAAGGCACTGCTGATGCCTCTGCTGGCGGCCTGGGTGCTGGCCCGGCGGGGGCCGCTCCCGCTGGTGGCGGCGCTCCTGCTGTCCTGGGGCGGGGACGTGGCACTGGACGTGGACGGGCTCTTCCTCGCCGGGATGGCCCTGTTCGCCGCCGCGCACGTGTGTTACGTGACCTTCTTCGTCCGGCGGGGGGCGTTCGCCGCGCTGCGCCGCCGCCCGCTGATCCCGGTGCTCTACGCCGTCCTGTGGGCGGGCCTGGTGGCGCTCCTTTGGCCCGGTCTGGGGGACCTGCGGCTGCCGGTGGCCGCGTACTCGCTGCTGCTGACCGCGACCGCGGTCACCGCCGCCGGCCTCGGCCCGCGGATCGGGGCGGGTGGCGCGCTGTTCCTGGTCTCCGACGCGCTGATCGCCTTCGGCCTGGCGGACCTTCCCCGGCCCCCGTCGGCCGACCTTGTGATCATGGCCACCTACATCGCGGGCCAGTACCTCCTGGCCTCGGGAATCGTCGCGCGCGAGGCGGAGCCGCAGCCCCTCGCCACCGGGGTGCCGCCCCGCCCGTGACCGGGGGAGCCGGCCAGGGGCAGGTGGCCGGGACGGCCGGGGTCGGGAGGCGTGGCGAGGTTGGGCCTTCTCAAGTGTCCGCGCGCCGGGTTATCAAGGGCTGCGGAGCCCGTGAACTCCCGCCCTCACGTCAGGCCGCCGGGAATCGTCCCGGACGCCTGTGCCCATCCACCCCGGAGTGGACGACATGCGACACGTGCGGCAAGTGATCATGCGAGTCCTCTGTGTCACGGCCGTGCTCGCGGCCACGCTCGGTGCCGGGCCCGCCCCGGCGGCCGCGGGCAATCGGCCGGCCGTGAGCGGCCGGGCGGCCGGACCGCCGGGCCCGTGGGGGGTCGCGCTCGTCGTCAACAGCTCCTCCACCACGACCGTCCAGCGCCAGCGGGGTACGTGGCCGTCCGAGTACAGGGTCGAGTCGTCCTTCGGGGAGCCCGGCGAGGTGCTGGTGAGGTTCCCGCGGATCGGCCTCGCCTCCGGCGGGGTCGCGCACGTCACGGCGGTGTCGAACTCCCCGGACTGGTGCCAGGTCCGCGGGTGGCGGCAGTCCGGCCCCGACGAGATCGTGGCGGTGCGATGCCACCGCCACGGCGCGGGCCAGGTCCTCGTCCCGTTCTACGTCGTCTTCGGGCACAGCGCCCAGCTCGTGCCCGCACACCAGGCGGCGTACGCCTACGTGCACTGGGACGGCTCCGCCGTGGCCGGGCGGTTCAACTCCTCGGCGGCGACCGCCGTGAACTCCGTCGCGAGGTCGGCGACGTCCCCGGGCGTGTGGCAGGTCGTCCTGCCGGGCCTGGGCACGACGGGTCTCGCCGGAAACATCCAGGTCACGGCGGTCGACGCGGCCGTACCGGCCCGCTGCAAGGTGGGCGGATGGACGCCGGCGGCCGCCGAGCAGAAGATCGTGGTGAGGTGCTTCGACGCGGCCGACGTACCGCTCGACACCGGGTGGAGCCTGACCTACCACCGCGCGCAGGCCGTCGTCGCGACGTACCCCCTCCTCCGCTCCGCCTACACCTTCGACAACGCGCCCACCACGGCCGGCCCCTACGTGCCGTCCCCGCAGGCCGTCAACCACAACTCCACGGGCGGGGGCCTCCAGCTCAGCCGCCCGCAGGCCGGCCGCAAGCAGGTCGTCCTCGGGGAGGTCGGCGGGTACACGGACAACGTCCAGGTCACCGCCGCGGGCCCCGGTCCCGCGTTCTGCAACCTGACGCGTGCCGCGGAGTTCCCCACGCCCTCTCCCGCGCACGCCTACATCCGGTACGTCGCCTGCTACCAGGGCACCATTCCGGTCGACCAGCACTCGATGATCACCTACTTCGTCCCGTACAACTGACCGCGGGACCGCGCGCGGAGGGTGATCCGGCCCGCCAGGGGGCGAACCGCTCTCCCGGGAGGACGATCCCGGCCCGCCGGGAGAGCGACCGCTCGCCCTCCCGGCACGGTCACCGCCGAGGGTCGTTCACGGCGGCGCGTACGCCCCCTCGGGGACGGGTGGTGAGGTCGCCCGCCCCGGAAAGGTGCCGGTCAGAGCCTCCTGTAGTACACGGTGACGGGAAGCGCGGTGCACCCGAGCTTCTCGTAGAGGGCCCTGGCGGGTGCGTGGAAGGGGTCGCCCCCGGTGCCGATCTCGACCACCTCGGCCCCGAGGGCCCGCATCCGGTCGAAGGCGTGCTCGCACAGCGCGGTGCCCGCGTGGTGCCGGCGGTGCCCGGCCGAGACGGCGAGGTGCGAGACGGTCCCGTTCCGGCGGGCCGGGTCGACGCTCCAGGCCACGTAGCCGACGACGACGTCGCCGATCTCGGCGACCGCGACGTAGGTGTGCCGGTCCGGGGCGTGGAGCCCGGCGACCTCCCGCCGGTAGTCGCCGCGCCAGTCGCCGTGCCGGCTGGCGAAGACGACCTCGCCCACCAGCGGGCGGAAGGAGTCCTCGTAGAACGGCCGGAACGTCTCGATGGTCAGTTCGGTGAGCCGCGCCAGGTCATGCCGGGCGAACGGACGGATGAGCATGGGAATGCGCCTTTCAGACTGAGGGCTTGATACCTGGATGAAAAAGGCATCGGTCGACCCGCTCACGTCCTGATGCAGACGGCGAGCCGACCCTCAGTGGCGGGTACGCCAAGCGGCGAAGCATTCCATGCCGTCACGATAACGGCCCGCCGCACAACGCGGCCACCGCACCGTCCCGTCCCCGCCCGGCCCCGAGCGCCTCGACGGCACCACTCGGACGACAGGTACCGGATCGACGACGTGACGACCGGCCGGAGAGGATCCCTCAGGACGACGGAGAGCGTGTGCCGAGGCTCCGGGTGAGTACGCGCACCTCGTCATGGAGTGTGCGCAGTTCCTCGGCCGCCGGGCCGAGTTCGTAGTCGTGGTGGTGGCAGGCGGCGCTTACGGCCCGGGACTCGTCCAGTCGTCCGGGGTGCTTCACAGACCGGGAACGCGGGGGAGTTCCCGGTGCCGCCGACGATGCGCGAGCGCCACATCGAGCAGCTCGGTTCCAGCGGGAGTTCTGGCCGGTCAGGGCCAGCTCGACGGCCTCGGCGAAGCTGGACTTGCCCGAGCCGTCGCGTCCGGTGACGACGATGAGCCCATTGCCCCGGGTAAGCCGGAGCCGGGCGGGCCGACCGATGCCCCGGAAACCCGCGACGGTGATCGACTGCAGGTAGATGCCGGCGGGGGAGGCGGATCCCGCCGGCGATGGCTCGCCAAGGGCTGAGAGCACCGGTTTCTTGACCTCGGCCGACGGGCCGGAGGCGGCCGGCCGGGTCTGAACACTGTCGTGAAGCGGAGTGTGTGCCGGGGAAGTGGACACGGGGATCTCCTGCCGAAGCGAGGTAGGGGCGATCAAGTCGCTGCTCAGTGCGATCGAGAGGGACGGTCTCGTGTGCCCACCCGGGACCGAGTTTCGGTGGATGCCCGCGGAAGGGCGAACCGTAGGCCGCCGCGACAGGGCGATACTCGCGAATGCCGTCAAGTGTCGTCACGTTACGTTTCCGGGTTTCGTCACTCTCCGTCAGAAGGGTAATCGTTCTGGTGAAATTTAAGTCATCGGAGACGTCATGACCTGCGTGAGCGAGATGAGTTCCTTGTGGTTGACATCGGTGAGATTAAAGATCAAATCTTGTGTGACTTTCTTTGGTTCATTAATCTCCGACAAGGTTGCCGGCTTTCGTGACAACGTCAGAGTGAAATCCATTCGACTCGTCGGAAAGGAAACTCATGACCTTTGGACGTCGCATGTCTGTTCTTGCCGTATCGTTGGCGGCCACCTTGGTGGCGTCGACCGCACCCGCTTCGGCGGACCTGTGGCCATGGGTGCAGGGAATTCCTCCGGACAAGACCGTGCACACCTACTGCTACACAACGTCAGTGGGAAGTGGTCTCAAGTCATACATTCCTGGTGCCATGAACTATCTGGCGGACAACACCGATGTCGAGGGCACGTATCTGGAGTCTCCCTGCGATATTCAAAACTCCAACGGTCCCGGAGGGGATCCGGCGACGGACGCCGCCTGGTTCCAGGTCTGGGTGGATGACGCGTACGGCCAGGTGGAGTGCAAGGTGAGGACGGCATCCCAGCCGGGATGGTGTGACCAGTGGCATGTCAGGATCAACAACGAGACGATCGACGCCTCGGCCGATCCTCACCACCAGTACATCAAGACGGTCTGCCACGAACTCGGGCACTCGGTCGGACTCGCACACTACAATCCGACCCTCAATCCTCCGGATGTCCCGGGTGCGGTAGGTCAGCCTCATGACTGTCAGGCGAGTGGATCCGTGACGAGCGCAAACCTTCCCGGGGCCGCCGGGTCGTGGACATGGCAATACAACCAGCACCACAAAGACCACATCAACGCCTGGTTCTAGACCGAAGGGAAGGCAGCGATGAGAAAGCGTTCCGGCGTTACCGCCCTATTGGCAGCCGCTCTGCTGCTCACCGGGTGTGCGGTTCACGAGAACGAAGGAAAAATAGCCGAGGCGTCGCCCGGTCACGGTCACGAGGGTGACGCCGGGCAATCGATCCGAGGATCTCTGGACGTGTCCGTTCTCCGCGGGTCCGAAGCGGACTATGATTTCGCGCCCTCGCCGGAGGCTCTGGCCGGAAGGCGCCCCATTGTGGCGGCCGGAGTGGTGGAAGGCTGGCAGCAGGGGCCCGTACTGGAAACCTACAAGGGTGGTCCTCTCGATTATCGTGTGGTGCTGAAGGTCAGGGTGACGGACGCGCTCAAGGGCGTGAAGGGGCGGACGTCCATGCCCGCGAACCTGGCCTTCGTCGAGCTCGACCAGGGCGCGGTCATCCGGGATGACTCCCTCACACCCGAGAAGTGGAAGCCTGAAAGGTCGGTGCGGGACTTCGCGGCATCGATTCCGCCCGGGACGAAGGTCATGATCTTCCCGACGGAGCGGCCGGCGCACGAGCAGAAGGTTCTTGACGAGGGAGAACGGCTTCCGGCGCGTGCGCGCCTGATGAGCGTTCCACCACAGGGCCTGGTCTTCGAAGACCCTCTCCTGGCCCAGCAGAAGTCGGGTCGGTCCGCGCTCGTCGGTGGCAAGGAACCGCTGCAAGTCGCCGGGCGGTCACCGTGGCTGGAGCCGAAGAACATGAGCGAACTGGTCGACCGGCTGAGAAGCAAGGGCTTCTCGGAGTAGAGGAACAATCCGTCGGGTGTGATCGGCAGGCTTGTGGCCGGGCACACCCGACGGCATGCGCGGAGATCCGTTCGCTTCGCGGGCGAGGTGTGAGACCGGCCTGACGGGGCGACCCGGGGAGGAGCCGTACCTCCAACCGTCACAGAGGACGATCGGTGACACGGATCGCGTTCGTCCCGGTGCCGAGGCCGCCCCCGGCCTGAGAGGCAGGGAAGGGCGGACAGATGCTCGAGCGGGTGGGCAGAGCGAAGACGACGGCCTTGCCGGGGGTGCCGGTGCTGTGGGTCGCGGTGGGGTGGACGTGGCACCGCCCCCGGGAGAGCCGGTGGGCCAGGAGCAGGCCGCGGCCGTTCTCGGCGAGCAGGGGCAGGCCGATCTCCTCCACCGAATCGAGGAGATCGAGGATGATACGAACCTCGCGGAGGTCGGGGTCGCCGTCGACGACCTCGCACCAGGCGGGGACGCCGTCCAGGCTGACGACGCGCAGCTCGTACGGGGGACGGGCGTGCCTCTCGGCATTGGCGGCCAGCTCGGCCGCGACGACCTCCGCGTCGCCGACGGCCTCGTCGTCCAGCCCTGCCTCCCGGAGCACCTCCCGGACCACGGCGCGGGCGTGACGCGCGGCCGAGCCGGGCCGAAGAACCGTGACCAGCACGCGAACGTCGCCGTTTCTCACCGCGCCGGCGTCCCGTCCCGACGGCCCGGCGCTGCCTCCGTCCTGGGCTTCCGGGGAGATCCGATCCTCGGTGTGGTGGCCGTGAGCACCCTGGGGAATGCCGCCGGATGGCCGCATGAGCACGCTCCGTTCGCTGCCGGTGACCGTGGACAGCAGGAAACGCGACGGGCGCACAGCGGGGAACGCCGCGCCCCGCTCGTTCGGCGCGACCCCGGGAACGAGGTGTCCCGCATGGCCGGTCCCTGGTCGTTCTCCCAGGACAGGCGGTCACGCGAGGTCAAACGCGGTACGACCGGAACACGTGCGAACGTGGGGGGGAGGGCGAGTGGACGAGTACAGGGTCACGGCTCGGCGGTCGGGTGGCTGGTGGGCGCTTGAGGTCGAACGGCCGGGGTTGCGACGTCCCGCGCACACCCAGGTGCGTTTCTTCGATCGGGCCGAGGAGACGGTCCGGGATCTGCTCGCGCTTCACTTCGACACCGGGGTGAACGGCCGGCCCGCCGCCTCCTGGCGGATCGAGGTGGTCGATCCCTGGTCGTTTCCCGTTGCGGGGTGGTGAACGGCACCCTTCCGCGATCACAATGAGTGGTCGTTCGGCTACTACGGAGGGTGTCATGGGCGGGCAACGGAGCCGTAAGGAGCGTCCCGAGATCCTGGCCGGTCACGGGCTGTGGCGACGACTCCCCGGCGGCTACCGTGAGATCGGCCGCGCTTCTGTGGAGGTTGGAGATGGACCCGTCCCGGCGTCACCTGCTGGCCTCGCTGCCGTTCGTCCCCGGGGCCCTGGGCGAGTGGCTGGTCTCCTGGAGCTACGGCACCCCGGCCTCGTCAGCCTCCCGGGCGGGCGGGCGCGCGGTGGGCCTCGCCGACGTGGCGCGGATCAACGAGGCGCAGACGGTGTTCGGTCAGCTCGACCAGCGGTTCGGGGCCGGGCTGGTGCGCCCGGTGGTGGTCAAGTACCTGAACGAGAGCGTGACACCGCTGCTGCGGGGCCGCTACGACGAGCGGGTGGGCTCGGAGCTGATGACGGCCGCGGCCGGGATGACCTGGCTGGCGGGCTGGACGGCCTTCGACCTGAACCGGCACGGCCAGGCGCAGCAGCACTTCGGCCAGGCGCTGCGGCTGGCCAAGAACGCCGGCGACCCGCTGACCGGCGCCTGGGTGCTGGCGACGCTGACCCGGCAGGCGATCCACCTGGAGCAGGGGGCCTGGGCTGTGTGGCTGGCCCGAGCCGCCGTCGACACGGCCCGCCGGGCCGAGGCGCCCCCACATGTCATGGCGTTGACGCTGGTCCGAGAGGCCTGGGCGACGGCCTTGCGGGCGCGGTCGGCCGAGACTCCGGACCGGCACACCGTCAAGCAGATCGAACGGCTGATCACCGAGGCCGAGCGACTCTATGCCCGAGGGGTCAGCGATCGTGATCCTGAATGGATCGGCAGATACGAGGAAGCGGAGCTGAACGCCCAGGTGGGTCGCTGCTGGAGCATGCTCGGCGAACACCGGAGAGCGGTGGGCCCCGCCGAGGCGGCCGTGGTCGAGTTCGGTGAGCGGATTCCCCGGACCGCGCAGTTCAACCGGATACACGCCGCCGAGGCGTACCTCGGTATGGGGGAGCTGGAACAGGCCCTCGCCTCCGCCCGCGCCGCGATCCCGGCGACCAAGACGCTGACCTCCGCCCGCACGGTGGAGCTCGCCCGCCGGTTCGCCGGTCGGCTTGAGCCGTACGGGGACAGTGTGATGGTCCGGGAGTTCCGTGATCACCTGGACCGGGAGCTGGCCGCCTGACCAGGCGTGGACGTGAGACCGTCGTTCGTGGGCGGTGATCCGATCACTGGGAGTCGCCCTCCAGGGTGCTCATGGTGGACGCCACGGACGACCTCTCGACGGTGGAGCGGTCCTGGTCCCCGAGCCCGGCACGGTCACCGTCCAGGCCGACGACGTCGTGACCCCGCTGCCCCCCGCCGGCGGTCCGGCCGCGCGGGTGAGGGCCGATGACGGATCACGCGCGCGGCCGGGGACGTCTCCACGATCGGATCACCGGCCGGGTGGCGATACCTCGGCGGGGCGACCGCGGTGAGGGTGTCGCGCGGCGGTGGCGGGGTACCCCATTCAAGGGAAAAGCCCAGCTCACATACTTGATCCGCTCGGGAAGGACGTGGGCGATGCCGCTGAGACGGCCCGGTCGCACCGGGCGCGGAAGCAGGGACCTGGAGATCAATCCGATCTTCAGCCGGGAGCCTCTCAGGGTCCCGCGCCACGCCATGCCGGCCGGGGAGATGGAACCGGACACGGCCTACCAGCTGGTCCACGACGAGTTGATGCTGGACGGCAACGCGCGGCTGAACCTCGCGACGTTCGTGACCACCTGGGCGGAGCCGCAGGCGCTGAGGCTGATGGCCGAGTGCGTCGAGAAGAACATGATCGACAAGGACGAGTATCCGCAGACCGCCGAGCTGGAGACGCGGTGCGTGGACATCCTCGCCAGGCTCTGGCACGCCGAGGCCCCCCACCGCGCGACGGGCTGCTCGACGACCGGGTCGAGCGAGGCGGCCATGCTGGGCGGCCTGGCGCTCAAGCGGCGCTGGCGGCGACGGCGTCGCTCGGAGGGCCGCCCCGACGACCGGCCCAACCTCGTCATGGGCGTCAACGTGCAGATCTGCTGGGACAAGTTCGCCGACTACTTCGACGTCGAACCCCGCTACGTGCCCATGGAGGGCGATCGGTACCACCTGACCCCGCAGACCGCGGTCGAGTCGTGCGACGAGAACACCATCGGGGTCGTGGCCGTCCTGGGCTCCACCTACGACGGCAGCTACGAGCCCGTCGCGGACATCGCCGCGGCCCTGGACGACCTGCAGGCCCGCACCGGGCTCGACGTGCCGATCCACGTGGACGGCGCCTCCGGCGCGATGATCGCGCCCTTCCTCGACCCCGACCTGCTCTGGGACTTCCGGGTGCCGCGGGTGGCGTCGATCAACACGTCCGGGCACAAGTACGGGCTGGTGATGCCCGGGGTGGGCTGGGTGCTGTGGCGCGACTCCGAGGCGCTCCCCGACGACCTGGTCTTCCATGTCAACTACCTCGGCGGGGACATGCCGACCTTCGCGCTGAACTTCTCCCGGCCGGGCGCCCAGGTGGTCGCCCAGTACTACAACTTCCTGCGGCTGGGCTTCGACGGCTACCGCCGGGTGCAGCGGACCTGCCGGGACGTGGCGACCCGCCTGGCCGGGGAGATCGCCCGGCTGGGCCCCTTCGAGCCGATCACCGACGGCGGCCAGACCCCGGTGTTCGCCTTCCGGGTACGCGAGGGAGCCGACGACTTCACGGTCTTCGACGTCTCCGCCGCGCTGCGCGAGCGCGGATGGCTGGTGCCCGCCTACACCTTTCCCGAGAACCGCACGGACCTGGCGGTACTGCGCGTCGTCGTCCGCAACGGCTTCAGCCATGACCTGGCCGATCTGCTGATGGAGGACCTGCGCAGGGTCCTGCCCCGCCTGGAGGGCGGCCGGGGCGGCCCGCACCGCACCGCCGAGGACGCCGGAGGCTTCGCGCACGGCGCCGAGGCGCGGAGGTCGCGGCACCACGGCTGACGACTGACGCCTCCGGGCCGGGTACGGCCGCAGCGCAGGTGAGGAAGAGGGGGATCGAGATGTGCCGTCTGTTCGGCCTGAGCAGCGCGCCCCGGCGTACGCGTGCCACCTTCTGGCTGCTGGACGCCCCCGACAGCCTGGCCCGCCAGAGCCATCGCGACCCCGACGGGACCGGGCTGGGCCACTTCGACGCCGACGGCACCCCGCATGTGCACAAGGCTCCCATCGCGGCCTACGAGGACCGGCGTTTCGCCGAGGAGGCCAAGGAGGTGGAGTCCGCCACGTTCCTGGCGCACATCCGTTTCGCCTCCACCGGCGGCCTGGAGAGGCGCAACACGCATCCCTTCCTGCAGGACGGGCGGCTCTTCGCCCACAACGGGGTGATCGAGGGCCTGGACGACCTCGACGCGGAGCTGGGGAAGGACGGGGAACGGGTCCGGGGGGAGACCGACTCGGAGCGCTTCTTCGCGCTGATCACCCGTGAGATCAGGGCGCACGGCGGCGACGTCGCCGCCGGCATCGAGAGCGCCGCGCGCTGGGTCGCCGGGAACCTGCCCGTCTACGCGCTCAACCTGGTCCTCATCACGCCGCGGGACCTGTGGGCGCTGCGCTATCCCGACACCCACGAGCTCTACGTGCTCCGGCGTGCCGCCGGTGGGCAGCACGGCGTCCGGCACCTCGATCACAGTGGTGACGGCGACCGGATGCGCGTCCGATCCCGCGACCTGGCGGGCGCCTCCGCGTCCGTGGTCGCCAGTGAACGCATGGACGACCATCCCGGGTGGCG
The DNA here is from genome assembly GCF_049844535.1 of Streptosporangium sp. DT93. NCBI lineage: Bacteria > Bacillati > Actinomycetota > Actinomycetes > Streptosporangiales > Streptosporangiaceae > Streptosporangium > Streptosporangium sp. DT93. Next base: position 342,081 of record NZ_JBNCLF010000006.1, read on the forward strand.
CCCGATGGAGCCCGGCGAGCTGTTCCACGTCGGGCCGGACCTCACCCCCGTCCGCCGGGTCGTGCTGCCGGAGGAGCCGGCCCACCGGCTGGGGCTCGCCGACCTGCGCCCGGAGGCCGCCGCCTCGCAGCGCACCGACTGAGCCCGACGCCGGTCGAGCCCGACGCCGGCCGGGTCCGACGCCGGCCGGGTCCGACGCGGGACCTACCCGGTGGACGGCTTCGCGCAGGACGAGCGCTGGATGAGCTGGGCGCCCACCCGGTAGGCCCGGCCCGTCCGCCCGGCCTGCACCAGGGCCGCCGACCGGCCGGTCCGTTCGATCTGCTGGAGCAGCAGGTTCATGGCGAGATCACCGAGCTCACCGGCCCCGTTGTCGACGACGGTGATGGGCGGCTGCCACCAGCGCAGCCAGGGGATGTCCTCGTAGCAGATCAGCGAGAGCTGCCGGGGGATGACGACGCCGGCGCCGACGAGGGTGGGCAGCATGCCGAACACGGCCTCGTGGTTGGCGGCGAACAGTGCCGTCATTCCCGGGTTGCGGCGCAGCAGCCGCTCCGTCGCCTCGGAGCCGAAGGCGGAGTCGAACGGCCCGCGCTCGACGAGGGAGTCCTCGACCTGACGGCCGCGTTCCCTCAGTGCCTGCTCGTAGCCGGCGAACCGCTCCAGGCCGGAGTTGGCGCTCATCAGGCCGCCGATGAAGCCGATCCGCTCGTGGCCCAGGTCGAGCAGGTGCGAGGTGGCCGCGTGGGCGCCCTCGCGGTCGGAGGCGAGGACCGACGGCGCGGCGCTCTCGGCGGCGGCGCGGATGACGTTGACGACGCCGATGCCCTCGGCGAGCAGCGCGTTGGCCATGGCCGTGTTCCTGCCCGTGCCCACCATGATCAGCCCGTCCACGCCGTGCGCGGCGAGGGTCCGCAGGAAGGACTCCTCCCGCCGCGGGTCCGCGTCGGTGATGCAGAGCATCACCTGGTAGCCCTCGGCCGCGGCGCGGCGCTGCACGACCTCGGCGATGGTGTGGAAGGAGGCGTTGATGAGGTTGTTCAGCACCAGCCCCACGACGTGGGACTGCTTGGAACGCAGTGCGCTGGCCGCCCGGTTGAGGCGGTAGCCCATCCGGTCCGCGATCTCCTTCACCGCCGCCCGGGTCTCCGAGGCGATCAGCGGTGAGCCGCTCAGGGCACGGGAGGCCGTGCTGCGTGACACCCCGGCCGCGGCGGCGACGTCCTTCAGCGTGATCGCCATCGTCCTTCTTTCTGGGATCGATCCCATCCAGAGGGAAATTTTGCCACAAGATCATGGCCTCTTGGTGGGGCGTCGCAGAATTCGTGCAGGTTAAAAACAGATTTTGGCCTTGACCTGAATCTCCCGGGTGCTGCAACCTAATGCAAGCGATCCCAAAAAATGACTACATCATTGATCTCCGGGAGCCCCATGGACCGCGACGACGTCACCTGGCACGGCTACTGGCCGGCCGCGCCCACCCCTTTCACCAGCGAAGGCGCGCTGGACGAGGACGCCTGGCGCGCGCTGCTCCGGCTCTACGCCGCCCAGGGCGTGCACGGGGTCCTGGTCAACGGCAGCACCGGTGAGTGGTTCAGCCAGAGCGCGGACGAACGCCGCCGGGTCGCCGAGATCGCGGTGTCCGAGCTCTCCGGCAGGGTCCCGGTGATCGTCGGTGTCACGGCCTACACCCCCGCGGAGGCCATCGGGTTCGCCAGGCACGCCGCCGAGGCGGGCGCGGACGGCGTGCTCGCCACGCCCCCGCCGTACGCGCACCCGGGGCCCGAGGACATCCTCGCCTTCTACCGGCAGGTCAGCTCCGCGACGGAACTGCCGTTCATGGTCTACAACTGGCCGCGCGGGGTGGCCGTCGACATCTCCGCCCACCCCGGGCTGATGTCCGCGCTGGCCGGCCTGGACAACGTGGTGGCCATCAAGGACAGCACCGGTGACTGGCTGCGGATGCTCGCCACCGTGGAGGAGGTCGCCGGCCGGGTCCGGGTGTTCGGCAGTTTCCTGCACCGGCGGGGCCTCGCCGTGCTGCTGGAGCTGGGCGGGGACGGGAACATCGACGGCGGTGGCATGGGCGCCCCGTTCGCCGTCCCCTACTATGAGGCGGTCGCGGCGGGGGACCGCGAGGCGGCGCGCGGCTGGGCCGACCGGTACGCGGGCCTGTCCACCCGGCTGATCAACCCCGACTACAGCGGCGTGTACGGCACGCCCATCGCCCAGCTCAAGGCCGCCATGGGGATGCTCGGCCAGCCGGGCGGGCACGTCCGGCCGCCGCTCCTGCCGATCACGGACCCGGCCAGGCTCGACGCCATCGGCGCCGTGCTGAAGGAGTCCGGCCTGGCAGGCGCCCTCACCGGCGACGACGCGGGCACCGTCCCGGGGCGGGCAGGGCGATGACGAGGGATCGCACCCCCGCCGACCGGCACGCCGGACCGGGCCGGCCCCCCCAGACGGAGATCGTCGTCGACGGCGATCCCGTACGGGCCGTCGACGGCGTCAGCCTCGCCGCGGTCCTCGTCGGCGAGCGGCGGTGGGGCCTGCGACGCAACCCGGTGGGCGGTGACCCGCGCGGCCCGTTCTGCGGGATGGGCGTGTGTTTCGAGTGCGAGGTGACCGTGGACGGCCGCCCGTGGGTCCGCGCCTGCATCACCAAGATCTACGCCGGAATGCGGGTCGAGACGACCGCGGGAGGAGAGGCGCCGCATGAACGCTGAGCGCGGAACGACCGGGTACGGCGAGGTCGTCGAACGGGACGTCGTGATCGTCGGCGGCGGTCCCGCCGGCCTCACCGCCGCGGCCCGGCTCGCCTCCGCCGGGCTGACCGTGACGATCCTCGACGAGCAGCCGGAGCTGGGCGGGCAGTACTACCGGCGGCCCGCGCCCGCGGTGGCCGGGCACTGGGGCGACCACCGGCCCGAGGGCGGCCGGCTGATCGCCCGGGTGCGCGCGGCCGGCGTCGAGTGCCGTACCGGTCACCTGGTCTGGGGGGTGGACGACGACGGGCGCACGCTGCTCGCCTCCGACGCCGCCGACCACCCGGTACGGTTGCGCGCCCGCCACCTCGTGCTGGCGACCGGCGCCTTCGAGCGGGTCTTCCCCTTCCCCGGCTGGCAGCTCCCCGGGGTGACCACCCCGGGTTTCGCCCAGCACCTGGCCGCGAGCGACCACACCACCGTCGGGGACCGGGTCGTCCTGGCCGGTTCCGGACCGTTCCTGCTGCCGGTCGCCTGCTCGCTGATCGAACTCGGCGTGAGCGTGGCGGGCATCGCCGAGGCGGGCAGGCCCTACCGGCCGAGCCCGCGGGCGCTGGGCACGCTCGGCCACCCCGCGCGACTGCGCGAGCTGGCCTCCTACGCCGCGCGGCTGGCCCGTGCCCGGGTGCCGATCTGGCAGGAGACCGTCGTGCTCCGCGCCGACGGCCGCGACCGGGTCTCCTCGGTGACCCTCGCCGCCGCGGCCAGGCCCGCGCACCCGGTCCGCACCGTCGAGGTGGACGCGCTCTGCGTCGGCTACGGCTTCCGCCCCCAGACCGACCTGGCCCGCATGCTGGGCTGCGAGGTACGGGTCGACGCGGCGAGCGGGGACGCGGTGCCGGTGACCGACGCGGCGGGGCGCGCCTCCCGGGCCGGCGTGTACGTGGTCGGCGAGGCCGCGGGAATCGGCGGGGTGCACGCGGCGAAGGCCCGGGGACTCGCCGCCGCGCACGACATCCTGGCCCGTGAGGGCCGCGCGACCGTAGCGGCGTCCGAGACCCGGCGAGTGGCGTCGGCCAGGCGCCGCCTGGAACGTTTCATCGCGCTGACCGACTCCCTCTACCCCGGCCCGCAGGCGCTGCTCACCACCCTGGCGCCCGCACTGCCCGCCGACACCGTGGTCTGCCGCTGCGAGTCGGTCCGCGCGCTGGAGATCCGCGCCGTCGCCCAGGGGAGCGCCGACGGCGACCTCAACGCGACCAAGGCCTGGACCCGCGCGGGAATGGGCCCCTGCCAGGGCCGGGAGTGCGGATTCGCGGTCGCGGGACTGGTCCGCTCCGTCACGTCCCACCGGGGCGCGGACGACGGCGGGTCCCGGGTGGAGATCTTCCCCTCCCGGCTGCCGGTGCGCCCCGTCCCCCTCGCCACGCTGCTGGAACTGGCCGGACCGGAATCGCAGAAAGGCGACGCATGAGCACGCGGACCGCGGACGCGGTGATCGTGGGAGCCGGGGTGCTCGGCGCCGCGGTGGCCAGCCACCTGGCCCGCAGCGGCCACCGGGTGCTCGTCCTCGAACGCGGGGCCCCCGGCAGGGAGGGCTCCGGCACCACCGCCGGCAACCTGCACATGCAGGCCGTCCACACCAGGCGCCCCGGCCAGATCGTCCCGCTGGACAGCGCGCGGTTCCTGCCGCTGCAGCGCGCCGCGAGCGACCGCTGGGAGACGCTGGAGGAGGAGCTGGAGACCTCGGTGGAACTGCGCCGCACCGGCGGCTTCACCGTCGCCGAGACCGAGGAGCAGTGCCGGGAACTGCGCGACAAGCACGGCTGGGAGGCCGCCGCCGGGATCCGCACCGAGATCCTCGACGGAGACGCCGCGCGGACCGCGCTGCCCCTGCTCGGCCCGACGGTGGCCGCCGCCACCTGGTGCGACCTGGACGGCTACGCCAACCCGCTGAAGGTCACCCCCGCCTACCTGGACTCGGCGGCCAGGCACGGCGGCCGGACCGTGGCGTTCGCGCCGGTCCGGCGGATCACCCGCACCGGCGACGGCTGGCGGGTGGCCGCCGGGCACGGCGCCACCGAGCTGGTGGTGGACACCCCCGTGGTGGTCGACGTCGCGGGACCCTGGCTGGCGGAGATCGCGGCCCTGGCCGGGATCGCGCTGCGGATGACCCCGGTGGCGATCCAGATGCACGCCACCGTGCGCTCCCCGGCCACCATGTCCCACCTGGTCCAGCACATCGGCGAGGGACTGTCGGTGAAGCAGGTCACCGCGGGCAACCTGCTGATCGGCGGCGGCTGGCCGGCCCTGGGCATGGACCTGGACGGCCGCAGCCCCACCAGCCTGGGCAGCCTGGTGGGCAACGTCGCGCTGGCGGTCCGGATCCTGCCGTTCATCCGGGACCTGCGGCTGCTGCGGATGTGGGCCGGGCCGCTCGCGGCCACGCCCGACGAGATGCCGGTGATCGGCGAGGTGCCCGGCGCCCCCGGGTTCTACGTGGCCGGAGGCACCTACGCCTTCAGTTTCGCCCCGCTGTGGGGGGAGACGCTGCGCTGCCTGATCGAGGGAAAACCGCCGCCGGTCGACGTCTCCGACCTCGGCCCGGACCGGCTGATGGGGCGGTGGGACCAGGAACACCACGGACCGGAGCAGGAAGACCACCAGGACAGAAGGAGCAAGCGGTGCTGACATCACCCCGGCTGCGGCCCACGCCGGAGCCCGAGACCCTCTGGCTGACCGGTGGGCACGTCGTGGACGTCCGAGCGGGACGGATCCGCGAGAACGTCAACGTGCTCGTCGCGGCCGGCCGCATCGAGAGGATCACGGCGGACGCCCCGCCCCCGGGAGCACGGACCGTCGAGCTGGGCGGCAGGTACCTGATGCCCGGCCTGATCTCGGTGCACACCCACCTGTCGGTGCTCTACCCCTTCTCCGCCACCGACGAGTCGGAGAGTCCCGGGCTGACCGCGCTGCGCGCGCTGTCGCGGGCACAGGACGCCCTCGTCGCGGGAGTCACCACGATCCGCTGCGTGCACGAGCAGAACCGCGCCGACCTGCTGGTGCGCACCGCCGCGGACCAGGGCTGGGTGGCCGCGCCGCGGATCGTCGGAGCGGGCCGGGCCATCTCCACCACCGGCGGCCACGGCAAGGGCGCCGACTGCTCCTACGCCGACGGGCACGACGGCTTCCTGCACGCGGCCCGGCAGGAACTGGACGCGGGCGCCGACCTGATCAAGATCTTCATCACCGGTGGCATCGCCCACCAGGGCGAGTCGTTCACCGGCGCGCAGATGACCGCCGAGGAGATGCGGGCCGTGGTCCGCGCCGCCGAGGAGCACGGCAGTTACGTGACCGCGCACGCCGGCGCCGCCTCGGCGATCCGCGAGGCGCTCGCCGCCGGAGTCCGCGGCTACGAGCACGCCTACGAGCTGGACGACGACACGGCCAGGCTGATGGCCGACCGGCGGGTGTTCCTCACCCCGACCCTGTGCGTCACCCGCTGCCCCGACTGGATGGCCGAGCACGACTTCACGCCCTGGCAGATCGAGCGGGCGGCGGAGGTCGGCCCCGGCCACCTGGCCAGCATCCGGCGGGCGGTCGCGGCCGGCATCGCCGACCCGGACGACCCCGGCGCGCCCGGCATCACCATGCTCGCCGGCACCGACTACCCGCCGGGCGAGCCCATCGAGGACACCGTCGTGGCGGTCCGCGAGATGGAGTTCCTCACCGACGCGGGCCTCAGCCCCCTCCAGGCGGTGCGGGCCGGCACGTCCGAGGCCGCGCGCCTGGTCGGGCTGGCCGGCCAGGCCGGCGCCGTCGAGGAGGGCTACCTCGCCGACCTCGTCGTCACCGAGCGCGACCCGCTGAGCGACGTCTCGGCGCTGCGCCGCATCCCCTTCGTCATGCAGGCCGGCCGGATCGTCCGCGACGACCTGCCGGTCGTCCCCGCCCCGCAGCAGATCCCTGGAGGCTCCCTGTGAACTCCCCCGGCACCCCGGCCGGCCGTACCCGCTTCGCCGTGGACATCGGCGGCACGTTCGTCGACGCGATCGCCTACGACGAGGAGACCGGGGAGATCCGGCTGCACAAGGCCTCGACCACCCCCGGTGCCCCCGAGCAGGGCGTCCTGGACGCCGTGGGAGGCCTCGCCACCCGGCTTGACGGGGTGGAGGCGTTCGTCCACGGCACCACGCTCGGCCTGAACGCGATCCTGCAGCGCCGCGGCGCGGAGCTGGGCATCATCACCAACGAGGGCTTCAGGGACCTGCTGGAGATCGCCCGGGCCAACGTCCCCGGCCAGTACATGTACGACTTCTCCTACGCCCCGCCGCCGCCCCTGGTGCCGCGCCGCCGGCGGATCGGCGTCCCGTGCCGGATCGACGCGCAGGGCGACGTGGTGCAGGAGCTGGACGAGGACGCCGTGCGCGAGGCCGGCCGGGTCCTGGTCGAGGAGCAGGGACTGGCCTCGCTGGCCATCTGCTTCCTGCACTCCTACGCCAACCCCGAGCACGAGCGGCGGGCCGCGCGCATCCTGCGCGAGCTCTACCCGGACGTGTCGATCTCGGTCTCCACCGACATCACCCGCGAGTACCGCGAGTACGAGCGGACCAGCACCGTCACCCTGGACGCCTACATCCGGCCGGTGCTGAGCGACTACATCGGCACCCTGGAGGCCAGGCTGACCGAGGCCGGGCTCACCCACCCGCTGCACATCATGCGCTCGGGCGGCGGCGCGATGACCGCGGAACTGGCCCGCCGCGCCCCGCTGATGACCGTGCTGTCCGGCCCGGCGGGGGGAGTGGTGGGCGCCTCCTTCCTGGCCCGCGAGCAGCGGCTGCCCAAGCTGATCTCCTTCGACGTCGGCGGCACCAGCGTGGACTGCTGCGTCATCGAGGACGGCGAGCCGGGCGAGGTGCACGAGGCCGGCATCGACGGCTTCCCGCTGCTCATCCCGATCTTCGACATCCGTACCGTGGGCGCGGGCGGCGGCTCGATCGCCTGGATCGACGAGGGACTGCTCAAGGTCGGCCCGCACAGCGCGGGCGCCGTGCCGGGGCCGGTGGCCTACGGCGCGGGCGGCACCGAGCCGACCCTCACCGACGCCGCGCTGGTGCTCGGCTACCTGGACCCCGCCGCGTTCCTCGGCGGCGACATGGCCATCGACGCGGAGGCGGCCCGCGCCGCGATCGAGGCCAGACTCGCCGTTCCCCTCGGGGTGGGCGTGGACCAGGCCGCGGCGAGCGTCTTCCGGGTGCTGCTGGCCCGGATGGTCGGCGCGCTGCGCGAGATCACCGTGGAGCGGGCGCTGGACCCGCGCGAGTTCGCGCTGCTGGCCATCGGCGGCGCCGGGCCGCTGCTCGGCCCGATGCTCGCCAGGGAGATGGGCATCGCCACCACGATCGTCCCGCAGGTGCCCGCCGCGTTCTCCGCCTTCGGCATGCTGATGTCCGACCTGGAGTACGAGTTCGCCGCCACCGTGCTGCGCTCCCTCGGTGACGACAGCCTGGCCGCCCTGGAGAGCGAGTTCACCGACCTGGAGGCACAGGGCGACGAGGTGCTGTCCGCGCAGGGCATCAAGCCCGAGGACCGCACCCTGATCCGCAGGCTGGACATCCGCTACCACGGCCAGGAGCACAGCCTCGGCATCGACCTGCGCCCCGGCGACACCGCCGCGGACGTGCTGGCCCGGTTCAACGCCCAGCACGAGGCGCGCTACGGCCACGCGATGGCCGACACCGGGCAGATCCTCACCCTGCGGGTGCGGGCGGTGGGACGGCTGGCCAAGCCGGCGCTGCGCGAGCCCGAGCCCGCAGGGCCCGGAGGGCCCGAGGCCGTCGGCGAGCGGCCCGCCTTCGACGTCGCCGGCGGCGGGACCGCCGTGTTCACGGTCTACGACCGGACCACCCTGGCGCCCGGCCACGAGGTGAGCGGCCCGGCGATCGTCGAGGAGGGCACCTCGACGACGGTGATCTTCGGTGATCAGCGGCTCACCGTCGACACCTACGGACAGCTGCTGGTGACCGGTACCGGAGGAACACCGTGAACGACCCTGTGAACAGTCCCGAGCCCCTGGACGGCGCAACCGTCGAGGTGATCCGCAACTACCTGGTCTCGGTGGGCGAGCAGATGCGCCGCACCCTGGTGCGGGCGGCCTTCAACCCGGTGATCTACGAGGTGCTCGACTTCGGCATCTCGATCTACAACGCCGACCTGGAGCTGACCGCCGAGGCCGCGGGGATCACCTCGTTCCTCGGGGCCAACGACCACGCCATCGTCAAGGGCGTGGAGTACGTCGGCCGGGAGAACGTCGCCCCCGGCGACGTCTACCTGCTGAACTACCCGTACTGGAGCGGCGCGCACTCCTACGACGCGATGCTCTTCGCGCCGGTCTTCCGCGACGGGCACGAGGGCCCCGCGGCCTTCCTCGCGGTGCGCGCGCACTGGATGGACCTCGGCGCCAAGTCCCCGGGATACGTCCTGGACTCCACCGACATGCACCAGGAAGGCCTCATCTTCCCCGGCACCAAGATCGTGAGCCGCGGGGAGGTGGTCCGCGACATCGTCGAGCTCATCCGGTTCAACTCCCGGCTGCCCGACCTGACCATCGGCGACTTCCACGCCCAGCTCGCCGCCCTGCGCACCGGCGAGAACCGGCTGGCGCAGGTCTGGGAGAAGTTCGGCGGCGAGACCGTCGACCAGGCAATCAAGCAGATCATCGAGCACGGCGAGCGGGTCGCCCGCAAGGCCATGGCCGCGCTGCCCAACGGCACCTGGACGGCCTTCGACTACTGCGACGACGACGGCATCACCGACGACCTGATCCGGATGGAGGTCAAGGTCACCATCGACGGCGACCGGATGGAGGTCGACTTCAACGGCTCCGACGGCGCGGTGGTCGGCCCGGTCAACCTGCCGATCGGCTCCACCGAGAGCCTGGGCAAGGCCATCTTCAAGGAACTGACCACGCCCAGGGAGCCCTCCAACGCCGGCCACTACCGGGCACTGGAGGTCAAGGCCGACCCCGGCAACTTCTTCCACGCCGTCTACCCGGTCGCGACCTTCACCCAGTGGAGCGCCATCGTCGCCTTCGAGCTGATCCACAAGGCCCTGGCCCAGGTGATGGACTCGATCCCGGCCTCCTCCGGCGGTGACGAGCCCGGCTTCATGGCGCTCGGCCGCGACCCGCGCACCGGCGCGGACTTCGTGATCAGCAACAACGAGGGCATCGGCTGGGGCGCGCTCAAGGACCGCGACGGCGCGAACGCCCAGCAGCACCCCTCCCAGAGCGTCGTCCGCAACACCCCCGTCGAGGTGCTGGAGCACAAGTCCACCGTGTTCCACGAGCGGCTGGAGCTGATCCCCGACTCCGGCGGCGCCGGCCGGTTCCGCGGTGGCGTCGGCGTGCTGCGGCAGGTCCGCTACCTCGCCGACGGCGAGGTGCTGTCGATGAAGAAGAAGAGCAAGACCCGGCCCTGGGCGCTGGACGGCGGCCAGGAACCCGAGCCCAGCGAGATGGTGCTGTGGCCGGGCACCGACGAGGCCAAGCGGGTCGGCATGTACCGGGCCGACATGAAGGCCGGTGACCGGTTCGTGAACCGGACCGCCGGGGGCGGCGGCTACGGCGACCCCCTCGACCGCGACCCGGCCGCCGTGGTGGCCGACGTGCTCAACGGCTACGTCAGCGCCGAGGCCGCGGAGCGGTCCTACGGCGTGATCGTGGACGACGACGGCTGGCGGCCCACGCCGGCCAGGGCCGCCCGACTCAAGAGCGAAGGATAGACGACATGCACCGACCCCCCGCCACCCCGGTGGCACGTGCCCGCAGGGGAACGCCGGCCCTGACCTCCGTACTGCTCGTCGGCGCGCTGGCCCTCGCGGCCTGCGGCCAGGGCGGCTCGGGCGGTGCCGGGGCCTCCGGCGGCTCCGGCGCCCGCACGCAGACACTGATCATCGCGGAGAACGAGCCGCCGGCCACCTTCGACCCGGTCCAGGCCGACAACTCGACCGTCGACGAGGTGTCCGTCCCCGCCTACGACACCCTGGTCGAGTACGCCAAGGGCGGCGTGCTCGCCCCCTCCGTGGCGACCGAGTGGAAATTCTCCAAGGACGGCACGACCCTCGACCTGACGCTCCGCGACGACGTGACCTTCCACGACGGCACCAAGCTGACCGCCGCCGACGTGAAGTACACGATGGACCGGATCGCCAAGCTGCAGATGGGCGTCGCGTCGCTGCTGACCGCCTACGACTCCGCGGAGGTCGTCGACGACACCCACCTGAAGGTCGTCCTGAAGCAGCCCTACGCGCCGTTCCTGGGCGCGCTGTCGCGGGTCTACCTGCTCAACTCCAAGCTCGTCCAGGCCAACGCCGACTCCGACGACGGCCGCCGGTGGCTGGCGTCCAACGACGCCGGGTCCGGGCCGTACAAGCTGGCCGGGTACACCCCCAACCAGGAGGCCAAGTTCACCCGGCACGACGCCTACTGGGGCGGCTTCACCAAGCAGGCCAAGGACGTGGTGATCCGCTACCTGCCGCAGGCGGCGACCCAGAAGACGGCGCTGAGCAACGGTGACGTGGACATCGCGATGGACATCGCCCCCAACGACTGGGCCGGTCTCGAGAGCGCCGGCCACGTCGTGAACAAGGCCGACACCAACGTGCAGCTCTACACCTTCTTCAAGATGAAGGACGCGCCGACGGCCGACAAGGCGCTGCGCGAGGCCCTCACCTACGCCTACGACTACGACCAGCACCAGTCGGCCATCCTCAAGGGCGCGGGCAAGAAGGCCGCCGGAGTGCTGGCGGGCACCATGGCCTGCGCCGACCCGACGGTCGCGCAGGCGGGCCACGACCTCCAGAAGGCCAAGGGCATCCTGGACGCCGCCGGCCTGAAGAACGTCACGCTGACGATGAGCTACCTCAAGGCCACCGCCGAGATGGAGCAGGCGGCCACGCTGCTCCAGTCCGACCTCGCCAAGATCGGTGTGAAGGTCGACCTGTCGGCGGTCACCTACCCGCAGTACGTCGAGATGCTCAAGAGCAACGAGACCACGCCCGACCTCGGAATGATCTACGGCTTCCCGCCCTACCCGGACCCGGACTCCGTGCTGCACCTGCAGTTCAACTCGACGTTCATCAACAACGGGCAGAACAGCGGCGGCTACGACAACCCGAAGGTCGACAAGCTGGTCGAGGACGCCCAGAGGCTGACCGATGAGGACGCCCGCTGCGCCCTCTACAAGGAGGCCCAGCAGACCATCGCGGCCGACCACCCCTCGATCAACATGTCCAACCCGCAGTACGTGACGGTCCACCGCAAGGGGATCACCGGCTACGCCTACGACCCCGCCCACCACCAGACCGTGGACGTCTACCAGGTGCAGGTCGGCTGACCCGCCGGACCCGGCGCGGAGCCTCCGCGCCGGGCCCGCCCATCATCGGAGATCACCACTGAGGGGAGGTACCCCATGGCTCGTTTCCTGCTCCGGCGGCTCGTGACCAGCGTCGTCGTCCTGGCGGGCCTGGCCGTCGTCACCTTTCTGATGACCCAGGTCCTGCCCGGCGACCCGGCCAGGACCGCCGCGGGGCGTAACGCCACCGCCGAACAGGTGGCACGGGCGCGGATCGAGCTCGGCCTCGACCGGCCCCTGTGGGAGCAGTTCACGGGGTACCTGGACCGGCTGCTCCACGGCGACCTGGGCGTCTCGGTGTTCACCCAGCGCCCGGTGCTCGACGACATCTCGGCCATGCTGCCCTCCTCGGTGGAACTCGTGCTCGCCGCCATGGCGATCAACATCGTGGTGGCGGTGCCGCTGGGCGTGTACGCCGCCTACCGCCGGGGCGGGCCGTCCGACGTCGCGGCCCGGCTCGTCGCCCTGCTGGGCGCGGCGGTCCCGGTCTTCTGGCTGGGCCTCATGCTCCAGCTCGTCTTCGCCGCGCAGCTCAGGCTGCTGCCGCTGACCGGCCAGCTCGCCTTCGGCCAGGACGTGCCGAGGATCACCGGGATGACCTCGCTGGACGCGCTGCTCGGCGGGAACCCGGCCGCCTTCGGCGACGCCCTGCTCCACCTGGTGCTTCCCGCGCTCACGCTGGCCGCCTCGTTCGTCGCGGTGGTGGCCCGCACGGTGCGCTCCTCGATGATCACCACGCTGGACTCCGACTACATCACGCTGGCCCGCGCGACCGGCGCCTCGGAGCTCCGCGTGGTGGTACGGCACGGCCTGCGCAACGCCATGGTCCCGGCCAGCACGATCCTCGGCATGCAACTCGGCTGGATGCTCGGCTCCACGGTCCTGGTGGAATCCATCTTCGGCAGGACGGGCATCGGCGCCCACGCCGTCGCCGCCGTCCTGCAGAACGACCTCTACACCGTGATCGGCACGGTTCTCGTGATCGGAGTGGTCTTCGTGGTGGCGAACATCGCCGTGGATCTGGTCCAGCTCTGGCTCAACCCACGGCTGCGCGGGACGAGGCGGCCCACGGGCGAGCCGGCCGTGCCCGCCCTCGCGCAGGTGAAGCCGTGAGCGCCGGCGCCAAGGAGGTCACCGGCGCGCGCCGCCGCGTCCTGCCCCGCGTCCCGGTCGTCGAGCGCGCCGCGGTGACGGTGGCCGTGGCGATGGTGCTCCTGGCCGCCGTCGGGCCGCTGATCGCGCCGCACGACCCCTACGCGGTCGACCTGTCCAGGTCCCTCCTGGCGCCCTCGGGCGACCACTGGTTCGGCACCGACGTCAGCGGCCGCGACGTGCTCAGCCGGGTGCTGTTCGGCGCGCGGATCACCCTGCCCGCCACGATGATCGTGATCGTCGCCGCGGCGCTGATCGGGACCGTGGTCGGCACGGTCGCGGCGCTCGGCGGGAAGGTCGTCGACGAGGTGCTGATGCGGATCACCGACATCGGCCTCTCGCTCCCGTCGATCATCCTGGCCCTCGGCCTGGCCGCCGCGCTCGGCTCCGGGCTGCGGTCCGCGGTGATCGCCCTCTCGCTCACCTGGTGGCCCGGCTACGCGCGGCTGGTGCGCACGCTGGTCCGCGACGTCAAGGACGCCGAGTACGTCGACGCCGCCAGGATGCTCGGGGTCTCCCGGACCCGTCTCGTCTTCCGGCACATCCTGCCCAACGCGCTGAACACCCTGTACGTGCAGACCACGCTGGACGTCGCCGCGGTGATGCTGGTCATCTCCGGCCTGTCCTTCGTCGGCGTCGGCGCGCAGGTGCCGTCCCCCGAATGGGGGGCGATGATCGCCGCGGCGGCCGGCGACCTCACCGGCGGCTGGTGGGCGGTGGCCTTCCCCGGCCTGGCCATCATGCTGACCGCGATCTCCTTCAACCTGGTGGGTGACTGGTTGCGGGTGCGCAACGACCCGACGATCCGCGAGGGGGCCGGCCGATGACGGACACACCACTGCTCGCCGTACGAGATCTGCGGGTGAGTTTTCCCGGGCCCGGGGGGCCGGTCGAGGTCGTGCACGGCGTCGACCTGGAACTGGCCCGCGGCGCGAAGGTCGCGCTGGTCGGTGAGTCCGGGTCCGGCAAGTCGGTCACCGCGCGAGCCGTGCTGCGGCTGGACGCCGACGCCACGCTGACCGGGCGGATCGAGCTGGACGGCACCGACCTGCTGACGCTGCCGCCGCGCCGGATGCGCGAGGTCCGGGGCTCGCGGGCCGGCCTGGTCTTCCAGGACCCGCTGGCCTCGCTCAACCCGGTGATGACGATCGGCTGGCAGATCACCCAGCCGCTGATCATCCGGGGGGTGTCCAGGAAGGTCGCCAGGCGGCGCGGTGTCGAGGTGCTCTCCCGGCTGGGGGTGCGCGACGCCGGGCGGCGCTTCGACGACTACCCCCACCAGTTCTCCGGCGGGATGCGGCAGCGGGTGGTGATCGCCATCGCGATCATCGCGGAACCCGCGCTGCTCATCGCCGACGAGCCGACCACCGCACTCGACGTGCGGGTCCAGGCACAGGTGCTGCGGCTGCTGCACGAGCTGGCCGACGAGCGGGACATGGCGGTCCTGCTGATCACCCACGACCTGGGCATCGTGGCCGGCTTCGCCGAACGGGTGGTGGTGATGCGCCACGGCCTGGCGGTGGAGAGCGGCCCGGTCGAGGACATCTACGCGGCGCCCCGGCACCCCTACACCAGGGCGCTGCTCGCGGCCGTGCCCCGGATCGGGGGAGACCTGTCCAGGCCGCTGGCCACCGTCGGCCCCGCGGTGGAGACGGCCGAGGAGGGAACGGTGGGACCGTCGTGAGCGAGCCCCTGCTGCGGGTGCGGAACCTGGTCAAGACGTTCGGGGGCGGGCGGGTGCTGGACGACGTCTCCTTCGACGTGATGCCGGGCGAGGTGCTCGGCCTGGTCGGGGAGTCGGGCTCCGGCAAGTCCACCACCGCGCGCTGCGTGACGCGGCTGACCGAACCCGACTCCGGCCGGGTGGAGCTCGGCGGGCGCGACGTACTGGCGGCCGGACGCCGGGACCTGCGCTCCCTCCGCCGCGAGATGCAGATGGTGTTCCAGGACCCGTACTCGTCGCTGAACCCCCGGATGACCGTGGCCGAGCTGCTGGAGGAGCCGCTCGCCGTGCACGGCCTCGAACCGGACCGGCGCCGGCGCAGGGAGCGCGCGGCGGCCCTGCTGGAGACGGTGAGCATGTCCGCCGAGCACCTGGACCGCCACCCCCGGTCGTTCTCGGGCGGCCAGCGCCAGCGCATCGCCATCGCCAGGGCCCTGGCGGTCGAGCCCCGGCTGCTCATCTGCGACGAGCCGATCTCCTCCCTGGACGTCTCGGTCCAGGCCCAGGTGCTCAACCTGCTCCGGGACCTGCGGCTGCGGCTGAACCTGTCGATCCTGTTCATCGCGCACGACCTGGCGGTCGTCTACTACCTCTGCGACCGGATCGCGGTCATGGAGCAGGGACGGATCGCCGAGATCGGCACCCGGGAGCAGGTGTACGGGGCGCCGGAGCACCCCTACACCCGGTCGCTGCTGGCGGCCGTCCCGATCCCCGACCCCGCCGCCGAGCGTGCCCGCCGCGCGGCCGAACCCCCGTACTGAAGGAGGACCCGTGGAGAGTCTGCGGATGTTCGTCAACGGCCAGGCGATGTCGGGCGGCAGCCTGAACACCGCGCTGAGCGGTGCCCGGTTCGTCGGCCCCGCCGAGACCGCCCCCCGCTACCGGTTCTACTCGGTGCGCGAGGAGTTCCCCGGCCTGTACCCGGCGGCCTCCGCCGGGCTCGCCGGGTACGCCGTGCCCGGCGAGCTGTACGAGGTGAGCTACCGGATCCTGCGCGAGCACCTGCTGCCGAACGAGCCCGAGGAACTGGAGCTGGGCGTGATCGAGCTCTCCGACGGCAGCGGATCGCTGTCCATGCGGATGCGCGACGCGTCGCTGACCCTGCCGGGGGTCGTCGACATCAGCGAGGCCGGCGGCTGGCGGGCCCACCTCGCGCGGAGCGCCCGGTGAGGGCCTCCCTGGTCGTACGCGGCGGCACCGTGGTGGAGGCGGGGTGGTCGGCCCCCGCCGACGTGTTCGTGGCGGACGGCGTCGTCGTCGCCCTGGCCGAGCCGGGCACGCCCGCCCCCCCGGGAGCGGTCGAGATCGACGCGGGCGGCGCGCTGGTGATGCCCGGAGGCGTCGACCCGCACTGCCACGTCGGCTTCACCTCCGGTGACTTCACCTCGCTGGACGACTACGCGCGGTGCACGACGGCGGCGGTGTTCGGCGGCACCACCACGATCGTGGACTTCGCGATCCCGCGCCCCGGCCAGGCACCCGCCGACGTGGCGTACGCGCAGCGGGCCAAGGCGTCGCAGGGGTTGTGCGACAGCGCCCTGCACGCCTGCGTGGTGGAGTGGGACGCCACCGTGCCCGGCCAGCTCGCCGCGCTGGTCGCCGACGGCATGCCCACGGTGAAGATGTTCACCACCTACCGCGGCGAGACCATGGCGAACGAGGACACGATCCTGCGGACCATGACGGTGCTGCGCGACCTGGGCGGCCTGGTGGTGATCCACTGCGAGGCCAACCACATCATCGAGGACACCCAGGAGCGCTGCGCGGCCTCGGGCCGGATCGGCGCCGAGCACATGGCCGCGACCCGGCCCGAACTGGCCGAGACCGCCTCGGTGGCCGAGGTGCTGGCCATCGCCGAGTCGCTGCGCGCCCCGGTCTACTTCGTCCACCAGTCGACCGCGGAGGCGGTGGAACTGGTGGCCGCGGCCAGGCGCCGCGGGGTCGCCGCCTTCACCGAGTCGGTCGCCCACCACCTGGTGCTGGACGACGGCCTCTACGGCGGCCCGGCCCCGGAGCGGTTCGTCTGCTGCCCCCCGCTGCGCCCGCGCGGCGCGGTCGACGCGCTGGCCCGTCACCTGTTCACCGGGGAGATCACCACGATCGGCAGCGACCACTGCTGCTACGACGTGGCGCAGAAGGAGTCGCGCCGCTCCGACGTGCGGGTCATGCCCAACGGGCTGCCCGGCGTGGAGACCAGACTCCCGGTGATCTTCTCCGAGTACGTCGCCGGGGCGGGACTGCCCGCC
Source organism: Streptosporangium sp. DT93 (assembly GCF_049844535.1). Lineage (NCBI taxonomy): Bacteria > Bacillati > Actinomycetota > Actinomycetes > Streptosporangiales > Streptosporangiaceae > Streptosporangium > Streptosporangium sp. DT93. Next base: position 359,320 of record NZ_JBNCLF010000006.1, read on the forward strand.
ACCCGGTTCGTCGAGCTGACCGCCACCAACCCGGCCAGGACCAACGGCCTCTATCCCCGCAAGGGCACGCTGATGCCGGGCGCGGACGCCGACATCGCGATCTGGGACCCCTCGGCCCGCTGGACGGTCACCTCCGCCGACCTGCACATGGCGACCGACTACACGCCCTACGAGGGCATGACCCTCACCGGCAGGCCACGGACCGTGCTGGTGGGCGGGCGGGTCGTGGTCCACGACGGCGCCTTGGTCGATCCCGCTCCCCGGGGGCGGCACATCGCGGCCGGACCGATCACCCTGACCCCGGCACTGGGGCGCACGGCTCCGTGACGACGGCCGGAGGGCGTCGCCGCGGGAGCCGCCCGTGCGGGTCGCCGGGGGTGCCGGCGGTCGATGCGGGGATTTGCTCCCCGGTTGGAGATGTGCTCTACTAAGCGGGGAGCGAGTCCCCGTTACGAGTGGAGGTCGGGTGGACGGTGTCGTCACCGCGGACGGTGCCCAGGTCCGGCCTCGTCGTGCGGACGCGCAGCGCAACCGGGCGAGCATCCTGGAGGCCGCGCTGGCGGTGTTGATCGAGGACGGGCCCGACGCCCCCCTCGACAAGATCGCCCGACGGGCCGGGGTGGGCAACGCGACGGTCTACCGGCACTTCCTCGACCGGGACGAGCTCGTCCGCGCCGTGATCCTCGCGGTCGTGGAACGGAACGCGGCGACGGCCGAGGAGCTGCTGGCCACGGAGCCGGACCCGGTCGCGGCCCTGAGGGCGTTCATGCACCGCGGCGCGGACAGCCGGATCAGCGCGATCGGGACGGTGCTGAGCGAGTGGGTGGACAAGGAGGTCCCGAGGTTCGCCGAGGCCAACGACAGGATCCTGGCCGCGCTGCGCCGGATGATCTCCGACGGTCAGCGCCGGGGCCTGCTGCGTCCCGACATCGGTGTCGGTGACGTGTTCCTGGCGCTCTGCCAGCTCACGCGGCCGATGCCGGGCGTCGACGCCCGGCTGTCGTCCCCGTACGCGCATCGACATCTGGACCTGCTGGTCGACGGCCTGTGCACCTCGACCCCCACACCCCTGGTCGAGGCGGTCGACCTCGACCGGCTGCACGCCAGGAGCGGTCACGCCTGACCGGTCGCGCCCGGCCACGACGCCGTGGTCATGCATGATCGATCGGGTCCCGCCACGACGCCGTGGTCGTGCCTGGCCGGGTCCCGCCACGATGTCGTGGTCGTGCCTGGTCGATCGAGTCCGGCCACGACGCCGTGGTCACGCCCGATCGATCGCCTCCGGTCACGTCGTCGACGCCACCTTTGAACGGGCGCGCCCGATCACGTCGTCGACCTCACGTGTGATCGATCACTTCCGGCCACGTCGGAAGCCCGGGAACGTGCCGCGTCCCGGAGGGGGCGACGACGCTCCCTCGCCACCATGCCCGCAGAGCTCGACGGACCCGGCCCGGAGGCCGGACACCCCGTCCCACCCGTGCGATTCCAGGAGATGTCAACGTGTCCACTGCTCCCTCGTCCGCCGAGTCCGTGGCCGGCCCGCCCGTGGCCGCCCCGGCCGTCCCCGGGCCACCGGGCGGGTCCCGCACCTCCCTGGTGCTCGGGATCCTGGTCATGTCGGCCTTCGTCATGATCCTCAACGAGACGATCCTGAGTGTCGCGCTGCGCGACCTGGCCGGGGACCTGAAGGTGCCCACCACCACGGTGCAGTGGCTGACCAGCGGCTTCCTCCTCACGATGGCCGTGGTCATCCCCACCACGGGCTACCTGCTGGTGCGGTTCCAGCCCCGCCAGATCTTCACGGCCGCGATGACCCTGTTCAGCCTCGGCACCCTGCTGGGTGCGCTGGCCCCGGGCTTCGAGGTGCTGATGGCGGCCCGCGTCCTGCAGGCCGCCGGGACCGCCGTGATGATCCCGCTGCTGATGACCACGGTGATGCGCCTGGTCCCGGTGGAGCGCCGGGGCGCGACCATGGGCACCATCACGATCGTGATCGCCGTGGCGCCGGCGATCGGCCCGACCATCGGCGGGGCGGTGCTCGCCGCGCTCGACTGGCGGTGGATGTTCTGGCTGGTACTGCCGCTCGCGGTGGCGGCCCTGGTCCTCGGGACCAGCCTCCTGCGCCTGCCGACGGACACCCGGCGGGTGCCCCTGGACCTGCTCTCGATGCTGCTGTCCGCGGTCGGGTTCAGCGGCGTGCTGTACGGGCTGTCCACGATCGGCGAGTCGGGCGAGAACGGGCCCGTCGTCGCCTGGGCGTCGATCGCCGTCGGGCTCGTGGCGCTGGCGGTGTTCGCGTGGCGCCAGATCAGGCTGCAGCGCGGCGACCGCGCCCTGCTCGACCTGCGCCCGTTCGGGTACCGGGACTTCACCGTCGCCCTCGCGGTCTCCGCGCTGATCTTCATGTGCTTCCTGGGCGCCTCGGCGATGCTGCTCCCGCTGTACCTGCAGACCGTTCTGAAGACCGGCACCTTCGTCAGCGGCCTGGTCCTGCTGCCCGGCGGGCTGGTCCTGGGACTGCTCGGGCGGCCGGTGGGCGCCCTCTACGACCGGGTCGGCGCCCGGCGGCTCGTCATCCCCGGCGCGGCCGCGATCGCGGCGGCCCTGTGGCTGTTCGCCGCCCTCGGGGCGGGCTCGCCGCTGGCCCTGGTCGTCGGCATCCACATGCTGCTGATGGCCGGGCTCGGCCTGATGATCACTCCGCTGATGACCGACTCCCTCGGCGCCCTGCCCAGCCGGTTGTACTCCCACGGCAGCGCGATCCTGTCCACCCTCCAGCAGGTCGCGGGCGCGTTCGGCACCGCCGTGTTCGTCACCATCGCCGCGCACGGCAGCCTCGACCCCTCCGGGCTTCCCGACGCGGGCGGGCTGCGGCTGGCCTTCGCCGCCGCCGGATGCGTGGGCGTGCTGAGCCTGGTCGGCTCCCTGTTCATCCGCGGTTCCCGCGTCCGCGAGCCGTCCGGCCCGCCCGTGGACGTCGCCTGACAGGGCCGGTGCCTCTAGGTCCTGGTGAGCCAGGTGACCTGGGCGCCGTTGTCGAAGGACTCGCGCCGAGTGGGAGTGAACAGGGTGGGACGGAACTCTCCGGAGAACATCGGGATGCCCGCGCCCGCCACCACGGGGTAGCCCTTGACGATGATCTCGTCGATCTCGGGGAGCAGGGAGGCGGCGAGCTTGCCGCCGCCGCAGAGGTAGATGTCCATGCCGGTGTCCTCGGCCTTCAGCCGGCGGACGAGCTCGACCGGGTCGCCGGTCTCCACCTCGACCGCCGGGTCGTCGATCCTCAGCGTGCCGGAGACGACGTACTGGCGCAGGTGGGAGTAGGGGCTGGTGATGGAGGCGGACAGGGCGGGCTCGTAGGTGCCGCGGCCCATCACCAATGTGTCGAAGACCTTGTTGGGCACGTCGTCGAGGCCGATGTGCCTGCGGATGTGGGTGGGGACCGTCTCGGGATAGCGGTCGTTGATCCAGGCGGCCATCTCGTCCGACAGCGGATAGAAGTCGAACTCGGCGCCGGGGCCCGCGATGTAGCCGTCGATCGAGACACCGATGTAGTACACGAGCTTTCGCATATGAACCTGCCTCAGATGTAGTACTCTGCTTGAAGTGGTTTGAACGTAGTACTACATCTGGAGTGGCGTCAAGTGCGGAAGAATCCCGAACGACGGCAGGCGCTGATCGACGCGGCCATCGAGGTGCTGGCCAGGGAGGGGGCCCGGGGGCTGACCTTCCGTGCCGTGGACGCGGAGGCGGCCGTGCCCCCGGGGACGGCCTCCAACTACTTCGCCAACCGCGACGACCTGTTCACCCAGGTCGGCGGGCGCATCTACGAGCGGCTGCTGCCCGACGACGCCACGATCCTCCGCAGCCGGGAGGGTGTGCAGGACGAGGCCCGCTACGCCGAGCTCATGCACGAGCTGCTGGCCCGGGTCTCCGCCTTCGGCTCGGGCTACCTGGCCCTGCTGGAGCTCCGGCTGGAGTCCACCCGGCGCCCCGAGCTGCGCGCCGTGCTGACCAAACGGATCCGCGAGGACATCGACGCCAACATCGGCCACCACGCCGTCTCGGGACTGCCCGGCGACTCGACCTCGGTGGTGCTCCTCTATCTCGCGCTGAACTGGCTCATCCTGGAGCGGCTGACGCTGCCCGGCATCTTCACCGAGGAGGAGACCCGTGAGCTGGTGGACGCCGCGGTGCGGCGGATGATGAGCGCGGACCGGGCCGGGCAGGGCTGAGGGCGGCCGGCGCCGCTCGCCGGCCGGGGTCCGCGCCCCGGCGCCCCGGGGGAGATCGCGGGGTCCGGCTCAGCCCGCCGCGCCGGCGGCCGTGGAGGAGGCGGCCGTGAGGGACGCGGGCGTGAGGGACGTGGGCGTGAAGGACGCGGAGGGTGCGGACGGGGAGGGTGCGGACGGGGAGGGTGCGGACGGGGACGTGGGCGTGGCGGACGCCTCCTCGGGCAGGGGGATCCACCTGTGCGCCCAGGCGACCAGCTCGTCCAGCGCCGGGCGCAGCTCCCGGCCCATCCGGGTCAGGTGGTACTCGACCCGTACCGGTGACGTGGCCAGCACCCGCCGCTCGACGAGCCCGGCCTCCTCCAGCTCGCGCAGGCGCCGGGCCAGCATCGTGTCGTTGATGCCGGGAATGGCCGCCTTGAGGTCGGCGTACCGGTGGGCACCCTTGAAGATCATGTGAATGAGGGCCCCCGACCAGCGGGCGCCGATCAACTCCAGGGCGGTGTGGAAGCGGGCGCAGACGGACGTGAGGCTCACGGGTTCGATGCTAGCATTTGCTAAGGAAAGTTGAGTTACTCAATAATGTTGAGTAACCATCCGGTGAGCATCGTCAGGAGCCGTCATGGACAGGCCCGTTCTGCAGGTCATCGTCGCCAGCACCCGCCCGGGCCGCGTGGCGCGCCCCGTGGCCGACTGGTTCCACGGCAGGGCCGTGGAGTCGGGTGCCTTCCAGGTGGAGCTGATCGACCTGGCCGAGGTCGCGCTGCCGTTCCTGGACGAGCCCAACCACCCCAGGCTCAAGCAGTACGTGAACGCGCACACCAAGGAGTGGAGCGCCACCGTCGAGCGCGGCGACGCCTTCGTGTTCGTGACCCCCGAGTACAACCACAGCTTCACCGCCGTGCTGAAGAACGCCCTGGACTACCTGCACCACGAGTGGCAGCACAAGGCGGCCGGGTTCGTCAGCTACGGCGGCGTCTCCGGAGGCACCCGCGCCGTGAACGGCCTGCGCCAGGTCGTCAGCACGCTGAAGATGGTCCCGGTGCTGGAGGCGGTGAACATCCCGTTCTTCCCGCAGTTCCTCGGCGAGGACGGCACGCTGCACCCCAACGACGTGATGAACACCGCCGCCGACACCATGCTCGCCGAGCTGGCCAAACTCACCGGCGCCCTGCGCACCCTGCGCGAGGGCTGACCCCTCAGCCCTCCCGTACGCGGATCACGGGCAGGTGGGTGACGGGGAAGTTCAGCGAACGGGCGATGAAGCACAGCGCGTGGACGTCTCCGTGCAGCGCGCGGGCCTTCTCCGCCGTCGAGGGGTCGGCGACCGTCACCTCGGGGCGTAGCACGATCTCGGTGAACCGGCCGCCCCCGCCGCTCTCGTCCATCGTCATGACCCCGTGGGCGCGGTCCTGGTACTCGACGACCGTGACTCCACCGGCGGCGCACAGGTGCAGGTACCAGAGCATGTGGCACTGGGAGACGGAGGCCACGAGCAGTTCCTCGGGGTTCCAGCGCGCCGGGTCACCGCGGAAGGCGGGGTCGGAGGAGGCGGCGATCGCGGCCTTGCCGCCCGCCGTCACCTCGTGGTCGCGGCTGAAGGACCGGTAGCCGTCCGTGCCCGACCCCAGGTTCCCCGTCCACCCGACCGTGACGTCATAGGTGTGCGTCGTCGTCATGAGGCGAAGGTAACGCAACGGGGCCGCCGGTGAGGGACACGGCCGGGTGCGGGGCGGGGAGAGCCCCGGCGGTGTCCCGTACGCCGTGCTCGCGTGGGGCGAGGAGCACCCTCCCGCAGAAGGAGCGGGTCAGGAGGCGCGCCGGCCCGTCAGGGCCGCGAGGCCGGCGACCGCCTCGGCCACGGGGGTCTCGCCGGTGGTGAGCTCGACGATGACGTGGTTCAGGGCCGGCTCGTGCAGGGCCGCCTCGATGAACGCCGCCACGTCGTCGCGGGGCACGTCGCCGTACTCGACCGCCTGGCCGGCGCTGACGCGGCCGGTGCCGGGCTCGTCGAGGAGCGTTCCCGGGCGGACGATGAGCCAGTCGAGGCCGGTGCGGGTGAGGTGGACGTCGGCGGTCTTCTTGACCCTCATGTAGTGCTCGAAGCCCTCCACGGGCTCGCGGCCGCGTCCGGCGTCCGGGAACACCGACACGAGCACGAAACGCGGCACCCCGGCGCGGGCGGCCGCCTCGGCGGCCTTCTCCAGCCCCTCGCCGTCGATCGCCGTGGTCTTGTCCATACCGGTGCCGTGGGCCCCGGCCGAGAAGACCACGGCGTCGTGCCCCCGGAGCTTGCGCGCCAGCTCGTCCACGGAGTCCTCGACGAGGTCCCCGGCGAGCGGGGTCGCGCCGGTCGCGCGCACGGTCTCCGCCTGGGCGGGATCGCGGAGCATGCCGGTGACCTCGTCACCGCGGGCGGTGAGCAGGTGGGCGAGCCGGCGGCCCACACCTCCGGCGGCGCCGATCTGGAACACCCTCATGATCTCGACCTTCCTTCGGCGACCGGCCACCCGGGGGCGTCGCCGTCCCGCGCCCCCGCGATGCGGTCCTGCCCGGTCTCTTCCCCGAATGCCGCCGCAGGTCACCGCCGGTGACGCGGGACCTCGGGAAGGTAGCGCACTCCGCTCCGCCGCCGGAGGACTCCGCGGTCGTCGCCGAACCCGGGTGACTCGGGACCTCGGGAAGGCACCGCGCTCCGCTCGGCCGGTGGCGCGGGACGGTCCGGCGAGAGGCCCGGGACCCGGCCGGTGCGGGGGAGGCGGGGCCGTCCGGCGAAGGGACGCGGACCCGCCTCAGCCGGTGGCGTGCTCCCAGGAGGGGTCGCGGTAGAGCACGACCGTGGTGCCGCGGAGCAGCTCGTTCGGGGCGGAGAGCAGCACGAGCTCGCCCCTGGCCTCCAGGCCGCGCAGCACGTCGCGGACCCGTGGCCCGACCGGGAGGCGTCCCGTCGGCAGGCCGAGGGTGTCGCGTACCAGTTCGGCGACCTGGGAGAGCCGGAACGGCTCGGTGAAACGGGCGATCAGCCCGCGCACGAGCTCATCGGTGATCACGGTCTGGGCCTGCAGGTGGGCGAGCTGCCAGGTCAGCTGGACCCCGCGCCGGCCGGTCCCGGCGCAGGACGTGCACGGCTGGGAGAAGCCGGGCACGATGTCCTCGACGGTGCCGCCCAGGCAGGTGGTGCACCGGCCGGTCTCCGAGGCGTGCAGTTCGGCGGCGGCCCGGTCGGCCAGCCGCGTGCCGCACGGGCACCGGTAGACCCGGAACCCGCCGCGCACCACGGCGAGGTCGTCGGCGTCGTCGGGGACCTCTTCCCAGAGGCTGGTGATCGTGTGCTCTCTCATGGTCGTGCGACTCTACCCATTTCGGACGTCTTCAGTACGGCGGACGCGAAGCCCGCCGTGCTTCCGGTACGAACCCCGCCGTGCTCCGGGTGCGGGGCCCGGTCCGCTCCGGCCATGAGCCCGCCGCCTTCGGACACGAAGCCCGGTCCGCTCCGGGTCACGAGGCGAGCCGTCTCCCGGCACGAAGCCCGGCCTGCCCGGCCTGCCCGGCCTGCCCGGCCTGTCGCGGGGCTCGCCGGCTCAGGCCGGGGCGAAGGGGACGAGCCGCATCGGGGTGCTCCACAGCCACTCCTCGGTGATGTAGGTGGAGGTGAGCAGCGACATCAGGCCCAGGGCGCGTTCGGTCGGGGTGGAGGGGTGGGCCCCGCAGTCGCCGAAGCGGCACATCCACAGCTCCACGATGCTGTCGTCGGAGAGCTGCTCGTGCACCGAGGGCCGCCCGGTGTGGAAGCCGTCCCGCCAGATGTCGACCGACGGGCTGGCGAACGGGAAGGACCCGGCCAGCACCCCGCCGCCCGAGGTGACCGCCCGCCCGACCGCGTCGTGCACCGGCAGGATGCCGTCGGACTGGAAGAGCACCACCCCGCCACCCGGGGGACTGGCCACCCGCAGGGTCTCCACCGGGGCGTCCTGCTCGGCGCGCCACAGCTCGGCGAGCTCCATCGGCGGGTACAGCTCCGGCGCGACCCCCAGGCGGCGGACGACCTCCTCCTCGCTCACCTCGCCGACGAAGGCCACGCAGAGCCCCTCGTTGTAGTCCTCGTACGAGAACATCATCGCGTCGACGGTGTCCTGGAGATCGCGCAGCCGGGGGCTGACCCCCGGGGCGCCGGGCAGGCCGGCGAACAGGCCGGCCATCTCGGTGAGGAGCGCCTGGCCGCCGGGGGAGCGGCCCGCGATGCACCGCCGCCAGGGGTCGGCCCCCGCGGCGAGCAGGACGCTCGCGGCGTCGTCCCAGCCGTGGCGCACGGCCTCCCAGAGCGGGGTGGCGCCGTCGGGGTCGACGGGATCCACGTGCGCGCCCGAGGCCAGCAGCAGCTCGATCACCTGGACGGCGCCCTCCTTGGCCGCCTGGTGCATGGGCGTCGTGCCCAGCCACGGCAGCCGGCGGCCCGGGTCGAAACCGCGCGCCAGCCGCAGGCGGATCTGCGTCAGGTTGGTGTCACGCCAGGCGCCGGCGTCGTCGGCCCACTCGTCGTCGCTCATGTTCACCCCGTTTCCTCGTGCTGAGCGGATTCAACCAGCCCCGTACGACGGTTTTCGGCCAGCGTCCTGCGGGAGAGGCCGTCGGCGGCGCGGGTGGTCTCCGGCAGGCGGTGGCGGGGGGTCAGGTTCAGCACGTTGTGGCAGGCGGTGTCGAGGTCGACGCGGTGCCCCACCGAGACGAAGACGGGTTTGACCCCGTCCCTGGTGCGGAGCACGCGGCCGACGACGTCGCCGTCCAGCGTCAGGTCCGTCCAGGAGCCGCGGGCGGCCGCGGGGTCGGTGTGGACGCCGACGAAGGCGGTCTTGCCGACCCCGATGGTGGGCAGGCCGGTGAGCACGCCGAGGTGGCAGGCCAGGCCGAAACGGCGCGGGTGCGCCAGGCCGTACCCGTCGCAGACGACCAGGTCGGGGGCGGCCGACAGCCGGCCGAGGGCCTCCAGCAGGGAGGGCACCTCGCGGAAGGCGAGCAGCCCCGGGACGTAGTCGAAGGTCGTCCTCCCGCTGACGGCGACCTCCTCGACGATCTCCAGCGTCGTGCCGTCCAGTACGCTGACCGCGGCCGCGAGCCGGTCCCCGTCGTAGGCGACGTCCACCCCCGCCACCCTGGCCGGGGTCATGGGACCGGGACCGACCAGGTCGAGCAGGGGTCTCAGCTCGGCCTGGACGGCCTCGGCCTCCCTCACGCTGCGCGGCATTTGTCCTCTCATGACTTAATGATCGCTACTTTTAGCTTATGACGTCTTATTTTGGGACTGTCCGGCGGATCTTCCGGTGGCCGGTCAAGTCGTTGCGGGGCGAGGAACTCCGCGAGGGCGGCTTCGACGGACGGGGACTGATCGGCGACCGCGCCTACGCGCTCGTCGACGAGCGGGAGAGCCACGCGGGCAAGGTTCTGACCGTACGGCACCGTGCGGAGATGCTCCACTGGCGCGCCGCGTACGCGAACGGCCCCGGCCCCTCCGGAGGAGGAAACGCCCTTCCCGGGAGGGAAGGGGCGCCGACGCTGACCGCGCCGGACGGGACCGTCTGGACGTGGGAGGACCCCGGCCTGACGGACGCGCTGGCGGGGTCGCTGGACACACCCCTGAGCCTGCGCGCCGCCGACGGGCAGCACGACCGCGCCCTGACCGTGCTGGTCACCTTCGAGGCGTCCCTGGCCGCGCTGGGCGAGGAACTCGGCACGCCGGTGGAGGTGGAGAGATTCCGGCCCAACCTGCACCTCGGCCTCGACGCCCCGGCCTTCGCGGAGGAGGACTGGGGAATCGGCACCACGCTCTCGGCCGGGGAGGCCGAGCTCACGGTCGCCGGCGAGCGCGCGGGCCCCTGCGTCAGGTGCGTCGTGCCGAGCTGGGACCCGGCGGGCCGCGAGCGCCGGCCGGAGCTGCAGAAGTGGCTGATCGCCGAGCACCGCAACAGGTTCGGCGTGATCATGCGGGTCACCCGCCCCGGCGTCGTCCGCCTCGGGGACGGCGCCACGGCCGTCCCCGGTACCCCCGCGGACCGGTGATCGCGAAGCCCGGCCGCGGGGGAGCCGGACGCATGACCGTGCCCGAGGCGGTCCGGGCCGAACCCCTCGGGCTGCCGGGCGGCGCGACGTACCGGTTCCGGCACCGCGAGCCGCGGGACTTCCCGGCCGCGCCCGGCGGCGCCGACGACAGGTGAGCGGAGAACACGGAGGATCGGGTTAGGGTGCCCCGGGAAGGTCCCCGGATTCGGAAGAGGTGCGGCATGTCGGTGCTCGTGGCGTTCAGCGTGACCCCGATCGGGACGGGGGAGGACGTCGGGGAGCTGGTCTCCGAGGCGGTGCGCGTCGTGCGCGCCTCCGGTCTGCCGAACAGGACCGACGCCATGTTCACCACGATCGAGGGCGAGGACTGGGACGAGGTCATGGCCGTCGTCAGGGACGCGGTCGCGGCCGTGGAGGCCCGTGCCGGGCGGGTCAGCCTCGTCCTCAAGGCCGACATCCGCGCAGGGACGGCCGGACGGCTGGAGGCCAAGGTGGCCACCGTCGAACGCCACCTCGCCGGATGACGGCCAGGCGCCGGGTCTCGCCGAGAGCGTAACGGGAACACCCCACCGGACGGGATCGTTCAGCAGGAACGGACGATTCAGGAGCGTGGCGGCATGACGGGTGGCAGGACGAGCGGCGGATCGATCGGGCGTCTCCTCGCGGGCGGGGCGGCCTTGGCCGCCGCCGGGTGGGTGCTGAAGGACATCCCGGCCGAGCTCGGCGGCAGGCCCGAGGGTGAGCGCCTGGAGCGGATGCGCCGCTCGCCGCAGTTCCACGACGGCGTCTTCCGCAACTCCACGCCCGGCACCTTCGTGCCCTCCCCGCAGAGCGCGCGCCAGGTCTTCTGGAACATGTTCCTCAACCGCGCCGAGCGCCGCCCGGCGGCGCCGATCCCGGTGGTGACCACCCCGGCCGGAGGGCCGTCCGCCACCGGGCTGAGCGTCATCTGGTACGGCCACGCCACCGCGCTGCTGGAGATCGAGGGCCGCCGGGTGCTCCTGGACCCGGTGTGGAGCCGCAGGGCCTCGCCCTCCCAGCTGGTGGGCCCGCGCCGCCTGCACCCGGTGCCGACCTCGCTGGCCGGCCTCCCGCCGCTCGACGCGATCGTGATCTCGCACGACCACTACGACCACCTCGACCGCGCCACGGTCCGCCGCCTCACCGCCCTGCAGACCGCGCCGTTCCTGGTGCCGCTGGGGATCGGCGCCCATCTGGAGCGCTGGGGCGTGCCCGCCTCGCGGATCGTCGAGCTCGACTGGCAGGAGGAGGCCACCGTCGCGGGCCTGCGGTTCGTCGCCACCGCCGCCCGGCACTTCTCCGGCCGCACCCTCGACCGCAACGTCACCCTGTGGGGCTCCTGGGTGATCGCGGGAAGCGACAAGCGGGTCTTCTACGCGGGCGACTCCGGATACTTCGACGGCTACGCGGGCATCGGGGCCGCGCACGGCCCGTTCGATCTCACGCTGATACCGATCGGCGCCTACAACGCCGCCTGGCCCGACATCCACATGGACCCCGAGGAGGCGGTCAACGCCCACCTCGACCTGGGCGGCAGACTGCTCCTGCCGGTCCACTGGGCGACCTTCACCCTCGCCGCCCACCCCTGGGCCGAGCCGGTCGACCGGCTGTGGCACGAGGCCAAGGCCCGGGGCGTCCGCATCGCCGTCCCCCGGCCCGGCGAGCGCGTCGACACCGTCGACGTGCCCATGCTGGAGAGCTGGTGGGAGCTGCTGCACGGCGGCGGGGCGGGCAGGGGCTCCCTCCCGGTCAGGGAGCCCGGGAAGCCCGGGGACCCGGGGCCGGAGTCCCCCTCCCCGAGACTCTGACCCGCGAGCGCGTCCCCGCCCCGGTGACCGGGCCGGGGACCCGCGAGCGCGTCTCCCGCCCGGTCGCCGTGCCCGGCGTCAGGCGCGCGGGAACCCGGCCGACAGGCGGGTGCGGACGACGAGGTCGTGCACCGCGTCCGCCGCCGGCGCGGTCCCGGGGAGGGAGGAGGCGTCACGCGCCTCCTCAAGCCCGCGGGTCAGGCGGGCGACGTCGCCGGCCAGCCGCTCGGGGCCCGGCGCGTCCGCGGGCGGGCGGCCGTGCTCGGCGAGGCGCTTGGCGGCGACCAGGCCGGCCAGGTACGGCGGGCCGCCGGAGAGCCGGGTGAGATCGGCCTCCAGCTCCCCGGAGCGCATCAGGTGGATCCCGGTGAGCAGCACGCGGAAGGTGTAGAGCAGCGGCTTGAGCTCGCCGGAGCGCTCGAACAGCCGCCACTGGGTGCGGGCGAAGCCGAGATAGTGATCGGCGTGGTGGCGGGTGACGCAGCCCGGGGCGAGGTCGATCATCTCCCGGTGCGTCGGCGAGGTGGAGACCACCAGCGGGGAGAGCAACTGCTCCAGCACGTACCCGTTGCGGCGCAGCAGCAGGCGGCAGAACTTGGCCAGGTCGTGGGTGACCAGGTCCACCTCGACGCCGTCGCGCACCCAGGAGCGGGTGAGGGTCTCCCGGCCCGTACGCAGGCCGACGACCTCCTCCAGCGGCAGCAGGTGCACGCCGCGCAGGTCGACGTCGGAGTCGGCCGACGGGAAACCGTACAGGTGTGCCCCGCTGACCGTGGCGAAGGCGGCCGGGTGGGCCTGCCCGGCGGGGATCTCGGGCAGCCAGGAGGGCAGGACGACGGTCACAGCGCCGCCTCCCTCGTACGCGCCAGGAACTCCTCCACGCGTTCCCGGCCGGGCTCGGCGGGCAGCGTGCCCGCGCCGTCGAACCCCGCGACCAGCGCGGAGCGCCAGCGCAGGACCTCCTCCCAGGACAGCTCCCCCCGCCGCAGGGCGAGAAGCCGGTCGCGGTGGGCGTCCATCCGGACCAGCGGCTCACCGTGACGGACCAGGTGCAGGCCGCTGAGCAGCAGGCGGATCATGTGCATGGCCTGCTTCCACCGGGGGCGTTCGGGATCCAGGCGACGGAACTGGTCGTCGGCGTACCCGGCGAAGGTCCGGCCGGCGCGCGCGGAGACGAAGGCGTCCCGCAGGGCGAGCAACTCCTCGCCCACCGGGGTGGCGCGCTCGACGATCGGCGACCACAGGCACTCCAGGACCGTGGGGTTGGCCGCAAGCGCGAGCCCGCAGAACCGCTCGACCTCCCAGGAGAACTGCTCGGGCAGCGGCCCCTCGACGTGCGCCGGCGGCTTGTCCAGCCGCCAGAACAGCCGCGTCGGCGCCACGAAGACGCCACGCCGGTCGACGTCGGAACCGTCGCCCTCAAGCCCGTATGCCCGTGAACCGACCACCACCGACAGGACCAGGTGATCCGGGACGTATGCCACTTCCATCGGCGTAGCCTGCCAGCTCCGGGACCGGCACCGGTACGGGTTTTCCCAGGACGCGCGGCCACGCCTCCCGAGGGGTGGCGTGGATTCTCCCGGGAGGCGCCGTGCGGTTCCGGGGACGCGCGGCGGGCCTCCCGGGACGGGCCGGCGCGGGGGTGCCGCGTCAGTACAGGTTGTCGCGGGCGTCGATGCTCAGGTTGTCGTCGATCGCCCCGGCCGGGACGTCCAGGTTCAGCTGCTCCTTCATGATCTGGCCGAGGGTGGGCAACGCGTCGCGGTCCGGCCACCGTTCGGGCCGCCACAGCGACGAGCGCCGGAACGCCTTGGAGCAGTGGAAGAAGCACTCCCGCACCTCGACGCTGATCGCCAGCGTCGGGACCTTGCCCTTCACACCCAGCCGTTCCATGTACGGGGCCTGGCTGACCACCCGCGCGTGGCCGTTGACGCGCAGGGTCTCCTCGGTGCCCGGCACCATGAACAGCAGCCCGACGTTCGGGTTCCCGACGATGTTGCGCAGGCTGTCCATCCTGCGGTTGCCGGGCCGGTCGGGGATGACCAGCGTGTGGTCGTCGAGGACCAGCACCCCGCCGGGCTCCTCCCCGCGCGGGGAGACGTCGCAGGTGCCGTCGGGGGCGGAGGTGGCCAGCAGGACGAACGGCGAGGCGCCGACGAAGGCGCGCGCGTGCTCGTCGAGGCGGCCGATGTCCTTGCGCAGCACGAGCTCGGAGACGTCGCCGACGAGCCGGCGGAGTTCCTCCTGCGAGGTGACCGCGACGATCCGGCCGGGTTCGTGGATGGCGGGGGAGGTCATGGGGCAAGGCTAGTCCCACCCTCGCGCGGGGGCGTGTCCCCGTACCGGAACGTCCTCACACCCTCGCGCGCGGGCACCCGGGGCGGTGTCCCCGTCCCGGAGCGTTCCCGCGTCGTCGCGTGCCCGCGCCGCCGGGCCGCCGGTGTGCGCCGGCGGGGTGCTCGTCCCACCGCCCGAAGACCAGGCCGAAATATCCGTCATATCGCTCCAACGGGTCAGATCTTGCTTACCCGTCGGAATATGATGTGTCGCGATTTATTACCACGCGGGCCGTTGTTGACCTCCCCCTGCCGGGGAGCGGCCTACGCGATCTACCTGGGGGAACAGTGCTGGGCTTGCTTTCGCGTGCCGCGGGGTCGCTGGATCGATGAGCGCCCCCGCCGACGCCGCGAGAACCGTTCCCTACGACTACGAGAGGTTCAGCAGGCTCGCCGGGCCGGTGACCGAGCCGGAGCCCGGCACCCCCTACCGCGTGCGCTACCGCTCCCTGCTGGCCACCGAGCCGCACCGGGTGCGGGCGGTGCTGCTGATGGTCGCCGCGCTCCTGGTCGAGTTCACCCTGATGGTCTGGTTGCTGCTGCCCGGCCACTGGACCGTCCGGCCCGACCCCTACGGCGCGGTCCCGTGGTACCTGCCGGTGGCCGACCGGATCATGCTCGTGGCGATCGCGCTGATCGAGGTCTTCCGCCTGGTCAGCGTGGTCTCCAACGTGCACGCCATGCTCGCGGCACGCGACCCCGTGCCCGTCCCGCCCGAGCCGGGCAACCGGGTGGCCTTCATCACCACCTGCGTCCCCGGCAAGGAACCGCTGGAGATGGTCAGGCAGACCCTGTCCGCCGCGCTGAGGATCCGCTACGACGGGGTGTTCGACGTCTGGCTGCTGGACGAGGGCGACGACCCCGACGTCCACGAGCTCTGCGACTGGCTGGGCGTCCACCACTTCACCCGCAAGGGCGTGCCGCACTGGAACCGGCCCACGGGCTCGTTCCGGGCGAGGACCAAGCACGGCAACTACAACAGCTGGCTGGACGCGCACGGCGACGAGTACGACTTCTTCGTCTCGGTCGACACCGACCACGTCCCCCTCCCGGAGTTCTGCGACCGCATGCTCGGCTACTTCCGCGACCCGCGGGTGGCGTTCGTGGTCGGCCCCCAGGTGTACGGCAACTACCGGGCCGGGGTCACCAAGGCCGCCGAGAGCCAGCAGTTCCTGTTCCACTCGCTGATCCAGCGCGCCGGGAACCTGTACGGCGCGCCGATGTTCGTCGGCACCAACAACGCCGTGCGCATCCGCGCGCTCAAGCAGATCGGCGGCCTGTACGACTCGATCACCGAGGACATGGCCACCGGCATCGAGTTCCACCGCTCGCGCGACCCGGAGACCGGCGAGCGCTGGATGTCGGTCTACACCCCCGACGTGCTGGCCGTGGGGGAGGGGCCGTCGTCGTGGACCGACTTCTTCACCCAGCAGCTGCGCTGGAGCCGCGGCACCTACGAGACGCTGCTCACCCAGTTCTGGCGGGCCGCGCCCCGGCTGTCGCCCGGACGGTTCTTCAACTACGGCCTGATGGTGACCTTCTACCCGATGTCCGCGCTGAACTGGCTGCTGGCCGGGCTCAGCGCGACCCTGTTCATGGCCGTCGGCGGCTCGGGGGTGACCGTGCCCATGGACATGTGGCTCATGCTCTACGGCGACGCGGCGCTGCTGCAGGTCATGCTCTACACCTGGAACCGGCGCCACAACGTCAGCCCGCACGAGCCCGAGGGCTCCTCCGGGGTCGCCGGGATGGTCATGTCGGCGCTGTCGGCGCCCATCTACGTCACCTCGCTGCTGGGCGCCGCGCTGCGCAGGCCCAGCACGTTCGTGGTCACCCCCAAGGGCGACTCGGCCAGCCCCGACCAGGTCGCCACGTTCCGCATCCACCTGTGGTGGGCGGCGATCTTCGGCGGAGGGCTGCTGCTGACCGTGTTCTGGACCGGCCACGTCCACCTGGTGATGACCCTGTGGGCGGTCCTCGCCCTGGTCATCTGCACCGGGCCGCTCGTCATGTGGGCCTGGGGCCTGCGCGGCGCCCGTGCCGCCGCGCGGGCCGCAGGGGAGGTCCGCCCGTGAGCCGCCTGCGCAAGAACCTGGTCGGCCTGACGGTGGTGGCCGCGGTCCTCGCCGTCAACCTGCCCGCCGTCGCGGGGTTCGCCACCCGGCAGTGGCACGACTACAGCATCAACCGGCCGGACTACAAGGCCACCCACGGCCACTGGACCTTCCTCGACGTCCCGGAGAAGTTCAAGGTCAACGCCATCCACGCCGCGCTGCTGCACACCGGCAAGGTGCTCATCGTCGCCGGTTCCGGCAACAACGCCGCCAACTTCGACAAGGGCACCTTCAAGACCGTGCTCTGGGACCCGTCGAGACCCGGCCGGCCCGGGGAGTTCGAGCTCGTCGATACCCCCGTGGACTTCTTCTGCGCCGGCCACGTGATGCTGCCCGACGGCAAGCTCCTCATCGCGGGCGGCACCGGGCGCTTCGAGGTGCTGAAGTCCAAGGTCAAGCGGGCCGCGGGCGCCGTGGTCATCAAGAACGAGAACCCCGACGCCAGGCCCAGGGACTTCCACCCCGGCACGCTGCTGACCGCCCCGGGCGGTCAGGTGTACCGCATCGCCGACCACGTCACCGTGCCACCCGCCACGAAGATCGAGACCGGTGTGCCGGGCAGGGTGCGGATCAGGCCGAGCGAGACCAAGGTCTTCGCCGAGGCCGTGAACGAGGGCGCCGCCGGCCTGCTCACCGCGCAGCCCGGCTCGGTCAAGTACGAGATCCAGGGCCTGCGGGGCCGCCAGAAGCGCGACCTGTACGCCATGGGCGGCAGCATGACGCTGGAGAAGCAGGACTTCCAGGGCATCAAGGACGCCTACGAGTTCGACCCCGTGACCGAGCGCTACACCAAGGTCCAGGACATGGCCGAGGGACGCTGGTACCCGACCATGACCCAGCTGCCCGACGGCAGGGTGATGACCGTCTCCGGCCTGGACACGGTGGGGCAGATCACCCGGGACAACGAGATCTACGACCCCGGGACCAAAACCTGGCGGCCCGGACCCAAGCGGTTCTTCCCCACCTACCCCGCGCTGTTCCTGCTGGAGGACGACATGCTGTTCTTCTCCGGGATGAGCGCCGGGTACGGCCCCGGGCAGCTCGCGCTGCGCCCGCCCGGCATCTGGGACTACCGGCGCGACACCGACCGCCTGGTCACGACGCCCGGCGGGGTGGGCGGCCTGGCGCCGGACGAGACGGAGGCCTTCACCCCCGTCCCCGGCCTGCCGCAGCCCGAGCTGAACGAGACCGGCGCCTCGGTGCTGCTGCCGCCCGCCCAGGACCAGCGGGTCATGGTGATGGGCGGCGGCCCGGTCGGGGAACGCCAGCCGGGCCTGCCCGACTCCACCGCCAGGACCGCCGTCGTCGACCTCAACGAGGCCAGCCCCCGCTACGTGCGCGGCCCCGACCTGTCGCACCCGGTGCGCTACCCGTCGGCCGTGCTGCTGCCCGACGACACCGTGCTCTCCTTCAACGGCTCCGGCGACTACCGGGGCCGCGGCGCCAGCGACGTGCTGCGCGCGGAGGTCTACCGCCCGGCGACCAACGGCTTCCACGAGGCCGCCTCTCCCGCGGTGGGCCGCAACTACCACGCCGAGGGCCTGCTGCTGCCCGACGGCCGGGTGCTCAGCATGGGCTCCGACCCGCTCTTCGCCGACGCGATCGGCTCGCTGCCGGGCACCTTCGACCAGCGGATCGAGATCTACACCCCCACCTACCTGCACAACGGCGAGAAGGCGCCGGTGTTCACCGGCGGGCGCGAGAGCGTGGCCCTGGGCCGCAGGGCCGGGTTCCCGACCCCCGACGCCGAACGTGTCCGCGAGGTGCGGCTGATGCGCCCGAGTGCCGTCACCCACGTCACCGACGTGGAGCAGCGCTCGATCAGGCTGGACTTCATCCGGGTGAAGAGCGGGATCATCGTGACGATCCCCTCCAACCCCGCCCTGGTCCCCCCGGGCTGGTACATGCTCTTCGGTGTCACCGAGCGGGGCACGCCGTCCCAGGGCCGCTGGGTCCGTGTCCAGGGGGAGCCGCGCCGGCGCCAGGGCACCGTACGACGTCCCGCCACGTCCTCTCCCCAGGAACGATCCCGGGGTCCGCACGACGGAGGTACTCGATGAACAGGTACGGCCCCGCCGTCGCGCTGGCCCTCGCGCTCGCGCTCGCCACCACGGCCTGCGCGGCCGACCCGGGACCGCCCCCCGGGCCCGGCACGTCCGGATCGGGCACGCCCGGGGGCGCCTCCTCCGCGGCGCCGGCGGGGACGGGCTTCTACGTCGACCCCGACGGGGCCGCCGCCCAGGAGGCCCGCAGGCTCCAGGCGGAGGGCAGGAGCGAGGACGCCGGGCTGATCCGCAGGATCGCCGACCGGCCCAACGCGATCTGGATCGGCGACCAGGACCCGCAGGGCAGGGTCGCCGACATCACGACCAGGGCCGCGAAGGCTGGCCGGACACCGGTCCTGGTGGCGTACCACATCCCCGACCGCGACTGCGGGAGGTTCTCCGCGGGCGGCGCGGCCGGCGCGGAGGAGTACCGCGCCTGGATCGGCAGGTTCGCCGCGGGCATCGGCGACCGGCCCGCCTGGGTGATCGTCGAACCCGACGCGCTGGCCCACATCCTGGACAACTGCACCCGGGGCGGCCAGGCCGGCGAGCGCCTGGACCTGCTCCGCACGGCGGTGGAGACCCTCAAGAGGCAGCCCGCCACCACGGTGTACGTGGACGCCGGGAACGCCGGCTGGATCCGGAACCCGGACGAGTGGGCCGAGCCCATGCGCAGGGCCGGGGTGCCCCAGGCCGACGGCTTCGCCTTCAACGTCAGCAACTTCTTCACCGTCGAGGAGAGCGTCGCCGTCGCCCGGCGGCTCTCCGACGGGCTGGACGGGGCCCACTACGTCATCGACACCTCCCGCAACGGCAACGGCCCCCTGCGCGGCGCCCGGGGCGACGACGCCTGGTGCAACCCCAAGGGCCGCGCGCTGGGCGCCGAGCCGACCACCGAGACCGGTCAGGAGCGGGTGGACGCCTTCCTGTGGATCAAGCGGCCGGGGGAGTCGGACGGCGAGTGCCACCGCGGAGAGCCCAGGGCGGGCGACTGGTTCCCCGAATACGCGCTGGAACTCGCGCGTAACGCGAGATAGCCGCTCATTCGTTATATCTTCGATCTTGCAGGTCAAGATTGCTTCGAAGGAGATTGACCGGAGTAGTCAGACTTCCAGCTACCTTCTCGGAGCCTTCCTGATGAACAGATGGAAGACGATCGTCGTCGCGACGGTGGCGGCCCTGCCGCTCGCGATGTTCCCGGTCGTCGCGTCGCCCGCCGTCGCGTCACCCGCCGACCCCCCGCCCGCCGTCGCGTCGCCGGCCGATCCGCCGCCCGCCGTTCCGCCACCCGCGGCGACGTCGTCCGCGGCCGCGCCCCCCGCGAACGCGCCGGCCGGCACGGCGTCCCCGGTCCGTGACGGGGAGACCCAGCCGGTCTACTCGCGCGCCGACGCGCTGACCGAGACGGTGTTCGTGGAGGTCGCCGGGGTCGACAGCGACGCCGACGGGCTGCCCGACCGGGTGGCGGTCGACATCATGCGGCCCAAGGAGACCGCCTCCGGCCTCAAGGTCCCCGTCGTCATGGAGGCGAGCCCCTACTACGCGGGCGGCAACGACGTGCCCAACCACGTCGTCGACCTCGACGGCTCCGACCCCGCGGGCATGGAGTACCGGCGCAACAAGTTCAACGACCTGCGCGACGAGATGTTCGGCGTCGACGGCCTCGACGTGGCCCGCGCCGAGGCGCCGCCCTTCCGGGGCTACTACGACAACTACTTCGTGCCGCGCGGCTACGCGGTCGCGCTGGTGGAGAACCTCGGCTCGGGACGGGCGACCGGCTGCCCCACGACCGGCCTGCCGAACGAGACCGCGGGCCCCAAGGCCGCGATCGACTGGCTCAACGGCCGCGCCCGCGCCTTCGACGCGACCGGCAAGGAGGTCAAGGCCGGCTGGTCCACCGGGAACGTCGGCATGATCGGCGTCTCCTACAACGGCACGCTGCCCAACGCGGTCGCCGCCACCGGCGTCAAGGGCCTCAAGGCGATCGTGCCGATCGCCGCCATCTCCTCCTGGTACGACTACTACCGCGCGGGCGGCGGCGTGCTGGCCCCCGGCGGCTACCAGGGCGAGGACGCCGACGTGCTGGCCCGCTACGTACTGACCCGCGCGGACGCGCAGAAGGCCTGCGGCGCGACCGTCGACGCGATCGAACGCGACCAGGACCGCGTCACCGGCGACTACTCCGACTTCTGGGACCGGCGCAACTACCTGGGCGACGTGCGCAAGGTCCGCGCGGCCGTCTTCCTGGTGCACGGCCTCAACGACTGGAACGTCAAGACCAAGCAGGCCGTGCAGTGGTGGGACGCCCTGGCGAAGCGGAACGTGCCCCGCAAGATCTGGCTCCACCAGGGCGGCCACTTCAACCCGTTCTCCTACGCCGGGCGCAACGCCGAGTGGCTGCGCCAGTTGCACCGATGGTTCGACTTCCACCTGTACGGCCTGCGCAACGGCATCATGAACGAGCCGCAGGCCGACGTGGAGTCCGGGCCGGGCCAGTGGTCGCAGCACGCCTCCTGGCCGCTGCCCGGCACCCGGGACGTCCGGCTCCACCTGGCACCCGGCTCCGGCGGCCGCAACGGCACCCTGGGCCCGCGCCGCTCCTCCGACCGCGCCGCCGAGTCCTTCGTCGACCAGAGCACCCGTACCGCCGAGCAGCTCGCCGAGAACGCCGAGGCCGTCGATCCCAACCGCCTGGCCTACCTCTCGGCCCCGCTGGCCAGGGACACGCGCCTGTCGGGCACGCCCGAGATCTCGGTCCGGGCCGCGTTCAAGGG
The DNA here is from genome assembly GCF_049844535.1 of Streptosporangium sp. DT93. Taxonomy (NCBI): domain Bacteria; kingdom Bacillati; phylum Actinomycetota; class Actinomycetes; order Streptosporangiales; family Streptosporangiaceae; genus Streptosporangium; species Streptosporangium sp. DT93. The sequence continues at coordinate 380,704 of NZ_JBNCLF010000006.1, forward strand.
CGGGCGCTCGCCCTACCTGACGGCACTGCTGGTGGACTACGGCACCGACGCCCGCGCGTACGGCGACGTCGTCTACGGCGACACCCCGGTCTGCTACGGCCAGGGCGTGACCGGCGACACCGGGTGCGCGCGGCTGGCCGAGCACGTCACGGTGACCGCCCCCTACAAGATCATCACAAGGGGCTGGATCGACGTCCGCAACCGCCACTCCGCCGCCCGCACCGAGCTGCTGAACGAGGGCCGCTTCTACGACTTCCGCCTCGACCTCCAGCCGAACGACCACGTGTTCAAGGCCGGTCACCGCATCGGCGTCGTGCTGCTCTCCACCGACCGGGACTTCACTCTGCGGCTGCCCCCGGGCACCGGCGTCTCGGTCGAGCCCGGCCGGAGCTCGGTGCGGCTGCCGCTCGTCGGCGGCCGGCCGGACCTCGGCTGAGGATCGCCCGGCCGAGGATCGGAGCCCGGCCGGGGTCCCCGACCGGCGGCCGGACCCCGGCCGGTGGTCGGTCCGTGGCCGGAGTCCGGTCCGTGGCCGGAGTCCGGCCGTCCGGCGGGCCCGGGGCCCCTCTGAGGGAGAACCCTGGCTTGTCCCTGACATCGGCGCCGGGCCCTGCCGCCGGACGGCGGCGGGGCCTAGCGTGGAGTGCATGGGACGAATTCTGTTGATCGTGGCGGCCGTGGTGATCGCCTTTTTCCTGCTGGGCTCGGTTCTGGGCTTCCTGTTCACGCTCCTCAAGTGGGCGCTGATCATCGGCCTGGTGGGCGTGGTGGTGATGTTCGTGAGCCGGCTCTTCAGCTCCTCGAACACGCGCCACTGACCGGCACGCCCGGGTGACCGGCGCCGTGCCCGGGCGGGTGTGACCGGCCCCGGGCCTCGGTCCCGGGCTCCGGTCCCGCGCGCCCGAAGTGACCGTTCACCGCCCGGCATGCCTCCGCGCCTGCCGGGCCGTGGCGTTTCGGCCCGGGGGCCGGGGCCCCGGTCGTCCAAGAACCCCGGTGTCCCGGGCGCCGTCGTCCGGAACCCTGTCGTGCGAGGTCCCGCACGGTCCCGCCCGGTCCCGGTCAGTTGCGGTCAGTCCCGGGAGACCTGCTTCAGCCGCAGGTCGCCGAGGAGGGTCCTGGTGGCGGCGGCCACCTCCTCCACGGCTCTGTCGAAGGCCTCGGCGTTGCGCGCCGACGGGGCACGGAACCCCGAGATCTTCCGGACGTACTGGAGCGCCGCGGCTCGCACGTCGTCCTCGGTCACGTCGCTGATGTAGGGCTCACGAAGGGTCTTGATACTCCGGCACATGCCAGGACCGTACTGCGCGCCACCGACGATCCGCCCGCCACCTTGCCCTGGCGTGCGGGCTTCCGCCCCGGCCCCCGGCCCCCGGCCGCCCCGATCCCCGGATTCCCCCGGTCTCCCCGGTGTCCTTCACGGCCGGTCCGAACCGGGTGTCGGCGTCGTCATCGCCCGGCCGTGAAGTCGAACCGGCCCTGCGACGGAGTAATGGTGTATCCGAAAGAAGGGACACCATGCGGATGACCGCTCCCCCCGATTCGCCGGGGAGACTTGACGACGCCGTGCTCATCGAGCAGTCGCGGCATCGGCCCGAGTCCTTCGCCGCGCTGTACGACCGCTACTTCGGCGACATCTACCGTTATGTCGCCGCGCGGGTCGGACCGCACGCCGCCGACGATCTGGCCTCCGAGACCTTCCTGGTCGCGTTCCGCAAGCGGCACGGCTTCGATCCCGATCGTGGCGTGGTACGCCACTGGTTGTACGGAATCGCCACCAACCTTCTCGCGGACCACCGCCGCGGCGAGACCCGGAGGCTGGAGGCGCTGGCCAGGGTGCCGGTGGAGGACCCCGCCGAGGGCGAGCACGCCGACCGGGTGGCCGCGCGGGTGAGCGCCGCGGCCGCACGGCGTCACCTCGCCACGGAGCTCGGCCGGCTCCCCGCCGGTGACCGGGACGTGCTGTTTCTCGTCGCGTACGGGGACCTCAGCTACGAGGAGATCGCGCGGACACTGGAGATCCCCTCGGGGACCGTGGCCTCCCGGCTCAACCGGGTGCGCAGAAAGCTGCGCGCGGCGCTGGACGACATCGACATCACCGCTGAATCTGGAGGATCCGATGGATGAGCCGAACGACGACCGGGACTTCCGGCATCCGGTCGAGCCGCGCCACGTGACCGCCGTACGCGACCTGCTGGGATCTCACGAACCCTCGCTCGGCACGGTCGTGGAGGGCCGCGCCCGGCTGCTCGCCGAAGTGGCCGCGAGCACCACGGCCGGCGGCCCGGCCGACAGTACGGCCGACGCTACGGCCGACAGCCCGCACCTCGTGCCGAGGAGGCGGCGCGGCCGGAGGAACAGGCTGGTCGGCGCCGGGCTGGGCCTGGCCGCGGCCGCCGCGGTGGCGGTCGCCGCCCCCGCGATCCTGCCCGGCGACACGACCCTCCTCGTACCCCGGCCGGGCACGTCGGTCTCCGCGACGGCCGGACCGACCGCCCAGAAGATCCTGCTCGCCGCCGCCGCCGCCGTCGCCACGGAGCGGACCCGTTCGGACGGTGACTACTGGCGTATCGAGACGGCCGGACGGTCGATGCTGACCGACCCCACCCGCGGCTATGTGATCGAGAAAAGCGTTTCCGGGGAGCTGTGGCTGGCCAAACGGCCGGATCTGCAGAGCTGGCGCACCCGGCGGTATCTCGGCGCCAGGCCCGCGACCCCGCAGGACGAGGCGGCCTGGCGGGCCGCGGGCTCGCCCGACAGCTGGAGCTACCCCGACCCGAACCTCGGGGGGGAGCTGTTCAGCGTCCCGAGAGAGCCACTGAAGGCGACGGCGGGCGAGCCGGTCGCCGAGCGGCTTCGCGGCGCGTGGAAGGGCGTGGCCGGCGACCTGGCGACGGGACCGATCACCTGGAAGGAGGTGCGCGCGATCCCGGGCGAGCCCGTCAGGCTCCGGGCCTACCTGGAGGAGCGCATCACCCGGCGGCTGACGGCGGACCCGGATGTCGCGCCGGGCTGGGAGAAGGACATGGACCGCCTCGTGCGAGCGGCCTGCATGAACATCATCGGCACCCTGCCGGTGTCACCCGAGGCTCGTGCCTCCGCCTACCGGGTCCTCGCGTCCCTGCCCGGCATGCGGGCCGAGGGGGAGGTCACGGACCCGCTGGGCCGGCGCGGGCAGGCGCTCGGCTACCGGGCCGAGGTGGGGCCCGGCGTGTTCAGCGATTTCCGTTTCGTGGTCGATCCCGGCACCGGCCTGCCCCTCGCCGACATACAGACGTACGTGACCAGCCTCGCGGACGGGCGGCAGGTGGAGATCAGCCACTCCACCTCGTACCGGACGATCGGCTGGACCGACGAGCGGCCGGGGCCGTTCGCGCGGACGGACTGAGCCGCTCACCGATCCGTGCCGAGGGGATCGGTGGCGCGCGGGCCGCCCTCTCGGTGGTCTCCGGATCACGGCGGTACCGGCCGGACAGGCGCCGGAAGCCCCGGCCGGGGTCACGCGGGGGAGCGCGCGGGCCGGTCCTCGCGCTCGTGCCGGGCCGCGTCGGCGGTCAGGATCGCATCCAGCAGGCCGGGAAAGAGCGCGGCCAGGTCGCGGCGGCGCAGCGCGTTCATCTTGGCGGTGCCGCGATAGACCTGACTGATCACGCCGGCTTCGCGCAGCACCCGGTAGTGATGGGTGGTGGTCGACTTGGTGATCTCCAGTTCGATCGCCGAGCAGGGGGCGCCCTCGTTCTCCTCCAGCGGCCACAGGAAACGCACGATACGCAGGCGCGTCGGGTCGGACAGGGCGTGCAGCACGCCCTCCAGCGTGATCTCCTCGGGGGCGGGGTGTTCCAGGGCTCTGACGGGGGCGGTCGGCACGCGGTCTCCCTCATCTCGTTCGTGATCCCGATTGTACGAGAACGATCGTAGTTTGACATCTATCGTAGTACGTCGTTTATCGTATGAGTGTGAGCCGGGGCGCCCGCCCCCACCACCTCGCATCGCCCCGACGCCCCCGCGTGAGAAGGAGTACGGCCGTGAGCGCCCTGTTCGAGCCCCTGACGTTGCGCAGCCTCACCGTCCCCAACCGGATCTGGATGTCCCCGATGTGCCAGTACTGCGCGGCGGAGGAAGGACCGGAGCAGGGAGCGCCGACCGACTGGCACCTGGTCCACCTGGGCGCCCGCGCGGTGGGCGGCGCCGGGCTCGTCATGACCGAGGCCACCGCGGTGACGCCGGAGGGCCGCATCAGCCCGGCCGACCTCGGCCTGTGGAACGACCGCCAGCAGGAGGCGTTCGCCCGCGTCGCCCGTTTCCTGACCGAGTACGGCGCCGTTCCCGCCGTCCAGCTCGCGCACGCCGGGCGCAAGGCGTCGACCCGCAGCCCCTGGCAGGGCGGCGGGCCCACCGGTGCGGGCGAGAACGGCTGGCAGCCGGTCGCGCCGAGCCCGATCCCCTTCGCCGACGGCCACCACCTCCCCGCGGAGCTGGACGCCGACGGCATCGACCGCCTCGTGGAGTCCTTCGCCGCCGCCGCGCGGCGGGCCCTGGCCGCGGGCTTCCGGGTGGCCGAGATCCACGGCGCGCACGGCTACCTGATCGGCCAGTTCCTCTCACCGTTCAGCAACCACCGGACCGACGCCTACGGGGGCTCCTACGAGAACCGCACGCGGTTCGCGCTCCGGGTCGTCGACGCGGTACGCGCGGTCTGGCCCGAGGAGCTTCCCGTCCTCTTCCGCGTGTCGGCCACCGACTGGCTGGCCGAGAACCCCGCCGACGAGCGCGAGGGCTGGAGCGTCGACGACACCGTCCGCCTCGCCAAGGACCTGCTCGCCCACGGCGTCGACCTCCTCGACGTCTCCTCCGGAGGCAACGTCCCCAAGGTGCGCATCACCACCGGCCCCGGCTACCAGGTGCCGTTCGCGGCCCGCGTGAAGGCCGAGACGGATCTGCCGGTCGCGGCCGTCGGGGAGATCACCGACCCCCGGCAGGCCGAGGAGATCATCGCCTCCGGCCGGGCCGACGCCGTCCTGCTCGGCCGCGAGCTGCTGCGCAACCCCTACTGGCCCAACCTCGCCGCCCGCGAGCTGGCCCCGGCCGCCGTACGCCGGCCCGACCAGTACCACCGGGCGTTCTGACCCGTCCCGCCCTCCCGCGGCCGGGGCAGGGGGAGCGGACCGGCCCGTCAGGGGGACGCGGGCCGGTCCGCCGCGCGGGGAACGACGGGCCGGCCCGTCACGGGGGCGGGGCCGGTCCGCCGTCCCGGGGAACGGCGGGGGAAGTCGGACCGGCCCGCCGGGAGGCGGGCCTCCGGGGGTCGAGCGGGCCGGTCCGGGATCAGGGGGTGGCGTGGCGCAGGGCGATCGCGTCCCGGAGCACCAGGGAGGGCGCCTGGCCGTCGATCAGCAGGCGGCGCATCAGGGCCGCGACCGCGCCCATGGAGTCCGGGCGGAAACCGCGCCGGGTCACCTCCTGGGTGCCGATCCGCAGGCCCCGCATGGGCTCGGTACGAGGCTGGCCGGGCAGGCCGATGCCGCTGAGGTAGACGCCGCCCTCGGCCAGCAGCCTGGCGGCCGCGTCCCCGCCGCCGAACGCGGCGGCGTCCACCGCCACGTGGTGCGAGGCGGTCCAGCCCCGCCCGGCGGCGAAGACGCCGAAGCCCTCCGCCTCCAGCGCCGAGGCCAGCGCCAGGGCGTTGGCGAGGCAGCGGTCGGCGTAGACGGGACCGCCCGCGGCGTGCTCGGCGGCCACGACGGCCAGCGGCGCGAGACGGGAGGCGTCGTAGTTGGCGGTCAGGCCCGGGTAGGCCGCCGCCGACACCCGGCTGGCGAGCCCCTCGTCGCGCGTCACCACGGCCGCCCCCGGCGGGCCGCCGAAGGAGGTGTAGGTGGACATGGTCAGCAGGTGCGCGCCCTCCGCGAGCGGGCGCTGGAACCGGCCGCCCGCGATCAGGCCCGCCACGTGCGAGGCGTCGTACACCAGCAGGGCGCCGACCTCGTCGCAGGCCGCCCGGATCCGCCCGACGTCGTACGGGAACAGCATCAGGCCCGCCCCGACCACCACCAGCGCGGGCCGGTGCTCGCGCAGGAAGGTCGGCAGCGCGTCGTGGTCGACGTCGAGCCGCGCGGCGTCGTAGGGCAGGTCGGCGGTCCGCAGCCCCCGGATGCCGGCGACGGCCCGCGCGTGCTGGACGGCGTGGCCCCCGGCGTCCTCGGGCAGCACCGCGATCGTGTCGCCGGGGGAGGTGAACGCGCTGTAGCAGGCCAGGTTGGCCAGGGTGGCGCTCTGCAGCCGCACCTCGGCGAACTCGCCGCCCATCAGCGCGGCGACCTGCAGCGGGACGAGCACCTCCAGCACGTCCAGCTCGTCCAGGCCGGTCTGGTACTTGTCACCGGGCCAGCCCATCGACGGGCGGCATCCCATGGAGATCTCGTGGGCGGCCCTGGCCCGCTCGCTCATCGTGTTGGTGCCCGCGTACAGGACCACGCCGTCCTCGTCGAGGCGGCCCCGGTGCTCGGCCAGCACCGCGTCGACCAGCCGGTTCACCGCGTCCAGGCCCAGCCCGGACACCTCCGACTCCAGCTCGGCCAGGCGCAGCTGCGCCCGGGGCGGGGCCCACGGGGCGACGCGGCTGCGCTCCACCAAGGGGGTCTCCTCCCACCGGGCCGCCGGGCGGCTCTCACGGACGCGCCTCCGGGCCCTCGCGGTACGGCTTCCGGAAACGAATACTGTGACGCTACGGTGCATGCGGTGGACAGTCATCGTCGCGTCGGTGGAGATCCTTCCTACATCTGTAGGATAAAAGCATGATCGCGGACGATGTTCAGGACCTGCTGGAGTCGCTGGCGGCCGCGGTGGGCCGGGGCATGTCCGTGGACGACCTGGAGGGCCGCGTCGTCGCGCACAGCGCCCACCACGGCGACGCCGACCCGGTCAGGGCACACGCCATCCTGTCGCGGTCGGTCCCGGCGGAGGTGAACGCCTGGCAGGAGGCGCACGGCGTGATCGGGGCACGCGAGCCGGTCCGCGTCCCGGAGAACGCCGCCCTGGGCATGGTGGGCCGGCTCTGCGTGCCGCTGCTGCACCAGGAGCGGCGGGTCGGCTACCTGTGGGTCATCGAGGGCGACGGCCCGCTGAGCCCGCAGGAACGCGCCAGGACCGTCCGCGACGCCGCCGCGATCGCCGCCCTGCTCGACGACGGCGGCAGCTCGCACACCCTGGCCCACCTCATCACCGGCGAGATCGGCGTGCGGCGCGCGGCCGGCGTCCTGGGTGAGGGGCCGCTGCGCGTCCTGGTGCTCCGGGGGGAGCCGGTGGGCCTGCGCGAGGCGGTGAGCGCGGAGCTGGCCAGGACGCTCCGCCCGCCCGCGTTCACGATGCTGGACCGGCACGCCGTGCTGCTGCTCAACCGGGGAGAGGACGCGGTGGCGCTGGGGGAGCGGCTGGTGGTGCGGACCGGCGCGGGCGCCGGGATCAGCGCACCCCACCCCGGGCTGGACCGGACCGCCCGCGCGCACCGCGAGGCGCTCGTCGCGGCCAGGGCCGCCGCGGCCGAACCGGCGCTGGGGCCCGTGGCCCGCTGGCCGGACCTGGGCGTGTACCGGCTGCTGTCCGACCCGCCGACCGACCCGCAGGACCGGCCCGGCGGCCCGCTGGAGGCGCTGCGCGAGCACCCCGGGCTCGTCGTCACGCTGGAGACCTACCTCGACAGCGGGGGAGACGCCCAGGAGACCGCCCGGCTGCTCCACCTGCACCGCACCAGCCTCTACTACCGGCTCGCCAGGATCGAGCAACTGGCCGACCGCGACCTCAAGAACGGAACCCACAGGTTAGAACTCCATCTCGCGCTGAAGCTCGGGCGCTGGAACGCGGTGTAGCGACAGGCCGATCCGGGCAGGGCTCCCCGGTGTCGCAGTTGATCAATGAGATCATGACCGTTCTCGTCGTGTTCGCTCTCATCCCTCTGTCGCTGGTCACGGTTTCGGTGCTCGTGCTCGTCGCGCTCGCCGGACTGGCCCTGACGACCTCGCGGGAGCACGATGGGAGGACGACTTCCCGGAGGTAGACGGTGCGGCAGCTCAACGCGGTGGACACGCAGTTCCTGAATTTCGAGACCTCGACGAACGTCGCGAACATCGGGGGACTGGCGATCCTGTCGGGCGGGCTGTCGCGCGACGACCTGGTGGCGCTGCTGGCCCGCAGGCTCCACCTGGCGGCGCCCTTCCGGATGCGCCTGGTGCCCGTCCCGCTCGGCCTGGACCACCCCTACTGGACCGACGAGCCCGCGGTCGACCTGGACTACCACGTGCGCGAGCTCGCGCTGCCCGCGCCGGGCAGCGACGAGCAGCTCGGGGAGCAGGTGGCCAGGCTGCACGCCCGCCGGCTGGACCGGCGGCTGCCGTTGTGGGAGATGTACCTGATCCACGGCCTGTCCGGGGACCGTACGGCCCTGTACATGAAGGTCCACCACGCCGCGGTCGACGGCGTCACCGGCGCCGACGTGCTGGCCGGCCTGCTGGACACCTCCCCCGAGCCCGCCGAGCCCGAGCCGCCGGCGCCGGGCGAGGACGAGGGGGAGGTGGAGGAGACGATCGACACGCGGGAGATGCTCGCCCGGGGCATCGCCAAGGCCGTGGTCAACCCGGCCAACACGGTGCGCTTCCTGGCGGACGCGATCCCGCACCTGGACGAGATCCCCCTGGTCTCCCAGATGCCCGGCGCCCGGACGATCTCGCGGGTCACCCGCCACCTGGTCGGCCTGGTGGCCGGCGCCACCGAGGTGCCCGCGATGCCCCGCATGGTCGTCCCCCGGACCCCGTTCAGCGGCAGGATCAGCGCGCACCGCCGGTTCGCCTTCACCACCCTGCCGCTGGAGGACGTCAAGCTCGTCAAGAACGCCCTCGGCGTCACCGTGAACGACGTGGTGATGGCCCTGTGCGCCGGAGCGCTGCGCCAGTGGCTGCTCAAGCGCGGCGCGCTGCCCGACCAGCCGCTCGTCGCCGGGGTGCCGTTCTCGCTGCGCACCCCCGGGGACCGCAGGACCGGCAACCAGGTCACGATCATGATCACCACGCTGGCCACCCAGGTGGCCGACCCGCTGGAGCGCCTGATGGCGGTCCGCGACGCGATGCGGCTGATCAAGGACCGTTCCTCGCTCGCCCCGGCACGCTGGCTCCAGCAGATGAGCGACATGATGCCGTCCGCGCTGACCGGGCTGGCCTCGCGCGCCGCCTTCAACCTCTTCGCCGAGAGCGCGGGCCCGATCAACGTGCTGATCTCCAACGTGCCGGGCCCGCAGCTCCCGCTCTACATCAGCGGCGCCCGGCTGCTGGCGTACCACCCGGTCTCGGTGGTGACCGACGCCAGCGGGGGGCTGAACATCACGGTCTTCTCCTACGACGGCTCACTTGACGTCGGCGTGGTCGCCTGCCGTGAGATGGTCCCCGACGTGTGGACGGTCACCGACTACCTGGCCGACGCCCTCGTCGAGCTCAAGCTCCTCGTTGAGCAGCAGTGACAGCCCGGGAGCGTCGTCGACGAAGCGCAGCGCCTTCTCCAGGCAGACGATCGAGCCCTTCTCACGCCGGTTGACGAAGCGGATGTCGTCGGCCAGGGCCTGCATGATCAGCAGCCCCCTGCCGTGTTCCGAGGTGGGGGAGGGGGAGGAGGCGCCGCCGAAGTCGAAGCCGTTGCCGGCGTCCACGACCTTGATCACGCACCGTTCCCCGGACAGCTCGGTGCTGACCATGTAGTCGTCGCTGGGGGTGGCGTGCTGGATGACGTTGGAACACGCCTCCGAAAGCATGAGCTGGATGTCCTCGCGGATCTCGGGAACCACGCCCAGGGCCTGCAGCGAGGAGTCGAGAAGTTGCCTGATGACGGGAACACTCGCGGCGTCACGCGGCAGACGCAACGCGATGGTGGCTTCCACGGTCCCCTCCTTTCACAGCCGGTTGCCAAGGCACTTGCCCCGCACGTCCGCTCCAAACCTGAAACGGCGACGGCACCCCCCGCGAACAGTGCCTCCCCCGAACGGCGCCCACCCCGAACGGCACCGGTCACGAACGGCGGGGGCGCGAACGGCGGCGGGGGGGGGGGGGGGGGGGGGGGGGGGGGGGGCGGGGCCCGGCCGGCGCGGCGGCGCCGCC
>NZ_JBNCLF010000006.1:390849-413941 GCF_049844535.1 Streptosporangium sp. DT93
CACCCAGCAACGACACCACCTCACCCTCAGACGCCTCCACCGCCACCATCACCCCCCCCCCCCCCCCCCCCCCCCCACCAACCCCCCCCCCCCCCCCCCCCCCCCCCCCCCCCCGCACCCCCCCCCCCCCCCCCCCCCGCCCCCCCCGGGGGGGGGGGGCCCCGGGGCGGGGCCCGCGCGGGGGGGGGGGCCCCCCCCCCCCCCGACGACGGTCCCGGCTCCGGCCGGGAACGATGTGGTTCAGTGTGGTTCAGTCGCCCTTGCGCCCGCCTCCGGAGAAGGCGTCGACCGCGGCCTGGCAGAAGGCCTTGAGGTCGTCGGGCTTGCGGCTGGTGATGAGCGTGTTCGGGCCCGCGGAGCAGACCACCACCTCGCGGTCCTCCCAGTCGGCCCCGGCGTTGCCCAGGTCGGTCCGCAGGCTCGGCCAGGACGTGACCTTGCGGCCGCGCACCACGTCGGCCTCGATCAGCGTCCAGGGCGCGTGGCAGATGGCCGCGACCGGTTTGCCCGCGTCGAAGAAACCCTTCGCGAACGCGACGGCCTCCGGCACGGTGCGCAGCAGGTCGGGGTTGGCGACGCCGCCGGGCAGTACCAGCCCGTCGAAGTCGGCCGCCGAGACCTCCTCGACCGTGGCGTCCACCGGGAAGCGGTCGGCCGCGTCCAGGTGGTTGAAGGCCTGGACCTGACCCTTCTCGGTGGAGACGAGCCGGGGCGTGCCCCCCGCCTTCTTGACGGCGTTCCACGGTTCGGTGAGTTCGACCTGCTCGATGCCCTCCGGGGCCACCAGGAACGCGATCGTTGTACCGTTCAGCATGTCGTCCCCTCTGTGACGTGCGGTGATGTCCTCACCAGGGCCTGATGCCCCCTGTGCCGGGATCTATGCGGGGCCGCCGGTACCACCGGTGGCGTTCCGCGTCCGGCGGCGGCGCAGGCCCGCGGCGGTCAGCCGGGCGACGAGCTCGCGCGCGGGCACCTCCTCGGCGCCGAGCGCCACGGCCCGCGCGTACACGGTCTCGGGGACGTCGTAGTGGTCGCGGTCGAACGCGCGGCGCGGCACGCCGAGCGCCTCGGCGAAGGCGTGCAGCTCCTCGACCGAGACGTCGCTGACCAGGTGCGACCAGAGCAACCCGCGCGGACCCGGCCACGCGGACGGGTCGATGAGGACGCTCACCGCCCGACGAGGTCGAGCGCGACCTCCAGGGCGGCGTCCTCCACCTCGTGGTCGGCGAGTCCCGCGTCCCGCAGCATGAACCACGCGGAGTGCATGACGAACAGGGCCGTGGTGTTCCGCAGCCGGGTGGCCGGGGAGTCGTCCGGATCGACCAGGAAGGCGACCAGCAGGAACATCTGCTCGCGGGCCTTCTCCATGATCGGATGGTTCTTGAGCGAGGTCTGGTTGCGCTCGAAGAAGCGGATGATCTGGCGGTGCCTGCCGTGCTTGAGGTCCCGGGAGTAGCGGCGCAGCAGCTCGCGCCGGGTCTCCTCGGTGCGCGGCTGCGTCTCGGCCCAGGCGACGAGATCCTCGATGGTGCGCGCCCTGTCCTCGGCCAGGCTGAGGACGATGTCGTCCTTGGTCTTGAAGTGGTAGTAGAGAGCCGCCTTGGTCACGCCCAGGGCCTCCGCGATCTCGCGCAGCGAGGTGGCCTCGTACCCCTGTTCGATGAAGAACCTCAGGGCGGTCTCCTGGATGCGCGTCCGCGTGTCGGACTGTTCCCTCATGGCTCCCTTTACCAAGAAATCAACTTGACGGCCGGCAAGTAAGCGGCCTACATTCCCAGCATATCCGACGCTAGCCGGTCGGCAAGTAAGTACATTTTCCAGGGGGCGTAAAAGTGAAGCAGACCGCGGCCGCGCCGGCGCGGCGCCGCGAGGTCATGGTAGTGCTGCCGGGGCTCATGCTCGCGATAGCCCTGGCCATGCTCGACAACATGATCGTCGGAACCGCGATGCCGCGCATCGTCGGGGAGCTCGGCGGCCTGAACCACCTGTCGTGGGTGGTGACCGCCTACGTGCTCGGCACCACCGTCTCGACCCCCATCTGGGGCAAGATCGGCGACCTGTACGGCAGGAAGAACATCTTCCTCGCCTCCATCGCCCTGTTCATGCTCGGCTCCGCGCTCTGCGGGATGGCCGGCTCCGACCTGCTCGGCGGGCCCACGGACGGCATGGCCCAGCTCATCGCGTTCCGCGCGCTGCAGGGGCTGGGGGCCGGCGGCCTGATGGTCAACGCCATGGCGATCATCGGCGACCTGGTCCCGCCCCGCGAGCGCGGCCAGTACCAGGGCATCATGGCCGCGGTCATGTCACTGGCAATGATCGCCGGGCCGCTCGTCGGCGGGTTCATCACCGACCACCTCGACTGGCGCTGGGCCTTCTACGTGAACCTGCCGCTGGGATTCGTCGCGCTGGCCACTCTGGTCGTCACGCTGAAGCTGCCCAGGCTGCGCACCGAGCACCGGATCGACTGGCTGGGGGCGGCCCTGCTCTCGGCCGGCATCACCGCGCTGGTCCTCATCACCACCTGGGGCGGCAACGACTACGCGTGGGGCTCGCCGCAGATCCTCGGCCTGGCGGCGCTCGCCGTGGTCACGCTGGCGGCGTTCGTCCCGGTGGAGCGGCGCGCCGTCGAGCCCATCCTGCCGCTGCACGTCTTCCGCGACCGCAACTTCACCCTGATCTCGGGCGTGGGCTTCCTGCTCGGGTTCGCGATGTTCGGCGCGATCAACTTCCTGCCGCTCTTCCAGCAGACCGTCCAGGGCGCCACCGCCACCAACTCGGGTCTGCTGCTGCTGCCCATGATGGGCGCCTCCATGGTGGTCTCGCTCTTCGTCGGCCGCGCCATCACCAAGACCGGCAGGTACAAGGCCTATCCCGTCCTGGGCGGCGCGATCATGGCCGTCGCCATGTGGCTGCTCTCCCTGATGGACGTGAACACGCCGTCCTGGCAGACCGGCGTGTTCATCGGGGTCCTCGGCCTCGGCATGGGCTTCCTGATGCAGATCACCATGCTCATCGCCCAGAACAGCGTCGAGCAGAAGGACCTCGGCGTCGCCAGCAGCACCTCGACCTTCTTCCGTTCCATCGGCGGCTCGTTCGGCGTCTCGCTGTTCGGCGCGATCTTCAACAACGAGCTCACCGCCGGCCTGCGGAGCAGCCTGGGCGCGGAGGGCGAGCGGCTCGCCTCGGGGGGCGCCCAGTTCGACCCGGCCGCCATGCACGAGCTGCCCGCGAACGTGCGGACCGGCTTCCTGGAGTCCCTGGCGGGCGCCATCTCCGAGATCTTCTGGTGGGCGATCCTGTTCGCCGTGCTGGTGCCGCTGCTGGCGGCCTTCATCAAGGAGATCCCGCTGCGCGGCGGCCCCGCCGAGGCCGCCGAGTCGAAGGAGGGGCCGGTCCCGGTCCTGGACTGAACGCCCGGCGCCCGGGGGAGGGGGGCGGGACCCGGCCGCCGCCGGGCCCGCGCCTTCGGGCGGGGTCGGGGGCGCGTGCGTAAGCAAGCTCCGGCCCAGTGATTCTCAAGTCGCCCCCCTCACGATGGGCGCATGACGACAAGCATCCCCGCCGGATACCTCACCCGCAGGCCCCAGGCCGACGACGCCCGCAGGATCCACGAGCTGATCTCCCTCTGCGACACCCAGGTGATCGGCAAGGCCGACATGACCCTCGACGACGTGGCCGACCAGCTCAACGACTCCTCCTTCGACCCGAAGGCCGACGGCTGGCTGGTCCACGACACGGACGAGAGGCTGGTGGCCTGGGCCTGGGCCTGCCGCAAGGGCACCGGCGACAACGTCGACGTCGACGTCGTCGTGCACCCCGCCACGCCCGAGCTCACCGCCCCGCTCTGGGACACCGTGACCGAGCGGGCCAGCCAGATCACCGCCGGCCTCGGCCACGACCGGGCCGTGGTGGACATCGGCCTGTACCGCGAGGACAGCGGCAAACGCGCCGTCGCCGCCGCCAGGGGCTTCACCCCCGCCACCAGCTTCATCCGGATGCGGGCCGACCACACCGGCTCGATCGACCACCCCGGCCTCCCGGCGGGCATGACCGTGCACGACGGGCTCACCGAGGAGGTGCGCCGCCAGGGTCACGCCGTGGAGCAGGCCGGTTTCGCCGAGCACTTCGGCTTCGCCCCCAAGGACTACGACGAGTGGTACGACGAGCTGGCCTCCTCCGCCAGCACCGACTGGTCGCAGCTCGCGGTCGCCCGCATGGACGGCGAGCCCGTGGCGATGCTGCTGGGCACCAACGCCTTCCTCGGGGACGAGGACTGCGGCTACGTGCGCCGGCTGGCCGTGCTGCCCGCGTTCCGGGGCCGCGGCCTGGGCCGGTTCATGCTGCGCAGGGCGTTCGCCGAGGACGCCGGTCGCGGGCGGGCCGGAACCTACCTGCACGTCGACGCCAACAACAGCACGCCCGCGCTCGACCTCTACCTGTCGGTGGGCATGCGCCAGGTGCTGGCCATCGACGTCTGGCGGCGCACGATCTGACCTGCCCGGCTCAGCCGACGTGGCGTACTTGATCGGTCACGGTCTCCAGCAGCGCTCTCAGCGCGGGAGCCGTCGGGCCCTCCCGGGTGACCGCGACGAGGCGCCGCCGGACGTCGGCCTCGGCGACGTCACGGATCGTCAGCGCGGCGTCCGCCGCCGGCAGCGCCAGGACCGGCAGCAGTCCGACGGCCCCGGTGGTGCGTACGAGTTCGAGCTGGATCTCCGCGTCGTTGGAGCGGTGCCGCACATCCGGCTCGTAGCCGCCCAGGGACCGGCAGGTCCCCACCACCATGGCGTGGTGGCCGGTACCCGCGGCCGAGGTGACCCAGACCTCCTCGCGCAGCGAGGCCAGGGCGACGGGTCCCTCCCGCCGGGCCGACGGGTGCGCCGGTGAGAGCACCAGCCTGAGCGGTTCCTCGTGCAGCGGCGTGAAGCACAATCCCGCCGGCCGGGGGCGCGGGTGACCGTCGTACTCGTCGCTGATCACCAGGTCGACCGATCCCAGGCGCAGCCCCGGCAGCGCCTGCTCCAGTTCGAGTTCGGAGACCTCCGCGCGCACCAGCGGGTGCCGGAGCATCAGACGGGCCACGGCGGGCACCAGGAGGCGGCGCGCCGCCGACTGCAGGCCGCCGGCGCGCACGGTGCCGCGGACCTCGCCGCCCAGGGACGCCAGGTCCGCCGCCGTCGCCTCGGCCGCCGCCAGCAGGATCCGCGCGTGCCGCGCCAGCAGCCGCCCGGCGTCGGTCAGCCGTACGCCGCGTCCGGCCTTCTCGAGCAGCCGCGCGCCGACCTCCCTCTCCAGGACGCTCAGCTGCTGCGAGACCGCGGAAGGGCTGTAGTCCAGGGCCGTCGCGACCGCGGCCAGCGTCCCGCGTTCCTCCAGCTCGCGCAGCAGGCGGAGTCGGCGGAGATCAAAGGTGATCATGCATGAATGCTAACGAATCACCTCCATCAATCGTCGCTGGACGTGACGGGTCACGGCCCTCGATGCTGACGGGCATGGGTCCCCTGATGTGTCTGTTGTCCGCGGCGTGTTTCGGCGCGATGGCGGTCTTCGGCAAGCTCGCCTACTCCGCCGGCGTCTCGCCCCCGGCGCTGCTGCTGGTGCGTTTCGGCCTGGCGGCCGCCGTGCTGACACTGCTGCTGCTCCTGCGGCCGGGCCTTCGCCGCACCCCCGCACCCCCCGCCCCGGCCCCCCGCCCCGGTCGCGTGACCGCCCGCGTGCTGGTGACGGCCCTCGGGCTGGGCGCGATCGGGTACGCGGCGCAGGCGGGCCTGTACTTCTCGGCGCTGGAACGGATGGACGCCTCGCTGCTGTCCCTGGTCTTCTACACCTATCCGCTGCTGGTCACCGTGGCGGCCGTCCTGCTCGGCCGCGACCGCCTGACCTCCGGGCGGGTCGCCGCGCTGGTGGCCGCGTGCTGCGGAACGCTGCTGGTCCTGCTCGGCACCGGCGGGCTGGACTTCGACCCGCTCGGCGCGCTCCTGGCCTTCGGCGCCTCGGTCACCTACACCGTCTACATCCTGGTCTCCGACACCGTGGTGCACCTGCTGCCCCCGGTGGTGCTCTGCGCGCTGGTGATGACCGGAGCCACCTTCACCCTGGCCGTCCGCACCCTGCTCACCGGCGGCGTCGACCTCGGCTTCGGCACGGAGGGCTGGTTGTGGCTGTGGTGTATCGCCATCGTGTCCACGGTCGTGGCGACGCTCACCTTCTTCGCGGGCCTGCGACGCACCGGCCCCTCCACCGCCGCCATCCTGTCGACCTTCGAACCGGTCGTCACCACGGCGCTGGCCGCCCTCACCCTGACGGAGTTCCTCACCCCGGTGCAGCTGGCCGGTGGCCTGCTCGTCCTGTCCTCCGTCGTCGTCGTGCAGGCCCGGCCGTTGCGGGCCGGGCGCCGCGGCCGGGGACCGCGCCGGCCGTCCGGGCGGCCCGCCGCCGAGGTCGCGAAGGAGCCCGTGCCGAGCGCGCGGTGACCCTGCGCCGGGGCCGCCTCGCACCCGGCGCGACGTCCGCGAGAACGTCGATCCTCCCGCCGTCACGGTGCCGTGGGCCGCAGATCCCGGCGGCGCAGCAGCGGCAGCGCGCACACCCCGGTGACCAGGATGGTCCCGGCCAGGGCCAGTGCGGTGGTCGTCACCGACCCCGAGCCCAGGTAGAGCGTCCCGAACGTGGCGACATCGCCTGGATCAGGGCACATCCCGAGGCCCCCGCGACCGCCCACACCCCTCCGGTGACCGTCCCGGGGTGACCCCGGTCGTCCGGTCAGCGGTCGGGCCGTACCCGGTGCTTGGACAGGTGGGCCAGCACCGCCTGGTTGGCCTCCCAGCCGTCCGGGAACTTCACCGGCACGCCGAGCTGGACCGGCTCGGCCGACGGGTGGGCGTCCAGCAGCTCGGGGATGCCCGCCCTGGCCACCACGACGCAGGCGTGCCGGTGGCGGGACGTCAGCACGCACAGCCGCCCCGACTCCAGGTGGAACGCGGTGGCGTCGCGGCGCCCGGAGAGCGGGTGCAGGACGATCGTCACGTCGTACTCCCGGCCCTGCAGCCGGTTGGCGGTGTCCACGGTGACCTCCGGCGGCACCCCGGCCGCCCTGATCGCGGCGACCTGGTCGCGGTGCGCGGCGCCGATGGCGATCCGGTCGGCGGTCACCGGGTGGCCGCCCCGCTCGGAGTGCGCGACCGGGCCGCGCTGCAGCAGCCGCGCCGCCAGCTCCGCGGTCGCCCGTACGGCCTCGGCGTCGGTGCGCACCGTGTGGCGGCTCGGCAGCTCGTACAGCGCCCAGCCGGAGGCGGCGGCCTCCTCCAGCGCCAGGTCGTGGCTGGTGCGCATACCGTCCACGGTGAACTCCAGCGTCCGTTCGCCGTGCCCGGTCCCGGCGCGGAAGCCGGTGAACGGGTAGAACGCCTCGGAGATGACCGGCGCCGCCGAGGCGGGCAGCCGCCAGGAGACCGGCAGCCGGTGCACCGGCAGGTCGGGGTTGTGCCGCAGCAGCACCGCGACCGCGCTCTGCACCGGGTCCCACGACAGGCCCGCCCAGCGGTCGCCGTCCACGATGGAGAACGGGTCGAGCTGGCCGGGGTCGCCGACGAACAGCGACCGCTCGAACAGCGAGGCGATGCGCAGCAGCTTGTCCGACCGCATCTGGTACGCCTCGTCCACGATGGCCCAGGGCCAGGTGCGGTCGCCGATCCAGGCCCACTTGTCGGCGGTGGCGATCACCACCGCGGGGTCCCCCAGGTCGGGCAGCTTGCCCGCCACCGAGACGTTGGGACGGGCGAGGATGCGACCGGGCGTGATGTAGCCGCTCGCCGACAGGCGGCCGATCGGCAGGTCGGGGTGCTCGGTCGCGAGCCGCTCCACCAGGTCGTCGACCTGCTCGTTGGTCTGGGCGACGATCATCAGCGGCTCGCCGGTCTCGGCGATGTGTCCCGCGGCCCGCACCACCAGCGTGGACTTGCCCGCGCCCGGAGGGGAGTCCACCACCACGCCGCGGTGGCGGGGCAGGTCGGCCAGGACGGCGCTCACCACGGCCGCCGCCTCCTGCCGGGGCGTCGGGTGGGCGCTCACAGCCATTCCTCCTGCGCGTCGTCGTCGGTGGGCACGTACTCCTGCGGGGGACCGCCGTGGGTCCACGGCGTCCGCTCGGGGTCGGGCAGCGCCGCCGACGACTGGAAGTCGTCGGTCAGCGAGGTGTACGAGACCCGCTCGCCCGGCTCGGGCACCGACCCGGGGGCCGGAGTCCTGCCCCGCCCCATCCCCTTGACGATCTTCAAGGTGATCTCCCCGCCCGCGATCTCGACGATCTCGGCGCCGTGGCCCCGGCGGTCGGGGCTGCCGACCACGGTGCCGGGCGTGAGCCGTACCGGATCGTCGGTCCTGACCGTGATCAGCGGCCGGAGCTTGCGCGAGCGTCCCTCGCCCTCGCTGTGCTCGGGGTCGGCGGACGTCACCGTCCCGGCGAACGCCTCACCGGTCAGCCGGTACTCGGCCATGAGCAGCGGGTCGTCGTGGGCCCGCTGCACGTCGTAGCCGGCCCGCGCCCGCTCCAGCCCGGCCAGCCGGGCGGCGGCGCCGACCGCCCCGTCCCTGCGCGCCTGCGGCGGCCCGCCCTCGGCGACCCGCTCGGCGAACCGGGTGAACGACCCGCGATCGGCCTCCCAGCGGTCCCTGACGCGCGCGCCCTCGGGAAGGGAGCGCAGCAGGTCCACCGACCGCCACATCAGCCGCCAGGTCGGGTCGAGCTGGGTGCGCACCGCCTGGCTCACCCGGTCGACGGCGCGGTCGGTCGGCGCGTCCTCGTAGGCGCGGATCGCCGGGCCGAGCACCTCGTTGTCGAAGCCGGGGTCGGTGGCCGGACCGGCCGGGGGCCACAGCAGCGGGTCCTCGGCCTCCTCGGCGGCCTGGCGGCCCGACATCCCCGCCGGGGGATCGATCCATCCCATCAGCGCCGCGAGGTTGGCGTCCTCCAGGGCGCTCTGCCCGGTCGCCCAGTGCAGGGTCAGCGCCTCGGTCGCCACCAGCAGCGTCGAGGAGCCCGGCTGCTGCGACCGGTCGGCGAAGTAGGTGAGCCACCGGCCCAGCAGCGGCACCGACGGGTGGACCGGGTAGGGGCCCTCGGCCCTGCGGAACCGGGTGGAGCGGCCGAGCAGCCCGACGAACGAGGCCGCCGGCCGGTTCGGCACCAGGATCTGCGGCGCGTCCAGGCAGCGCTCGTACGGCTCGCCGCCCCTGCGCTCGACCGTCTCGGTCGCCTTGGAGAACCCCTCCACGTACGGCAGCAGCACCTCGGCCAGCCCGGCGGTGAAGGCGAACCGCAGGTCCCGGTTGCGCGGCTGGGGCACGACGAGCAGCCGCGGATGGTGCGGGTCGGTGCCGACCATGGCGGCCAGCGGCGCGGCGGCCTCGCCCGCGAGCCTGAGCGGGATGAACACCAGTGGCTGGGCGGAGACGTGGCAGTGCCGGACCGTGGTGATCCGCTGCGCGACACCGTCGCGGACCGCCCTCAGCCGCGCCAGCGCCGTCAGCGCGCTCATCCGCGGACCGCCCTCGGCCGTGCCGCCGCTGTCGGCGCGCTCACCTGCGGCCCGCCTTCGGTGGCGCCGTCGCCGCGCTCATCTGCGACCCGCCCTCACCGCGACGACTCCTCGCGCAGCCGGTCCGCCAGCCGCAGCAGGCGGGCGATCTCCTCCTGGCCCTCGGCGGGCTCGCGGGTGCCCTCGGCCAGGCCCAGGGCCTCCTCCACGCCCGAGACGCCGCCGAGCTGGTCGCGGATCTGGCGTCCCAGCTGGTCGGTGGACCCGCAGGCGCGGGCCTCGTGGCGGCAGAACATGCACATGTCGCAGGTTGCCAGGCAGTCCGGCGCGTACCGGGCCGGCACTTGCAGCAGCGCCTGGGCCAGCTCCTCGGCCGAACGGGTCGGCACGCCGTCCTCGCCGGGGGCCAGGTCGAAGGTCAGGTCGGCCGGCAGCCCCTGGACCAGCTGCTCGATCCTGGTCATCCGGGTGAGCTGGCGGTTGAGCACCGAGAGCTGCTTGCGCACGTCGACCAGCGCGGCCGTCGGGCGGTTGGCGAAGTTCTCCGGGCAGACCAGGACCACGTCGTGGGAGACCCGCAGCGGGTCGTGCCCGAGGTCGGCCATGAGTGTGCGCAGCGCCAGCACGTACACCGCCGCCTGCCGGGCCGCCGCCGCCACCTTGTCCGGCTCGGCCTGCCCGTCGATCATGCTGAACGACTTGATCTCCACGATGTGGAAGCGCCCGCCGATCTGGAAGGCGACCACGTCGGGTTCCAGGTAGGAGGTGTGCCCGGCGATCTCCAGGCTGAACAGCGGATGGTCGTAGAAGGCCGCGGCCGCCTCCTCCTCGCGCGCCGCGCGGTCGATCAGCGCCCGCGTGTGGGAGTGGCGCAGGTGGGAGCCGACGCTCTCCACGTCCTGGTAGCCGACCTGCTCGACCGGCAGGCCGAGCAGCTCGCGCAGCAGCCGCAGCAGCTCGGCGCAGCCGTTCTCCTTCACCAGCGCCTCGAACACGTTCCCACGCGTGATCGCGAACTGCGACTGGCCGAACGGCGCGGGAAAGCCGACGTGCCGGGCGGTGCGGTCCTTGTCCACGCCTGCGGCGTCCATCACCGCCCGGCGCGTGCAGCCGGGGTTGGCCGCCAGCGCGGCGATGGCCCGCGCGTCGTGCGGGCGTGACTGCACCGGCCCGCGCAGCTCGTCGAGCCTGATCACGACAGCCCTGTCCCGGAGCGCGCTCACGAGTCGGTCCCCCCGTCCAGTCCGGTCCTCAACAGACCCCCCTCACAACGTCCATCGCGGTCGTGCCGAACAGGCGCTCCGCGTCCGGTAGTCGTCTCGTCGCCCGTGCCGCCACCTCGGCCCGCTGCGCGGTGTCGGCGGCGCGGTGCACCTCCAGCTCGGCCCGTGCCGCGCGGATCACGGTCGCGGGGCCGGCCGGGGCGAACCCCTCGACGGCGCCCGGGATGTTCTGCGCCATCCGCGACAGCAGTCGCACCGCGCCCGGCGGGGGCTCCGCCAGCCGCGTCAGGTGCTCGGCGACGCGCATGGCCGAGACGAGGAAGTCGACACGCGGGCTCAGCGGCCCCAGGACCCGCCGCTCGGGCGGCCACGTGCTGTCGGCGAGCAGCCCCCGGGCGGGGGAGAGGCGGTCGGTCAGCGCGGCGCACAGGTAGTACGGCCTGGCGTAGGGGTCGCTCCGGAAGGAGCGTTCCTCGTCCCGGCGCAGGCTCGTCAGCTGGGAGCCGCGCAGCTCGCGGGAGAAGAACGCGTCGTTCACCGCGACGATCAGCTTGGCCGGCGTCGGCACGCCCAGCATGGCCAGCGCCTGGTGGACCTGCTCCCTGATGGGCACCAGCGAGGCCTCCGGCTCGCGCGGGGCGTGCGTCCCCGACAGCGTCCCCGACGGCGTCCCGGACGGTGCCTCGGCCGGTGTCTCGGTGGCCACCGCCGCGTCCCAGGCCTGCTCGGCCCGGCGCAGGTCCCCGCGCAGCGTCCTGGCGAGCGAGTTCTCCCTCGCCTTGACCGCCCGTCGCACCTCGGCGCGGAGGTCGGCGATCCGCCGTTCCAGCGCGTCCAGTGAATCACTCACGGCCCGGAGCGTAACAGGAGTTCCACCAGTCTCCTGCGTATTCCAGCCATTTCCAGCATTAGGCGTGTCGAATTAAATACTGACAATCGGGCGAAAAGGAACATTTAATACGAAAGATCACCGGGGATGGTGTGTCAGGCCGGAACCGCGTCGGCGTCGGCGGGCTCCCGCGCCTCCTGCGACCTCTCACGGTTCCCGCGGCTCCTCGGGTTACCGCGGTTCGGGGGACCCCGGTGACCCCGGCGGTTCGGGGAACCAGGAAGGAAGCGGGCGGGTGTGCACCACGTCCAGCCGCGACACCGCGCGGGTCAGGGCCACGTAGAGCAGGTGGGGCCCCCGCGCCCCGGTCCCGGCGATCCGCGCGGGCTCGACCACCACCACGTGGTCGTACTCCAGGCCCTTGGCCATCGAGGCGGGTACGGCGGTGACGCGGCCCGCGCGGGTGCCGTCGCCCAGAGAGGTGACCTCGACGCCCCCATCGCCCAGCGCGGCCGTCAGCGCGTCCAGCGCGGCATCGGCGGCGATCACCGCGATCGAGCCCTCGTGGCCGAGCGCGGCGCGTACCGCGGCCACCGTGCCCTCGCCCGGGTCGGGCACCCGCCGGACGACCAGGCGGCCGTCCGTGCGGAAGGAGCGGGTCCCGGGCACGTCCACGGCCAGCTCCTCCAGCAGCCGGTTGGCGACCGCCACCACGACGGCGGGCACCCGGAAACCGGTGGTCAGGGCGATCAGCTCGGCCCCGGGCCTGCCCAGGTGGGTGAGCTGGTCCCGCCAGACGCGGGCCGCCCACGGCGTGGTGCCCTGCGCCAGGTCGCCGAGCACGGTGATCGAGCCGTGCTCGCTCCTGCGCGCGATCGCCCGGCACTGCATGGGCGAGAGGTCCTGGGCCTCGTCGACGATGACGTGACCGTAGCCCCGCGGCCGTTCCAGCAGCCCGGAGAGCTCGTCGAGCAGCACCGTGTCGGCCGCCGACCACCGCGCGCTCCTGAAGGAGCGCGGGGGCCGGGCCCACGGGAGCGCGGCCCGCTCGCCCGGCGTGAGCACGCCGTCCGCGACCTCGTCCAGCACGGCGGGGTCGCCGAGGACCTCCGCCAGCACCTCCTCCGGCCGGACGGCCGGCCAGGCCGCGTCGACGGGCCCGGCGACCGCCCTGGCCATCCTGCGCGCCCAGGCCGCGTTCGCGTTCTGCCCGCGCGCCTCGGCCTGCCGCAGCAGCAGGGCCACGACCCGCGAGAGCACACGCTCGCGGCCCACCCCGTACGAGGTCGTCTCCCGCAGGGCGCCCGCCACGACGAGCCGGAACTCCTCCGCCCCGACCCGCCAGCGGTAGGAGCCGTCGGGGACGGCGATCCCCTCCCGGGGCGGCGTCACCCGCCGGTACAGCGCCCGGCGCAGCACCTCGGCCATCCGGGCGTCGTGCTTGACGGCCGCGGCCTCCTCGGTCTCGCCGGGGCCGCGCGTGTCGCGAGTGGCGCGGGTGTCGCCGGTGGCGCGGGTGTCCCGGGTGGCGCCTCCTCGCAGCGGCCCGCGCGCCAGCAGGGCGTCCACGGTGGTCTGCTCGACGTCGACCTCGCCCAGCGCGGGGAGCACGGCCGCGATGTAGCCCAGGAAGGCCCGGTTGGGGCCGAGGATCAGCACGCCCGCCCGCGAGAGCCGCTGCCGGTGGGTGTAGAGCAGGTAGGCGGCCCGGTGCAGCCCCACCGCGGTCTTGCCGGTGCCGGGCGCCCCCTGGACGCAGATCGACTCCTCCAGGCCGGCGCGGACCAGCTGGTCCTGCTCGGGCTGGATGGTGGACACGATGTCGCGCATCGGCCCGACGCGGGGCCGTTCGATCTCGGCGGCCACGATCCGGCTCACCACGCCCGTGGCCGCGCCGCCCCTCCCGCCTGTGTCGTCGATGTCCTCGCGGGTGTCCTCGCGGGTGTCCTCGTGGACGTCGAGGAGCTCGTCCTCGAAGCCGGTCAGTGCCACCGGCTCCCGGGACCAGCCGAAACGGCGCCGTACGGTCACCCCGCGCGGGTCGCGGGCGCTCGCCCGGTAGAACGTGGTGGAGACCGGAGCGCGCCAGTCGATCACCAGCGGCTGCCGCCCGGGGCCGCCGGAGACGTGCCGGCGGCCGATGTAGTACCGCTGCCCGGCATGGTCGGCATGGTCGGCATGCCCGGTGTGGCCGGGGCGGGCGGGGCCGAAGTCCAGGCGGCCGAAGAACGGCGGGCCGTCCGGCTGTTCCTCCAGCTCCTTGGCCTGGCTCCTCAGGTCGTAGCCCAGCCTCTCGGCGCTGTAACGGTCACCCGCGACCCGCTCGCCGATGACGACGTTCAGCCGCGCGCCGTCGATCATCCGGCCGATGGCCGCCTCACACTCCGCCAGGTAGGCCCGCTCGTCGTCGAGTCCGCCGTCGGTCATCGCGCATCACCCCTAAGTCTTAACTCGGTCAATATATTAACCGAGTTAACCGCCTGTTAGGCTGGAACGCGTGACAGGGCTTCGTGAACGCAAGAGACGGCAGGTCCACGAGACGATCTCGGCGACGGCCGTCGCGCTCTTCCTGGAACGGGGGTTCGACGAGGTCTCGGTCGCGGAGGTGGCGGCGGCGGCCGAGGTCTCCAAGCCGACGCTGTTCAAGTACTTCCCGACCAAGGAGGACCTCGTCCTGCACCGCATCTCCGACCACCAGGGCGAGGCCGCCCGGATCGTACGGGAGCGGGCGGCGGGCGAGGCGCCGCTGGAGGCGCTGCACCGGCACTTCCTGGCCGGCCTGGAACGACGGGACCCCGTGACCGGCCTCAACGACCACCCCGAGGTGCTCGGCTACCACGGAATGGTCTTCGCCACGCCCGCCCTGGCGGCCCGGGTCTTCCAGTACATGGCCCGGGACGAGGAGGCGCTCGCCGTGGCGCTCACCGCGCTCGTCGACGACCTCACCGCGCGGCTCGTCGCCGGGCAGGTGCTGGCCACGCAGCGGGTGCTGGCCCGGCGGAACTGGCAGGCGCTGGTGGACGGCGAGACGGCCGACCGGGCCCATCCCGCGGCCGCCGCCGCCGCCGACCACGCCTTCACCCTGCTCCCGAGGATCGGCTGACCCCCGGTCCCTGCGGGCGTCCCGGTCCCTGTGCGGGTCCCGGCCCCTGTGCGGGTCCCGGCCCCGCCGCCGGGTGACCGTACGTTCGCGGCCGGTGACGGGCGGCCCCGTGGCCGCCCGTCGGCCGCGTTCTCAGCCCGCGATCTCGCTCCGGTCGGCCGACCACAGGGTGTGGAAGGCTCCCTCGCGGTCCATCCGCTGGTAGGTGTGCGCGCCGAAGAAGTCGCGCTGCCCCTGGATCAGGGCCGCGGGCAGCCGCTCGGCGCGCAGCCCGTCGTAGTAGGCCAGCGCGGTCGAGAAACCGGGCGCCGGGATGCCCAGCTCGGCGGCCCTGGCCACCACCCGCCGCCAGGAGTCCTGCGCCAGCGTCAGCGCCTCGGCGAAGTAGGGGGCGGCGAGCAGCGTGACGGGCTTCTCCTTCGCCTCGTACGCCTCGCGGATGCGGTCCAGGAAGACCGCGCGGATGATGCAGCCGCCCCGCCAGATCGTGGCCAGCGCGCCGAGGTCGAGGTCCCACCCGTACTCGGCGCTGCCGACCCTGAGCTGGTCGAACCCCTGGGCGTAGGCGACGATCTTCGAGGCGTACAGCGCCCGCCGCACGTCCTCGGCGAACTCCTCGCCGAGGGTGCCGGCCGCCACGCCCGACGGGCCCGGCAGGCCGCGCGCGGCGGCCCGCAGGTCCGCGTGACCGGACAGGGAACGCGCGAACACCGCCTCGGCGATGCCGCTCACCGGAACGCCCAGGTCCAGCGCGATCTGCACCGTCCAGCGGCCGGTCCCCTTCTGCTCGGCCCGGTCGGCGATCACGTCGACGAGCGGCGTGCCGGTGCCCGCGTCGACCTGGCGGAGCACCTCCGCGGTGATCTCGATCAGGTACGAGGACAACTCGCCCTCGTTCCACTCGGCGAAGATGTCCGCCAGCTCCGCCGGGGTCCGGCCGAGCCCCTGCCTGAGCAGGTCGTAGGCCTCGGCGATGAGCTGCATGTCGGCGTACTCGATGCCGTTGTGCACCATCTTCACGAAGTGCCCGGCGCCGTCGGGGCCGATGTGCGTGCAGCAGGCCACGCCGTCCACCTTGGCCGCGATGTCCTCCAGCAGCGGCCCCAGCGCCTCGTACGACTCCCTGGAGCCGCCGGGCATGATGCTCGGCCCGAGCAGCGCGCCCTCCTCCCCGCCGGAGACCCCCGCTCCGACGAAGTGCAGGCCCCGCGCGCGCAGCGCGGCCTCGCGCCGCCGGGTGTCCAGGAAGTGGGCGTTGCCGCCGTCCACGAGCATGTCGCCCGGCTCCAGCAGCGGGGCGAACTCCTCGATCACCGCGTCGGTCGGCGCCCCCGCCTTGACCATGATCAGAATGCGCCGGGGGCGCTCCAGCGCCGCGACGAGATCCTCCGGGGTGTCGCAGGGGACGAAGACGCCCTCGTCGCCGTGCTCCTCGATCAGGGCCTTCGTCCTGAACTGGGACCGGTTGTGCACCGCCACGGAGTGCCCGTGCGCGGCCAGGTTACGGGCGAGGTTCGCCCCCATGACGGCCAGTCCTGTCACGCCGATCTGTGCCTGAGTCATCGCGAACCTCCAGCTCGGAGAAACCCGGTTCCGTGACCGGGAGAAGAACGCGACACGATGCCGCCGACGGCTTTGTCGAAAACCTGAGCGAATTCGCCCGGGATGCCGCCGGTGAAACGCCACTCTCGTCATGACCTGTATGGCTTTGGAGGTGGACGTTCACATTCTTCCTTCCTCCAACTTTTCACGCCCGGTGTCGCCGCCCCGCACCCGCCCCGGCCGTGGGCGCCCGGACGGCTCCGGCCGCGCGCCGGACGGCGGAGGTCCCGTCCCCCTTCCGGGGACCGGCACCGGGCGGGAGCCCACCCCGGGGACAACCCGCCCCCGGGGGGCTCAGCGGCCGAACCTGATGCCCGGCGTGTCCAGGCCGATGAGGCCGCCCAGGCACCGGTAGGTCCGCGTCCCGCCCTCGAACTGCTCCTTCGAGGGCGGCAGGACCGTCCCGTGCCACCGGGTCCGCCGGTCGTTGCGCCCGTCGTGCGTGGAGGCGAGCATGACCTTCTCCGAGCAGAGCCTCTTCACCGTCGGGTGCTTCTCCAGGGCCGCCAGGTCGTAGGTGAGCCCGTCCGGCGGCAGCGGGGCGATCGCGAACGTCTCCCACGAGTGCCTCTCCTCGCAGCCGACCCGCCTGGCCGTGGTGTCGCCCGCCATCGACACCAGGCCGCCCCAGCACTCGGCCTCCGCCGTGCACGCCGCCCTCGCTCCGGTCACCGCCGCGGCGGGACAGCCGGCCGTGACCGTGGCGACGTCCGCGACCCCGGTGCCCTGGGAGGCGCCGCCGCTCGCGGGCGCCTTGCCGGAGCCGTCCCGGGGTGCCTCGACCCCCGCCGGGGGAGAAGGGAGCGTGTCGCGGTTCTCCATGAAGATCAACCCGATCCCGACCAGCAGCAGGATCACGAAGGCCGCGGCCAGCGCGGCGAAGACCCGCGCGTTGGACGGCGCCGGATGCCCGGCGCCCGCCCCGGGAGGCCGGGTGCCCGACCCGGGACGGCGCGTGCCGGACACGGGGGGCCGGGTGCTGGACATCCCCTTCGCGCCCGGCGACGTCAGGTGCGACCGCGCCGCCTCGCCGGTGCCGCCCCGCAGCGCCGGTCCCGCGTACGCCGCTCCGGCACGCGGTGAGGAGAACGGCTCGTGCGCCTCGGCGTAGGCCACCGGCCGGTCGGGACGCGGCCGGCCGGGCGCCGGGGTCCGGGCGGGATCGGGAAAGTGAGCGGGGGTGACGGGGGTGACGGGGGTGGTCGCGGGTCGCGGGGAGGGGGACCCGCTTCCCGACAGGCCCGGGACGGCCCGGTCCAGGCGCAGGTCGGTGAGGGCGTCGCGCAGCGCCGCCACCGAGGCGGTACGGCGCGCCGGATCCGGGGCCATCGCCTCCCTGAGCACGGCGGTCAGCTCCGGCGGCACCCCCGGGATCTCGGGGATCGGCAGCCGGTGCAGGGCCATGATCATCGCGATGTTCACCACACCGCTCTCCGGGAACCGCGGCGGGCGTCCCGAGAGCAGCGCGTACAGCGTGGCGGCCAGGGAGTAGACGTCCCCCGCGGCAGACGGCTCGGTGAGCTCGAACGCCTCGGGCGGCGCGTAGGCGGGGGTGAGGGACTCGCGGGTCACCGACGCCTCACCGCCCGAGGACGGCATGGTCGCCAGCCCGAAGTCGGAGAGCACCACGTTGCCGTACCGGTTGATCAGGATGTTGGCGGGTTTGATGTCCCGGTGCAGCACCCCGGCCGCGTGCGCGGCCGACAGCGCGTCGGCGATCCGGACGCCGATGTCGACCACCTCGGCCGGCGGCAGCCGCCTGTCCCGCTCCGCCTGCATCCGGTCGAGCAGCGACCCGCCCGGGCACAGCTCCAGCACCATGTACGGCCGCCCGTCGGGCAGGACCCCGGCGTCGTAGACATGGGCGACGTGCGGGTGGCCGGACAGCGCGCCCGCGGAGGTCACCTCACGCATGAACCGGCGCCGGTCCCGCTCCGAGACCAGCACCCGGTTGTCCACCTTGAGCGCCACCTCGCGCTCCACCGCCAGCTGCCTGGCCCGGTAGACGATACCGAAACCGCCCTGGCCGAGCACACCGGACACCTCGTAGCCCGGCACCGCAAAGGCGCCCGCTTCGGCCACCTGCCACCTCCTGGAGACGAGCGGCAGATTACCGGACATTCGCCATGCGCCCGTGGGGATCCGCGCGTCCGGCCCCGGTCTCCCGGCCCCGGCTCCCCCGCTCCGGCCCCGGCTCCGGCGCTCGTTACGGACGGGCGGGCCGTTCCGCCACGTCCATCGCCAGGCCCGCTGCCACGTCCGTCGCGACGCCCGCTGCCACGCCCGCTGCCACGCCCGCTGCCACGCCCGCTGCCACGCCCGCTGCCACGCCCGCTGCCACGCCCGCTGCCACGTCCGTCGCGACGACCGCCGTCACGCCCGGTCGAGCAGGTGCTCGCGGGTCCGTCCCGCGCCCACGGCGTGGTCGTCCCCGAGCCGGGACAGGAGCGCGTCCCAGCGGGCACCGATGGTGGCGAGGTCGTAGTCGGCGGCCGTCCGCACGGCACCGGCGCCGAGCCTGGCGCGCAACTCCCGGTCCTCGATCACGCGGCAGAGCGCCTCGGCGAGCGCCGCGGGCCGTCCCGGCGGGACGAGCAGCCCGTTGTACCCGTCCCGGACGATCTCCCGGGGACCGTGCGGGCAGTCGAAGCCGACCACCGGCACCCCCTTGCTCATCGCCTCCAGGATCGTCATGCTGAACCCCTCGTAGCGCGAGCTGACCACGTTGATCGAGGACTGCGACAGCTCCCGGCCGATCTCGGCCGAGCTGCCCATGAGCAGCATCGTGTCCGACAGCCCGGCCTCCTCGATCCGGGTACGCAGCTTCTGCTCGGCCGGGGCCTTGCCCCGCCCGTAGACGCGCAGCACCCAGTCGGGGTGCGCCGCGGCGACCGGCTTCCACGCTTTCACCAGCAGGTCGAAACCCTTGGCGTGCACGAACCTGCCGACGGCGATCACCACCTTCTGGTCCAGCCCCGAGACGTCCCCGGCCAGTGGGGGCACGGCGTTGGGGATCCGCAGCATTCGCCGGGGAGGCGGCCTCAGGACCCCGCGGTAACGCTCCAGGTCCCTCTCGGTGAGCGTCACGAAGGCGTCCAGCCTGCCGTAGCGCCGCTTGATGAGCCGGACGACCTCCGGGGAGTGCAGGTCGAAGGCCACGTGCTCCTGACCGATGGTGATCACGCCCGGTGGCGCGAACAGCGCGGTGATCAGGTTGAACCCCGGCCGGGTGGAGATCACCACGCCGGTGCGCATGGACCGCAGGAAACGGACCGTGCGCAGGTCCGTCAGGAGCGAGACCGCCCGGTGGACGTTCTCCTGCCGGGGGATCAGGACGCTCGGCAGGCGCGCCAGCAACGCCGCCACCGGGCCCCGCGGCCGGGTCCTGTCGTCCAGGAACCTCACCCGCACGCCCGGGGGAATGGGGAAGAACGGACTCTCCACGGTCCGGACCACGCTGACGATCTCGACGTCGCGCTCGCGCGCCAGGTGACCGGCCAGGTTCAGCACCGTCCTGATGGTGCCGCCCATCCCGTAGGCGTGCTGCAGCAGGAACCGGACCGTTCCCGTGTCGGCCGCCGGGGCACGCCTCGCCCTCCTGGCGTTGAGCATCCGCAGCAGCCCGAACGCCGCCCGCCGGCCGGCGTGGAGCGTACGCCGCCCCGCCCGCCGTCCCAGGCGCTCGACCCGCCGCGACAGGCCCCGCTCCCGGCGTCCGGCACGACGCGCCGCCTCGCGTCCCCGCCGCGCGGCACGGTGCAACACCCCCGGCAGATGCCGCCCCAGCCGTCCTTCGCCCGCTCGAATCTTCCCCGACATGCTGAGAACCCCCCGCCGGTCCCGCCCTGCCTGCCTTTCCCATTCCCAGAGCCGACCTCACCAAAGCGCGCACACCGGACATCGTGTCCACGCTGGGCGGCCGTCCTATGCTGTTGCCTCCGGACGAGGGGAGCGGCGGTGGGCGGACGGGATCCTGACCGGCGGCGGGCACTGCTCGACGCCGCGGACCGGGTGATCCGGCGAGAGGGGCCCGAGGCGTCCATGGCGTCGATCGCCGCCGAGGCCGGGATCACCAAACCCATCCTCTACCGTCACTTCGGCGACAAGAGCGGGCTCTACCAGGCCCTGGCGAACCGGCACGTGCGCACCGTGATCGGCCTGCTCCGCCCGGAGTTCGACCGGGCCAGGACCGACCTGCGCAGCCGTGCCCGCACCACGATCGACGCCTACCTGGAGATGATCGCGGCCAACCTGAACCTCTACCGTTTCCTCTTCCACCGGGCCGGGGCCGAGGACAGCCGTACCCACTCGCAGATGACCGCGATCGTGCGCGGCCTGGGGGAGGAGCTGGGCACGGTGATCGCCGCGGAGAGCGGTGTCCTCGACCCGGTCCGCGCCCAGGTGCTCGGTCACGCGTTCGTCGGCATGGTCCAGGCCACCGGCGACTGGTGGCTGGAGCATCCCGAGGTGGACAGGGCGGAGGTCGTCGAAGGGCTGGTCGCCGTGATCGTGGCGACGATGTCGGCCACACTGCCACGCTGACCGCGCCCCTCCGAGGCCCGCCGCGCTGTCCGTGGTCCTCCGAGGCCCGTCGTCCTGTCCAGGGTTCTCCGAGGCCCGTCGCGCCGGTCGCTGTCGGTCGCTATTCGCCGAAGCGGGACAGACGCCCGCGGGTGCGGGCGTGCCGCAGTGCCCACGCGAACAGGACCAGCGAGCCGGCGAGGTAGACGACGTCGAGCAACGCCGCCCAGGCCAGACTCTGCCACGGTACGGCGCCGCCGGCCAGGACCGTCCGCATCCCGGTGAAGACGTGGGTCGCCGGAAGGAACTCGGCGATGACCCGGAGAGGACCGGGGAGCGTCTCGACCGGGTAGAAGATCCCCGCCAGCGGCTGCACCACGAAGACCAGCGACCAGGCGATGACCTGGGCGTTCTCGCCGAAGCGCAGCACCGCGCAGATTCCCACCAGGCCGAGGGACCAGCCCATCACCAGCAGCAGCGCCATGAACGGGACCATCCCCGCACCCATGCTCGTGACGCCGAAGCCGTAGAGGGCGAGAGCCAGCCCCGCCATGATCGCGACGGCGAAGACGACCTTGCCGAACGAGAAGACGATCAGCCCGACCACGTACTCGACGTTGGAGAGCGGGCTCACCTGGACGTTCAGCAGGTTCCTGCTCCAGATGTCCTCGAGGAAGGCGATGGAGATCTCGTTGCTGGCCTTCTGGAGCACCTGCCACAGCAGGACCGCGCCGAGCAGGAAGGTCGCGATGAAGGGCACCCGCTGCGACTGCAGGAACAGCGTGACGAATCCCCAGACGAACAGCTCGATCGTGGGCCAGAAAACGATCTCGAACATCCGGATCGGGCTGCGGCGGAGCGCCGCGAGATCGCGGAAGACCACCCCGCTGATCCGTTGCCTGCGGGCGGCCGCGCTCAGCGGGGGCAGCGTCACCGTCATGACCGTGCCACCTTGAGGAAGACCTCTTCCAGATCCTCGGCGCCGTAGACGCTCGTGAGCTCGGCGGCGCTGCCGCTGGCCACGATCCGGCCCTGGGACATGAAATGGACGCGGTGGCACATCCGCTCCACCTCCTGCATGTTGTGCGACGTGATGAGCATCGCCCTGCCGCTCTCCTCGGCCACCCGGACGAGCAGGCCGCGGATGCGGTCACCGGCGTCGGGGTCGAGGTTGGCGGTGGGCTCGTCCAGGATGAGCAGGCTCGGTTCGTTGATCAGGGCCTTGGCGAGCTGTACGCGGGTGCGCTGACCGGAGGAGAGTTCCATCACCCGGCGCCTGCGCAGCGGTCCCAGGTCCAGCAGTTCGACGACCTCCTCGACGCGCGCCCTGGGCCTGCGCACGCCGTACAGCCGGGCGAAGGCGTTCAGCACCTCCCGCACCTGGAGGACTCCGGGGAGGTCGACGTAGCTCGCCGCGAAGTTGATCCGGCTCAGCACCTCGGTCCGGTTCCGGTCGAGATCCAGGCCGAACATGCGGATGCTGCCGCTGTCCGGGGTCATCAGGCCGAGGAGCATGTGCAGCGTCGTCGACTTTCCCGCGCCGTTGGGACCGAGCAGTCCGACGATCTCGCCCATCTCGACGGTGAGGCTCACCTCCTGTACGGCGGTCACGGGGCCGAACCTCTTCACGAGCGTCAGGGCCTCAAGAATCACCACCAAGCAAGCGTGCGGTTCGCCGACCTTCCGGGGCAATCGGTTTTCCGCCCTGGGAGGGGTCTTGATTTGACGACGCGGGGCGAGGTTCGTAAGGTTCACTGACCCGAGGGGGACGGCGCGAGCGCCGGGGCCTCGGAACCCTCACTGACGATCTTCGCCTCCACGGGACTTCGGTTCCGGATGAGGACGATTCGACATGAATCGGACGATCTAGTAGGTTAGAAGGGTTGCCCCGAAAGGGGTGGCCTGAATTCTGAAAGGCGAGCTTGGTCGGGTCGGTTTGACACGAAAAAGCGGGCCTGAAAGAATAAGGGCACAACGAAAGAACAAAAAGAATACCAAATGGAACGCCCCTGGTGGTCGGCCGGTTGAATCGGCTGGGTGGTGGGTGTACGCGTCCGTTTCTTGAGAACTCAACAGTGTGTTAAAAGCCAGTGCATGAAGCACAACCCCGTCCTACCACCCTTGTGGTGGGGGATGGATTCCTTTGGTTGATACATCCATTGCCCGGAGTGATCCGGTTGGTGGGTGCTTTCAGCTGGGTGGGACTGTTCAGACATTGTTTGGAGAGTTTGATCCTGGCTCAGGACGAACGCTGGCGGCGTGCTTAACACATGCAAGT
>NZ_JBNCLF010000007.1:0-10155 GCF_049844535.1 Streptosporangium sp. DT93
CCCGAACCCGCCAAACCGGCTAGCATGTCGATCACCCTGTTTCCAGGGCAACCCCTCTAACTTACTCCAACATCCGGTCGATGTCCAACCGGATCTTGTCGTGACGCACGCGTCCCCACAAGGGAGATGATCAGAGGGAAGGCCCCGGGGTTCCGGTGATCTTCACCGGCTCCCTCGGGCCTGTGAACTCTATGTACGCCGCCGAGGTCCGTCAAATCGAAGTGGGCCCCCGGCGTGGACGTGTTTCCCGCCTGCTGGGTAGAGATCGAACATGACGGACCAAAGAGTGTTGCCCAGGGCACTCGTCGTGCTTCTCTGCACCGCCGGCGCGGTGGTCACCCTGGCGGGAATCCGGGAGGTCGGATCGATCGCCGGGCCGCTGCTGCTGGCGCTCGTCCTGGTCCTGGCGGTCTCGCCGGTCAGAACCTGGCTCGGCAGGCGCGGCGCCCCGGGATGGACGCTGGTCGCCGCTCCGCTGTTGCTGGTCCTGCTGATCCTGTTCGGCATGATGGCGATCCTCACCGTGGCGGTCGCGCAGCTCGCGGGACTCGCCCCCACGTACCAGAAGCAGTTCGGCGAGCTCGTCGTACAGGCACAGCAGTTCGCGGCCGGGCTCGGCATCGGCACCGATCAGATGAACCAGGCGATCAAGTCGTTCGACCCCGGCAAGATCTTCGCGCTCGCCCAGGGGTTCATCAGCGGCCTGCTGGGGGCGTTCTCGGGTCTGGTCCTCGTGGTCGTCCTGGTCCTGGCCATGTGCCTGGACGCGCGGGCCTTCTCGCGGATCCTCGACCTGGGAGCGGCGCGCAGGCCCCTGCTGATCGAGGCGCTTCGCAACTTCGCCGGCAAGACCCGCCGCTATCTCCTGGTCTCGACGGTGTTCGGACTGGTCTGCGCGGCGCTGGACGTGGGCGCCCTGTGGTTCCTCGGCGTGCCGCTCCCCCTCCTCTGGGGAGTTCTGGCGTTGATCACGAACTACATTCCCAACGTCGGTTTCGTGCTGGGACTGGTTCCTCCCGCCCTGCTCGCCCTCCTCGAGGGAGGGATCCAGACCATGATCTTCGTGATCGCGGCCTACATGGTGATCAACTTCGTGGTGCAGTCGCTGATCCAGCCCAAGTTCCTCGGGGACGCCGTCGGCCTGTCCACCACCGTGACCCTGCTGTCCCTCATCCTGTGGGCGTTCCTCCTCGGCCCGCTGGGCGCGCTGCTGGCCATCCCGCTCAGCCTGCTGGTCCGGGCCCTGCTGGTGGACAGCGATCCGGACGGCGACTGGGCCGCCGCCCTCATCTCGGGCGAGGTACCCGGCGAAGGGGACGAGAACAAGGACGACGGCGGGGGCGGGGGCAGGGACGACGGCCCCGGCCGGGAGGCGAAGCCCGCGCCCGTACGCTGAGGGCATGTACCGCGAATGGGCGCCCGATCACCGGGTCACCGGGCGGGTGACCTGCGCGTGGGCCAGCGAGACCGGCTCCGCCACCACGAAGCTGGTCGTGCCCGACGGCTGCGTGGATCTCATCTGGGGCCCGCGCGGGATGCACGTCGCGGGGCCCGACACCGGCCCCAAGCCCGTCACGATGGCGCCGGACGAGCGGTACGTCGGGGTCCGCTTCCGGTGCGGTTCGGCGGGCGACGTCTTCGGCGTGCCGCTCAGCGACCTGCGCGACCTCCGGGTGCCCCTGGCGGAGCTGGGACCGCTCACCGGACTGTCCACCCTGGAGGCGCTCGTCACCGGAGCCGGGGACCGTTCGCCGGACGCGGTCGCGACGACCATGCAGCGAGCCCTGGCCCTACGGCTGCGTTCGGTGCCCGGGCCCGACCCGGCCGCGCCGGTGATCGCCCGGGCGCTGCTGGCGGGGCGGAGCGTCGCGGAGGTGGCGTGGGACCTGGGACTCGGCGAGCGGCAGCTCCTGCGCCGCACGCTGCAGATCTTCGGGTACGGCCCCAAGGTGCTGCAGCGGGTGGTGCGGTTCCAGCGGGCGCTGCGGCTCGCCAGGAACGGCGTGCCCGCGTCCGAGGTCGCCGTCACGAGCGGTTACGCCGACCAGTCGCACATGGCCAACGAGGTACGGCGGCTCGCGGGGGTGCCCCTGGGCAGGCTGGCCGGCTCCTCCTCGGAGGACGTCCCGGAGCACGGAGAAGCCGGGGTTCGGACGAGCAGCAGGGCGCGGCCGAACTCGGTGAACCGGGCGCGCAGCGCCGAGCGCGTCTCCTCGGTCAGCGGTACGTAGGACAGGTCCCGCTCCGGGCGCCACCACACCGGGTCGGCGCACTCCCAGCGCTCCCGGCGCAGGCCGTTCTTGTCCAGCTTGTTGGTGGCGAGGAGTACGCGAGCGCGCGGCCGACGTAGTTGAGGCAGGTGACGCCGTAGCGGCGGACGTCGACGAGGAACTCCGAGGCGCTGAAATGTACTTCTCGTCCTCGAAGCGCAGGCCGGGGTGCTCGTCACCGGCTCGCGCCCGGATCAGGTCCGCGAATGTCACCACACCCGGATCTTGAGCAAGTGCTTGGTCAAAGCCAAGGGCCCGGCCCTCGGCTCCGGACGTCTCTGTCAGGTGGTCTCCAGGACCACCGCTCCGCCGCTCACCCGGCTGCGGCCGTCGGAGTCGGCGATCGAGACCTTCAGCGTGCTGGGCCGCCCCATGTCCACCCCCTGCACGACCGTGAACTCCGCCGAGCCCGTGCCCAGGACCCGCAGGTAACCGCCGAAGGCCGCGGCCGCGGCCCCGGTGGCCGGGTCCTCCACGACGCCGCCGATCGGGAAGGGGTTGCGGGCGTGGAAGCGCTCGTCGCTCTCCCGCCAGAACAGGTTGACCGTGGTCCAGTCCTGGCGGGTCATCACGGCCTTGAGCCGCTCGTAGTCGTAGTCGAGGCCGGCCAGGCGTTCGCGTGAGGCGGCGGCGAGCACGAGGTGCTGGACGCCACCGAACGCGACGTGCGGCGGGAAGGCGGGGTCGAGCTCGTCGCGGGACCAGCCCAGGGCGGCGAGGGTCTCCTCCAGCGCCTCCTCCGCGACGGGCACCGAGCGCGTGGGGACGCTGGTGAGCGTGGCCCGGAGCACGTCGTCGACGACCTCGGTGTCCACGGCGATCTCGCCGGCGCCGGTGTCGAAGAGCAGCCGCCCGGTTCCCAGCCGTTCGGCCAGGGCCACCGCGGTGGCGATGGTGGCGTGCCCGCAGAACGCCACCTCCGCCGTGGGGGCGAAGTACCGGACCTGGAAGGCGCGCCGCTCGTCGTCCCGGGCGGTCACGAAGGCCGTCTCGGAGTAGCCGACCTCGGCGGCGACGGCGAGCATCTCGGCGTCGGAGAGCGCGGCCGCCTCCAGGACGATCCCGGCCGGGTTCCCACCTTCGGGATCATGGGTGAACGCGGTGTAACGCAGGATTTCCACGGTGTTCGTCACAGACATCGGAACCTACCAGCCTGTCCCGGGATTCCCCGGACGGCCGCCGTCCGGGGGCACAGGGCCGGGCGGATCAGGCAGAGGTGGGGACGGGCTCGCGGGGCGGTGGCCCTCCGGGTACCCCGGCCGGCCGGGAGACGATGCGCTCCCACGGCATGGCGAGCGCGAGGATCGGCAGCAGCACCACGGAGCACTGGGCCCAGACGGAGTGCAGGTTCCACCAGGTGGTGGTGTCGAACTGGGTCATGTACAGGTAGCCGTACCCGGCCCAGAGCGAGACGCCGATGACGGCGGGCCAGGCGAAGCGGGTGGGCCGGGCGATCAGGAACGGCATGAACCACAGCAGGTACTGCGCGCCGAGCCTGGGGGTGACGACCATGAAGGCCAGCAGGAGCGCGGTGGTGAGGTCGACCGGGTCGGCGCGGCGCCACAGCAGGGCCGTGAGCAGCAGGGTGACGTAGATCAGGCGGGTGCCGAAGGTGGCGATCTCCGGGGACAGGGTCCAGTCCCCGCCGACGAGGATGGCGCTGTAGCCCCACTCCCCGACGATCGGGCGGATGTCCTGGATGACCCTGATGACCTCGGGGATCTGGTTCAGCGAGGTACCGGCGAAGATCGGCAGGGTGAGCAGGAAGAAGATCGGCGCGGCGGCCGTCGCCACGAGCGCCACCACGCGGGCCCGGACGGTTGGCAGCAGCAGGAGCATGCCGGGGATCAGCCAGATCGGCCAGCTCTTGGCGCAGAGCGCCAGTCCCATCAGCAGCCCGCCGAACACGGCGCGGCGCAGTACCTGACGGTCGCCGGGACGCGGGGCGAGCGCCCGCCTGAGCACACCCGCCGGGCCCGCGGCGTGCCGTACGGCCCCGCCGAGCCCGCGGAACGCGACGCTCCGGCGGACCAGCCCGATCACGTCCGTCGTCATACCGGGCCGGTTGGGGTCGCCGGGGCCGCGGGCGACCACGAACGCGGCGACCCCGAAGACCAGGGCGACCGGCTCGACCTGCCCGTGGACGGAGGCGACGAGGATCGCCAGTGGGTTGCAGGCGTACTGGAAGGCCCGCAGCGAGGCCTCGGGGCCTCCGGCGAGCCTGCCGACCAGCGGGATCAGCACGATGTCGGCGACCACGGTGACCAGCCGCCCGCCCACCTCCCACGGGATGCCCAGCCAGAGCAGCAGGCCGTACACGTAGGGGATGGTCGGCAGGAAGTGCCAGCCGCCCTCGCTGCCCAGGACGGGATCCTGCCGGTTCAGGATCGCCTCTCCGGCGGGTTTGAAGCTCTCCATGAAGTCGACCGGTTGCCAGCTGTCCATCGCCGAGGTGCTCATGATGAGCACCCTGAAGACGATTCCGACCGCCAGCACGACGAGAAGGGAGGGGCGCCAGCCCTTCCACTGCGCCACCAGGGCGAGCACGACACCTGTGACGAGGACGAGCCCCGTGAGAATTGCGTAGTCCATGACGGCCCCTAGCCTGCCGGACACCGGAACCTTCCAGCGACCCGGTCCCGGAAAAGAGACCACTCTGCCAGCTTTCGCGACCTTCGGGATCAGGGGTGTCACGGAGAGCGACCGCACCGGGACACGGGGCGGCGACCCCCTGGGCCACGGGGAGGGGGCCGCGGGCCGTCACAGGCGGGACGTGAACGACGAGACGCGGACCGCCGGAGGCGAGACGCGGGTGGCAGCTCACAGGACGCGGGTCACGGGACGCGGGTCCCGAGGAAAGGGCCTCGCCGCCGGAAGTCCGTCTCTTCCGGCGGCGAGGGGTCTCGTCAGCCCAGGGCGTCGAGGTAGGCCCGGTGGCTGCGGGAGAACTCGAAGGCGTTGTACCTGTCCCAGTTGATCGACCAGGACATCAGGCCGCGGAGGTTCGGATAGACCCCCCTGGGCCGGTACGAGCCGCAGTTCGTCCCCTTCGCCAGGCAGTCGAAGGCCTTCTGGACCTCGGCGACCGTGGTGAAGCCGTTGCCCGCGAACGCGGCGGCGGGCAGGCCGATGGCGACCTGGTCCTGGCGCAGCGCGGGGAAGACGTTGTTCGCGTTGCCCGCGATCGGGAAGCCCGCGAGCAGCATGTCGGTCATGGCCACGTGGAAGTCGTGCGTGCCCATGGTGTGGTATTGGCCGTCGAGCCCGACGATCGGGCCGGAGTTGTAGTCCTGCACGTGCAGCAGGGTCAGGTCGCCGCGCAGGGCGTGGATGACGGGGAGGTAGGAGGCGGCGCGCCGGTCGGCGGAGCCGTTCGGGCCGGGGCCGTAGAACTGGTGGCCGAGCTGGACGAAGAACGTCTCCGGCGCCATGGTCAGGACGAACCGGGAGCCGTACCTGGCCTTGAGGGTCCGCAGGGCGGAGATCAGGTTGACGATGACCGGGGTGGTGGGGGCGGACAGGGTGGTGTCGCCGGCGTCGAGGTAGAGGGAGTGACCCTCGAAGTCGATGTCCAGGCCGTCCAGGCCGTACGTGTCGATGATGGCGCCCACCGAGCGGACGAAGGCGTCGCGCGCGGCCGTGGTGCTCAGCTGGACCTGGCCGTTCTGGCCGCCGATCGAGATCAGTACCTTCTTGCCCAGTGCCTGCTTGGCGCGGATCCCGGCGATGAACTCGGCCTCGGACTCGACGTTGGGGCACTCGGCGACCGGGCACCGGGTGAAGCGGATGTCCCCGGAGGTGACCGAGGTGGGCTCGCCGAAGGACAGGTTGACGACGTCCCACTCGTTGGGAACGTCGGCCATGCGGATGTAGCCGGAGCCGTTGGCGAAGGAGGCGTGCAGGTAGCCGACCATGACCCGCTTGGGCAGGCCGCCCGGCGGGGTGCCGGTGACCGTGGCGGAGACCTCGCCGGAGCGGGCGGACTCCCCCGCCGCGTTGACGGCGGCGACCCGGTAGGCGTGGGTGCCCGCGCCGGGGGTGTCGGAGGAGGAGGTGCCGGTGGGCGTGCCGATCCTGGTGCCGCCGCGGTAGAGGGCGTAGCCGGTCGCCCCCGAGGAGGCGTTCCAGCGCAGCGAGACGGTGGCGCCGGAGACCGTGGCGGTCAGCCCGGACGGTACGGGGGGCAGCGGCGGCTGGCCGGTGCCGACCGTCACGGAGACGGTGGCGGACCTGGCCGACTCGCCCGCCGCGTTGGTCGCGCTCACCTGGTAGGCGTGGGTGCCCGTGCCGGGGTTCTCGGAGAAGGTGGTCCCGGTCGCGGTGCCGACCCTGGTGCCGCCGCGGTAGACGGCGTAGCCGGTCGCCCCCGAGGAGGCCGTCCAGCTCAGCGAGGCGGTCGTGGCGTTGCCGGTGCCGGTGAGGCCGGTGGGCGCGGCGGGGGGCTGTCCCTGGCCGGGGGCGCCGTCCAGCACGACGTCGTCCGCCTGGTAGGCGCCCTGGCCGTACCAGCCGTTGACGTGGATCGTCACCGAGGTGGTGGAGGGGCCGGTGGTGAACGAGGTGGACAGCCGGGTGTAGGCGGACGGGGACGCCGCCCACGTGCTGGGGTCGGTCCCTCCGGTGCCGGTCGCGCCGAGGAAGACGTATCCTCCCCTGACCCAGGCCGACAGCGTGTACGCCGAGGACGGCCTGACGGCGACCGTCTGGCCGCAGCGGGCGGTGTCGTTCCCGGCGGGCGTGGCCTGCAGGGCCCGGGTTCCGGCGTACACCGGCGAGGTGATCGCCTGGGCTCCCGAGGACTGCGTGCAGGTCCAGCCGGCCAGCCCGTTCTCGAATCCGGGGTTGACCGCGATGTTGGCGGCGTGGGCGGGCGTCGCGGCGAGCATCGCGCCGCCGAGCGCCAGCACGACGGCCGCCGCGAGTTTCCTGAGGTTCATCGGATGTACCCCGCAGAGTTCTTCGGAGGGTGGGGGGACGACCCGCGCCCCGAGGGGACGCGGGCCG
This sequence comes from Streptosporangium sp. DT93, assembly GCF_049844535.1. Classification (NCBI taxonomy): domain Bacteria; kingdom Bacillati; phylum Actinomycetota; class Actinomycetes; order Streptosporangiales; family Streptosporangiaceae; genus Streptosporangium; species Streptosporangium sp. DT93. The sequence continues at coordinate 7,275 of NZ_JBNCLF010000007.1, forward strand.
CGGGCGGGTGAGAGCCGTCCGGTCCCCGGCCGGGGGGACAGGGAGCGGACGGAGAGCGGTCCGGCCGGGCACCGGAAGGGACCCGGCCGGGAGCGGTCAGAAGCCGGCGGTGACGCGGGTGAAGTCCCAGTCGGCCTGGGCGATGCCGCTGCAGGTGGAGGTCACGCCGCCGCCGGGGCAGGGACGGTCGCGGTTGACCGCCCAGTAGGCGAAGCGGGTCAGGCCCTTGGACTTCGCCCAGTCGCGGATCTGGGTCCAGGCCGCGACCGTGGTCAGTTCCTGCTGGTCGGACAGGCCGTTCATGCCGGAGATGCCCATCCGCGCGTACGCCTGCGCGTCGGTCCAGCCGTTGGCGGCCTTGAGCGCGTTCTTCAGGCCCTCGGAGGCGTTGACGGTGTCGGTGTAGATGTTGGAGCTGCCGAAGTCGAACGGCATGATCGTGTAGTTGTCGATCGGCACGGCCAGGGCCCTGGCCTGGTTGATCAGGCGGATGCCGTGGGTGTTCGGGCCGGTGGTCGCGGTCCCGAAGGTGACGGCGATCTTGACGTTCGGGTTGTTCTGCTTGACGATCTTCAGGCCGTTGAGGATGCGGTCCTGGACGGTGTAGTTCTCGAACTCGTCGGAGTTCTCGATGTCGAAGTCCACGACCGCCGGGCCGACGGCGTTGATGACCTGCTGCACGGCTCCGGCGAAGGCGGCCGGGGTGGCGCAGTTCGGGCCGAGCTTGTTGCCCGACCAGCCGCCGAAGGAGATCTGCACGCTGCCGCCCGCGGCCTTGATCTGCGAGATGGCCTGCGCGTCGATGCCGCCGGTCAGCGGGCGGTTGCCGTCCCAGGCCGGGGTGCAGCCGCCGCTGGAAAGGATGAATGCCATGGTGAAGGACTTCACGCCGGTCGCGCTCATGACGGTGGCGGGGTTGGGCGGGCTGCCCCAGCCCATGTAGAGGTAGGGCGCTCCGGGCATCTTGCCCGGCTGCGGGTTGGTGCAGCCGGTGGTGGTGGCACTCACCGCGCCGCTGGCGGCCGACTCGCCCTGGGCGTTGTACGCCTTGACGGTGTAGGTGTGCGAGGTGCAGGTGCCCAGGGAGCCGATGGTGGCGCTCGTCCCGCTGACCTGGGCGCGCTGCGTGCCTCCCTCGTAGACGCGGTAGCCGGTGACGGTGCCGCCGGAGGCGCCCCACGACAGGGAGACGGAGGAGTTGGTGGTGCCGGTCACCGACGGGGTGCCGGGCGTTCCCGGGGTGCCGGGGCCGCTGCCGCCGCCGCAGGACGCGCCGTTGAGGGTGCAGTTGGACGGGGTGACGCCGCCGGGGCTGCCGTTGAAGCCGAAGCTGGCGGTGGCGCCCGGGGCGAGGGTGCCGTTCCAGCCGACGTTGGTGAAGGTGAAGCGCTGCCCGCTGCGGCTCAGGGAGGCGTCCCAGGAGGAGCCGATGGTGGCGCCCGCGGGCAGGTCGAAGGCGACCGACCAGCCGTTGAGGGTGGTGGTGCCGCCGTTGGTGATCGTGTACTTGCCCTCGAAGCCGCTGCCCCAGTCGGAGACCTTGGTGAAGACGGCGGTGGGGGACGCGGCGAAGGCCGGGCTCGCGACCGTTGACAGGCCGGCGGACATGCCGAGCGCGGCGATGACCGCGATCAGCGTTCGACGAAATCTCATGGCTCTTCCTCGGTTGGGGAGGTGCTGGGGGGGTGCGAGGTGGGAGGCGTCCGGATGAGGGGTCCCGGGGGCGGTTCCGAGACGGTCCCGGGGTGGTCCCGGGCCGGGATCAGGACCGGCCCGGGTCAGGGGGCGAGGGGATCAGAGGGTTGGCGGGGCGACGGGTCGGCGGGTCGGCGGGTCGGCGGGGCGACGGGTCGGTGGGGCGACGGGTCGGTGGGGCGGCGGGTCAGGGCAGGGTCGCGAGGTGGGGCTTGACGGTCCGCGAGAAGTTCCAGCCGTTGCTGGCGTCCCAGTTGATGGACCAGGTCATCGCGCCGCGGATGCCGGGGTAGGCGCGCGGCGGCACGAAGCTGCCGCAGCCGGTCCGGGTGGCCAGGCAGGTGAGGGCCTGGTTCACCAGGGCCGGGGAGACGATCCCGCCGCCCGCGGCGCCGGGTCCGGCCGGCAGGCCGAGCGCCACCTGGTCGGGACGCAGGCCGTTCTCCAGCTGGATGCAGGCCAGCGCGGTCATGAAGTTGACCGAGCCCTGCGCGTAGGCGGCCATCTGGTCGCAGCCGAGCATGGAGCCGGAGTTGTAGAACTGGGTGTGGACGACGGTGAGGACGTCCTTGATGCCCAGCGCCAGCTTGAAGTACTCGGCGCCGGTGGACTGCATGTCGATGGTCTGCGGCGCCATCGTGATGATCAGGTCGGCGCCGGCCTTGGCGCGCAGCTGCCGCAGCGCCTGGCCCATGTAGGTGGCGTTGAGCCCGTTCTCCAGGTCGATGTCGACGCCGTCGAAGCCGTACCGCTGCATCAGGGCGTACACGGTGTCGGCGAACGTGGTCGCCGCGGCGGCGCTCGCCACCTGGACGCGTCCGGCCTCGCCGCCGACCGAGAGGATGACCTTCTTGCCGCGCGCGTGCAGGGTCTGCACGTCGGCCCTGAACTGGGCGTCGGTGTAGCCGCCCAGCGAGGCGGACAGGCCCGGGTCCACGCCGAAGACGACCTCGCCGGGCGTGGCGGTGGCCTCGCCGAAGGAGACGGCGATCAGGTCGTACTCGTTGGGCACGGCCGAGAGGCGCAGCTCGACGGCCGGGTTGTCGAAGTTGTGCCAGTAGCCGGTCAGGAAGTGCTTGGGCAGCGGGCCGCCGCCGGTGCAGCCGGTGGTGGTGACGCTCACCGGGTCGCTCTTGGCACCCTCACCGGCGGAGTTGTAGGCCGCGACCGTGTAGGTGTGCGCCTC
>NZ_JBNCLF010000007.1:10254-276663 GCF_049844535.1 Streptosporangium sp. DT93
GTACCCCGTCACCGAACCCGACGACGCACCCCACGACAACGCCACGCTGCTCGCCGTGGCCGACGCCGACACCGCGCCGGGCTTGCCGGGGGCACCGCCGGTGCAGCCGGTCGTGGTGACGCTCACCGGGTCGCTCTTGGCACCCTCACCGGCGGAGTTGTAGGCCGCGACCGTGTAGGTGTGCGCCTCGCACGAACCCAGCCCCGACACCGTCGCGCTCGTCCCCGACACCGTCGCCCGGACCGACGAGCCCTCGTACACCCGGTACCCCGTCACCGAACCCGACGACGCACCCCACGACAACGCCACGCTGCTCGCCGTGGCCGACGCCGACACCGCGCCCGGCTTGCCGGGAACGGTGGCGCCGGTGCCGGTGCAGGACGCGCCGTTGAGGGTGCAGCCGGACGGGGTGGCGCCGCCGGGGCTCGCGATGAAGCCGAAGCTCACGCTCGCGCCGGGGGCCAGGGTGCCGTTCCAGCCGACGTTGGTGAAGGTGAAGCGCTGCCCGCTGCGGCTCGGCGTCGCGTCCCAGGAGGAGCTGACGCCTCCCCCGGACGGAAGGTCGAAGGCGACCGACCAGCCGTTGAGGGTGGTGGTGCCGCCGTTGGTGATCGTGTACTTGCCCTCGAACGCCGAACCCCACTGGGAGGTCTTGACGAAGACGGCGGAGGCGGAGGCGGCCTGGGCCGGAGGCGCGACCACCATCGCCAGGAGGAGGGCCGCCAGGGCGGCGAGGGAACGAGCGATGACGCGTGGTTTCACGGTGAACCTCATGTGTTCATGTGTTCGGCGGGAGGTGACCGTACGGCCGCGCCACGCGGGGGGGTGCGCGGGTGCGGACGTGGACGCGAGCCGTACGGCGAGGTGGGCTCCGGCCCCTCGCGAGGAGGGGCCGTGCCGTGGATCAGCGGGGCGCGGCGAGAACGTCCGGCACGACGGCGGGAACGACGGGGACGGCGGCCGGAATGGGCACGGCGGCCGGGGCGGCGCGGCGGAGAGCGGGCGCGGCGACGACGGACCGCGAGGCGAACGGGGTCGCGGCACGGGTCGCGGCGTGTCTCACGATGCCTGTCGCGGGGTGTGGCGCGGCGTGTCCCGCGGCGCCTGTGGCGAGATGTCGCGCGGTGTGTCTCGCCACCTCTGTCGCGGCGTGTGGCGCGGGCAGCGTGCGGCCGGATCTTGCAGCCGATGTCAGGACGGGTAAAGAAGAGGTGCGCCGCATGATCGCTCCCATGGACGGGAAACCTGGGGGGTGAGGCGTCCGGACGGTCGGACCTTCTGTGGGCGACGACTGGCGTCACCGGGTTTTCGCAGCTCGTGGCTTTCCGGCAGGTGGCGGTCGGGCCATTGCCACTTCCCTTCACCACTTCTTTTAGGAAAGTTTCCTAAGAGTTGCCGTGATCGTAGCCTTGACAGAGGCATGCCACAAGGCCCAAAAAGCCATGGAAAGGATTAATGCCAGCGGTAGGGACTCTTCGGTCGATACGGTGGCGTCCCATTAACAACGCCCCTGGAACGGCACCGTGTTCTTCGGCATCGTCGACATCTGGACCTTCGTGCTCGGCGCCTTGCTCATCGTGCCGCTACCCGGCCCGAACTCCCTGTACGTCCTCAGCCTCGCCGTCCGGCACGGGGTACGGAGGTCACGGGAGCCATGGGGGCGGGGAAGGTCCCGGAGACCGGGGCGGCGAGGGAGGCCGCTCCCGATCGGGGACACCCCCCACGGAACCCCTTCCTCAAGGCCCTGCCGATCAGCCTGATGAATCCCAAGGCGATACTGTTCTTCGTCTCGTTCTTCATCCAGTTCGTGAGCCCGGACTACCACGCCCCGGCGCTGTCCTTCCTGATCCTGGGCGCGATCTGCCAGGTGTTCAGCGTCCTCTACCTGTCGATCCTGATCTTCGGCGGGACGTTCCTGGCGATGCGCCTCCGGGCCCGCCGCGGGTTGTCGTCCGGGCTGCGCGCGGGCGTGGGCGCGCTGTTCATCGGCTTCGGAGTGAGGCCGGCCACCGGACCCCTCGGCTGAGGGACCGGTCGTCACGGTCCCCGCTGAACTTGATCGCGACGCTGACCAGCGAGAGGAAGAGCTCGGCGTCGGCCCGGCCCTCGATGGTCATCGCCACCCACCCGGCGTCGGTCCCGGGGGTGATCCGGTGGCAGTCGGTGAGCACCCGGGCCCACCGGTCGATCACCGGGGTGGTCAGGAGCAGCTCCGCGGTGTGATCCCCCCGCATCCTGACGATCTCTCGCCCCCGGGCACGGAAGCTCAGCCCCTTGCGGGTGCGCTTCAGCGCGAGGTCGGGCCAGCCCATGAGCTGGGCCGCCACGCTCGCGACGCCCTCGGTGGAACGGCCGGACGCGCGCGTGCGCAGTGCTGGCATGTTCCAATCGTCATGGACCCGCCCGAAGGAGGAAAGCGTCCGTTCTCCAACTGTTATCGACAAAACAATTCTCTTCCGGAATCGTAATGATCCGTACACCCCTTAGATTGCTTGGGGTGATATTGGAGGATTTTCAGGAGGAGATGGGGGCGCGTCAGGTACGGTGAGTCGCGAATGAACAACGGAACCCGTCCCTGCACACGCCTCGCCGCCTGTTTCCGCGACGGACCTGGAACGCTCGTCGTACGCCGTGATGGTCGTGAACGTCCAGTGCCCGCCGCCGTGCCGTCCCGGGGAGCGCCATGAGCCACCAGCCCGTCGTCCTTCCCCGCCTCGCCGCGCTGGCCAGGCAGGCGGCGCCGAGGATCCTTGAGGGCGTCATCGCCCCCCTCGCCGTCTTCTACGCGGCCCTGGCCGTCCTCGGGCTCAAGGGAGCGCTCATCGCGGCGGTCACCTGGGTGTACGCGGGGGTGGGCTGGCGGCTGATCCGCCGCGTCCCCGTTCCGGGGACGATGATCCTCGCCGTCATCGCGATCACCGTCCGCGCCCTGCTGGGGTTCTGGACCGGGAGCGCGGTGCTCTACTTCCTCCAGCCGGAGCTGGGCACCATCTGCATCAGCATGGTCTTCCTCGCCTCGGTGCGGTTCAACCGGCCGCTCGTGCAGAAGCTGACCCTGGACTACATCCACCTGCCCTCGGCGGTGCTGAAGCACGAGCGGGTCCGCCGGTTCTTCGCCCGCATCACCCTGCTGTGGGCCTTCGTGCTGCTGGCCAACTCCTCGGTGAGCATCTGGCTCCTGCTGCACAACTCGATCGGCACCTACCTGCTGGTCCGCACCGCGGCGGTGGCAGCGATCAGCGGACTGGCGGTGCTCTTCTCGGTGCTCGCCTTCCGCCGGGTACTCGGCCGCCTGCACCACGACCCGGTCACCGCCCCGTCGGCCTGATCTCCTCCGCACGATCTTCCCTGCCCGCGGCCCGCGTCCTCCCGGTCCGCGTCCTTCAGGTCCGGCGTCCCGGGGTCAGGTACTCCCCCACGGAGACCGGCGCGGTAGAGGCGCGGATAAGGGGGCAGAAGGTCTGCATGGTCATGGCACATCAACACCCGAAACGCTGGGCCGGACTTCCGGTCTTCGTCGTGCTTCTCGTCCTGGTGGCCGTGGTGGGATCGCTGTCGGCCGTCAACGCCGGAGGCGAGTACCTGTCGCTGGAGCGGCCGGCCTGGGCGCCGCCGCAGTGGCTGTTCGGCCCCGCCTGGACGGTCCTCTACATCATGATCGCCCTGTCCGGCTGGCTCGCCTGGTCGGCACGCGGCCTGACGCCGGCGCTCGGCGTGTACGCGGTCCAGCTGGTCCTCAATGCGGCCTGGACGCCGCTCTTCTTCGGCGCGGGCCGGTACGGCCTGGCGTTCGCGGAGATCGTCGTCCTCTGGCTCGCGATCCTGGCCAACATCGTGATGTTCCGGCGGATCAGCCGCCCGGCCGCCTGGCTCCTGGTGCCCTACCTGCTCTGGGTGACGTACGCGGCGGCGCTGAACTTCGCCATCTGGCAGCTCAACTGACACCGCCGTCCCGGCGGTCCGGGGACCGCCGGGACGGGAACCGTCATCAAGGCGGGACGGCCGCGAGCCTTCCTGGCAGGACGCGCCCCCCTGGGTGATCCGCGAGCCTTCAGGGCTGGACGTGGACCCTCTGACGATCCGCGGGCCCTCCGCGAGCGGGGCGCGGATCTCCTGGTGATCTCAGGGATGTGATCGAGAACCTCGGGGTTCCTCCCCGATGTGCCCGGATCGGCGGGCGGCGAGCGTGGTGCACGAGAGATCTCTCTCCATGATCACGCCCCTGCCCCCCGAGCCCGGAGCCCCCCGTGACGCAGACCATCCTCGATCTCCTGCACGACGTGATGACGTCGCCCTGGATCTACCTGGCACTGTTCGCCCTGGCGCTGCTCGACGGCTTCTTCCCCGTGGTCCCGGCGGAGACCGCCGTCATCACGGCCGGGGTGTTCGCCGCCGCCACCGGCGCGCCCGACCTGCTCCCGGTGATCGCGGTCTCCGCGCTGGGGGCCTTCGTCGGCGACCATGTCTCGTACCTCGTCGGACGTGGCGCGGGCGACCGGCTGCGCAACGGCAGGCGCAGTCGTAAGGCGTTCGCCTGGGCGGAGAAGGCGCTCGCCGAGCGGGGCGGGCTGGTCCTGGTGGTGGCCCGCTACATCCCCGGCGGGCGGACCGCCTGCACCCTGACCATGGGCGCGGTCGCCTACCCCCGGCGTTCCTTCGCCTTCTTCGACGCGGTGGCGGTGCTGTCGTGGGCGGTCTACTCCGGGTTCATCGGCTACGTGGGCGGCGCCGCGTTCGAGAACGACCCGATCAAGGGTCTCCTGCTCGGCCTGGGCATCGCCGTGACGATCACCCTCGTCGTCGAGGTCGTCCGCCACCTGCGGCGCCGCCGCGTCGTGGCGGAACCGGAGAGGGCCGTGACCGCCCACCTCCCCCGCTGAGCGCCCCGCGTGCCGTCCGCGGCACGCCCGGTCACGCCTCGGGTGGTGCCACGACCGCGTACCCGGAGCTCACGACCTTCTCCAGATCATGGTGTGCCAGTCCCCTCGCTCCGAGGTGGCCAGGACCAGGCGGTCGCCGTTGACGTTCAGCTCGCGGACCTGGACCGCGCCGGCCACGGACCGGTCGAGCGACAGCTCGACGTCGTGGGCGATCTGGCCCTCGCGGATCTCGTACCGGCCCGCGTAGGAGAGGAACGAGGCGGACGCCTCCGCCGACGGTTCCGTGAGTGGCTCCGGGGACGCGCCCCACGGGCTCCCGGCGGGCGACGGGGCGTGTCCGGCCCGTGAGACGGTCATGCTCATGTATCCGTCGGGGGTGTAGCAGAGCAGGCCCACCGCGTCCCTGCCGAAGGGGTGCGAGACCCCGCTCCCGGGTGCCCCGATTCGCCACTCGACCAGGCGCCAGGCGCCCACGAGATCCATTCCGCGAAACTACGGCGGGAGGAGCGGGCGGGTCAACAGCCCCCGACGCGAAACTCGGGGAATCCCCACGGAAGTCAGGGTGATCCCCTATGGCTCCCGTGCGCGCCGCCGGGGCACGCTTCCAGTGTTCACCGCACGACCTCCACCGGACGCCTCCACGAGGCGGTCCGGCCATTTCGCCATGTCTTCATCTGTCTGTGAGGAGTGCGCATGTCCGTGCCGGCGGCAGGCCTGGCGTTGCTGGGGTCGCTGTTCTTCGCCCTCGGCGCCGCCCTGCAGCAGTTCGAGGCCGCGCGCGTCTCGCCGGCCGTGCTCGCGCGGCTGATCAGGCGTCCCCGCTGGCTGCTGGGCGGCCTGGCCATCGTGGCCGGCACCGCCCTGCACATCGTCGCGTTGAAGTACGGCCCGCTCACCCTGGTCCAGCCGATGGGGGTGGCCAGCCTGCTGTTCGCCCTGCCGTGCGCCGCCGCCCTGCGGCGTCGCAGACCGGCCAGGGGCGAGCTGGTCTCCGCCGCCGTGATCGCCACCGGCCTGGTCGGCCTGGTGCTGGTCGTGCCCGTCCACGCCGGCGAGCCGCGGCTGACGACCGCCGAGGCGGTGGTGCTGCTCGCGGCGGCGGCGGCCGTCGCCCTGGCCCTGTGCCTCACCGCCCGGCGCGCCTCACCCGCCGCGCGGGCCTGCCTGCTCGCGACGGGCGCGGGCGTGCTCTACGGGGCGACCGCGACGCTCACCCGCGTCCTGGTCGACGGCGAGTGGGAGTTCTGGTTCCTGCTCGCCGTCCCGATGCCCGCCCTCATCGCGCTGGCCCTGCTCCAGCGCGCCTACGCCGTCGGCCACTTCGGCGTCGCCTTCGCGGCGCTCCAGGTGGCCGACCCGCTCACGGCCGTCGCCTTCGGCGCGCTGCTGCTCGGCGAACCGCTGCCGACGGGCCCGGCGAGCATGATCACCGCGCTGGTCGCCGCGGCGCTCGTCGCCGCCGGCACCGCCGCGCTGGCCCGTACCACCCCGATGTCCCCGTCGCACGAGGCGACGGCACGATGAACGGAGCACCGATGGTCATGTCACCTCCCGCCCCCGTCTCCACCCTCGTCCCCGCGCCGGCGCCGCCCCTCGTCGCCACCCGGCCCCGCCGGGTCCTGATCGGGACGGACACCTACCCGCCGGACGTGAACGGCGCCGCCTACTTCACCCACCGGCTGGCCCGGGGCCTGGCCGGGCGCGGCAACGAGGTGCACGTGGTGTGCGCCTCGGACGACGGACCGGCCAGGACCGAGCGGGTGGAGGGGGTGACCGTGCACCGGCTGCGCTCGGCATCGGTGCTCGTCCACCCGACCATGCGGATCTCGGTGCCCACCCGGCTGGACCGGCTGATCGGCGAGATCTCCCCCGACGTCGTGCACGTGCAGGGGCACTTCGTCGTCGGCCGCGCCGCGATCTCCGCCGCCCGCCGCGGCGGCGTCCCCGTGGTCGCGACCAACCACTTCATGCCGGACAACCTCTTCCAGTTCGCGCGCGTCCCCGAGCCGCTCCGGGAGCGGGCGGGCGCGCTGGCCTGGAGGGACTTCAACCGCGTCTTCTCCCGGGCCGACCACGTCACCACGCCGACCGGGATCGCGGCGGGCCTGCTCGTCGGCAAGGGCTTCGGCCTGCCGGTGGAGGCCGTCTCCTGCGGCATCGACCTGACGCGGTTCCGGCCTCGCGCGGAACCGGGCGCGCGGGCGCGGGCGCGGCGGGCCTTCGGGCTGCCCGACCGGGACACGATCCTGTTCGTCGGCAGGCTGGACGAGGAGAAGCGGCTGGACGAGCTCGTCCGCGCCCTGCCGCGCGTGCTGAACCACACCGACGCGCAGGTCGTGCTCGCGGGCATGGGCGGGCAGCGGGAGGCACTGGCCAGGCTGGCCGGCCGGATCGGGGTCGGCGACCGGGTCGTCCTCCCGGGCTTCGTGCCCGACGAGACGCTCCCCGGGCTGTACGGGGCCGCCGACGTCTTCGCCATGCCGGGCGTCGCGGAGCTGCAGAGCATCGCCACGCTGGAGGCCATGGCCACCGGCCTGCCGGTCGTCGCCGCGGACGCCATGGCCCTGCCCCACCTGGTACGGCCGGGCCGCAACGGCCGGCTCTTCCGGCCGGGCGACGTGGCGGAGCTGGCGTGGCATCTGGGCGGCCTGCTCGCCTGCCCCGGGACGCGCGCCGCGATGGGCGCGGAGAGCCGGGCCATCGCGGTGACCCACGACGACCAGGTCTCCCTGGCCAGGTTCGAGGCGATCTACCAGGGGCTGGAGTGGTGAGCCCGTCGCCTCCCGAGCGCTCCCGCGCGATCGACGTTCACGACGATCGGCCAGGGGGTGAAACGATGGGCTCGGTTCCGCCCGGGCCCCGCGGATGTGCGACCGAGGTTCGAGGCGATCCACCGGGGCAGGGAGCGGTGAACCGCCCGGCGTGACCGGTCGCCTCGCTCACGGGCTCACCAATCGCCCATAGGCTTCCAAAGGTGATATGTCGCACGTACGCGCGCCGGGTCTACCTACGCTAACGTAGGTTACGGTTGCGTAGTCTCTGAGGGAGAAGCCTGATGCGAACGTTCAGTGAGACCGAGCTGCTGCTCGAGCTTGAACCCGTCGTCGCCGGGGAGCTGGATCGGCACCACAGGATGGCCAAGGAGTGGTTCCCCCACGAGTACGTGCCCTGGTCGCAGGGGCGTGACTTCGACGGCGTCTTCGGCGGCGAGGCCTGGGCCGAGGGCGACAGCCGCATCCCCGAGGACGCGCGCATCTCCCTCATCGTCAACCTGCTGACCGAGGACAACCTCCCCAGCTACCACCACGAGATCGCCACCACGCTGGGCCGCGACGCCGCGTGGGGCACCTGGGTGCACCGCTGGACCGCCGAGGAGGGCCGTCACGCCACCGCCATCCGCGACTACCTGACGGTCACCCGCGCGGTCGACCCGGTCGCGCTGGAGCGTGCCCGGATGGTGCACATGGGCGAGGGCTTCACCAACTCCTACGAGGGCGTCCTCGCCTCGGTGGCCTACGTCTCCTTCCAGGAGCTCGCCACCCGCATCTCGCACCGCAACACCGGCATGGCCTCCCAGGACCCGGACTGCGAGCGGCTGCTCGCCCGCATCGCGGCCGACGAGAACCTGCACATGCTCTTCTACCGCAACCTGCTCAGCTCGGCCTTCACGCTCGCCCCCGACCAGACCATGCGCGCCGTGACCGACGTCGTCACCACGTTCCAGATGCCCGGCACCGGCATCGAGGGCTTCACCCGCAAGGCCATGATCATCGCCAACGCCGGGATCTACGACCTGCGCCTGCACCTGGACGACGTGCTCCAGCCGGTCCTGCGGCAGTGGGACGTGTTCAACCTCACGAACCTCGGCCCGGAGGGTGAGAAGGCCCGCGAGGAGCTCGCCGAGTTCCTGGAGCGCCTGGACGTCACCGCCTCCCGCTACGTCGAGCGCCGCGAGGCCCGCCGCGCCCGCCAGGCCGCCAACGCCTGATCCCGTCCTGCCGGGGACCCGTGAGCGGTCCCCGGCGGACGGCGGGATCCACGGGATTTTCCGTCCTTCAGGCCCCGAGCTCGATTCCCCGCCACTCAGACCTCGAACTCGATCGCCCGCCCCTCAGGCGGCGATCAGCTCCCGGACCGGCTCGCGCTCCGCCTCCGGGCGAAGGCTGCGCAGGAGGGCCAGCACGAGCAGCGCGGCCAGGCCGGTCGTGACCGGCGGGACGAGGAAGGCGAGGGCGGGTCCGGAGACGTCCACGAGCCGGCCCGCGACGGTCGCCCCCGCGGCGATGCCCAGCCCGATGGCGCCGCTGAGCCAGGTGAAGGCCTCGGTCCTGACCTCGGCCGGGACGAGCCCCTCGACGAGGGTGTACCCGGTGATGACGGCGGGGGCGATGACGAACCCCGCCAGGGCGGCCCCGCCGTACAGCAGCGGGAGGGACCCGGCGAACACCAGGGCGACGGTGGCCGCCGACAGCAGTCCCAGCGTGACGGCCAGCCTGACCGGGGCGCCGACCCTCCAGCGGACGACGCCGTAGAGGATGCCCCCGACGAAGCTCGCGCCGGAGAAGCTCGCGTAGATCGGCCCCGCCGCGGCGGCCTGCCCCAGGGCCGCGGTGGAGGAGGTGATGCCGACCTGGAGGCTGCCGAAGACGGTGCCCAGGGCGACGAACGCCCCCGCGAGCACGGCCACGCCGCGCAGCCGCAGCACGCCGCGCCCGGAACGGACCCGGACCGGGATCGGCTCGGGAGCACCCCTGCGGACCCCGGCGAACGCGAGCGTCCCGGCCACGACCATGACCAGGGCCACCAGCAGCGCCCACACCGGTGAGAACCCGGTCGAGACGGCCACCAGCAGCACCGGCGCGAGGGTGAAGGTCAGCTCGTCGGTGATCGACTCCAGGGCGAAGGCCGTACCGAGCCTGCCCGACCCGCCGAGCACGTACGCCCAGCGGGCGCGGACCATCGAGCCGATCTGCGGCACCGCGGCACCGGTCAGCGCCGAGGCGAGCACCAGCCAGACCGCCGGCGCGTGCGCCGAGGCGAGGACCAGCAGGGCGCCCAGCGCGGCGGCGTGCACGGCGACCTGCGGAAGGAGCACCCTGGCCTGGCCGTACCGGTCGGCGAGACGTCCGGTACGCGGGCCGATCAGCGCGGACGCCACCGCCGCGGCCGCCGAGGCGACACCGGCCGCGCCGTACGAACCGGTGGACCAGTGCACGAGCAGCAGCACGCCGAGCTGGAGCATCGCGTTCGGCAGGCGCGCGACGAACGCGGGAACGAGGAAGCGCCAGGCTCCGGGCGACCTGAGCACGGCGAGGTACGACGTCAACGGATCTCCGTCCATCATCCAGACGGAGGTTCCGCCCGGTTCGGGGCCCGCCTGGGGTGGCGGGCTTCGACCGGGGTGATACCGCGTGTCGCGGCCGCCGAGCGGTCATGGCATGCGCTCGTCTCGAACGCACCAGCCGGTCAGCTTATGCCATGACGTCCCTTACGTCATATTCGAGGGGCGGGCGTGCGGCCGGGATCACACCGCTGCCGGAGGTTCCCGGCATGGCCGGAATCACCCTCGGGGCGGCCGGGTTCGCTCCCGGCAGGGTCGCGTTCGCCTCCAGCACGGCCGGGCCTGCCCGGGGGCGCGTCCCACGGCGAGCCGGTGCCGACGGCGGACCGCAGGAGAGGCCAGGCCAGGACCGCGAGGACGGCGGCCAGGGCGGCCACGGCCGTCATCGCCCCCGGCAGGCCCGTCACCCCGGCCCAGTGCCCGACGTAGACGGGTCCGGCGAGGAACCCCAGGTAGGCGACCGTCGTCACAACGGACGTCGCCCTTCCCCTCGCCGCCTCGCCCACGTGCGCCGCGACGACGCCCATCAGCGTGGGGAAGAGCACCGCCGTACCGGCGGCGGCCAGGGCCAACCCCGGAAGGACCACCTGGACGGTCGTCGCGACGGACACCAGCATCGTCCCGGCGGCGGCCGTCACGGAGCCGCAGACGAGCACCGTCGCGGCGTGACGGGAGCCGATAGCCCCGGCGCAGAAGCGGGTGAGCGCGACGACGGCCGCGAAGACGGCGGGACCCGCCGAGGCGAGCGCGGGACCCGCTCCGGCCACGTCCGACAGGTAGACCGCTCCCCAGCTCTGGTGGGCGTTCTCCGTGGCGAAGGCCAGCGCGCCCAGGCCGCCGATCACGAGCAGGGGGAACAGACGCACCGGGTAGCCCTGCCGCCTGCCGCCCTGGACGCCCATGTCGCCCTCGGCGGCCCGGTCGGCCCGGTCGGCCTTAGGGTCCCGGTCGAACTGGGGGTCCCGGCAGGTTCGGGCGTCTCGGCCGGTCCGGGCGGCCCCCGCCGCGTCCGGATCGGCCCGCGCATCGGCCGCGACACCCGCCCCTGTGGCTCGCGCGTCGGCCGCGACGGTCCGCGCATCGGCCGTGACGGCCCGCCCGTCGGCCTCGATGCTCAGCGCGGCGCCGATCGCCGCCCCCGCGACCAGCATGAACGGCACGACGACCGGCAGTCCGAGAGCGGACGACAGCCCGGTGGCGAGGCTTCCGGCCACCACCATCGTGGAGAAGGTGCCGTGCGCGCGGGTGATGACCGGCCTGCCGGACCCGCGCTCGGCCGCGCCCGCGGCCGCGTTGATCGCGACGTCGGCCGCCCCCGAGGCGGCACCCAGCAGCGCCAGGCCCGCCGACAGGCTCCAGACGTCGCGGCTCGCCACGGCCACCAGCGTCCCGGCCGTGCCGAGCCCCACCAGCAGGAGGGCCGCCACCCGGAGCCCCCGGCGGTCGACCGCCCTGCCGGTGAGGAGCATCGCGGGCAGCGCCCCCGCGCCGACGAAGAGCAGGGCCGTGCCCAGTTGCCCGTCGGTCAGCCCGGCCTGGTCGCGGATCGCGGGCACCGACGCGCCCCACACCCCCCAGAACGCACCGAACGCACCGAAGCCCGCATAGGCCGTCCGCGCCCGGATTCCCGACTGTCTCCCTGCCATATGTGTAACGATACACACAATCGCTGTGTATCGATACACAGCTATCCTCTGCCCATGAGCGGACGGGCGGCCCGGCGCCGGGTGACCATGGCGGAGGTCGCCCGCGCGGCCGGGGTGTCCGTGATGACCGTCTCGTACGCCTACGGCAAGCCCGGCCGGGTCTCCGACGAGGCGCGGGCCAGGGTCAAGGAGGCCGCCGAACGTCTCGGCTACCCCGGGCCGCACCCCGGCGCCCGCTCGCTGCGCAGCGGGCGTACCGGCAACCTGGGCGTCGTGCTCGGCGAGCACCTCACCTACGCCTTCGACGACCCGCAGGCCGCCCGTTTCATGTCCGGTGTCGCCCAGGTCTGCGCCGATCACGGCATGGCGCTCACGCTCGTCCCCGTCACCGGCGGCCCCGCCGACGTCGACCGGGTCACCGAGGCCGCCGTCGACGCCTTCGTGGTCTGGACGACCGCCGACGACGATCCGGTCGTCGACGCCATCGTCGCCACCGGCCTGCCCGCCGTGATCCACGGTGGGCCGCGCCGCGAGGGCCTCTCCTTCGTCGCCGCCGACGACCGGGCCGCCGCCACCGCCGTCGGCCGCGAGGTCTTCGCGGGGGCCCGGCGCCCGGGGGTGCTGAGCTTCCCGCTCGACCGCGCCCGCGTCTCCCGGATCGCCTTCGGCGCCTCCTCGGCGTCCTCGGACTTCCCCTCCGCGCCCTCCCCGGCCTCTCCCACCTCCTTCTCGGGCGATACCACCCCCGGTGGCGCCACACCCTCCGGAACCGGCTCCGCACCTGCGGGGATCGACCCGGACGCCTCGACCTTCCGGGTCACCCGCCAGCGCCTGCGCGGCTACCGCGACGCCTGGAGCGAGACCGGCGGCGACTGGGCGGCGGTCCGCGTGGCCGTCTGCTCCACCAACAGCGCGTCCGAGGCGGAGGCCCTCGCGGCCGGACTCCTTACCGGCCCCCACGCCTGCGACGCCGTCGCCGCGATGGGCGACGAGCTGGCCCTCGGCGTCCTGCGTGCCGCCGCCCGCCTGGGCCTGACCGTCCCCGGCGACCTCACCCTCTGCGGCTGGGACGACTCCGCCGCCGCCGCACCCGCCGGGCTCACCACGGTCGCCCAGTCCCTGCGCGACCAGGGCGCCCGCTGCGCCCGTACCGCACTCGGCGTCCTCGCCCCCGGCGACCGTGACACCGAGGTCGCCTGGAGCCTCGTCAGGCGCGAATCCACCCGAAGGCCCTGAACGGGGTTGCCTTGACGCCGGTGACAGGGTTCTAACGTGGCCCCGACGACGACCGGCCGGTGAGGATCACCGACGGACGGCAGGGCCACGGCATCCCCTCGACATCGCCTGTGAGGGCCGGCGACCGGCCGTTCGCCGCGTCGTCCGACCCGAGGAGTGACGGTGAAGTTCGGAATCAGCTACAGCACGCCCTTCCACGGCATCGACCCCGACGGGATCGTGGCCTACGCCCGGCACGCCGAGGACTGCGGCTTCGAGTCGCTGTACGTGCCCGAGCACATCGCGCTGTATCCCGGCGCAACGATCGGCGCGTTCGAGCTCCCGCCGACGCTGCCGTACCTCGATCCGCTCGACTGCCTGAGCTTCGTCGCCGCGGCCACGCGGCGCATCCTCCTCGGGACGGGCGTGCTGCTGCTGCCGTACCACCACCCGGTCGTCCTCGCCAAGCGCCTGGCGACCGTCGACGTCCTGTCCGGGGGGCGGATGCGGTTGCTGACCGTGGGACTCGGCTCCCTGCCCGGCGAGGCGCGGGCGATGGGGGTCGACTTCGCCACCCGTGGCCGTCGCGCCGACGAGGCGATCGACGTGATGCGGCTGCTGTGGTCCGGCGGCCAGGACGGCGTCGACTTCGACGGGCGTTTCTTCGCCTTCGAGGGCCTGTGCCAGTTCCCCAAGCCCCACGGGACCGTACGGCTGCCGATCCACGTCGGCGGATCGAGCCGGGCCGCCGCACGCCGTGCCGGACGGCGCGGTGACGGCTAC
This sequence comes from Streptosporangium sp. DT93, assembly GCF_049844535.1. NCBI lineage: Bacteria > Bacillati > Actinomycetota > Actinomycetes > Streptosporangiales > Streptosporangiaceae > Streptosporangium > Streptosporangium sp. DT93. The sequence continues at coordinate 24,120 of NZ_JBNCLF010000007.1, forward strand.
TTCCCCGGCGGCGCGCTCGGCCCGGACGAACGCGCCCTCCAGCTGGACATCGCCCGGTCGGCCGCCGCCGAGGCCGGTCGCGACCCGGACGCGCTGGAGTACACGCGATCGGGATCGATCGACATGACCCCCGACCAGGTCGAGGCGCTGGCCGCGCAGGGGGTGACGCGCATCATCGTGAGCGCCGGCGCCACCGAACCCGACCGGCAACGCGAGGAGATGTCCGCGTTCGCCCAGCGATTCGCCTTCCTTCCGGTGCTGTGACAGGAAAGGAAGAGAACCACGCGAGGCGTTCGAGGCCCGAGGGGGCCTTGTTCAGGAAAGGTCGATGACGAGACCGGAAACGGCGATGCCGATCTCGCCGTCGTATTCGGCCCCTGCGGCGGCTCGCGCGGCCGTGGCGTCCGTACCCGGCTGCAGGTGCGTCAGCAACAGGTGCCGGACGTCGGCCTCCTTGGCCTGACGGCCCGCCTGGCGGGCGCTCGACAGGCTGCGCCGCGAAGCCTCCGGGACCCGGTCCGCATAGGTGGCCTCGGCCAGGAACAGGTCGGCGCCGCGCGCCAGCTCCACCCCCTCGGGGCTCGGGCAGGCGTCGCCGGTGTACGCGAGCACCCGCCCGCCCGCCGTCAGCCGTACACCGGCGTTGGGCACCGAGTGCGGCAGCAGACGGGTCAACGCACGGAACGGGCCGATGTCGATCCGGTCCCCGGCGGCGAACTCGCGCAGGACATGGGCATCGGCCAGCATTCCCGGGCGGTCCAGCGCGAGCACCGCGTCCAGGGCGCCGGGCAGCGCGTACACCGGCAGGGGGGCCGGCGGATCGTCACGGAACGCGCGCGCCCGCAGCAGCGGGTTCAGATCGGCGCAGTGATCGGGATGTCCGTGACTGACGAACACCGCGTCGACCTGGACGGCGGCGACCCGCTCCAGCAGCCGCGGCACCGTCGCGTACCCGGGGTCGACGAGCAACCTGAACCCGTCGTGCTCCACGAGATAACCGCTGCAGGCCTGTCCGGCCCCCGGCCACGCACCGCATCCGCCAAGAATCGTCAGCAGCATCCATGAACCCTAACTCCCGGCTCGCCGGCCGCGGCGCGTCCGCGGGAGTGCCGACGAGGAAGGCATTGATCATCCACCGGCCGCAGGGAAATGCCGATCTGAAATTCAAAGTCAATTTCAGATATTATGACACGTTTTATTATTGACGTTTTTATTTGACCATGGAATAGGCTCTGGCAGAACCACCGAAGCGGATTTACCGTGAGCCCATGAGTGAGCTGCGAAAACGCAAGTACGAGCGGTGGTTCCAGGCCGCGGACGTCGACGACGACGATGCGATAACGCGTCAGGACGTCGTCACGATGGGCGAACGCTACGTCCAGGCCAGGGACATTCCGCCCGACTCCCCCGAAGCACGACAGATGTACGAGACCATGGACCGGTTCTGGGAGTCCGTGATCACCCCCGCCGACACCGACAACGACGACAGGGTGACCTCGGAGGAGATGACGCGGGCATTCGCCGACGCCTTCGACGATCGCGCCCGCTATTCCGGGGAGCTCGCCCCGATCGCCGACCACTTCTTCGACCTGGCCGACGGCAACGGCAACGGCACGATCAGCCTCGCCGAGTTCACGCACATCTTCGGAAGCACGGGGCGGGCCGCCGACGAGGAGTGCGCCGAGGTGTTCAACGCGCTCGACCTCGACACCTCCGGCGCCCTGTCGAGAGCCGAGTATCACAGGGCGGTGTCCGAGTTCTTCTACGGAGACGATCCCGGCTCCCCGGCCAACCACATCTTCGGCCGCCTCGCATAACTCGCACGGAGGGAAGAGGCCCGTCTCCCTCACGGGCCTCGAAGCCTGACCCCCTTCTGGTCGGGTACTGGACTTCTCACTCCACGCCATTGACCCCTGCGAATCCGACGAATCTTTCCGAGCACCGTACTGGACATATCAACCCGAGAAGCCGGATACGCGACCAAATACGCTATATCCGAATTATTGAGGTGATCTCAGCAAGATCAATAAGGGTGTTTGCGATTCGATGCCTTCAAAGCGGCGTCGGCAGACATGAATCGGGATGGATCGCGATGCCCCTGAAATAGACGTGGAGCTTTCGGTAGAAGAGGTCTCACCACAAGTCTTCTTCGATCCAGAAAGCCCCACGTGATCACCTATCGTGCCACGCTCGACGTCTCCCGCGAGCTGGTTTGCCACCTCTCCCTGCTGTTGTCGGCCGAGCGCCGCCGACTGGGCACCCGCTCGGGTTCCCGGGCGCTGACCTGTTTCGAACAGGCGGTGATGGGGTTGCGCTGGTTTCGCGACCGCACCGACCGCGGCGCCCTCGGCCGTGGCCACGGCATCTCCCGCGCGACCGCCTACCGCTACATCGACGAGGTCATCGACGTCCTTGCCGCCCAGTCACCCGACCTGCATCACGCCTTGCAACGCGCCGTCGATGAGGGCCTCACCCATCTGATCTTGGACGGCACCCTCATCGCCACCGACCGCTGCGCCGCACAGACCACCAGCGCCAAAGGCGATCTCATCGACCTGTGGTACTCCGGAAAGGCCCGCCACCACGGCGGTAACATCCAGGCGCTGTCCGCGCCCTGCGGCCTGCCACTGTGGGTATCGGCCGTCGAGCCCGGATCGGTGCACGACCTGACCGCCGCCCGCGCACACGTCCTGGGCGCGCTGTACAAAGCCGCCGCCGACGGCCTGCCCACCCTGGCCGACTCCGGCTACGACGGTGCCGGCATAGGCATCCTCACCCCGGTCAAACAACCCGCCGGCGGCCGACCACTCGACCTCAACACCCGCACCCGCAACGCGCTCCTGCGCGCCCTGCGCTGCCTGGGAGAACGCGGCTTCGCCCTGCTCACTCAACGCTGGCGCACCCTACAACGCATCACCGCCAGCCCCAGCAGAACCGGCGACATCATCAAAGCCGCACTCGTTCTCACCCATTTCGAACACGGCTACCTGACATGAAAGTCGCTGAGATCACTTCAGTGTGCTCCTCGGACATGTCACGGTTCCAGACGACCTCGCTCATCGGGGGGTCGTTGTGGGAGTTGTCGTAGCTGTTGGAATCATCGTCATAGCCCGGGAAGTAGATGTAGGAAACATCCGCCCCTCCGCAGAGTTTGTGGCGCCGTTGGAGGGCGATGAGCCGCTCGGTGGTCATCGCACGCGTGAATTCCACGACAGCGAGGGCATCGAGCGTCCGGGGAGTTTGTCGATGGTCTTCCGGGCCTCCTCCCTGGTCTTCCGAGCCTCCTCCGTGACCTCCTGGTCATACTCCGTCGGTTTCGCGTCGATGCGAGAAGCCCATTCCACCGACGAGATCGCATCGGTGAGGCGGGAGCTGTCCGGCCATGCGCGCAGGCGCTTTTCCGGGTTCGCGATACGATCGGCCGTGGCGCGTACCTCGGCCGCCCTCCACTGACCGAGGTCGACCTGCGTCCGCAGGAACCCCTCGGCCATGTTCAGGGCCATGAACAGCGCCGCGCTGACGGCCAGGACCTTGACGAGGGACCGGCCCACGTACGACCAGTCGGGTTCCCTGACGTTCACGGCCGCACACTCCTGCGATCTAGATCAAATCGAGTACGAGGCACCATAGCCCCGGAACCCGCGCGGACAGGGAGGCCCGCTCGTTCCGTCGGGCAGCGTCAGGACCTCGTCCGGGGGCGATGCCACAGCCGGTGATCCGCGGCGATCGGCCGCCGGACCGGGCTTCTCCTCGTGGCCGGAAAACGTCATGATCGGTGGCTAACCTGTCATTCTCACCTGCCGAGGAGGAAGCCCATGAGCCCGGTCACGCCCGAGACGGTCGATCACTACGTACAAATGCTGGCGGACCTGCATCGGGTGGATCCCCACATCGGCGACGCGCTGTTCTGGATGGTCGTGCGAGGACGCGGGGAACCCCTCACGGTCGCCGACGTGGCCCGACGGCTGGGAGCCGACCCCGGCGCGGCGGTTCCCCGCACCGTGCCGGAGCTGGAGGAGGGCCATGCCGTGCTGGAGCAGAGCGACCACGGGGTGATCGTGCTGTCGCGCAACGCCTCCATCGTGGATCCCGACGTCTGGGCGCGCCTGAGCGAGAACGCGCAGGTGTGGTGCTTCTGGTGGCTGGCCAACTCCCTGAACAACCTGTCCTACGCCGCCGACGGGCGACTGGTCACCGAGTTGGACGTCCTTCATCCCGAGCCTTCGGAGTGCAGGGGCCGGGACCCTCGTGCGCTGGATTCCCACCTGAGGGCCTTGCGCGATCTCGCCGGGTGGAAGAGGGCCGACGACCAGGTCGGTGTGAGCCCCTCCGCCCCTTACCACCGGTGGGAGACCTCGTTGGCGACCATGGAGGCGATGACCGGCGTACGCCTGGACGTCGACCGGTTCACCCGGAGGCAACGCTCGGTGAGCGCCGACGCATTTCGGTGACCTTCCTGGACGAACGGGGCGGACAGGGCAAACAGAGCGGGCGGGGCGGCGGGCCTGGCGGCAGGTCAGCTCACGCAGTCCTGGGTCTTGAGCCCGAGGCCGAACTCCTGGAGCCTGTTCCGCTGGTTGACGCCGAAGTAGTAGTACGCCTTGGGGTTGCCCGGCACGGTGGCGTAGTAGCCGCTCTCCCTCTCCTTGACCGCCGGGTATGCCTTCTTGATCTGGCGCAGGGTGGAGCCCAGGCCGATACCCCTGGGAGTGCGCACCCCGGCCGACGCGAAGATGACCGCGACGCCGCGCTTCTTGGAGATGAAGATCCCTCCCGCGTCGCGGGCGCCCCGGTGGGCCTTGTAGGTCCAGGTCGAGCAGTAACCGCGCTCCTTGAGCACGATCTTGCCGGTGGCCTTGGCCCGCGTGGCGGTCATGCCCAGCCTGACGCCGCCGTAGCCGTACGGGCCGAAGGTGCCCGGCGCGGCCGTGGTCGCGGTCGCCGCCGCGGGGGTCTGTGCGGCGGCGACGGCTCCCGTCGGGATCGCGATCACCAATGCCGCACTCACGGCCAGAGCCGCCACCGTCGGTCGGATCACCTGCATGCCATTGCCCCGTTCCTGAAAAAGTCGATGAGATCGCTTTTATGACGCCAACGACCGGAGGAAAGTTCACGGCCGAAACCGGAATGTGATCACCGGCCGAGCGGAGCGCGCCGCACCGGGTCCGGTCGCGAGTCCGGGCGTACGGCCTCGGTGTGACCTCGACCATGGTCGAGTTCCCGGCGTGGTTCCCGATCGGTACGCGCGGCGGCCCCGCAACGACGGGCCGTGCCCTTCGCGCCGCCTGCCCGGGGGACGGCCTCGGACCGCGAAACCCTTCGCGCGTGGGCCGCGCCTATCCTGTCCCCATGACGATCACGGACACGGAACTGGTTCTCGCGGCGGCGCGGTCGGGGGCCGACGTCGTCAGGAGCATGTACGGCACGTCGCTGGAGCGCTTCGACAAGTCCGCGAAGGACTTCGCCACGGCCGCCGACCTCGCGTCGGAGAAGGCCATTCTCGGCGTCATCCACGACGCCCGGCCGGACGACGCCATGACGGGCGAGGAGAGCGGGCGTACCGGCCCGGCCGACGCGGAGCGCATGTGGCTGGTCGACCCCCTGTGCGGCACGCTGAACTACGCCGCGCGCACCCCGCTGGTCTCGGTGAACGTCGCCCTGCGCGTGGGCCGGGACCTCACGGTGGGGGCCTCGGCCGACCCGTTCAGCGGGGAGGTGTTCTGGACGGACGGCGACCGCGCCCACCTGCGCCGCGACGGCGTGGACGAGCCCCTCACGCCGTCGCCCGAATCGCGGCTGGTGGACTTCAACCTCGATCCGCCGTTCCCGAACGCGCCGGGCTTCCAGGCGTCCCGGCTGCTCGCCGACCCCGCCTTCACCGAGCGCTTCAGCCCGCGCGTGGTCTCCACCACCCTGGCGGTGGCCTGGGTCGCCGCCGGCCGGCGGGCCGCGTTCGTCACCGACGGGCCGATGTGGGACAACGTGCACTTCGCGAGCGGGCTCGCGGTGTGCCGGGCGGCCGGGTGCGTGATGACGAACCTCCACGGCGGGCCCCTGTACGACGGCGCGGGCGGGCTGGTCGTGGCGGCCGACGGTGAGACGCACGCCAGGCTGCTGGACCTCGTCGCGGGCCGGGTCGGGTGAGACGCCTCGGCTGACGTTCACGGCCGCTCGCGGCGAGGGCCGCCCGTGACGGACACCAGCGCGGCCCCGGTGGAGGACCGGCCGGTCAGCGTGGTGACCTCGAAGCCGCGTTCCTCCAGGGCCGGCGCCACCGTGGCGACGATCTCGCCCGCCCGTTCCGGCGCCGGCGGTTCCCAGAACAGGTGAAGGCTGCCTCCCGGGGCGAGCCAGCGGTGCAGGGCGTCCAGCTCCGGTGCCGCGGAGCGCGTCCAGAACAGGTTGACGTTGATCGCGAAGATCCTGTCGAAGGAGGCGTCGGCGAAACCGGCCTCCTCCAGCGACGTGACCAGGAAGCTCGCCCGGCCCGCCGACACGTGGCCGGCGTTGCCTCGCCGGGCCGCCTCGACGGCCGTGCCCGACCGGTCGATCGCGGTGAGCGATCCCTCCGTGAGGCGGTCGAGGACGAGCGTGGCCGCGACGCCGCGACCGCATCCGATCTCCAGGACGCGGTGGGAGGGCGCGAGGTCCAGCGTCCCCACCGCCCAGGAGAACCGTTCGGGTGTCGATTTCCTCACCATGATCACATCATCGTCGATGCCCGCCGGCCGAGGGCCCGCCGTGGTGCCCATATTTTCGGAGAGAGGGCCGTGCGTTTCGGAATCCCACCCGAAACCTCTTTTCGCGTACGGCCGGGCCGTGCCCGCGTGTCCGCCGGAAGTTCGGTGACCACACCATTTCCTTCGGCCGGTCGCGGTGCCCGGCCTCCATTTCGGTAAGTGTTCCTCGTTTTCGGTCGGCGGTCTTTCCCGTCACGGGACGGCTCGGGGCCGCCATACCCGCCGACCACGCGAAGGAGCGGCCGACGGGCCTGTTGGCCCTCGCTAGCTGGGCGAACGTCCCTGTCAAGGGCGGCGGGGCCGGGCACGCGCCCCGGGCGGCCCGCACCGCCGGGCCGGCGGGACCGGAGGAACCATCGTTCCCCGGCCCCCGGCGAAGCAATAGTTTTTGTTCCCGTTGACAACCTCCCGGCCTGTCGAACCGAATTCAAAATGTCATGAAAAATGACCGGCGATATTGAAAGTACAGTCGCGGCGGCACACACTCGGCGTTGAGAACATTCACCCCCCAGCGTGTGGAGCGACAATGGACCGAGCCCCGACCACAATTCACGGGCACAGAAAACCGATGTTCCGGCGCGTCATGTCCGCCGTCGTCGCGGTGTTCGCCGTGGCGTTCCTCTGCGTGCCGCCCGCGGGCGCGGCGGCGTACCCGACGCCGAAGAGCCTGACCGCCTTCCTCGACCTCGAGTGCTTCAGGACCAGCCCGTACCAGCCGCCGGCCACGACGGTCACCGTGCGGCACATCAACCCGTTGCTCACCAACCTGCCGACCGAGACCCTCACCCTCGGCCAGCGTGAGCAGCTGTGCGTCCCGGTCGCCAAGAACAACCAGGTGCCGCCGTCGCCCGCGCTCGACTTCATCAGGTACGTCGACCTGTCCTGCTACAAGGTCTCCGGTATGACGGTGAACGCGGGCCTCGTGCTCAGCCACCTCAACCCACTGTTCCAGACCCTGCCGCGCACGCAGGTCACCCTGAACACCCCGCAGCAACTGTGCGTGCCGGTCATCAAGAACAACGTCCTCCCGCCCGCCGAGATCCTGTCGCTCGTCCGCCACATCGACCTCAAGTGCTACGGCATCACGCCCAACAACCCGCTGAACCAGCAGGTGAGCCTGCGCCAGCTCAACCCCGTCCTGGTCGGGAAGATCCCCACGCACGGCGCGCAGGTCCTCAACGCCCGCCAGCTGTGCGTCCCGGTGATGAAGGCCGGTGACAACATCCCGGCCGAGGTGTTCAACATCGTCCGCTGGATCGACCTGGAGAAGTTCGACATCGCCACCCCGACGACCCTGCCGACGATCACGCTGACCCTGCGGCACATCAACCCCGTCCTCGGCGGCCTCCCGATCGAGCAGGCCGTCCTGTCCGGCGCGAGCCAGCTCGCGTTGCCGGTCGCCAAGAACGGCAACTTCCCCCCGGGCTGATCTCCTGCCCCGGAGCCCCTCCGTCCGTGCGGGCGGAGGGGCTCCGCCGTTTCCACCCGGTCGCCGGTGCGAGCCGATGCAAGCCGGTGTGAGCGAGGGTGAGCGGGGGTGAGCCGGTGGGAGCGGGGGCGAGGTGAGACGAGCCCAACGCGAGCCGACGCGAGCCGACGCGAGGTGGCACGAGCCGGTCCGCTGAACGCGGGCGCGCGGCGCATGGTTTGCTTGCCGTATGGACGAGTCGCAGATCACCCGTTACCTGGAGAGACTGGGCGTACCCCGGCCTGCGGAGCCCGACGTCCAGGGCCTGCGCGCCCTGCAGCTCGCGCACCTGAGGACGGTGCCGTTCGAGAACCTGAGCATCCACCTCGGTGAGCCGATCACGCTCGACCCCGGCGCGCTGTTCGACAAGGTCGTCGGCCGCAACCGCGGCGGCTTCTGTTACGAGCTGAACGGGCTGTTCGCCGGGTTGCTGACAGGGCTCGGCTACCGGGTGACGGTGCTGGCCGCCCGGGGCCTGGACGGCGACACGCCGGGGCCGCTCTTCGACCACCTGGCGCTCCGCGTCGATCTCGACGAGCCGTGGCTCGCGGACGTCGCCTTCGGGGACTTCGCCGACGGGCCGCTACGGCTCGACGAGCGCGCGGAGCAGCGGGACGCCGCGGGCGTGTTCCGGATCGCGCCCGCCCCCGGTGACCACGGCGAGCGGGGCGACCTCGACGTCGTGCGCGAGGGCGGGCCGGGCTACCGGCTGACCGCGCGGCCGTACGAGCTGGCGGACTTCGTCCCGACGTGCTGGTGGCAGGAGACCTCGCCGCGGTCGCACTTCACCGCGTCCCCGGTCTGCTCGATGCGCACGGAGCGGGGCCGGATCACGATCAGCGGCCGCAGGCTGGTCCGCACCGAGCACGGCGAGCGCACCGAACGCGTCCTGGACGACGCCGGACTCCGCGCCGCCTACCTGGATCACTTCGGGATCGCGCTCGACCGGCTCCCGTCGCTCTCCGGGGCCTGCCCCTCCGAGGCGCCGCCGGTCCGGCCGGCGAAGGCGGGGTAGCCCGGCAGGGGGGCGACGTCCCAGCTCCCGGCCACCCGCGACAGGAGCCGCCGCATCGTCTCGGCGAAGGCCGGGAACTCCCCCAGGGTGCTCGCCATCTCCCAGCGGTGCCTCATGAGCTGCCGCACGGTCGGGGACCGCCGGGTGCGGTTCACCGGCTTGTCGTCCGCCATGCGCGGGATGAGGGTGACGGTCAGGTGCACCGTCCAGAGCGCGATGGCCCGCCGGGTCCCGGCCTGCCAGAGCTCGTCCCTGACCAGTTCCGGGTAGGCGCGGACGACCTCGGCGCGGTAGATCTCCTCGATCTCCTCCGCCACGCCGGGGGGCAGGGAGAAGACGCACCAGCAGCTGGAGAAGGGCATCCGGCAGTAGGCGGCGGTCAGGAAGACCGGCTGGAAGCACGCCGCCTCGAAGTCGAGCAGCCGCAGGCCGCCGGGGGTGATCAGGTTGTTGTCGGGGCAGGTGTCGCCGGGGGTGAAGGCGAGGTGGTCGTCCGCGCCGGTCACCGCGATCCGTGCCAGCTCCCCGGCCAGCTCGTGCGGCACGTCGATCCCGATCCCGGCGAGCGCCGCGGGGAACTCGGCCGTGCGCCGGACGGCCCACGGCTCCTCCTCCCAGGAGGGTGCTCCCCTGCCGTAGCGGGCCGAGAGCGCGGCCATGTCGGCCCGGCGGTGCACCGACGCGGCGGCCATCCGGCCGAGACCGCGCGCCCAGGCCGCCAGCCCGTCCAGGGCGGCCCGGGGGTCGTCGCCGAGCAGCAGGTCGGCCAGCGTCGGCGCGGTCCCGAGGTCCTCCATCACCAGCAGGGGGAGCGAGGGGTGCACGCCCAGCAGGCCGGGGCCGCCCAGCCCCATCGAGAGCCCGGCCGCCTCGGCGGTGAAGCCGCGCAGCCCCTCGGGCTCCGCGCCGAACCTTTTGACGATCACACTGTCACCCGACGCCGTGCGGCAGCGTACGACGGCGCTGCGCGTGTTGCCCCCGAGGTCGACCGGGTCGGACAGTTCGGTCCCCAGCACCTCGCCCGCGGCGTGCAAGATCGCATCCATCCCGGCATTCTGCCATCCGGTGCCGCCGGTCCGGCGTGCCGGGAAAACGTCCTCACCTTCGACGGTTCCCGGCATGTCAGGACTCGTCCGCAACCGGCTCGCCACGCGGGCGTTCCGGCTCACGTGCCCGTCCTCACGCTCAAGCGCGTCCCCAGGCTCGCGCGTGCCCGGCCCGGCACGCGGGCGTTCCCGCTCACGCGCGCGTCGTGCGGGCGTGGGAGGGCACCTGCGGCCACCGTGGCGCGAGAACCGGGCACCTCCAGGTCACCGGCAGGCTCCACCGCCCGAAGACGACCTTGCCTCCCCCGGGTGCCGGGTAGTGGCCCCACTCGTCGGTGCACATGCCGACGAGCCGCAGGCCACGGCCGCTCTCGTCGTCCTCACCGGGGTCGGCGGGCTCGGGCGTGCCTCCGCAGCCGTCCCACACCTCGGCGAACAGTCCCTCGGCGGTGACCCGCAGCCGCAGCACGATCGGGCACGCCTCGGCGGCCCGCGTCGCGCGCGTGACCGTGATGGCGTTGGTGGTCATCTCCGAGACGACCAGGACGCAGGCGTCCGTCAGCTCCGCGAGACCCCACCGGTCCAGCCGGGCGCGGGTGAACTCGCGGGCCCGGGAGGCCGCGGCCGGCTGCGCCGCCAGCCGTAGCTCGTCCGCGTTCAGGGTCAGATGGTCGGGGTCGTCCAGATCGGAATGAAACGGTGAGTACATCGGTCCCGGCCGTTCGACGGGGAGCACGCTCATGGATGGCTCCAGGGAAGGACAACGGAGGTTCGGTCACGTCCCCGGCGCAGGAAGGGACGTCTCGCCCGAGCGGAGATCCCGCGGATCTGACGGCTCCGGCGTTGTTCTCCACCCTGATGCACGGAGCGTGCTGGAAACAGGTGACGAGGTCGCATCCGTTCGTCACTTTCCGGAGTCGTACCGCCCCCCGAGGTAACGATCTTGCAGACTTCGGCGATCCGGTCGCCGATTTCCGTACTCGCCAGTCACGGAACGTGATCGCCAAGTAACGTTCTGCGCGAAGAATCGCCGTCGGGGATCCGCCGGGAGGGGCCGAGCCGATGCCACGTGCACCGCGCAGCGTCAAACAACAGATGGACGTCTTCAGCGCCGAACTTCGCGAGCGTGGCTGCACCTGGGCCGAGGTCGCCGCGGAGTTCCAGCGACGTTGGCATCTGAACTCCCGCCAGGGCTTCCGAGAGGCGCATCGCCTGACACAAGCCAAGGTCTGTCATCTATGGAACGAATACTGGCCGAACGAGCCTCTCACGACCCGCAAGCTCGGGTCGTGGGAGGCCTGGCCCGGCCCCACCGGCAACGAACCGCCGATCGCCGGCCTCAACCGGCTGGCCCGCCTCTACCAGTGCCGCACCGCCGACCTGGTCGACGGTGAAGACCACCGCGATGCCGACGAGCACAACGTCCTGGCCACCCGGTTCCAGGGACGACCGCTGGTGGCGGCGGGCGCGGCGGGCAGCCTGTCCTCGGACGACATCCGGGGAGTGCTGTCGGCCCTGCCCGTCCTGGCCACCGGCCCCGTGCCCCTCGGGAGGCCGCGCGACGAGGAGTACGACGCGCTGGTACGGGCGCTCGCCCAGTGGGCGGCGAACATGAAACGGCGCGACGTGCTGGCCCTGATCAGGGCCGCGGCGTCCGCCGCCGCTGCCTCGCCCCTGCTGACCCGGCTCAACGACGACGAGCTCGACCGGCTCACCCTGATCTCCGCGGAGCCGTCCCGGGTCGACCAGGCGACCGTGGAGCACATCGACGCGGTGCTGCACCACTGCATGCGCCAGGAGGACGCGCTCGGTCCCCAGTCGGTGCTGGGGACCGTGCTGGCCCAGCACCACCTGGTGCGGTCGTTGATCCCCGCGGCGCCGAACGACGAGGTGCGCGAGCGGCTGCTGTCGCTGCTGGCCAACATCTGCCGGTTCACCGCGTGGGTGCTGTACAACCTCAACGACTTCAACGGGGCGAACCATTACTACGACCAGGCCAAGGTCGCCGCCCACGCGGCCGACGACGACGCGATGAACAGTTTCGTGCTGGCCAACTGGTCACAGCTCGCGACCTGGCAGGGCGATCCCCGCCAGGGGGTCGAGCACGCGCTCGGGGCGCTGGCCTGGGGGCAGCGGGCCCGCAGCAAGCTGCTGGTGTCGTACGCGTGCGACGTGGGGGCCCGCGCCTACTCGGCGGTGCTGAGCCGTTCGGCCAGGACGGACCGCAAGGACCACGCGCGGTGCATGACCAGCCTGGACCAGGCCCGCCGCGAGCTCGGGCACGCCGGTGAGGGGGATGTGGGGACCGGCCTGCTCTACTTCTACGGTGCGGGGCAGTACCTGTCGACGAAGACCAAGTGCCTGCTGAACATGGGGGACGCGCAGACCGCCGTCGAGGTGGCCGCCCACTCCCTGACCCAGATCGATCCGGCGTTCGTCCGGAACATGGCCTTCAGCCGGCTGGACCTGGCACGCGGGCACCTGCGGCTGCGCTCCATCGACGAGGCGTGCGAGCATATCGGCGAGGCCGCGCGCCTCACCTGCAAGAACACCTCACCCCGGCTGGCCAGGTCGGTGGTGGAGGTCCGCGAGACGCTGAATCCGTGGGCGAGGACCCGCCAGGTCGCCGACCTGGACGAGAAGCTGCACGCCTTCCAGCTCATCGCCTGACGGACCGGCCGCCCGGTGGCGGGCGCGGTGTCTCACGGACAGGGCTTCTCAGGGGCACGGCTTCTCATGAACGGCGCGCCGGGGGCATTCTCTCCAGCACCAGCACGTCGAAGACCGGGGCGGGGATCGGCGGGTCCATCAGCCTGCGGGACACCCCGCGCCAGCCCCACCCACGGTAGATCTCCTGTGTTCGCACGGCCGCGGGCTGCACCGACAGGGTGGCCCGCTCGGCCCCGGAACCGCCGAGGAGCTCGTCGTGGATCCGGCGGCCGATCCCGGCCCCCCTGCTGCCGGGCAGCACGCCGTAGTCGATGAAGGCGAACGTCCTGGTCCCGGTCTCGGTCGCGAACTCCTCGCCGACCGGATCGGCCAGGCGGCTCCACCAGGCGGTGTCGGGCGGCAGCAGGTATCCGTACCCGAACCCGACGAGATCCGGGCCGGAGCGCGCGGTCGTCAGCCGGAAGCCGGGGCGGGTGAGCAGCTCGGGGAAGTAGCGGCGCTGGTTGGCGAACTCGGTGGCGTTCCCGTTGAACGGGGGCAGCGAGAACACCGCCTCGTAGAGATCACAGATCCTCCCTGCCAGCGCGCACGCCTCCGAGCGGCCGTGCGTCTCGATGACGATCTCCTTGGTGGGGGGTGTGCCGGTCATGTCGCCTCCTCGCCTCCATCACCACCGCCCTCCCCCGGGAAGATTCCTTACCCGTGGAAGGGCTCGGTAGCCGCGCCGGTTCCTGTGTGGTGGGACGGCCCGCGCTCACTCGTTCCGCCGGAAGACGACCACCAGCACGCGCAGCGCCAGGATCGCGCTCACGAGCAGGAGGTTGTAGCCGATGAGCTGGTGGAGCCCCACCTCCCGGGTGACGCGCGGGCCGCCGTCGGCCCCGAGCAGCATCGCGGCCATGAGACCCGTGGTGGCCGCCATCACGGTGAGCAGCACCTGGTGGAGCATGCCGGTGACGTGCCGCCGGTCGCGCTCGTCGGCGAACAGGCGCACGTTCAGGCCGAAGCGGCCGTGCTCGGCCGCGTCGGCGATCCGCTCGATCCGGCGGGGCAGGCGGCGCACCATGGGAAGCAGGCCCAGTGCCTCCTGCATGACCGCATCCCGTACGCGCCGGGGGTCGGGGGCCTCGGTGAGGTGACGGACCGAGAACGCGCGCGCCTCGGTGACGATGTCGAAGCCGGGCGCCAGCCTGCCGAGCGTGCCCTCGATCGTCGCCAGCGCCCGGAACACCGCGGCCACCTCGGGCGGCAGGGACAGGCCGTGCGAGGAGACGATCCTGAAGAGCCGGCCGAACATCTGCGCGTCCGGGGCGGCCCCGGCGACCAGGTGGCGGGCCATGAACCGGCCGAGCTCGCGTTCCAGCTCCCGCTCGTCGATCTCGTCCGGCCGCGGCACCACCTCCAGCAGGGCGTCGCTCACCCCGAGCGGGTCCCCCCGGTCCATCGCGCCGAGCAGGCGCTGCAGCGAGCCGCGCAGCGAGCCGTCGAGCCGCCCCACCGAGCCGAAGTCGAGCAGCGCGAGCCGGCCGTCGGCCAGGAGCATGAGGTTGCCCGGGTGGGGGTCGGCGTGGAACACCCCGTGCAGCATGATCTGGCGCAGCAGCGTGTCGAGCAGGGTCCCGGCGAGCTCCCGCCCGGCCTGCCCGCCGGGGGCGGCCGACCCCAGCGGGGTACCGTCCAGCCACTCCATGACGAGCACCCGCCGCCCGGACGCCCGCGGGTACGGCACCGGGACGTGGACCGGCTCGCCCTCGGAGGCCGCCGCCACGGCGGCCATGTTGCCGGCCTCGATCCGGAAGTCGAGCTCCTCCCGCAGCGCGTCGGCGAACCCCCGGGACAGGCCCGCGACGCCGAAGGACCGCCCCCACCGGGTACGCCGCTCCAGCGAGTGGGCGAGACGGTCGATGATGTCGAGATCCTGCTCGACCACACCGGCGATCCCTGGCCGCTGGACCTTGACGACCACCTCCTCCCCCGTCCGCAGGCGCGCGCGGTAGACCTGCGCGATCGAGGCGGCGGCGAGCGGCTCGCGGTCGAAGCGGGCGAACGTCTCCTCGATCGGGCCGCCCAGCTCGGTCACCAGCACCGGCTCGATCTCCGTCCACGGCGCCGAGGCCGCGCCGTCCTGCAGCAGCCGCAGTTCCTCGACGAACTCCACCGGCAGCAGGTCGCTCCGGGTGGACAGGATCTGGCCGAGTTTCACGAACGTGACCCCGCCGTCGTCGAGGGCCTCACGCAGCGACCTGGCCAGCCGTGCCCGGCTGGAGGGCGCGCCGAGGTCGGGATCGCGGCCGCGCAGGTACGGTCCGAGGCCGTGCCGTACGAAGATGCGCGTGATGCGCAGGTAGCGGCGCGAGCGGGTCAGGTGGCGGCGCAGTCTCCCGGCCAGCTCCAGCGGACCCGGGAGCGACCCGGACGGGATCAGCACCTCGGCGATCACCAGGGGGACCAGCCCGGCGAGCAGGGAGCAGACGACGGCCAGGATGAAGAACCAGATCGGGGTGACACCGGGATCGTCCGGGTCCACCGTCCCCGCGAAGGCCTTCATGAGCGGCCCGGCGACCAGGATCACGAACGTCGCGGCCAGCAGCGTGCGGATGACGCCGAACCGCAGGTCGAGCAGGCGCCGCGTGGCCACCGTGAACGCGGTCACCATGACCAGCAGGCCGATCGCGAGTGCCGGGATCGTTAGGAAATCCACATTCGTTCCGTTCGCTCCGCCGTCGTCCGTCGTCCGTCGTCTGTTGTTCGTCTTCGCCGTGGTCGTCGTGATCACGGTCGTGATGTCGTGGTGGTCGCGTCCGTCGTGCGGGTGAGGTCCCGGCACGCTCCCGGGCCGGGAAGCGGGCTCCCCCGCCGTACGCGCGTACGGCGTGCGGGCCGCGCGGCGGGACACGTGATCGACGGCGAACAGACTAGCCGGGACTTTCACGACAAACGGGAAGTCGGCGCGAAGAGGGCACGGTACCGGCGGCGGACGGGACCGGCACGTTCCCCGGTTCGGGCGCGAGCGAAAACAGGACGCGCCTCCGCGACCCGGGTCAGAGCGGAACGGACACGCCCCGCGAACGGAGGACCAAAAGGGCGAGGGGGGCGCCAGGGACGCGATCCCCTTACACCGGGAATGCCTCCGGAAACAAATTGTCGCAGGCCGGAAGGAAAACATTCCGGCCCGCCCGGGCGATTTTCCGTACATCGGTAGAGGCATTGATGAATTGCGGGGACGCCGGGCTCATCAAGGCCCTAACAGGCACAACATGGCCGTGCGGCGAGGCAGGGAAATTTTCGTTTACCTTTTTAGAAACACGATCGCCTGCCCGCCGAAAGGATCGCTTATATATTTTTCCGTGCCGTCAAGATCGCACTACGAGCGGAAAAGCAATGAGGTCCGCCCGTGGCGCGCCGCTTTGATAAGGAGCATGCCGCATGTCATTGAAGAACCGTTTCACCCGGGCCACCGCCGGCTGTGCCTTCGCGGTCGCGGCCGTCCTGACCCTCGGAGCCTTCTCCCCCGTGCCGCCGCCGGTCGGCCCGGACCGCGCGTACGCCCCGCAGGTGCCGCGGGTGGCGGAGGCGGCGGAGCCCGCCGGCTCGTCCCGTGACCTCGCGTCCCGCGACCTCTCCCCCGGCGAGCTCTCCCCGCGTGCCGCGACGCCGCCGCCGGTTCCCGCGCCCAGGGTGCGCGCCCTGTCGGCCGAGGAGATCCGCACGCGGGGCCTCGACAGGTACATCGACATGTCCCGCCAGCGCGAGACCTCCCCCACCGTCATCGACGCCTCGCGGACCGGGTTCCCCGGCGGCGTCCTCGTCCCCTCCAGGAGGCCCGCCGGGTACGGGGTCTCCGACCAGCGGTCGGGGTGCTGGTACCTGACGACCACGTACGGCCCCCCCTCGCTGCGGGGGGCGGCCCACCACACCTGGTGCGGTGACGGCATCCGGGTCACGTACACCTCGGCGGGGTGTACGGGGACCACGAGCCTGCCCACCTCCGTGTACGAGGGCTGCGAGACGATCCAGCGGTTCGGTGCCGGCTGGAACGCCTGGGACGTCACGGACAGGTGGCGTTTCTGCACCTCCTACCACCCCTACACCGGCACGTGCTCCGAGCGGATCCACCCGTGGCAGCGGAACCGCTACGGCGCCAACGGCCAGGTCTGGACCCTGGGCTGGGGCGACTAGGGGCGGCACCGTGACGCCGGACCGGGACCTCCCGGCCCCGGCTCGCGGCTCGCGCACCGGCGGCGCCGGTGACGCGGGACAGGACGGGGACGGCCATCGCGCGACCATCCGGGTTCCAGGGCACCGGGTCACGCGGTGGCCGTCCGCCGTTCCTCCACGCCGTCCCTCCACGCCTTCGGTCCAGACCGTCGCCACGAGCCCGCCGCCCTCCGGGCCGTCACTTCGGGCCACCGCCACGAACTCGCCGCCCTCCGGGCCGTCACTTCGGGCCACCGCCACGAACTCGCCGCGCTCCAGGCCGTCGCGTCACCGCCGCGGGTCCGCCGCACCCCGGACCGTCGCTCCGGGCCACCGCCACGAGCCGTTCCCGTCGACCCGGAGGCGTTATTTCATCACTTGTTGATTTATTCGGCGCCGCGGCCTATCGTCATCGCAGCAGCAGCGGTGGAGCGCTTCTGCCAGGCCCCAAGGAGGCGCAGCGATGCCCACACCCCTCGTCGTGAGATTCGACGAACCGCAGGCCCGATCGCTGTCCCTGGTCGGCGGCAAGGCCGCCAACCTCGGCGTGCTCACCGCCGCGGGGCTGCCCGTCCCCGCGGGCGTGTGCGTCACCACCGAGGCCTACCGCAGGGTGACCGCGCGGGCCGGGCTGGAGAGCGTCCTCGACGCGCTGGCCACGACGCCCGCCGGGGACGTCGCCGCCCTGAACGCGCTGGCCGCGAGGGCCCGCGAGCTCGTGCTCGCCGCCCCGATCCCCGACGACATCGCGGACGCCGTACGGGCGAACGCGAACGGCCCGGTCGCGGTGCGTTCGTCGGCGACGGCGGAGGACCTGCCGGACGCCAGCTTCGCCGGCCAGCAGGACACCTACCTCAACGTGATCGGCGCCGACGCCGTGCTGGACGCGGTCCGGCGGTGCTGGGCCTCGCTCTGGACCGACCGGGCCGTCGCCTACCGGGCGGCGAACGGCATCGACCCCGGCTCGGTACGCCTGGCGGTGGTGATCCAGGAGATGGTCCGCTCGCGGGTGGCCGGGGTGATGTTCACCGCCAACCCGGTCACCGGGCGGCGGCGCGAAGCGGTGATCGACGCCGCTCCCGGCCTCGGCGAGGCCGTGGTCTCCGGCGCGGTCAACCCCGACCACTTCGTGATCGACACCGCCACCGGCCGCGTCACCGAGCGCCGCCTGGGTGACAAGCGGCTGGTCGTACGGCCGCTGGCGGGCGGCGGGGTCGAGCACGTGCGAGCCGATGACGACGACGGCCGTGACGGTGAGGTCCCGGCCGCGAGCGCCTGCGTCACCGACGCGCGGCTGCGGGAGCTGGCCGCGCTCGGCGACCGGGTCGAGCGGCACTACGGCGCGCCCCAGGACACCGAGTGGGCGATCGACTCCGACGGCGTCCTGTGGCTGACCCAGTCGCGTCCCGTCACCACCCTCTACCCGATCCCCCGGCACGCCGAGCCGCCCTCGTGGGACGCGATCCCGGCGGCCGGACCGGAAGGACAGGGCGAACCAGGCGGATCGGGCGGACAGGGTGGACCGGGCAGGTCGGGTGGACGGAACGGAGGGAACGAGCCGGACGGACCCGGCGGACCGGACGGCACGCGGGTCTACTTCTGCTTCAGCCTGGCCCAGGGCCTCTACCGGCCGATCACCCCCATGGGCATGTCGGTCTTCAGGCTGCTGTCGGCGTCGGCGTACCGGATGCTGGGCAACCCCGTGCCCGACGGGCCGGCCGGGGCGCCCGTCGTCGCGGAGTCGGGCGGGCGGCTGTTCTTCGACATCACCGGCCCGATGCGCGGCCGGGTGGGACGCGCGATCTTCCCGAGGGTCCTCGACGTGATGGAGGCGAGGTCGGCGAAGGTGCTGCGCGGCCTGTTCGACGATCCCCGGTTCGGCGTCGTCCACACCTCCCCCCTCCCGGCGCTGCGCCGCGCGGTCCGGCTCGCGTCCCGCTTCCACATCCCGGGCCGTGTCGTACGGGCGGTGCTCCGTCCCGCCTCGGCGCACCGGGACGTGCGGACGGTGACCGCGCTGATCAGGAGCCGGCTGGCGGCACCGGAGGGCGCCACCCCGCTGGAGCGCCTGGACCACGTCGAGCGGGTGCTGGGCCATCGCGTCATGCCGATGCTGCCGTCGGTCGCGCCGGCGGTGGCGGCCGGGTTCGTCATGCTCGGCCTGGCCGCCAAGGCGCTGGGCGGCCTGGCCCGGCCCGGTGAGCTGCAGACCGTGCTGCGCGGTCTTCCGCACAACGTGACCACCGAGATGGACCTGGCGCTGTGGGAGCTGTCCACCCGCATCCGCCGGGACCCCGGGAGCGCCGCCCTGCTGCTGGGCACCCCGGCGGCCGAGCTGGCCGCGCGCTTCCACGCCGGGGCGCTGCCCGGCGTCGCGGGCGAGGGCCTGGCGGAGTTCCTCTCCGTCTACGGCGGCAGGGCCGTCGCCGAGATCGACCTGGGACTGCCGCGCTGGTCGGAGGATCCCACGCACATCATCGGCGTCCTCACCAACTACCTGCGGCTGGAGGACCCGGCCCTGGCGCCCGACGTCCTGTTCGGCAGGGGCGCCGCCGAGGCCACCGCCATGATCGGGACCCTGGGCGGGCGCGCCGGGGGTCCTCGCGGGTGGTTCGTCCGCTTCGCCCTGGGCCGGGCCCGTGCGCTGGTGGGGTTGCGTGAGATGCCCAAGTACCTCCTGGTGACCTCCCTGGCGGCCATGCGGGCCGAACTGCTCGTGGTGGGGGCCGAGCTGGCCGCCCGCGGCGTGCTCGCCGACGCCGACGACGTCTTCTTCCTGACCGTCCGCGAGGCCAGGGCGGCCCTGACCGGCAGTGGTCCCCGGACGGCCCCGGCCGCCTCCGAGGCCGGGACGGCCCTCGGCTCCCGCCAGACCGGGACGGCCCCGACCGGCTCACCGCGCGAGGAGGACGCGCCGCGTGGAGAGGACGCACCGCGTGGAGAGGACGCACCGCGTGGAGAGGACGCACCGCGCGGAGAGGGAACGCCCGCGGGGCTCGTGGCGCGGCGGCGTGCCGAGGCCGCCCGTGAGCTGCGCCGCAGGCACGTCCCCCGCGTCCTGCTCTCGGACGGCACCGAACCGGAGGCCGTCGCCGTACGGGCGCCGGTGGACGGGGCGCTGACCGGCACCCCGGCGTCGGCGGGCACCGTCACCGGCGTCGCCAGGGTCGTCCTGGACCCGGTCGGCGCGCACCTGGAGCCCGGGGAGATCCTGGTCTGTCCCTCCACCGATCCCGGCTGGACCCCGCTGTTCCTGACCGCGGGCGGCCTGGTGATGGAGATGGGCGGCGCCAACTCGCACGGCGCGGTGGTGGCCCGCGAGTACGGCATCCCGGCCGTCGTGGGGGTGAGCGGCGCGACCGAGCACATCGTCACCGGCCGGCGGATCACCGTCGACGGAACCTCGGGCGGCGTCCTCACCGACACCGCGACCACCTGACTCCCCCTCCCGCCGGCGCCCGCCGCCACACGGGCCCCGGCGGCCCCCGCGCCCCGTCGAGCACCTCCGTGACCAGCAGCTACGCCGCCCGACACACAGCGGACGTTCATCTTCCGTTCCGATTTTCCCTCCCGAACGGGGTAGGGGGCGCGGCATGCGATATCACGTTCTGGCATGTGACTACGACGAGACCCTGGCCACCGAGGGCCGGGTCGACGACGACACCTTGGCCGCCCTCGAACGTCTCATCCGCACCGGACGCCGGCCGCTCCTGGTGACCGGCAGGGAGGTGGACTCCCTCACCGCGGACTTCCCCCGGCTCGACCTGTTCGACCTGGTGGTCGCCGAGAACGGGGCCGTGCTGTACCGGCCCGAGGAGCAGGAGACCACCGCCCTCGCCGAGGCGCCCCCCGAGGCGTTCGTCGAGCGCCTGCGCGAGCTGGGCGTGGAACCGCTCAGCGTCGGCTCGGTCATCGTGTCCACCCTGGAACCTCACGCCGAGACCGTGCTCAAGGCCATCCGCGATCTGGGCCTGGAGATGCAGGTGATCTTCAACAAGGGCGCGGTCATGGTGCTGCCCTCCGGCGTCAACAAGGCGAGCGGCCTGGCCGCGGCCCTGGCCGAGCTCGCCGTGTCCGAGCACAGCACGATCGGCGTGGGCGACGCCGAGAACGACCACGCGTTCCTGGACGCCTGCGAGTGCGCGGTCGCGGTCGCCAACGCGCTGCCCGCCGTCAAGGAACGCTGTGACCTGGTGACCGAGCACGAGCGCGGCGCCGGGGTGGTCGAGCTGATCGACCGGCTGGTCGAGAACGACCTGGACGACGTGGACGTCACGCGCCGCCACCTGCTGCTGGGCACCAGCGGCGAGGACGAGGAGAAGGAGAGGGAGAGGGAGGAGGTCCGGTTCCCGCCGTACGGGATGCGCATGCTGATCGCCGGCCCCTCGCACAGCGGCAAGTCCACCGTCACCGCCGCACTGCTGGAACGGATCACCAAGGCCGGTTACCGGTTCTGCCTGATCGACCCCGAGGGCGACTACACCGAGGGGATCGAGGGCGCCTCCGTGCTCGGCGACGTCGAGCGCGCCCCCACCGAGGAGGAGATCCTCCAGGTGGTCAGGGACGCCGGGCAGAGCGTGGTGGTCAACCTGCTGGGCGTGCCCATCGACGACCGGCCCGGTTTCTTCCAGGACTTCCTGCCCCGCCTGTCGGCGCTGCCGGCCCGTCAGGGACATCCCCACTGGCTGGTGGTCGACGAGGCCCACCACATGATGCCCCAGGGGTTCGGCCTGCAGTCGGTGGAGCTGCTGCGCGAGATGGGCGGGCTGCTGCTGGTCACGGTGCACCCCGACGCGGTCAGCGAGCCGGTCGTGCAGACCCTCAACGCGGTCGTCGCGGTGGGCGACGGCCCCGGGGAGGTGCTGGAGGCGTTCGCCGGTGCCGCCGGCATCGACGCCCCCGGAGGGGAGTTCTCCGACCTGCCGACCGGGGACCTGATGTTCTGGCGGGTCGGGGAGGAGCCGATCCGGGTGCGGCTGGCCCCGCCCGAGGAGGAGCGCCAGAGGCACCGCCGCAAGTACGCGGCCGGCGAGCTCGGCGAGGAGAGCAGCTTCTTCTTCCGCGGCCCCGAGAACGCGCTGAACCTGCGGGCCGGCAACCTGACGTCGTTCTGCCGCATGGCCGAGGGCGTCGACGAGGGGACGTGGAACCACCACCTGGGCCGGGGGGACTACTCGCGGTGGCTGGCGGGCAGCGTCAAGGACGAGGAGCTGGCGGCCGAGGTCGCCGAGGTCGAGCAGAACCCCGGCGACTCCGCCGACGAGACCAGGCGGCGGGTGCGCGAGCTCATCGAGGCCCGCTACACCGCCCCCGCCGAGCCGAGCGGGCTCGTCTGACCTGACGTCCGAGCCACGGGACCGGCGCCGTGAACCGGACGCCGGGTGCCGTGGCCCGGGTGTCGTGGCCCGGGTGCCGTGGCCCGGGTGCCGTGGCCCGGGTGTCGTGGCCCGGGTGTCGTGGCCCGGGTGTCGGTGAGGGGCCGTGGCCCGGGTGTCGGTCAGGGGCCGTGAAGATTTCACACGGTTTTTGGCGTTCTTTACCTTTACCTGACCGGACGTGACGGTGATCCTGACAGGGTTCGAACTCCGGCACCCCCCTGAAGGAGATCCCCGTGCGCACTTCCGAACGTCTCCGGCCTTCCTGGCCGGCCCGGCTGGCCGTCGTCCTCGCCGCCGTCACGTCCATGAGCGGCGTGGTCGCCGTCACCCCCGCCGAGGCGGCGGTGTACAACTCCTGCACCATCTCCCGCTGCTCCGACGCGCGCTCGGCCAAGTCCATCTGGTCGGGGAAGGGCTACCCCACCAGCAGGGGCTGGTACGCCTGGACGGGCGGCAAGTACAACTTCACCGGCGGGCGCTTCTACAACCGGGAGGGCCAGCTCCCGGCAGGCGGCACCTACAACGAGTACGACGTGTACTCCCGCAACCAGGGCGCCGCGCGTGACGCGTACCGCATCGTCGTCAACCGGAGCACCGGCGTGGCCTGGTTCTCCCCCAACCACTACACCGACTTCTACCGGCTCTAGGAACCCGGCTCCAGGAACCCCGGCGCCGGGCCGGCCGTGCCTCCGCACACCGGTCCCGGTCCCGGCCGCGAACACGGCCGTGCCTCCGGTCGCGAGGTTCCGTTCCGGGGAGCGGATCCCGTCGTCCCGGCCCGACCGGCGGGCCGGAGGGGGATCTCGACCCGGAGTCCCGGGAAGAGCATGATGGCCTGATGTCCTACGCCGACGTCTTCGCCCGCAGCATCGCCGATCCCGAGGACTTCTGGGCCGAGGCCGCCGAGGCGGTCGGCTGGAGCAGGCCCCCGCGCGAGATCCTGGACGCCGGGGCGCCGCCCTTCTACCGCTGGTTCCCCGACGGGGAGCTGAACACCTGCCACAACGCCCTGGACCGGCACGTGGAGGCGGGTCACGGCGATCGGCTCGCGCTGGTGTACGACAGCCCGGTGACCGGCACCGGAGGGCGCTACACCTACGCCGGTCTGCGCGACGAGGTCGCGAGGTTCGCCGGGGTGCTGCGCTCCCTGGGCGTGGAACAGGGCGACCGGGTGGTGGTCTACCTGCCGATGGTTCCCGAGGCCGTGATCGCCATGCTGGCGTGCGCGCGGCTCGGGGCGGTGCACTCGGTGGTGTTCGGCGGGTTCGCGCCCAAGGAGCTGGCGGCCAGGATCGACGACGCGCGCCCCCGGGTGGTGGTCTCGGCCTCCTGCGGGATCGAGCCCTCACGGGTGGTGCCGTACAAGCCGATGCTCGACGCCGCGCTGGAGCTGGCCGCGCACGCGCCCGCGCACTGCGTGATCCTCCAGCGCGAGCAGTCGCCCGCCGGGCTCGTCCCCGAACGCGACGTCGACTGGGCGGAGGCGATGGCGGGGGCCGAGCCGGCCGGGTGCGTGCCGGTCAAGGCGACCGACCCGCTGTACATCCTCTACACCAGCGGCACCACCGGGACGCCCAAGGGCGTGGTGCGCGACAACGGCGGGCACGCGGTGGCGCTGCTGTGGAGCATGGAGAACGTCTACGACATCGCGCCGGGCGACGTGTTCTGGGCGGCCTCCGACGTCGGCTGGGTGGTCGGGCACTCCTACATCGTGTACGGCCCGCTGCTGCGCGGCGCCACGACCGTGCTGTACGAGGGCAAGCCGGTCGGCACCCCCGACGCGGGCGCGTTCTGGCGGGTGATCGCCGAGCACCGGGTGAACGCGCTGTTCACCGCGCCGACCGCGTTCCGGGCGATCCGCCGGGCCGACCCGGAGGCGCTGCTGCTGCGCGACCACGACGTCTCGTCGCTGCGGACGCTGTTCCTGGCCGGGGAGCGCCTGGACCCCGACACCTACCACTGGGCCTCGGGGAAGCTCGGCGTCCCGGTCGTCGACCACTGGTGGCAGACCGAGACCGGCTGGCCCGTCGCGGCCGGCCTGCGCGGCCTGGACCCCATGCCGATCAAGCCGGGCTCCCCCGGCGTGCCCGTCCCCGGCTACGACGTGCGCGTGCTGCGGGCCTCGGGCGAGGAGTGCGCCCCGGGCGAGGAGGGGGCGATCTGCATCCGGCTCCCGCTGCCACCCGGCACGCTCCCCACGCTCTGGCAGGACGACGAGCGCTACGTGAGGTCCTACCTGTCGGCCTTCCCCGGCCACTACCTGACCGGCGACGGCGGCCACCTCGACGAGGACGGCTACCTGTTCGTGATGGGCCGCACCGACGACGTGATCAACGTGGCCGGTCACCGGCTGTCCACCGGGTCCATGGAGGCGGTGCTGGCCGCGCACCCGGCGGTGGCCGAGTGCGCGGTGATCGGGGTGGCCGACGAGCTGAAGGGGCAGGTCCCGCGCGGCTTCGTGGTGCTCAAGAGCGGAACGGCGATCGACCCGGAGACCCTGCGCGCCGAACTGGTCGCGGCCGTACGCGACCAGGTGGGCGCGGTGGCGGTCTTCCGGCAGGTGGACGTGGTCCCGGCGCTGCCGAAGACCCGGTCGGGGAAGATCCTGCGCAAGACCATGCGCGGGATCGCCGAGGGCGCCGACGAGCCCGTCCCCTCGACCATCGAGGACCCGGCGGTGCTGGACGTGCTGCGCCCGATCATCGGACGCCGCCCCGCCGAGGACGGACGGCCCCGATGACCCGCCCGTCTCCTCCCGCGCACGGTAGGGCGGACGCCCTGCATCGGCACGGTCACGATCGGTTCCACACCGTCCCTAAAGGTGCCTTGCCCTCATTAAGGTCTTGTCGTGGCGAATGACACCGGAAGGCTGATCGCCGGACGATACCGGCTGATGGAGGTGCTCGGCCGCGGCGGGATGGGCACGGTGTGGCGGGCGCTGGACGAGAGCCTGCACCGCGAGGTGGCGATCAAGGAGCTCACCCTCCCCGACCATCTGGACCCGCCGGACCGCGAGACGCTGCACAGGCGGGTCCAGCGCGAGGCGCGGGCCGCGGCGCGGCTGAAGCACCCGGCGATCATCACCGTCCACGACCACGTCGTCGAGGCCGACGGCAGCCCGTGGATCGTGACGGAGATCATCGACGGGCCGTCGCTGGAGGCGGTGCTGAGGACCCGCGGGCGCCTGCCGTTCCCGGAGGTGGCGGAGATCGGGACGCGGCTCCTCGCGGCGCTGGCGGTCGCGCACGCCGCCGGGATCACCCACCGCGACATCAAACCCGCCAACGTCCTGCTCGAGGGCGAACGGGTCGTGCTGACCGACTTCGGCATCGCCGCCGTCGAGGGGGACGCCACGCTCACCGCCGCCGGCGTCACCCTGGGCACCCCGGCCTTCATCTCCCCCGAGCAGATCAACGGCCACCCGGCCACCGCGGCGTCGGACCTGTGGTCACTGGGCGCCACCCTGTACGCCGCGGTGGAGGGCCGCCGGCCGTTCACCGGCACGACGCCCGGGACGGTGTACGTCTCGATCGTCACCCGGCCGCCCGACCCGCCCGCGCACGCCGGCCCCCTGGGCCCGCTCCTGGAGGGGCTGCTACGCAAGGAGCCCGCCGACCGTCTCACCGCCTCCCAGGCCGCCGGGATGCTCGCCGAGATCGCCGGCGCGCCGGCTCCCGGCGAGCCCTCCACCGGACCGCGCCCGCACCACGACGGCGCCCCGGTCACCGCGCTCCTCACCCCCGGCACGCCGGCGCCTCCCGCGACGACCGGGCCGCCCGCCCTCCTCACGGCCGGTGTCACGCGGATCGGCCCGCCCCCCGGCGGCACGCTGTTCGACGCCGCGCCGTCCGGCACCGTTCCGCCCGCCCCGCCGTCGCCCGGCATGCTCGACGTACCGGGCGTGTCCGGTCCCGGTGCGCCCGGAGTGCCGCCGTCCGCCGCCGCGTCCACCCTCGCGGGTACGGGGACCGTGGCGAGCCCCCCTCGCCGCCGGTTCCGCTCGGTGATCGTCGCGGCCGTGCTGCTCCTGGCCGCGGCGATCTCGGCCTACCTGCTCCTGCCCTCGACGGACCCCGCCAAGGCGACGGCCGTCGCCCACCTCAGGGCCCACACCGAGACGGTGAACACGGTGACGTTCAGCCCGGACGGGAGGACGCTGGCCAGCGGGGGTGGCGACGGCGCGGTGATCCTGTGGGACACGGCGACCCGGCGGCCGGTCGGCGCCCCCCTCACCGGCCACACCAGGGCGGTGCAGTCGGTGGCGTTCAGCCCGGACGGAAAGACCCTGGCCGCCGGCGGCAGCAACGGGGAGGGTACCGACTCCGGCGACCACACGGTGGTCATGTGGGACACGGCGACCCGGCAGCCGCTCGGCGACCGGCTCACCGGCCACACCGGCTGGATACGGTCGGTGGCGTTCAGCCCCGACGGGAGGATCCTCGCCACCGCAGGCGCCGACAACACGGTGATCCTGTGGGACACGGCGACCTGGCAGGTGATCGGCGACCCGCTCACCGGCCACACCGACTGGGTGCAGTCGGTGGCGTTCAGCCCGGACGGAAAGACGCTGGTCACCGGAGGCGACGACAACACGGTGATCCTGTGGGACGTCGCGACCCGGCAGGCCGTCGGCGACCCCCTCACCGGCCGCACCGGGCAGGTGTGGTCGCTGGCCTTCAGCCCCGACGGCAGGACCTTCGCCACCGGAGGCGACGACAGGACGGTGGTCGTCTGGGACGTGGCGACCCGTAAGCCCGCCGGGGCCCCGCTCACCGGCCTTCCGGGCGATGTCCACGCCCTCGCCTTCAGCCCGGACGGCGCCACCCTGGCCGTGGGCACCGGTTCCGTCGTCCGGCTGTGGGACGTGCGGACCCGGCGGGCCGTCGGCGACCCGCTCACCGGTCACGCCGACTCGGTGTGGTCGCTGGCCTTCAGCCCGGACGGCAAGACCCTGGCCACCGCCGGCGGGGACCGCCAGGTGATCCTGTGGGGGCTCCCCTGACCGGCCGGGGCTCCTTCACGACCGTCCCCGTCCCCGTCAGCGGCGGCGGGCCCCGGCGACGGTGACCCGGATCGAGTACAGGTCGCCGGCGGAGTTGGTGATGAACAGGGTGTTGCGCTTGAGGCCGCCGAAGGTGAGGTTCGACGTCGCCTCGGGCAGCGGGAGCCTGCCGATCAGGGTGCCGTCCGGGTCGTGACAGCGCAGGCCGTCGAGGGCGGCGGCCCAGATCCTGTCGTGGCAGTCGACCCTGATGCCGTCGAACCAGCCCTCGGTGAACGTCTCGCCCCCCGACAGCCCGCCCTCGGCGGTCACCTCGAACACCCGCATGTGGCGCCTGCGGCTGTCCACGACGTACAGCCGCCTCTCGTCGGCGGAGAAGGCCAGGCCGTTGGGGCGGGCGAAGTCGTCGGCGACGATCCTCAGGTCGCCGGTGCCGGGGTCGAGCCGGTAGACGTGGTCGGCGCCGATCTCGCTCTCGGCCGGGCTCCCCTCGTAGTGGTCGCTGATCCCGTAGCGCGGGTCGGTGAACCAGATCGAGCCGTCGGAGCGTACGACGACGTCGTTGGGGCTGTTCAGCCGTTTGCCCTCGTAGGCGTCCGCGAGGACGGTGACGGAGCCGTCGTGCTCGGTCCTGGTCAGCCGCCGGGCGCCCTGCTCGCAGGTGAGCAGCCGGCCCTCGCGGTCGACCGTGTTGCCGTTGGCGTTGCCGGAGGAGTGGCGGAACACGCCGACCGCCCCGGTCGTCTCGTCCCAGCGCAGCAGCCGGTCGTTCGGGATGTCGCTCCACACCAGGTAGCGACCGGCCGGGAAGTAGGCCGGCCCCTCGGTCTTGCGGCTCCCCCGGTGCAGCACCTCCACGTACTCGTCACCGCCGTACAGGGAGAACCGGTCGTCCAGCACCTCGAACTCTGCCCTGAACCTGTCGATCATGACTAGACCTCCTTTGGCGAGAAACTACCATCACCGAATGAGATATGGTCAAGTTCGTCTTTCTTGGATTTTCATTCGAAAGGTGGTCTGCCGTGGACCGGATCGACCGGGCCCTCGTCTCCGAGCTGCAACGAGACGCGACCCAGTCCTACGCGGCCCTGGGACAGATCGTCGGGCTGTCCGCCGGCGCCGCCCACGAGCGGGTCCGGAAACTGCGTGAACGCGGTGTCATCCGGGCCACCACGATCGACGTCGACCCGTCGGCGCTCGGCCGGCACGTGCTGGCCTACGTCATGGTCGAGGCCGGGGCGTGGATGGGCGACTCGGGGAGGGCCCTGGCCGCCCTCCCCGAGATCCAGGAGGCGCACGTCATCGCCGGAGCGGCGTCCGTGCTGGTCAAGGTCCGCACCGCGACCACCCAGGCCCTGCAGGACGTGTTGCGCCGGATCTACGACATCCCGGGCGTCAGCGGGACCCAGGCCATCGTCGTGCTGGAGACGTTCTTCGAACGCCCGGTGGACCCCGGCCGCGAGTGACGCGCCGGGCCTGTGCGGTGCGGTGCGGTGCGGTGCGGGAAGAGGCGTACGCGCTCTTCGGGCGGCTCCCGCACCGCGTCGCGTCATCCGCCGAATCGCGTCACCCGGCGCGTCGCGTCAGCGGTCGGCGGAGGCCCGCGCGTCCTCGCCGGGGCTCTTCGAGCGCCTCTGGGGCGCCAGGTAGGCCCACTGCCAGAGCGCCTCGACGGGGCCCCGCTCGAAGCGCCGCAGCCAGAGCGTGGAGAGCGTCATGAACAGCGCGCAGATGCCCAGCCAGGCCACCGGCACCCACCAGGGCCGCAGGTCGTCGAAGCGCGCGGCCAGGCCGAGACCCCATCCGTAGCAGAGCGCGGAGGCGACCAGGTTCTGCAGGATGTAGCAGCTCAGCGCGGTACGGCCGACGTTGGTCAGTCCTCGCCGCAGCACGCCGGGGGCGCCGGTCATCCGCCGCGCGACGGTCACGACGAGGCCGAGCAGGCCCAGCGCCACCAGCGGGGGCAGCAGGTAGCGGTCCACCAGGAACCAGCCGGGACCGGCGAAGGAGGTGAGCAGGTTCAGCGGCAGGCCCACGGCGAGCCCGACGACCATGAGCCTGCGGCGGAGCGCGGTGCCGCGCGCGGAGTCCTCGAACACCCCGGCGCGCATCAGCCGGGAGCCGAGCAGGAACAACACGATGCCCAGCGGGACGATGAGGACGATCTCGATGCGGTAGAGGCCCATCGACTGGATCCGGGCGGCCACCTGCTCGGGGTAGGTTCCCTCGGAGAAGAGCGTGGAGGGCGCCGAGGCCGTGTCCACGGCCGCGCTCCCGGTGAGCATGCCGAAGGTGAGCAGGCCGATCAGCACGGTGAACACCGACCCGACCGTGACCATCCACACGGTGATCGCGCGCTCGCTCCTGCCGATCAGGTACGCCACGACGACGGAGGTCAGCGCGTACCCCATGAGCACGTCGAACTCGAAGATCAGCAGGTAGTGGATCAGGCCCTCGACGAACAGCAGCCCGGCCCGCCACAGGTACCAGCCGGGCCAGGGCGCGTTCCGGCGCGCGGCCGAGCGGTACTGCAGCTCCAGCCCGATCCCGAAGAGCAGGGTGAGCAGCGCCAGGAACTTGCCGTTGGTGAGGAAGCGGAGCAGGGTCTCCGCCGTCCCGGGCGCGCCCAGCGCGTTCAGCACCTCGGCGGGGCCTCCGGGATCGGTGAAGATCCAGATGTTGGTGCCCAGGGTGCCGGCGATGGCGAGGCCCCGGAGCAGGTCGAGCACTTCGATGCGGCGTTGTGTCACCCCTCCACGATCGCGGGCGGCGAGGCCCGGGACATCGTCACGCAGACCCATCCGTGGCGTACATCGATGTATGTACCGGGCGCCGGTTCCGCTCCACCCTCGCCGGTCGCCCCCGGCCCCCGCCCGCCGTACCGGCCCCGCACGGCTCCTGCCGCGCGCCGCCCGCCCGCCGCATCGGCCCCGTCCGGCCCCCGGTCCGCCCGGAGTCCGGTGCGCGGCTATCCGCCGGAGACGATCCGGGCGTGCAGCAGCGCGGCGGTCGCCGGGTCCCAGCCGAACGTCTCCCTCCCGGCCAGCCACGCCGCCGCCCCGGCCCCGTCGCCCGCCCGCACCACCCCGGCGCCCAGCCTCTCTCGTACGGCGGTGCCGACCGGTCCCTCCGCCGCCAGCACGCCACCGGCCAGCACGATCGGGCCCGTCCCGTCCGCGGGACGCACCTCGGCCACCGTCTCGCAGAGCAGCCGGGCGGCGGTGGAGACGATCTCCAGCGCGGCCGGGTCGCCCTCGGCCGCCGCCCGCGTGACGAGCGGGGCGAGCCGGGCCAACTCCAGCGGCGGGCGTGACTGGGCGCGGACCGCCAGCCTGATCGCCAGCGCCCGCATCTCCCCCGCCGCGCCGTCACCCGTCTCACCGACCGCCCTGTCCGGACCCGCCGTCTCCGGGTCGATCGTCTCCGGGTCGGTCGCCTCCGGAGGGGGCGGCGCGTCGTCCAGGAGGGCGTCCATGACCAGGCGGGTCAGCGTCCCGCCCGCGTCGCCCCGGCTGAGGGCGCGGGCGGCGGCGCGGGCCGCCCGCCTGCCCAGCCAGAACCCCGACCCCTGGTCGCCCAGCAGCCAGCCGAGCCCGTCGGCGACGGTCACCGGTTCGCCGTCCTCGACCCGGGCGGCGATCGCCCCGGTCCCGGCGATCAGCACGGTGCCGCGCGGCTCCGCCGTACCGGCGGCGAAGGCGATGCCGAGGTCGCCCACCAGGCGGGGCCGGGCGCGCAGCCCCGCCCCGGCCCACATGCGGTCGAACACGGGCCGGTCCAGCGCGCCGGCGCCCGCCATGCCGACGACCGCCCCGGCCACCAGGGCCGGGTCCGTCCCGCGCAGGGCCGACTCCAGCGCCAGGCCGATGTTGGCGACGGCGGCGGCGTTGCCGTGGGCCGCGGGATTGCCGCCGGGAGCGCGGCCGTACCCGGCCCGGCGCCCGGAGGCGTCCAGCAGCAGCGCCCGCGAGGACGTCCCGCCGACGTCCAGCCCGAGGACGTACACGGCGTTCAGAGGTGCTCGCCGAAGAACGCGGCGACCGCCTCGACCGCCCGGGTGACGTGCGGCTCGCCGTCGTAGAGGTCGATGTGGACCTTGCTGTCCAGCCAGACGATCCTCCTGGGCTCGTCCATCCGCCGGTAGGCCTCCTCCGCGCCCTCCGGCGAGCAGAACCGGTCGACCACGCCGTGCACGATCAGGCCGGGCGTGGGCGAGAGGAAGTCGGCGCCCGTCATGTTGTCCATGGTGATCAGCTCGCGGATCGAGGCCCTGGTCACCGTGTTGCGCCAGTGTTCGGAGGCTCCGCGTTCCGTGCCGTAGTAGGCCCACGGCTCGTCGCCGGGCATGGCCGCCTCCCCCTCCTCGGCCACCGCGGGCAGGTACTCCGTGCCGCCGCCCGTGTCCTGGCGCTCCAGCACCTCGGCGAAGGAGGCCAGCGCCCGCCGGTACCCGTCGGGCGACATCCCGGCCCGCATGCCGTAGGGGTTGTTGTACGCCCCGGCGACGCCCGCGAACGCCCTCACCCGGGGGTCGAACGCGGCGAACCTCAGCGCGTAGCCCCCGCCGAGGCAGATCCCGACCGCGCCGATCCTGCCGCCGTCCACCTCGGGCCGCGAGCGCAGCAGCGACACGGCGGCCCGCAGGTCCTCCAGCTTGCCCTGCGGGTCCTCGTGGCAGCGCGGCTCGCCGCCCGACTCTCCCCAGTTGCGGTGGTCGAAGGCCAGCGTCGCGTATCCCGCCTCGGTCAGCCGGGCGGCGTAGCGGCCGGTCACCTGGTCGCGGGTGCCGGTGAACGGCCCGGTGAGGACCAGGGCGGGATGCGGTCCCGGCGCCGCCGGGACCCTCAGGTCGCCGACGAGGGTGACCCCTCCGGCGGTGAACGTCACTTTTTCCGACATGGCGCAAGTCTGTACGGCCCGCGAAGCGGACGCCAACACGTGCCGGGCGGCGCCCCGGGGCCGGGTCCCGGGGCGCCGCCCGGCGCGCTAGGAGTCGAACCCCAGGCCCATCCTGTCCAGGGTGCGCAGCCAGAGGTTGCGCCGGCCCTCGTGCAGGTCGGCCTGGGCGATCGACCAGCGGGTCATCTGGATCCCGGCCGAGCGGACCGGCTCGGGCGGGAACGGCACGGGCTTCTCCTTCACCATCCGCAGCTCGGTCCGCTCGGTCCGCTCCCCCGCGAGCAGGTCGAGCATGACGTTGGCCCCGAACCGGGTGGCGCCGACCCCCATGCCGGTGTACCCGGCGGCGTAGGCGACGCGACCGCCGTGCGACCGGCCGTAGAAGGCGCTGAACCGGCTGCAGGTGTCGATCACCCCGCCCCACCTGTGGGTGAAGCGCACCCCGTCGAGCTGGGGGAACGTGGTGGCGAAGTGCTCGGCCAGTTTGACGAAGGTCTCGTCGCGCTGCTCGTACTCGGGCTTGATCATGCCGCCGTTGTAGTAGACCGCGTCGTAGCCGCCCCACAGGATCCGGTCGTCGTCGGTGAGCCGGTAGTAGTGGAACTGGTTGGCCGCGTCCCCCACCCCCTGCCGGTTGTGCCAGCCCACCGAGGCGAGCTGCCCGGCCGAGAGCGGCTCGGTCACCAGCGCGTAGTCGTAGACCGGCACCAGGAAGTGCCGTAGCCGCCGCAGCAGCGGCTGGAACACCCCGGTGCCGAGGGCGACCGCGCGTGCCCTGACGGTGCCGTGCGGGGTGATCAGGTCCATGCTCGTCGGGGTGTCCTTCATCGCCCGTACCGGCGTGCGCTCGTAGACGCGCACGCCCAGCGAGAGGCAGGCCTGCCGGAGCCCCCAGGCCAGCCGGGCGGGGTCGATCATGGCGCAGCCGTCGCGCTCCCACTGGCCGCCGATGTAGGTGGGCGAGTTCACCTCCGCCCGGACCTGCTCGGTGTCCAGGACGTCGACGCGGGCCCCCATCTCTCGGACGATCTCGACGTGCCGGTTCATCTCCTCCAGCTGCCACGGCTCGGTGGCCACGTGCAGCTCGCCGGTGCGGCGGTAGCCGCAGTCGATGCCGTACCGTTCGACGGCCTCGCCGATCTCGTCGAGGTTGTCGACGCCGAGGCGTTCCAGCGCGGCGATCTCCTCGGGCCAGCGTTCCAGCCCGTTGGCGATGCCGTGGGTGAGGGTGGCCATCGCGAAGCCGCCGTTGCGGCCCGACGCCGCCCACCCGACCCGGCGTCCCTCCAGCAGGACGACGTCGAGCGACGGGTCGCGTTCCTTGGCCATCAGGGCCGTCCAGAGCCCCGAGAAGCCTCCGCCGACCACCGCCAGGCCCGCGGTCGTGTCGTCGAGGAGCCGCGGCAGCGGCTCCGGTTTCGCCGTACTGTCGAGCCAGTACGGCTTGCGCTCCGCGTCAGCAAGAGCCTTCAGCGGATCCACAGATCTCACTTCCCTACGTGAGTCAGCATGTCTTTAGGTGTGTCGCGTGGTCGCGGGGACCACGCGCGGGTTCCCCCCGCCTGAATCCGATCTCGCCTCCCTGTTCCGTGCCGGGAACTCCCCTCGCGGGAGCAGGTGTACACCGAGGCCCCGTGCCCTCCGACGGGGGCACGGGGCTCGACGTGGGTCAGGTACGGCGGCGCGCGGTGACCGAGTTGACCACCGCGATGGCGACGCCTACCGCGAATATAAGCGTTCCGACGATGTTGACCTGCGGGGGAACCCCGTTTCTGGTGGCACCGAAGATCCACAGCGGGAACGTCTGGAGCGCGCCGTTGGTGAACTGGGTGATCACGAAGTCGTCGATGGAGAGCGCGAAGGCCAGCAGCGCGCCGGCCACGACGCCGGGCAGGATCATCGGGAAGGTGATCCGCCAGAACGTCGTCCAGGTGGACGCGCCGAGGTCGCGCGCGGCCTCCTCGATCGACCGGTCCAGCCCGATCACCCGGGCCCGCACGGTGATCGCCACGAAGGACAGCGAGAACAGCACGTGCGCGATGACGACGGTCACGAAGCCGGTCTTCACGCCGGCGCTGATGAACAGCGACAGCAGCGAGGCGCCCATGACGATCTCGGGCGAGGCGATCGCGGCGAACATCACCAGGTTGGTGGCGCCCTGCCCGCGGAACCGGTAGCGGCCCAGGGCCAGGCCCAGGAGCGTGCCGATCACCGTCGTGATCAGCGTGGTGAGCGCGGCGACCTGCAGGGAGTTGACGACCGACTCGATCATCTGCGGGTACTCGTCCAGCCGGCCCCACCACTTGAGGGTGAAGCCCTGCCAGGTCACGTTGGACTTGCTGCGGGTGTCATTGAAGCCGAAGACGACCATGACGGCGATCGGCACGAACAGCCAGGCGAGGATCAGCCAGACGTAGGCCTTGAGCAGGCGGTCGCCGAGCCGCGACCTGCCGCGCGCGGCCGGGCGGGCGTCCGCCCCCGCGATCGTCGGCGCGCTCATCGGGTCACCGCCCCGGGGAGGCTCCCGATCGTCTTGCCGGCCGCCGGGCCGCTCGCCCCGGGCAGGTTCCCGGTCGTCCGCGTGATCGTCGGCGCGCTCATCGGGCCGCCGCCTCGAGGACGTTCTCGGTGCCGAGCGCCCTGGCGTAGGCGAAGATGCCGATCAGCATCGCCGCCATCAGCGCGAACGACAGCGCCGCGGCGGTCGGGTAGTCGCCGTTGGTCAGGTACTCGACCTGGATGATGTTTCCGATCATGGTGTTGTCCGGGCCGCCGAGGATGCTCGCGTTGACGTAGTCGGCGGTCATCGGGACGAACGTCATCAGCACCCCGGCGAACACCCCCGGCAGCGAGAGCGGCAGCACGATCCTGGTGAACGCCTCACGCCTGGCCGCGTACAGGTCCTGGGCGGCCTCGATCACCTTGGGGTCGACCCGCTCCAGCGCGACGTAGATCGGCAGGATCATGAACGGCAGGTAGTTGTAGACGAGGCCGCCGATCACCGCGGTGGTCGTCTGGAGCACGTGGAAGTCGCCGGGCAGCAGTCCCGCCGACTTCAGCGGGGCCAGCACCATGCCGTCGTCGGCCAGCAGGAACTTCCACGACACCGTGCGCAGCACGAACGAGACGAAGAACGGCAGCAGCACCAGCAGCAGGTAGGTGGACTTGCGATCTCCCCCCTTGAACGCGATCCAGTAGGCCATCGGGTAGGCCAGCGCGACGGCGATCAGCGTGCCGGCCAGGCCGTACCCGGCCGAGCGCAGGAACTGCGTGCGGTACTGGGTCAGCACGTCGCCGTAGATACCGACGTTGAAGGTCTGGACGAACCCGTTGAGCGAGTCGCCCTCCTGCAGGGAGACCGAGGCCATGAAGACCATCGGCACCACCAGGAAGATCGCCAGCCACAGCCCGCCCGGCAGGACGAGGAGGTAGGGGGTGAGACGTTTCACGGGCGGGTCACCGTCAGCCCTGCGTGATCGGCTGGAAGATGTCCTGGAAGACCTTCTCCTGTGCCGTGTCCAGCGTCTTGTACGAGCGCAGCTTGGCCATGTCCGCCTCGGAGGGAAAGATCAGCGGGCTCTCCGCGATCTGCTTCAGCGACGCCTTCTTCTCGCCCGTGGCCTTGTCCGCGTTCGCCAGGACCAGCTCCCTGGTCGCGGGGACCGGGGTGATGTAGTTGATGTACTCCACCAGCATCGTGGCGATCTTGGGCTGGTAGACGTAGTCCATCAGCGTCAGCGCGTCGACCGGGTTCTGCGCGGTCTTGGGGATGCACATGTTGTCGGTCCAGATCGTGCCGCCCTCCTCGGGCACCACGAACCTGAGGTCCTTGCCCTCGGCGACCTGCTGGAAGATGTCGCCCGACCAGGCCATCGTGATCCAGATGTCGCCCCGGGCGAGGGCGTCGACGTAGTCGTTCTCGTAGTACTTGCGCACCAGGCCCGCCTCGCGCTGCTCCTTGAGCTTGGCGCCGGCCTTCTTCCAGTCGGCCTCGGTGGAGGCGTCGGGGTCGATGCCCAGGGCGAACATGCCGAAGTTGGCGGCCTCCTGGGTGTCGAGCATCATGCCGATCTTGCCCTTGTACTTGGGGTTCCACAGGTCGGCGATGCTCGTGACCTTGTCCACGTACTTGGGGTTGTAGGCGATGCCGGTCACCCCGACCGTCCAGGGGATCGTGTGGGTGTTGTCCGGGTCCCAGGTGGGGTCCTTGACCGCGGAGCTCGCGTTGGCGGCGAAGTTGGGCAGCTTGGAGTGGTCCAGCGGCACCAGGTACCCCAGCGCGATGGCCCGGTTGAGCTGGAAGCCGTTGGTCAGCACCATCAGGTCGTAGCCGATGTCGTTGCCCGCGGCCAGCAGCGGCTGGATCTTGCCGAAGAACGTGCCGACGTCCTGGATGGCCTCCTGGTAGGTGACCTTGATGCCGGTGTCGGCGGTGAACATCTCCAGCGACGGGTACCTCTTGCCGTCCTTGTCGATGTAGAGCGGCCAGTTGGCGAAGCGCAGCGTGCCGTTCTTCTTCTTGGAGGCCCAGTAGTCCGCGACGGCGTCCCGCGCGGGCGGTGCCACCTTCTTGCCCTCCACCGCGCAGGCGGCGAGGGCGAGGCCGGTGGCCGACAGCCCCGCCAGGCGGAGGGCGTCGCGGCGGGTGACGGAGCGGCTCTGCGTCATGCCTCGCAGGAGGGCGGGGTTCGTGCGGGGGTGCATAGCGGACTCAACTTCCGATCGCGTACGAGTGGTGCGGCCGCCACGACAGCCAGACGGAGTCGCCACGCTCCGCCGTGCTCGTGCTGTCGAGGGCGTTCTGCTGGAACACGGTCACCTCTGCCCCGTGGGCCAGGCGGACCGTGTAGCTGGTGTAGAGGCCGAGGTAGACGACCTCCGAGACGACGCCGCGGACCACGCTCAGGTCCCCGGCGGGCCTCTCGGTGCAGATCGTGATCTTCTCCGGTCGCACCGTGATCGCGATCGGCTCCCCGGCGCGGAACGATCCGCCCTCGGCGAGCACGTGGTCGTCCTCGCCCAGCTCCAGGACCGCGAACCCGTCCCGCAGGACCTCCACGGTGCCGCTGAGCAGGTTGGAGGTGCCGATGAACCCGGCCACGAAGGCCGTGGCGGGCCGTTCGTAGATCTCCCGGGGCGTGCCGAGCTGCTCGACCGCGCCGTCGTTCATGACCGCGATGCGGTCGCTCATCGTGAGCGCCTCGCTCTGGTCGTGGGTGACGTACACGAAGGTGATGCCGACCTCGCGCTGGATGCGCTTGAGCTCGATCTGCATCGCCTGGCGCAGCTTGAGGTCCAGCGCGCCGAGCGGCTCGTCCAGCAGCAGTGCCCGGGGCCGGTTGACCAGGGCTCGGGCCAGCGCGACCCGCTGCTGCTGGCCGCCGGACATCTCCCTGGGCCGGCGCCTCTCGCGGCCGGTGAGGTCCACGATCTCCAGGATCTCGCCGACCCGGCGCTTGATCTCGGGGGCGGGGACGCGCTTGCGCCGCAGCCCGAAGGCGACGTTCTCCCAGACGTTCATGTGCGGGAACAGCGCGTAGGACTGGAAGACCATGTTGACGTCGCGCCGGTTGGGCGGCACCCCGGTGACGTCCTGGCCCTGCAGCCGCACGGTGCCGCGCGAGGGGTCCTCGAATCCGGCGATCATGCGCATGGTGGTGGTCTTGCCGCAGCCCGAGGGGCCGAGCAGGGAGAAGAACTCCCCCTCGACGATGCTCAGGGTGACGCCGCGGACCGCCTGGACGACCTCGCCGCGGGAGACGTACTCCTTGACGACCCCGTCGAGCTCGATCGCGGGCACGGTGGGCGGTACGGGGGCGGCCTCGGCCGCTCCCGTGCCCGCCTGAGTTTCGGTCATTCCAGGCTTGTCCCTCTGTTCAGGATCATTCGCCGATGTAGTGCATCACGTGCTTGACGCGAAGATAATCGTGCAGACCGAAAACCGACAGGTCCTTGCCGTAGCCGGAGTGCTTGAAACCGCCGTGCGGCATCTCCGAGACGAACGGGATGTGGGTGTTGACCCACACCACGCCGAAGTCCAGCCGGTTCGACACCCGCATCGCCCGGCCGTGGTCGGAGGTCCACACCGAGCCCGACAGGCCGTAGCGGACGCCGTTGGCCTTGGCGATCGCGTCGGCCTCGTCGGAGAAGGTCTGGACGGTGATGACCGGCCCGAACACCTCGTCCTGCACCATCTCGTCGTCCTGCCGCAGGCCGTCGACGACGGTGGGGGCGAAGAAGTAGCCCTTCCCGCCGACCCGGGAGCCGCCGGTCAGGACCTTGGCGTGGCCGGGGACGCGCTCCAGGAAGCCGGTGACCTTCGCGAGCTGGTCGGCGTTGTTGAGCGGCCCGTACAGCGCCTCCTCGTTGCCGAGGTCGCCGGTCACGGTGCCCGCCGCGGCCTCGACGAGCGCGGCCGTGAACGCGTCGTGGACGCTCTCGTGGACCAGCACCCGGCAGGCCGCGGTGCAGTCCTGGCCCGCGTTGTACAGCCCGGCGGTGGCGATCGTCTCGGCGGCGGCCTTCAGGTCCTTGACGTCGTCGAACACCACGACGGGGGCCTTGCCGCCCAGCTCCAGGTGGACCCGCTTGACGTCCTCGGCGGCGCTGCGGGCCACGGCCATGCCGGCGCCGACCGAGCCGGTGATCGCGACCATCGACGCGGACGGATGGCCGACGACCAGCGCGCCGGTCTCCCGGTCGCCGACGACGACGTTGAACACGCCCTTCGGCAGGACCTCACCGATGATCTCGGCCAGCTTGACGGTGGAGACCGGGGTGGTGTCGGAGGGCTTGAGCACCACGGTGTTGCCCGCGGCCAGCGCCGGGGCGATCTTCCACACCGCCATCATCATCGGGTAGTTCCACGGCGTGACCTGGCCCACCACCCCGATCGGCTCGTGCCTGATCACGGAGGTGTGGTCGGCGAGGAACTCGCCCGAGGTGGGGCCCTCCAGGGTGCGCGCGGCGCCCGCGAAGAAGCGGAAGTGGTCGGCGGCGACCGGGGTCTCGTCCTCGGCCATCCGGGCGCGCGGCTTGCCGGTGTTGCGGCACTCGGCCTCGTTCAGCTCCCCGGCCCTGGCCTCGACGGCGTCGGCCACCTTCAGCAGCAGGTTGGCGCGCTCCCCGGGGGTGATGCTGCTCCACCCCTCGAACGCGGCGGTCGCGGCGGCGTAGGCGGCGTCCACGTCCTGCTGTCCCGAGACGGGGGCCCGCAGGTACACCTCCCCGGTGCAGGGATCGACGACGTCGGAGAACCGGCCGCTCCTCGACTCCACGAGCTCGCCGTCGATGTGGTTACGCAGGCGGGGCAGATCAACCGGGGTGGACACCGTCGGCCTCCTAGTGATCGGGGCTGATTCGTCGCGACTCTTACAGAGGAGAAAAGCCTGCGACAAGGGATTTCGTTGTTAAGATACCAAATTGCTACGAATTCCCTTGACAGAAGCGCCGGAACTGGCACCATGTCGCATCGGAGCCGCAACATGACGGCAACAGGCCCGCAATATGACGCCAGGGAGCGTGGATGACGACGCCGCCCAAGGTACGCCGCGAGAACGACGCCCGGCCAGGCCCCGTCGTCCTCGACGACCTGTCCAAGCGGATCATCGAGGAGCTCCAGGCCGACGGGCGCAAGGCGTACGCCGCCATCGGCAAGGCCGTGGGACTCTCCGAGGCCGCCGTACGCCAGCGCGTCCAGCGCCTGCTGGACGCCGGGGTCATGCAGATCGTCGCGGTGACCGACCCGCTCACCCTCGGCTTCTCCCGCCAGGCGATGATCGGCGTCAAGTGCGAGGGCGACCTGGAGACGGTCGCCGACGAGCTGTCGGCGATCGAGGAGATCGACTACGTCGTGCTGACCGCCGGGTCGCTCGACATCATGGTCGAGGTGGTCTGCGAGAGCGACCAGCACCTCCTGGAGATCCTCGGCAAGATCCGGGCCATCCCCACGGTGCGCGCCACCGAGACCTTCGTCTACCTCAAGCTGCACAAGCAGACCTACTCCTGGGGCACCCGCTGACGCCCGGGGCCCACCGGCCCGCGGTCACCGGCCGATGCGGGTCTCCATGACACCGGCCAGGTCGGCCAGGAACTCGTCGACCTCGGCGACCGCGTACCCCGGCCTCAGCATCACCGTGGCGAACCTGGCCTCGCGCACGTCGCCGGCGCTGAGAGGACGGTCGGTGGTGCCGCGCAGGGTCGCCACGACCCGGTCGAGGAAGGCGTCGACCTCCTCCTCCCGATAGCCCATGCCGAGACGTCCCGGCCGGAACGCGACCCGTTCGATCCGGGCGGCGTGCTCCTCGACGTCACCGGGCCCGAAGACCTCCGGAGGCTCCTCGTCCCGCGCGTACCCGACGGGATCGGGGTGTTCCCCGGGCTCCGGATACTCCCCGGATTCCGGGGCCCCACCGGGATCGGGACACCCACCGGACTCCGGGTCTCGTCCCTCCCGTCCCGGGTCGCGCTCGATCACCCCCCGGTCCCACCGCTCGGGCTCCCGCCCGACCGCCCCCCGCTCCCACCCGGCGGGTTCTCGCGCGACCTGG
This sequence comes from Streptosporangium sp. DT93, assembly GCF_049844535.1. Taxonomy (NCBI): domain Bacteria; kingdom Bacillati; phylum Actinomycetota; class Actinomycetes; order Streptosporangiales; family Streptosporangiaceae; genus Streptosporangium; species Streptosporangium sp. DT93. The sequence goes on from NZ_JBNCLF010000007.1 coordinate 65,084, forward strand.
GCGGTCTGCCGCGTCTCGACCGCGACGATGAAGGCCTCCAGCGCGAAATCGACGGCGACCTCGTTGTAGCCGCCCAGCTTCGTGCGGAAACGGGCGTCGCGGATCTCGTCCGCGGTGATGGGCTCCCCTTCCAGGGAGCCTCTGCCGAGGGTGCCCTCGATCCGGCGGATCAGCAGATCCACCTGATCGGGGTCGTATCCAGTACGCACTCCGAGAACCCGTGGAAAGCGGTTCAATGCACGTCCTTTCGCCTCACCCGATGACCTCCATTCTGAAGGGGATCACCCCGCAAAAGCGAGTGATCGGAAAAGGAAAGGATCTCCACGACCAAAGGAACGATTCCGGTAAAGTGATCGTCCATGCGGCTCTCCCGGGTGTCCTTCCGATACTCACGCCGAGGTCCCTGGATCCTGAAGGACGTCGAGCTCGAACTCCGGCCGGGGGCCGTCGTCGAGGTCACGGGCCGTAACGGCGCCGGAAAATCGACCCTGCTGCGGCTGCTCGCCGGGTTCGTCCCACCGTCCCGGGGGGCGATCGCCGAGCGTCCCGGCATCGTCGGCTACGCCCCCGACGTCTTCCCCGCCGACCAGCCGTTCACCGTCTCCGCCTACCTGGCCCACATGTCGAGGATCCGGGGCGTCCCCGCCGGTTCCGCCGTGGACCTGGCAGGACGGCTGAACGCGGCCCACCTGCTCGACCAGCCGCTCGGCGACCTGTCCAAGGGCAGCGCCCAGAAGATCGGGATCATCCAGTCACTGCTGGCCCCGCCGGACCTGCTGATCCTGGACGAACCCTTCGCCGGGCTCGACGAGCAGACCCGCACCGAGCTTCCCGTGATCATCGAAGAGATCGCCGCACGCGGCGGCACGGTCGTGGTCAGCGACCACCAGAAGCAGCTGACGGACTTCCCCGGCGCCGGGCACTGGCTCGTCGCGGACGGCACGATCACGACCGGCACGGTCACGATCGACGGGACCACGATCGACGGGACCACGGATGGCGCGGTCACGGCCGACGCGGTCGAGGTCGGCGAGGTCACGACCGGCGAGGCCACCGCCCGCGCCCGGGAGTCCTCGCCGGGATCGCCCCGGCAGGTGATCATCGAGGTGATCGTGGACGTGGACGACGCCGACGAGGTAGAGCAGAAACTCCGCGCCGACGGCCACACCGTCAGACGGTCCGGCGGCCACGTCGTCAGGCGGTCGTCGTGATCCACCTCGTACGCTTCAAGCTCGCCGCCTACGCCCGCTCGCACCGGCTGCTCCAGCCGATGATCGGGCTGTTCGCGATGCTGGTGATCTTCTATTCCACGCTCACCCCGCCCGGCAGGGAGCTCTCCGCCTACGCCGACTCGGCCGGGCTGCTCATCCTCGTCTTCGCCTGGGCCGCCAGGGGACTGCTCGACACCGAGCCCCCCACCCAGCGGCTGATCTCCATGACGGCCGCCGGGCGGCCCGGGCGCGAGATCGGCGCCGGGGTGCTCGCCGCGCTGACCGTCAACCTGGGCCTCGCGGCGATCGCGATCGGCCTCCCCCTGGTCCACGGCTTCGCCGTCATGCCCGCCCCCGCCGACCTGGCGGGCGGCATCGCGCTGCACCTGCTCGGCCTGAGCGCCGGGACGGCCCTGGGCGCCCTGACCAGCCGCCCGATCCTGCCCTCCCCCGCCGTCTCGATGCTCGTCCTGTTCGGCGGCTACGTCGCGCTCCTGCTGATCAGCCTCACCCCGGTGGGCCGCCTCGCGGTGCCGATCATGCCCTGGATGCGCGCCGCCAACTCCGGTCTGCTCGGCACCGCCCTGCTGCCCATCTCCGCCGCCACCCTCTTCTGGACCGCCGCGGGCCTCGCCCTGTACACGCGCCTCCGCCGCCTGAACCCCTGAGCGACCCCTCGGCGCCCGACACGGACGCCGAGGGGGCCGTCGACCTGCCGTGAACGGATCGGCCAGGCGCTCACCGGTGCGGGGCAGCGACCTCCCACAGGGCGCTTACCGGCATCGCGCGCATCCGGTCGCCGAACGGGAGCGTCCGCGTTCCCGTGTAGAGGACGATCCCTACCGCGAAGTCGTCGCCGAGGCGGGCCGCCAGATGCCGCAATCCCTTGAAGTCGTCCGGCCGCACCGTCGACGACGCCTTCACCTCTATGCCGACCACCAGCCCCCGACGGTTCTCCAGGACGGCGTCGACCTCCACCCGGTCCTTGGTCCGGTAGTGGAACAGTTCCACGCGCTCGTCCGACCAGGTGAGTTGGCGAGCCAGCTCCATCAGGACGAAGCCCTCCAGAAGCGGACCGAAGACACCCTCGGGACGCACCAGACTTCTGGCGTCGGCTGCCAGGAGGTTGGCCGCGATCCCGGAATCGAACGAATGCCATCGTGGACGTCCCGATCGCACGCCCCCCCAGATTGCGCGACCAGGCGGGGATTCGTTTGATCAGGAAGACCTCCTCCAGCAGCCCCAGGTATCGATGGATCGTGCTCACGGAGAGCCCGATCCCGTCGCTCAGGGATCCCGGGACCAGCAGCCGGGCAGAGCGTCGGGAAGCGTTCGGAGCCCGAGTGCGCGCGCCGATCCTGTCAGCAGGTAGCGGCCGGGCCTCGGATCGCTGTCCACCTGCTCCTTGATGGCGAGCAGCAACTCCGGGACCCGCTGGATCTCGTCGATGACCATGAGTTCGGGGAACTCCACGAAACCGGTGGGGTCGGTGATCGCGGCCTGACGGACGGCGGGGGCGTCGAGGTTGCGCCACTCTCCCGCGCGCTCTTTGGCCAGAAGCCGGACCAGGGTGCTCTTGCCGCACTGGCGTGCCCCCCGTCACGAGGGTGACGCGAGTGTCGGCCAGAGCCTCCTCGACGGCCTTTTCCGCACGTCGTGGAACCACCTTCCCGAGAGGCGTCCGTGAGTCGCTGACCATGGGGTCGGCATGACACACCATGGCTTTGCTGACAGGATGGCCGCCGAAGCGCTGACACAATGGCCGCGGGTTGGCTGACAGAACAGTCGCTCTCCGGACGATTCTCCGGCCGTCATGTCACCGAGGACATGGTCACGAACGCGCTCCGAGATTCCCCCTGTCGCGCGACCCGATATCCTGCCTTACAGGATATGGTGTTCCCATGAGCCAACGGACGATGACGGAACCGGCGTTCCTCGTCCTCACCGCGCTGGTCGACGCTCCACGCCACGGTTACGGGATCGTGCAGGAGGTCGGGAAGCTCTCGGGAGGGCGGGTGGAGCTGAAGATCGGCACGCTGTACGGGGTGCTGGACCGGCTGGCCGCCGAGGAGCTGGTCGCGCTGGACCGCGAGGAGGCCCAGCAGGGGCGGCTACGCCGCTACTACCGGCTCACCGAGTCCGGGGCGCGCGCCCTGGAGGCGGAGGCCACCCGGCTGGCGGAGAACGTCGAGAGCGCGCGCGAACGGCTGCGCGTCCGGCACGCGGGGGGTGTGGCGTGAGCCTTCTGGAGGACCGCTACCGGCGCGTGCTTCGCCTGCTGCCCGCCTCCTACCGCGCCGGGCGGGAGGAGGAGATGGTCTGCGCCTTCATGGAGGGATCGCCCGATCTCACCGACGCCGACGACCCCCGGCCACGCTGGTCGGAGATCGCCAGCGTGGCCGCCCTGTCGCTGCGGGTACGGCTGGGCGGCACGGGCGCGGCACCGCGCTTCCTCGCCTGGGGCCGGGCCGTCCGCCTGGTGGCCGTGCTCGGGTTGCTCTTCCACGCGACGGTGAGCTGCGCCTGGTTCCTGGACATCGTGAGGCGCTCCCTGAGCACCGGCCAGCCCGCCGTCCTCGGCGAGATCGGGTCCGCGCGGTGGTTGTACGACATCTCGGTGATGCTCGGCTACCTGCTGTGGATCGCGGTCTTCGGCACGCTCGTGCGCGGCCACCTCCGCACCGCGAAGATCCTCGCGCTGCTCGCCCTGGTGTCGTTCTACGGCCCGCTCGTCCAGGGCGGGCCCCAGACGGGCGACTCCCTCGTGTACGGCCTGCTGTTCTCGGTCCCCGTCCTGGCTCTGGTGGCCGGGTTCCACCGCGACGCGCCACCCCCGCACCTGCCCCGGTGGGCGGCCGCCCTGCCCGTTCTCGCCGGCGTCCCGCTGCACGTGATCATGAGCGCGCTCGGCTCGCTGGGAATGTCGCAGAACATCGACTGGACCCTCTGGTCGTGGCTGTGGCCGTGGCTGAGCAACTCGGGAATGGCCTGCCTGGCGTTCCTGGTCGCGGGCGCGATCTGCCTGGGAAGACGCCCGAGCGCTCCGGGCGGGCGTGACCCCTCGCTGCCGCTGGCGCTGGCCATCCTGTCCGTGCCGGTGACGCTCGCCCGCGTCACCTTCCTGACCGTCGACGCCGTCGACCCGCCGACCCGCACCATGGCGGCCGTGAACATCGGCCAGCTCGTCGCGGTGCTGCTGTGCGGCCTGGCGCTCGCCCGCGTGGCCATCAGGGCCCTGCCCGCCGTTCCCCCCCTTCCCGAGGCGACCGACGCGCCCCCGTCCCCGCCGCCGTCCTCCGTTTGACGGCCCGGCCAGCCCCCCGATCCGGTTGACGGCCCGTTCGGCCCCCCGACGACCCGACCACCCGGCGGCCCGACCACCCCGCCGCACACGACAGCACGGCCGGACGTGACGGCCGTGAAGACGTCACGGACCCGAAGATCACCCGGCGCCGCGCCGGCCGCTACTCGGCGGCGGCGAGCTGGCCGCAGGCGCCGTCGATCTCGCGACCCCGGGTGTCGCGGACCGTCACCGGCACCCCGTGGAACTCCAGGCGCCGGACGAAGGCCCGCTCGTCCTCCGGACGGGAGGCCGTCCACTTCGAACCCGGGGTCGGGTTGAGCGGGATCAGGTTGACGTGCACCAGCTTGTTCTTGATCAGCTTGCCGAGCAGGTCGGCCCGCCACTCCTGGTCGTTGATGTCCTTGATCAGCGCGTACTCGATGGAGACCCGGCGCTTGGTCCTCGCCGCGTAGTCCCAGGCCGCGTCGAGGACCTCGGCGACCTTCCACCGGGTGTTGATCGGCACCAGGGTGTCGCGCAGCTCGTCGTCGGGGGCGTGCAGCGAGAGCGCCAGCGTGACCGGCAGGCCCTCGGCGGCGAGCTTGCCGATCGCCGGGACCAGGCCGACCGTGGAGACGGTGACGCCGCGGGCGGAGATGCCCAGGCCGTCGGGGGCGGGCTCGACCATCCGCCGGACGGCGCCGATCACCGCCTTGTAGTTGGCCATCGGCTCGCCCATGCCCATGAAGACGACGTTGCTGACCCGCCCCGGCCCCCCCGGGACCTCACCGGCCGCGAGCGCCCGCGCCCCGGCGACGACCTGCTCGACGATCTCGGCGGTGGTCATGTTGCGGGTCAGGCCCGCCTGCCCGGTGGCGCAGAACGGGCAGTTCATGCCGCAGCCGGCCTGCGAGGACACGCACATGGTCGTACGGTCGGTGTAGCGCATCAGGACCGACTCGACCAGCGCCCCGTCGAAGAGCCGCCACAGCGTCTTGCGGGTGGTGCCGGCGTCGGTGGTCATCTCCCGGACCGGGGTCAGCAGCGTGGGGAAGAACGCCGTGGCGAACTTCTCCCTGGCCGCGGCCGGCAGGTCCGTCATCAGCTCGGGATCGCCGGTGAGTTTCTCGAAGTAGTGCCGGGAGAGCTGATCGGCGCGGAAGGGCTTCTCACCCAGCTCGGCCACGGCCGCCCGGCGCTCGGCCATGGTCAGATCGGCCAGGTGGCGGGCGGGCTTGGCCCGGCGCGGCGCCACGAAGGTGAGCTGGCCGGGTACGGGGGTCCCGGGCGGGCTGACACTCGACAAGTCCAACGCCTTCTCTCGACGGTTACGCGAATACTCGGAGCGGCGCCCGACCGTGATCTAGAGTCCGAAGATATGGCGACAAACCGCCCTACGGGAGAGCGGGGAGACGGCGTCGAGGTCATACTCACCGACGTCAATCCCTACGGGAGCCGCACCCTGGTGGTCGAACGCGACGATACTTCCTCGGTAGCTTACCTGTGCGGACCGGGCGGGACGGTGCACGGAGCCGTCTGGCTGGCCAACCACGGCCCGGCACCGGACACGATCGACCCGGCCCGCCTGACCTCCGAGCTGCCCCCGGTCGTCCCCCGGGCCCACACCCGCCACCCCGGCGGCCGAGGCCCCCTGGGCGCGCTGCGGGCCCTGTGGTTCGAGGAGGGCGACGGCGTCGCCCTGTACGAGAACGACGACCTGCTCGCGGTCATTCCGGGCTGGGCGGACATGAGCAGGGGGATGCCCGGCTACGCCCGGGACGCGCTGGGCGAGTCCCCGTTCGCCTGGTCCCTGCAGGAGGCCCACGACGGCCTGGCCCCCCGGATCGCCCAGGCCCGCTCCTACTGGGAGTGGCGCGGCGGCGACGGCGCCTGGGCCACCTTCCAGCAGTTCGTGATGGGCCACCTGGACCGCGCGGTCGGCACCGCCGGCAGGTTCTGGGACGCCGGCGGCCGACGGATGCCCACCGTGGGGATCACCGAACGGCCGCCCGAGCGCGGCAGGGGGCACACGATCCTGTCCACGGTCGGGATGAGCTGCCAGCGGATGCCCACCGTGGAGCAGTACATCGACCGGCCCCACGCCTGCGCACGGGTGGAGCTCGCCGTCGCCACCCCCGGGGACGCCCGCGACGCCGCCCGGCTCTTCCTGTGGCTGGGCCAGTACCCCTGGCACTCGGTCACCTGGCTGGGTCACGGCCACACCGCCCGGTGGTACCACCGGCCCGAGACGTTCCCCCTCGGCCCCGCCTACGGCGGCGTCATCATGCTGAACGGCCTGCCCGGCCTGCCCGACATGTCGGGTTTCTCATTCGGCGGGGACTCTGTCCGGTGGCTCTGGCTCGTCCCCCTCACCCTCGACGAGCTGGACCTGGTCTCGGCGAAGGGCCACCGGGCGGTGCTCCCCGGACTCTCCGCGACCCGGCTCACCGGCCCCGGCTGACCCGTCCCTCCGGCGCGGCCCCGTCCGGGGACCCTCGTCCGGCGCGATCCTCGTCCGGCGCGATCCCCTCCGGGGCCGGAGCCGGGCTCCTCCCGGCGCGGCGCGGTTCAGACCAGCAGCGTGAGCAGGATCCAGACCGGGATCAACGCGGACACCATCGAGTCGAGGCGGTCCATCATCCCGCCGTGACCGGGCAGCACGCTGCCCATGTCCTTGACGCCGAGATCACGCTTGATCACCGACTCGACCAGGTCGCCGAGGGTGGCGAAGACCACCACCACGGCGCCGATCAGGACGCCCTTCCAGATCTCCTCCTGCAGGAGCCACGCCACCAGCCACCCGCCCACCGCCATGCAGGTGAGCGCCGATCCTGCGAAGCCCTCCCAGGTCTTCTTGGGGCTGATCACCCGCGCCATCGGGTGCTTGCCCAGCGAGATCCCGGCGAAGTAGCCGCCGATGTCGCTCGCGGCCGTGGTGGCGATGAAGACCACCACCCGCCCCGGGCCGTCGTCCGGGTCGGCCAGCAGCAGCGCGACGAACCCGGCCAGCAGCGAGGGATAGACGACGACCAGGATCGTCGCGGTGATGTCGCGGACGTAGTTCTCGGTGCCCTTGAACATCCGCCAGATCATCAGCACCAGCACGGCCATCGCGAAGGCGCCGACCAGGAAGGCGGCCCCGCCCCAGGGGGAGCCGGTCAGCTCCGCACCCCAGTACGCGGCGACCAGCATGGCGGCCATGGCGCCCAGCGCCGGGACCAGCGGCACGGTGATGCCCCTGACCTCGAACGACCGGACCAGCTCGGTCACACCGATGCCCACCGCCGCGATCACCACCGCGAGGAAGAGCACCTTTACGAAGTAGAGGGAGAGGATGATGACCGCCGCCAGAGCGAGTCCCACCGCCGCCGCGACGGGAAGATTCCGGCCGGTACGGCTACTGCCCGCCACGGGTTCCACAGGGGTCCTACTTTCCTACACGCACAAAATCCCTGTCCCGCACGGACGCCCGCGCGGGACAAGGATCATGGCTCAGACCTCGAGAAGCTCGGCTTCCTTGTGCTTGAGCAGCTCATCGATCTTGGCGACGTGCTTCTGGGTCAGATCGTCGAGTTCCTTCTCGGCCCGCCGGATCTCGTCCTCGCCGGCCTCGGCGTCCTTGACCATCTTGTCCAGGGTCTCCTTCGCGCTGCGACGGATGTTGCGGACCGAGACCTTGGACTGCTCCGCCTTGTTCCTGGCGACCTTGATGTACTCCTTGCGGCGCTCCTCCGACAGCTCGGGGAAGGCGACCCGGATCACGGCTCCGTCGTTGCCGGGGTTCACCCCCAGGTCGGAGTTGCGGATCGCCTTCTCGATCGCGGCCATCGAGCCCTTGTCGAACGGCTGGATGATGACCATGCGCGCCTCGGGCACGTGGAACGAGGCAAGCTGCTGAATGGGGGTGGGCGTCCCGTAGTACTCAGCGCTGATCTTGTTGAACATCGACGGGGTGACACGGCCCGTACGGATGGCCGCGAAGTCGTCCTTCGCCACCGAAACGGCCTTGTCCATCTTTTCCTCGGCTTCGAGGAGGGTTTCGTCGATCACAGCGGACTCCCTGTCTTCTCGGTCACTCCCCATCCTCACGCACTTCGCGGGACGCCATCACCGCGACGGCCCCGTCCGGGACCTCCACGGCTCGCGTACCACTCCGCTCGCTGCGTCAGGTTCGCATCCTGTCTTCTCGCTCGCTCACCGCTCCGGCGCGCGTCGCTTCCGGCTCCCGCCCGCTCCGCTCGTCCCGGGGGTGCGCTCCCGCTACCGCGCCGGGCTCACCAGCGTCCCGATCTTCTCACCGCGCACCGCCCGCAGGATGTTGCCCTCGCCCATGAGGTCGAAGACCACGATGGGCAGGTTGTTGTCCATGCACAGGCTGATCGCGGTGGCGTCCATGACGCCGAGACCGCGGGTCAGCACCTCACCGTATTCGAGGTGGTCGAACCGGACGGCGTCGGGATTCTTGCGGGGGTCGGCGTCGTAGACGCCGTCCACCTGGGTGCCCTTGAGCAGCGCCTCGGCGCCGATCTCCAGCGCCCGCTGCGCGGCGCAGGTGTCGGTGGAGAAGAACGGCGAACCGAGCCCCGCACCGAAGATGACCACGCGGCCCTTCTCCAGGTGACGGATGGCCCGGCGGGGCAGGAACGGCTCGGCGACCTGCTGCATGGTGATCGCGGTCTGGACGCGGGTGTCGACGCCCCGCTTCTCCAGGAAGTCCTGGAGGGCCAGGCAGTTGATGACCGTGCCGAGCATGCCCATGTAGTCGGCTCGCGCGCGGTCCATCCCGCGCTCGGCCATGGCGGCGCCGCGGAACATGTTCCCGCCGCCCACCACCACCGAGACCTGGACGCCACCGCGTACGGCCTCGGCGATCGAGTCGGCGAGGTGCCCGACGACGCCCGGGTCGATGCCCAGCGGCTCGCCACCGGCGAACGCCTCACCCGACAGCTTCAACATCACCCGCTTCCAGCGGAGCGGGTCCGGATACGAAGAAACCGCCGGCGTAGCGGGTCCTGGATTCTCCTGCACGACGGCGGCCTCCTCGTTCGGTGCTCTGCGAGAGCGGATGTCAGGGACCTGTCGGGGACCTGTGACGGCCCCCCTTGGAACTAGGCCTGGCCGACCTTGAAACGGACGAAGGCCTGGACCTTGACGCCGTTCTCGTCCGCGAACTTCGCCACGGACTTCTTGTTGTCCTTGACGAAGGACTGCTCAAGGAGGGTGAAGTCCTTGTACCAGCCGTTGATCCGGCCGTCGACGATCTTGCCGATGGCGGCCTCGGGCTTGCCCTCGTCGCGCGTCATCTCCTCGAAGAGCGCGCGCTCCTTCTCGACGACGTCGGCCGGGACCTCGGCGGGGCTGAGGTACTTGGGGGCCATCGCGGCGGCGTGCTGCGCGATGTCCTTGGCGACGTCGGCGCCGGCGGTGTCGAGCTGCACGAGCACACCGACCGCCGGGGGAAGCTGGGGGTCGGTCTTGTGCATGTAGGAGCCGATGTAGCCGCCCTCGAGCACGGCGAACCGGCGGACCTCGATCTTCTCACCGAGCGCGGCGTTGGCCTCGTCCAGGTGCGCCTTGACGGACCTGCCGTCGAGGTCGGAGTCGAGCAGGGCGGGGACGTCGACCGGCCGGGCGGCCAGGATGTGCGTCACGACCTGGGCCGCGAGCTCCTGGAAACGCTCGCCCTTGGCGACGAAGTCGGTCTCGCAGTTGAGCTCCAGCAGCGCCGCGGCGGAGTCACCGTCCTGCTTGAGGGCGACCAGGCCGTTGGAGGCGGTGCGGGCCTCACGCTTGCCGACGTCCTTGGCTCCCTTGAGACGAAGGAGCTCGACCGCGCGGTCGAAGTCGCCCTCGGACTCTTCGAGAGCCTTCTTGCAGTCCATCATGCCGGCGGCGGTCAGCTCACGAAGCCGCTTGACGTCGGCCATGTTCACGGAAGCCATTGTCTTTTCCTCGTGGGAATCGTCGTGGATCGAGTGGGTGCCCCGACTGGGCGGCACCCACCCGGAAGGGTCGTGCGGGTCGTACGGCCACCGGGGCCGTACGAGGAGGAACTAGGCCTGCTTCTCGGTCTTCTCGGTGCCCTCGGCGGCCTCGGCGGACTCGGTGCCGTCGGTGTCGCCCTCGGCGGCCGGGGTGGCCTCGGCAGTCTCGGCGGGGGCCTCGTCGGTCTCCGCGGGGGCCTCAGCGGCCGCGGGGGCCTCGGCGGACTCGGTGCTCTCGGCGGTCTCGGCCTCGGCGGCCGGGGCCGTCTCGGCGGGGGCGCTCTCGTCGCTGCGGGTCAGCAGCTCCTGCTCCCACTCGGCCAGCGGCTCGGCGCCACCGGCGACGGCCGGCTTGTCGTCCCCGCCGCGGTTCGCCCCGGCGCGGGCCATCAGACCGGCGGCGACGGCGTCGGCGACGACGCGGGTGAGCAGGCCGACGGCGCGGATGGCGTCGTCGTTACCCGGGATCGGGTAGTCGACCTCGTCGGGGTCGCAGTTGGTGTCGAGGATGGCCACGACCGGGATGTGAAGCTTGCGAGCCTCGCTGATCCCGATGTGCTCCTTCTTGGTGTCGACGATCCACACCGCGCTGGGGATCCGGGACATGTCCCGGATGCCGCCCAGGGTGCGCTCGAGCTTCTCCTTCTCGCGGCGGCGCATGAGGAGCTCCTTCTTCGTGAGCCCCGAGGCGGCCACGTTGTCGAAGTCGAGCTCCTCCAGCTCCTTCAGGCGCTGGAGCCTCTTGTGCACGGTGGAGAAGTTGGTGAGCATGCCACCCAGCCAGCGCTGGTTGACGTACGGCATCCCGACACGGGCGGCCTGCTCGGCGATGGCCTCCTGGGCCTGCTTCTTCGTGCCGATGAACATGATCGTGCCGCCGTGCGCGACGGTCTCCTTGACGAAGTCGTAGGCCCGGTCGATGAAGGCCAGCGACTTCTGAAGGTCGATGATGTAGATGCCGTTGCGCTCGGTGAAGATGAAGCGCTTCATCTTCGGGTTCCAGCGCCGCGTCTGGTGGCCGAAGTGCACGCCGCTCTCGAGCAGCTGTCGCATGGTGACGACGGGGGTGGACATGTGATTGTCCTCCAGGTCGGGGCGCCCATCGCTGGGCGCGGTTCTCGGTTGGACGCGACGGCCAGCGGCCGTCGCCCTGATGCCCCGCACCGGACCCGGCCGGGCTCTCACCCGGACCGAAGGGACCGCGGTTCTCGACGGGGCATGCGAAGTCGGCCCGTGACTCACAGGCCATCAAAAAGTGTACCCGCAACCGGACAGCCCCCTGACCCGCGGCCTCCTGGCCCCCGGGGACACCGGGGACGCCGGGGACGCCGCCCACGCGAGACCGGACCTTCATGGAACGCGGCACGTCGGACCAGGACACCCCCTGGGACATCACCCGCGAGGACGCCCGCTCCGACCGGCGGCCCCGGACGTCTCCGGGCATCGACGAGGAGTGTCCGGCTTCGACCCGATCCGGCCGGACACGCCGAACCCGGGTGCACCTGGACACCGTCCGTGAGGGGGCCCGCTCCGTCCGGGGACGCCGCGCGGCGGACCCGGACGCCTCCGGGCATCACCCTGAGGTGACCGATCCCTTCCGGGACGCCTCCCGGATGGGCCGAGGCATCTCCTGGAGGACCCCGCCGGTCTCCTCGGGCGCCTCGGACATGTCGCGCGGACGGGCTCAGGCGTCCCTGGGGATGCCGTGCGGGCGCCTCCGGGCGCGGGGGAAGAGGCTGACCTGGGCCTCGGCGACCCTGGCACCGGCCGGGGCGTCCGCACGGTCCCTGACCGTGGTCCTGTAGGGGGCGAGCAGCTCGTCGATCCGCTCGTTCAGCCGCTTCAGCTCCTCGGCGTCGACCAGCAGGACGGACCGGTTGAACAACGCCGCCTCCCGCCACTCCCTGGAGTCCCGCTCCAGCGCCTCCAGCCCCCGGGTGGCCTCATCCTCCGCCTGGTCCCGAAAAGCCTTGATCAGGAACTCCTTGGCGGCGCGCACGTCCGGCCCGTCGTCCGGCTCCGGGCTGACGCTCAGGCCCATCGGGCTGGATCGCCACACGCGCTCCCTGCCGTCACCGCGGGCGGGCGCGTCCTCGACGAAGCCGTACTTGGCGAGCATCCGCAGGTGGTAGCTGGCCGCGCTGGGCGTGACCCCGACCACCTCGGCCATCTCGGTCGCGGTGCAGGGCCCCTCGGCCTGGAGCCGGTTCAGGATCGCGAGCCGCGCGGGGTGCGCCAGCGCGCGCATCGCCGTGGGATCGGTGAGGGACTTGCGCTTCGGCACCTCGGTCATGTGCAGACCGTACCCATTCCAGATGTGAAGGATTGCCTTCACATCTGTGAAGGATTACCTTCATAGATGTGAAGCGTATCCTTCAGACCTCTCGCCGGGTTTCCAGGAGCCCGGAGGACCCCGCACCGCCAGCCCTGTCCGTGCCCCCCGCCCCCTCTGCGCCTTCCACGTCCTGCGTGCCTTCCACGTCCTCTGCGACCCCCGCACCCGCCGATCGGCCGGTGCCCCTCAGGAGGCGGCGCGACTACCGGTTGCTGTTCGCCGCCCGCGCCGTCACCGAGACCGGCACCGAGGTATCCCGGCTGGCGGTGCCGCTGACCGCCGCCGCCCTGCTGGGTGCGTCCCCGGCCCAGATGGGCGTGCTCACCGCCGCGACCTCGCTGCCCCACCTGCTGTTCGGCCTCCAGGCCGGAGCCCTCGCCGACCGGCTGAGGCGGCACCGCCCGGTCATGGTCGCCTGTGACGTGGTCTCCGCGCTCGTCATGGCCACCGTTCCGGCGGCCTGGGTCGTGGGTCTGCTGACCGTCCCCTGGCTGGTCGCGGTGGCGTTCGTCGTCGGCACCTGTTCGGCGATCTTCAGGGCGGTCAACTTCCCGCACCTGACCACCGTCGTGCCCGAGAGCCAGCGGCCCGAGGCCCTCGCGGGCTTCCAGTCGGCCTTCGCGGTGGCCACCGTCGGTGGCCCCGGCCTGGCCGGCCTGCTCGTCCAACTGATCACCGCGCCGTTCGCGATCCTGGTCGACGCACTCTCGTTCCTGGCCTCGGCGTTCCTGATCCGGTCGATCGCGGCACCGGAGAACCACGTCCCGGCTCCCCCGCGCGGCATGTGGACCGAGATCCGCGAGGGCCTGAGCGCGGTGGCCCGCAACCCGGTGCTCCGCGCGCTCAGCGGCGCCGGGGTCACGATCAACTTCTTCGGCGGCGCGTTCATGGCACTGTTCGTGATCTACGCCCTCAGCGTGGTCCACCTGCCGGCGGGGCTGGTCGGCGCGGTCACCGCCTGCTTCGGCGTCGGCGGCCTGCTGGGTGCGGCCGTCGTACCGCGCATGACCAGGCGGTTCGGCGAGAACGCCGTCGTGGCCGGTGCCGCGCTGCTCTTCCCGCTCGACTTCGTGATCACCGCCCTGGTCTCGGGCCCGCCCTGGCGCAGCTTCCTGTTCCTGGCCGCCAGCGCGGTGATCTCCGGCGTGGCCGTCGTGGCCTTCTCCGTCTGCCTGGGCACCATCACCCTGCGCGAGGCCCCGGCCGAGCTGCGCGGCCGGGTCAACGCCACGCAGTCGTTCATGATCCAGGGTGTCCTCACCCTGGGCGGTCTCGGCGGTGGTCTCGCCGGTGAACTGCTGGGGATGCGCACGGTCTTCTGGATCTCCGCCGCCGGGGTACTGACGGCGACCGGCTGGATCCTGCTCTCCCCGCTCCGCCACTTCTCGGCCGCGCGCACGCCCTGACCTCCCCGCGTCCCCGGCGGATGGGAGCCGTCCCTTTGCCGCGTCGGGGCAGGCCCGAGGGAAGCGGTGGATCACATCCGTTCACCCCTGCGCGAGCCGGTCCCCTCGAACTCGGCGGACTCGTGGACCCGGGGAGATCACCACCAGGCGGGCGGATGTTCTCCCTGTCGGGGTGGCGGGCTCGACCAGTAGGGCGACCTCCCGCCGACCGTCCCCGGGGGCCGGAGATGGGTGAGGCGGCCGAAGACGCTCTCGGTCTCCTCCAGCAGATCGGTGACGTCCGGCTCCGGTGTGTCCGCGCCGTCGACGCGGCCCAGGCCGTCCAGCCAGTGCGCGGTCCGGGCAAGGGAGAGTTCCACCCGCCAGGAGCCGCCCTCGGCGGACCGGCGGAGCAGCGCGGCCACCGCACCGAAGGCCGCCAGGTGGCCCGTGGCGTGGTCGAGAACCTGGGCGGGCAGCGGACGCGGCCGCGAGCCGTCACCGCCCTCGTGGGCGATACCGCAGGCCATCTGCACCAGGCTGTCGAACCCGCGCCCGCCCGCCCACGGACCCTGCCTCCCGTACGCCGAGACGTCCACGCACACGATGCCCGGCCTGATCGCCGCCAGTTCCCCAGGACCGAACCCGAGCGCCTCCAGCGCCCCCGGCCGGTACGACTGCACGAACACGTCCGCCCCGGCCACCAGGGCACGCAACCCGGCCCTTCCCTCCTCCGTCCTGAGGTCCAGGTGACAGGATCGCTTGCCGAAAGCGGAGCCGATCACCGCTCCGGGCACCTCGGGAAGGTGCTCGGCCCCGACCCTGAGCACCCGGGCCCCGTGCGAGGCGAGCACCCGTGTCGCGTAGGGCCCGGAGAGCACCCTCGTCAGGTCGAGCACCCGGATCCCCTCCAGCGCCCGCCCACCCCCGGCCCCGCCCTTCGCACCGACCCCGCTCCCGACCTCCGCCTCGCCCCCGCCCTTCACCCGGCCCTCGATCCCGTCCCTGACGCGGCCCCCGCTCCCCACAGGGGGCCCGCCTCTCGCGCCGGCCGTCTCCCTCACCCCGACACCTCCGGAGCTCGAGCCGGAGCCGGAGCCGACGAGGTGATCGGATCCGTCGACGCGGGTCAACCGCACGAGGGGTGAGGCGGCCACCGCCCGGAACTGCGGATGCTCCAGCCATCCGGCACGGTCGCGCATGGCCGCGGCGCATCCTCCCGCCCTCGTCACCGCCTCCTCGATCTCGACGGCATCCCGAACGGCGCAGGCATGAGCGACGGCGTCGGGGGCCGCGCCGGCCGGTAGGGCCAGTGCCGCGAGGGCGGCGTCGCGATGATGATCGAAATTGCAGTGCAGCCGGACCCAGCCGTCCGCGGTCCGGTAGTCCCCCGACAGGGGTGCCCACAGATTCACGGCCGTCCCGTCGATCCTGAGATGGCGCTCGTCCCGGAAGGCCACCGCCGCCTCCCGCACGTCGACCGCGGCCTCGCTCCCGTCGCCCCGGAACGCCGCGACCGCCGCGGTGGCGGCTCCGACCGCGACGGCGGCGGCCGTCCCCACCCGGAAGACCGAGGGCAGCACCGGATCGCTCCCGCTCACCCGGAGCGGCGGCACCGTGATCCCCAGTTCGGCGGCCAGCTCACGAACATGATCATCGATCATGCGCTCCTCCTTGCGACAGCCTGTCCACAGAATCGCGTTCGGCGCCATCCTCGCTCCACGGAATGCCCATGCTCACACCCATGAGATCCGTCCACACCATGGGGTTACCGATCCTGCTGTGCCCGCTGGTCCTGGCATCGGCATCGGCATCGGCCGGCGTACACCCACCGTCCGTACGGACCGGCCAGCACACGGCCACCCACGTCGCCGAGCACCGCACGACCGCTCCGATCGGTGCCGTCGAACGAGCGGCCCGCGCACGGACCATCACCGCCCACGACCGGCGCACCGGCACATCCGCCCGCACACCCGATTCGGCAGGAGCGAATGCGGCAGAGACGAACCCGGCAAGGACAAGCCCGGCGGGGACCAGCCGGGCGGGAACGACGCGCCCGGATCGGTGGTCCGCCCCCACCTCACCCTGGAGATGGCCGCTCGCCGGGCGGCCACGGGTGCCGCGCGGATTCGCACCACCGCCGCGACCGTGGCTGGCGGGTCACCGGGGCGTCGATCTCACCGCCTCCCCCGGCGCCGAGGTACGCGCCGCGGGGCCGGGAACGATCGGTTACGCGGGGCAGCTCGCCGGACGGGGAGTGGTGACCGTGCTCCACAGCTCCGGGCTGCGAACGACCTATCTGCCGGTCCGGCCCACGGTCCGGCGCGGGCAGGTGGTCGGCGCGGGAGAGACGATCGGTGTCCTCCAGGACGTCCCGGGCCACTGTGCCGCCGCCTGCCTGCACTGGGGGCTGCTTCGTGACCGGGCCTACCTCGACCCCCTGCTGCTTCTCGGCCACGGCCAGGTCCGCCTTCTACCCCTGCGGCCCGTCCCTCCTGCCGTCCCGTCAGGCGCCTCCGGCGGCACGCCGCTGCCCTGACACCGGAGCCGCCACAGAGACACCGGAGCCACCACGGAACGGCGAAGGCCCCGGACTCTCAGGGAGGAACGTCCCCAAGAGAGAACCGGGCTCTCAGGGAAGGTCGCCCCACAACAGAGGTCCAGGCTCTTGGGGATGGCTGTCCTCTCAAGAGAAATCCAGGCCCTCAGAGAAGGGCACTCTTTTAAGAGAGATCCCAGCTCTCGAAAAAGGGTCGCAGTTCTCCGGTCTCCGGTCTCCGGTCTCCGGTCTCCGGTCTCCGGTCTCCGGTCTCCGGTCTCCGGTCTCCGGAAAGAAGGGTCGCCTCTGAAGAGGGCCCGGGCGCTCGAAGGTGGGTTATCCGCCGGCGGGCCGGTCGGGGCGGAGGCGCCAGCCTCGGGAGACGCGTTCGACGTAGCCCGCGGCGGCCAGGCCGCCGAGACAGGAGAGCGCGGTGTCCAGGTCGACCCCGGCGGCGACCGCGATCGTCGCCGGCCCCACACCGATCCGGGTGGGCATGACCTCCACGACCCGGCGGCTCTCCGGATCGAGCCTGTCGCGGGGAAGCACCGGCCCGCGTGGCTCGGGGGCCAGGTCCGCTCCCATCGCGCCCACGAGCTCGATCACCTCCTCGGGAGAGGTGACGCAGGTAGCCCTGCCCTGACGAATCAGCCGGTGGCACCCGATCGACGCCTCCGAGGTCACCGGGCCGGGGACGGCGGCCAGGTGACGGTTGAGCGCGACCGCGTGCCCGGCGGTGTTGAGGGCCCCGCTGCGCACGGCCGCCTCGACGATCACGGTGCCCCGGGACAGGGCCGCGATGAGACGGTTCCTGACCAGGAACCTCGGCCGGGTCGGATGGGCTCCCAGGGGAGACTCGCTGATCAGCACCCCCTGCGCGCGAACGGCGGCGAAGAGCTGCTGGTGCGCGCTGGGATAGGCGACGTCGGCACCACAGGCGAGCACGGCGACGGTCGGCGCCTCACAGGCGAGGGCGCCTCGGTGAGCCGCGCCGTCGATGCCGTGCGCGCCACCGGATGGTGGTGTACCTGAATGGGGTATGACGGGCGGAGTGTTCAGGTCTGGAGCAAAACCCCTCTTTGCTGATGACATAACTCGGGCGAGCAGCTACGATTCAAGATCCCGTGAGATGCACGTGGCGAGGACTGGGCAGCCGCACCGTTGCCAGCCCACCCGAGGCGGGACACCGGCAACGGTGCGGCCCTCACGGGACGAGCGGGCCACCCCGGCAGGCATAGTGCCGGGGTGGCCCTGCTTTATGAGACGCCTACCCTCAGCCCTTCGAGGCCTCATCGGCGTCTTGGCCGACGATCGGCGGCACCGCGAGCCGGGCCCGGTCCGCGGGAATCACCTCAGGCTCCCCGTCCGGATGCTCCAGCACGAACACGGGCACCCCCGGTGGAAGGTTCCAGCGGGTCCGCTCGGCGGGCGTGGGCATGCGGCCGGTGACCTGGCCGCCCGCCGGCAGCTCGACGACTGCCATCTCCCGGTTTGCGCGCACCCGCGTCCCTGAGCCTCTCGTCGTGACGACCCGACCCTCGGCCCGCAGGACGCTGAGCGCGTCTCTGACGGTGTCGCGGCCGACGTCGTGGATCTGGGCGAGACGCCCCTCGGTGGGGAGCTTCTCACCCGGACCATACTCGCCGCGCTCGATCGCGTCTCTGAGGAGGGCGGCGAGCCGCTCGTAGACGGAGTCGGGCGGGGAGTGGTCGATCACGATCATGAAGGCTAGGGGCAGGGTGCAGCCCTTCAAGTTGTGGCCCTAGGGCCACAACTTCATATGTGAGCAAGCTGTTGTATAAGCGATTTTCCGCCCACACCAGGCATTACGTGCGAACGTCCCTCTTCTCTATCAGGAAACGGGACATTCCCCTTCGGCGCCCCTGCCGCCGGCACCGCCCCCCGGCCAGACATACGAGAGCCCCGGCCCGGGCCAACCAGGTCGGGGCTCTCACGGTTCACGCTACTCGTCGGCCGGCGGCGGGGAGACGAACGTTCCGAGGCCGCGGACGGAGTAGGCGACGCCCTGCTCGCGCAGCCGGGTGAGGACCTTGCGGGCGGTGCCGCGCGCCACGTCGAACTCCTGCACGATCAGGTGCTCGGACGGCAGGGGCGTGTCGACCGGGTAGGTGCCGTCGGCGATCCTGCCCTTGAGGATGTCGGCCACCTGCTCCCACTTGGGGGCGTTGGGCCGCCATTCGATCATCACGGTAGAACGGTAGGCATCACTGATGACCTGCGGATACCCAGGGTGATCTATGAATCACTATGGTGAACCATGGTGACGCTCGCCTACGATGACCCCATGGAGCCGATCCCTCACTCCGCGTACGACGAGATGGTCATCGCCGCCCGCCAAGCACTCAGCCGGGGCCGCGCCCAAGACTTCACCCTGTCGCCGGCCGCGCTCGAGCTCGCCGCCGAGATGGACATCAACCCGGCCGTGGTGCGCACACACTTCCTGCTGCTGGTCTACAAGGAGACGCTCGCCGGCCGCCCCCGCAACCTGTAAAAGGCTTCCGCCGAACGCGCATGCCCGGCGTCACCCGGGGTTCGGCGGAGATGGTGGCCCGCACACCCCTGGAGGGGGGCGGGAGGGCCGCCGAGCACGAAGGGCCCCCACACCGGCGCGGGTGGGGGCCCTCCTCATGAGCGGACGTCACCCCACCCAGAGGATGTCCACCACCCGAACCACCTCAACCGAGTCCAAGACCAGGAACGTCACGAAGCCGCGGCCGCCGCCGAAGTCCGCGCGCCGCACCTGCCGGTCGCCGGTGCCCATCGTGGTCAGCGGATCGTAGGGGTTCTCGCACACATCAGCCATCGCCGCGGCCAGGGCGCCGAGCGCCTCAGTGGGAAAGCCTCCGAGCTGGCCGAGCGCCCGCTCTGACAGGTCGGGGCGGAACGTCACCGGCGGCGGGCCAGCTCGGCGCGCAGCGCCTCCCCCAGCGGCACCGCGGGGCCCGTCTTCGCCTCCTGGATGGCCTCGTAGTAGCCGGGCCGGTTCGCAGCGACCACGACCAGGCTCCACCGGTGCAGCAGCCGCCCCAGATCCCGGTAGCGGCCCATGTCGTCGCGGGCCGCCTCGAGGGCGGCCCGGTACTGGCGGAGGAACTCGGGCCGCTCCCGCTCCGGCAGGCCCTGCAGGATGGTCTGCGGGTCGCACGGGTCGTCCTCGACGGGCTGAGCGCTCATGACAGCACGGTACCTCCGAGGCCGGGCTAACACGGGCCGGGCGCCTCGACCAGTCGCCAGGGCGGGCGGGAACAACCCCTGGCGCGCGACTCCATCGGCACTCTCACGCCACAAGCCGTCACTGCCGGTGAAATCTAGCCTCAGGTGATGGCCAAACGGAAAAGACACAAGGTCACCAGCTACAAGCGAAGGACCCCCAGCGGGGGAACCACCAATGTTCGCTCTCACATGCGGGGCGGCAAAATCGCACTCGTCGCCCTCGCCATCGCAGCCCTGGCAGGAGCGGCGGCCGCCGTCCGCACCCAAGACGCCCCCGCGGAGCCCGCCCCTCCCCTGCCAGCCACCTCAACCGAGTGACCCGTTCACCAGGAGATCCACGCCGCCGTCGCGTCGTCATGCCGCTTCGCGAAGGACGGCCCAGCCCCGCCCTGCTCCTCCCGTCGCACCCAGCGAATCAGTTCCCCAGGACCGTCCGTAGCGGCCGTGTCCACCAGCTGCTCCCAGGCGTGGCCGTACCACTCCATCAGCCGCGTAACGCCATCCGTGAGGAGCAGGGCGCCGCTCACGGTGGAAGCTTCGACCGACCCGCTCAGCGCCTCGTACGCAGCTTCAGGCGCGGCCGCGGCGACCCAGAACCCGCCCGCCCGGTTCCGGCACCGTCGGACCAAGTCGAGGCTGTACGGCCGGCCGCCGGGCAGGTGGTCGGTCCGGTCGTCGTCGACCACGGTGAGCGTGCCGTCCGCGCGCCGGAGCGCGATTGGGGAGTCGCACAGCACCAGGTAATCCACCAGGTCGCCGCACTGCCGCAGGACGGCCACCGTGGACGACGGGGAGTCCGGGTTGGTCAGATCGCAGGTGTCGACGTGGGCCGCCATCGTGGCCCGGATCGCGGCGGCGACGAGATCGGGCAGGCTCTCGCCCGACCGGGTCGCGAGCTGGCGGGCCAACGCGGCGCCGAGCTGCTCCACCAGCCAGGGCACATCGTGCTTGCACCCAGAGTCCACCCCGGCCGGGGCGGTCGCCCCGTCGAGCACGGCCACCCACGTGGGGCCCGCGACGACGTAGTCCTCGTTGCGCGGTCGGCCGGGCGCCGCCGCCGTCTCATAGCTGATACGCACCGGATGTCCTCGTCAGGGATGTGGGGAGGTTGGGTTTGGCGTCTCAAGTTATCCAGTACGGGCCAGCTCGGCGGCGAGGACGACCACCTCGTCCCGGACGGCTTTCTCGCCGAGCTTGTCGCGGGCAGCGGCCATCCACTCGAAGTAGTCGCCCCGGCTGTTGAGGTAGGCGCGGGCGGCCTGGGCTGCGGGTGACGGCTCTTCGGCGATCTGCCGTGGTCGCAGGACACGGGCGGGCCCCTTCTCGCCTCTGCGGACGTGGGCGCCGCCCAGCGCTTCCCGGACGGCGGCGATGGCGGCCTCACGCTCCTCAACCGTCACCGACGGCTCATCAGGGGCCTGGGCCAGGTCCGCCGAAGGAGGCAGTTCGCGGCCGCGGACCGCAGCCAGGACGACGGCGACGGGCGGCGGAGTCGGAGTGGCCTGCAGCCCGCCGGAGCCGCCAGCGCGGAGGTCATCCAGGCGCTGGCGGAAGTCGTCGGCCCCGGCTTGGCTGCGTAGCCACGGGCCGGGAGCCCGGACGCCAGCGCGGCGCGCGTCCTCGATGATGCGAGTGAACTCCGCGGCCGTCGCCCCGGTCGCGGCCATGACATCTCGAGCGAGGCCGTGCGGGACGCCAGGGACGTTCGGCGCCTCGGCCGGACGCTGCTCTGCGGGTTCTTCTTGGTCTTCTTCTGATCGATCTTCTCTCTCCTCCCTCACCTTCCCCGCGGAGGTGCCCGGGCGGGGAGGAGAGTCAGAGAGGAGTTCAGTAAGAGAGTCGGGTCCATCTCGTGGACCGGTTTCTATCCATGTCGTGGACCGGTTTGTGTCCACGCCATGGACCGGTACCTCTGGTGGACCGGTTTGCTCGTCACCTGCATCTACCTGCGCTGTTGTCGCCGCACCCTCGTCACAAGCCGATTCAGGGGCACCGCCAGACCGGTCCATCTCGTGGACCGGTTTCGTGGCGAACCGACCCTTGCCATCCCGGCCGCGCCCCGCAGTCGAAGAAGACAACGCCGCAGACTCATCCGGCGCCTGGAGCTCGTACACCCGGATCTGCTTGTGCCCCGGCCGAGCTCCGATGTCGGTCAGCCAGCCCTTGCCGATGGCCCCGTTTCGCGCCTGGATGGCCGCCCCCTTGGACATGCCGGTGCGCTCCATGAGGCGCGTCGTGGTGACCCAGGCTCGGTCTACGGGGCGCCCGGCGTCACGGGCGTGGTCGGCGTAGCACAAGCAGACGAGACGCTCGTTGGGAGCCAGGAACTTCGACTCCCACACGGCGTCGGCGTAGAGCTGGGCTGGCGTCGGCGGCTTCCTGCTCGCGGTGCTGTCAGCGAGCGGTGATGCGTTCGCCATCAGACGTCGCCGCCTGATGGTGTGCGGGCGTGCCTACGCGCCCGCGATATCGTGACCATCGGGTCTCCTCCTGCTGATACCAGGTGGTGATCAAGGGCCTGTTCGGTGGTTGCACACCGGGCAGGCCCGCCTTATGTAGTTGATCAAGCTTTTTCCGTGTGGAGCATGGGCGGACGTTAGCCCTCGGCTGGGATCGTCTGCCGATACCTCAGCTTGTAGAGATGGCCAGCCTTCACCAGGATCGACACCTCCACCGGTCGTCCCGCATCGCTGTAGATGACGCGAAACTGCTCCAGCACGCTCAAGCCCGAGGGGAGCTCCAGCAGTTCCGCTTCCTCCCGTGAAGCTGACCGGGATGACACCTCATCGACAAACTCCTGCTGCGGATGGCCCAACCCGGCGAGCACCGCCGGCGCCCCGCCCCGGATCTTCCCCCGGCCGGTCAGCGGGGTGCCGGCCGCGAGGCTCAGCGGGTAGTACGACCACGACAGCTCCAGCGGCTCGTCGCCGCGCAGCGTCATTCGGTAGCGCAGGGCGGCGCGGTCCTCGCCAAGCGCTTCGGCAACGTCCGCCGGGGCCGCGAGGTCAGGAACGACGTTCAGCATGCGGTAACTGACTCCACGACTCGCGGGGTCGTAGTAGGCAGATGCGTCCACAACGAACGGGTGTCTGTCGCGAACATAGACACCCTTGCCGGCCTTACCCACCAGGAATCCCTCCTCTTTGAGGATTCTTACGGCGTTCTGGATGGTCGTAGGAACTACGTCGTAGGCAGTCGCCAGCTGGGCGGTGGATGGCAACTGCTCTTCGGGCTTTAAGCGGCCAGCCATGATCTGCTTTCGCAGGTCGGCGGCCACCTGGTGGGAAGGGTGCCGGTCGTCGGGTCTCATGTCGGGCCCTCAATCTGATCACAGGTCTTTGGCCCACCTTACACGCGAGGCAGTAAGGACTCTGTCCTGCTCTCTGCCCGAATAACCTTGTGGCTTCACGCGTGAGGCAGTATTGTCAAGGACAGGCAAGCCGCTCCCGGCTTCACCTAGTCCCCGCCCGCACTATGTCCGATTTGGAGGTGTTTCGTGCGCGTCGACCTGGTCACCCGCCCGAAGCCGCTCATGAAGGTCCCCGAGGTGGCGGCCCTGTTCGATGTCGATCCCGAGACCGTCCGCGTCTGGGTTCGTGAGGGCAAGCTCGCCGCTCGCCGCACGCCGGGCGGCCGTGGCCTGCGCTTCCGCCGGGTCGACGTTGAGGCTCTGCTCATCGACCCCATCAACGAAAACGGGCCCGCCCTGGCGATTGCAGCGCCGGACGAGCCCTAGGCCCCCACACCTGCCACAACAGGAGAGAACCGTGTTGAAGCTTACCCCGGGCGTTGACCCGATCGTGGTCGCCTTCCAGGCCGGCTACGCGTCCTGCGCCCAGACCGCCAGCGACCTCATCGCCTTCACCGGCGCCGACGTCGACGACTGGATGACCGCCAGCCGCAACATCCTCACCCAGACCGAGCTCGCCGAGCTCGCCCACGCCGCCGCCGAGATCCTCGCCCGCCGCAACAGCACGGCGGTGGCCGCGTGAACGCCGCACAGATCGCCGACACGCTCGCCACGCTCACCGCCGCCATGATCCCCGCCCAGCGGCCCGCCATCTCCACCGGCAGCTGCACCACCCCCGGCTGCACCAGCTGCGCGAAGGGCGGCAAGTGATGGAGTTCCACATCATCCTGACCCTGTCCCTGGTGACCAGCAGCGGCGCGCAGCACGCCACGCTCATCCGCACCGTCAAGGCCAACCCGGGCTCGACCCGGGAGGGCTTGCTGAACTGGGCGCTCAAGCAGGCCCCGCAGATGCAGGGCGCCAACATCCTGTTCTTCAGCGCCGAGCCCAACACGCTGCCCTTCCCGGCGGTGGTCTGACATGGGCCGCTACCAGTGCCCGCTCTGCCAGAGCATCCACCGCAGCGAGAACCTGCCGCGCTGCACCAGCCACACCTCCAGCTACGACCCGGCGTGCGGCGGCTGCCGTCACGCGGTCGCGCAAACCCCGTGCGGAGGTGCCCGGTGATCGCCCTGATCGTCGCCGCGCACGACGTCGCCGTCCGCGCCACCGCCTGGCGGCTCCGCCGGGACCTGGCCCGCCTCGACGCCGTGGCCCAGATGTGGGCCGCTGTCCCCTCCAACTGGTGCACGACGTCCGGCTGCTCGCGCTGCTACGGGAGGACCTGATGCCGAGCTTCACGTTCGACACGGACAAGGGCGAGCGCACCGTCCGAACCCCCGACGAGGCCACCGCCCGGACCTACCTCGAGTCGCAGCTCTACCACCCCGACCCCACCAAGACGGACGACCAGCCCTACACCCGGGAGCGGCTCGCCGAGATCACCCAGGAGCGCCGCGCCCGCGCCGCCGCCCTGACCCTCCTGCCGGAGAAGCGGTGACGCCGGCCGAGCGGCTCGCCACCGCCCTCCTCGCGCTCAACCGGCTCGACTCCGCGATGACGGACTCCGAGCCCCGGCCCAGCCAGGACGACCCCGCCCGCACCCAGCCGCCCAGGAGAACGAAATGAGCAGCGAGACCACGTGGCCGGCCGGTGTCATCGCCCGCTACCTCACCGTCGGCGGGGCGACGGTGGATATCACGCTCGACATCTACGACGACGACCGATACGTCGACGCCACCAGCACCTGCACCGGCTGCAAGGACTGGGAGCGCCAGCACCAGAAGCGCACCGCCTCCCAGACCTCCGAGGACGCTCGCCGTCGCGCCGAGAAGGACGCGACCGAGTGGGCCCAGGAGCACGCCGAGCACTGCCGGGCCATGCCCCGCACCTGACCCCATCAGGCCGACCAGCAGACCCCTGGGTGCGAGTCCCAGGCGGCCACGCAGGAGCACCCGCTCCAGCACCACCCAGAACGAGAACGAGGGAGAACGATCGTGAACAAGACCCAGCTGATCGCCGCCGTCGCCGAGCACTCCGGCCTCACCAAGGCACAGACCGCCCAGGCCCTGGACGCCCTCTTCGACGTCGTCCCCATGGCCGTCGCCGCCGGCGAGCAGGTGGAGATCAAGGGGTTCGGCGTGTTCGAGGCGGCGGAGCGGGCCGCCCGCGCCGGCCGGAACCCGAAGACCGGCGAGCCGCTGGAGATCGCGGCGTCCTGGGGGCCGAAGTTCCGGCCCGGCGCGACCTTCAAGAGCCTCGTCAAGGAGAGCCGCCCCCAGGCGCTCACCCCCGCCTGACCGCAGCTGATGTTGCGGGTCCCCGCCCGACCAGTGCGGGCGGGGCGCCCGGAGCAGCAGCTCCACACCGAGGCGAAGGAGATCGACATGGGCTGGTTCAGCAAGAAGGACCCCGCCGAGAAGCGTACGGAAGAGCAGGCGAAGGTCCGCCGGGTCAACCGGGGCAGCGAGCCGTCCAGCATGCGCGAGCGGCGTAGGAACGAGGAGCGCGCCGCGATGTACCGCACCAATGGCCGTCACCCGGAGGACTACTGACGTTGCGGATCGCGCCCGACCAGCTCGGGCGCGTGTCCGGAGCGCCAGCTCCCACCACTGAGAGGAGATCGACATGGCTGAGCCGTCCTGTGGCCGCAACTGCGGTGGCTGCCGCCAGTGCGACATCACCAGGGGCCAGAGCCTCAGCTACCGCCGCCAGCAGACCGAGGCGACCGCCGACGGGCTGAACCGCATCCGCCGCGAGGCCCGCGAGGCCCGTGAGAAGAACCGCGGCTGACACCAGCCGGTCCCGGACCGCGACTCCACCGCGGTCCGGGACCTCGACCCCGCACCACCCGATGAAGAGCAGGAGAAGGATCATGGAGCACGCTACGGAAACGGCCCCGGCCGCGCCAGAGCGCGCCGAGCCGAGGCGGCTGTGGCGCTCCCGCGCCGAACGCCGCGCCGACGCCGCCCGCGCCCGCATCGACGAGCAGCGCGCCCGCCAGCAGGCCGAGCGCGAGCGCCTCGAAACCGAAGCCGAGCACGCCCGCCTCCGCGCCCAACTCGACGAGCAGACCACCACAGCCGCAACCAAGCGCCGCAACCAACGCCGCACCCTACGCCAACGCGTCAGCCTCGCCGTCGTCCTGGCCGCCGCCAACGTAGGCGTCAACGGCGCCGCCGTCCTCGGCCAGATCCTCGCCCTCATGTACGGCCTGGACTGGAAGTGGTGGCAGGCCGTCCCCCTGGCCGTCGTCGTCGAGTCGGTCGCGGTGAACGTCGGCTACCTCGCCCACGACAAGATGATCAAAGGGTTCAGCGCGTACGGCCTACGCCTGCTGTCCTACGCCATCGGCATCGGCGTCGGCATCTTCAACTACAGCCACAACTCCGGCCTCACCGAGACCAAGGACTTCGCCGGCGTGTTCGGCGCCGCCTCCGTCCTGTCCCCGGTGCTGTGGCAGATCTACTCCCAGTGGCGGCACTGGGAGACGATGCGCGAGCAGGGCCTGCTGGAGCAGAGACCGCTCCGCTTCCCGCTGCTGCGGTGGGTCATCCCGTCCCTGCGCGCCGAGACCTGGGCCGCGTTCAAGTACGGCGTCGCCGAGGACATCCGCTCCCCGCAGGTCGCCCTGGCCGAGATTCGGGCGATGAGCGCGACGGACGCCGCATGGCGGGGCATCGGGGACGTCCGGGCCGGACTGGTCGAAGCCCAGGGCGACGTCCTCACGGTCACGCAACTGGTCATCGCGGAGATGGACGCGAAGCGCGACGCCGTGAACACCTCGGCGCCGATCGAAGCGCCGCCGATCGTCACCCGCGAGATCACTCAGGCGGTCACCGAACCGGTCGCCGTCGAGGCCGCTCCCGGCAACGATGAAGTGAACACCCCGGCGACGATCGAATGCACACCCGAGGCCCCCGCCGCCGACCCGGCGGCGGTCACCGACGCGGTCACTTCGGACGCTGGTGACGATGACCAGGACAGTGACCGGGTTCGCCCTGATGAGCAGGACAATCGCGATGCCGAGAAGTGGATCAGGGAGCGCATCCGCAAGGGCCGCACCCCGACCTACGGCGACGTCGCCGAGCGGTACAAGTTCAGCCGCGGTTGGGCTCGGCTCCGTGTACAGGCGGCGCGCACCGAGATGACCGCCAAGGGGTACCGGTTCCTGCCCGGGAACGTCGTCCAGGCGCCCACCAAGCCGGTCACCGCGAACGGCTCGCGAAGTGAACACGCCGACGACATCGAGATGACCACGGTCGGCCCGGCGGGCGGTGGCGAGCGATGACCGCAACCACCATGCACGTCTGCCCGTGGGCCGCCGGTGTCCCCGCGGGCACCCCGACCACCCCGATCCAGATCACGATCACGAGCTTCGGCTACAACCACGGCCCGGCACCGACCGCCGACATCACCGTCGACGCCCGCCGCCTCCACATCCCCACCGACCGGCCCGGCATGAGCCGCCGCACCGGCCGCTCCGCGAAGATCCGCCGCACCATCCTGGTCACCCCCGGCGCCCGGGAGCTCGTCCACCACGCCGCGGCAGGAGCCCTGGACCTGATGGTCATCACCGGCCGACGCGTCACCATCGCAGCGGGCTGCGCCACAGGCCGCCACGCCAGCGTGGTCCTGGCCCGGGAGATCGGCCGGCTGATCCGCGCCGACGACATCACCGTCCGGGTCGAGCACCGCGACATCGACAAGCCCGCCCTGCTCTCCTCCCGCGAAGGCGGTGCCTGATGGACGCCACCCACGACCTCGCCGGCGTCCGCGCCGAACTCGCCCGCGCCGACAGCAAAGCCACAACGCTCCTCGGCCTGGCCGGAACCGCCGTCAGCGTCGCCCTGGCCGCCGCCGCGCTCGGCGCCACCCGGCTGCCCGCCGTCACCCAGGTGACGATCTGGGCCGCAGTCGCGCTCTTGGCCGCCGCCGTCGCGGTGCTCCTGCTCACCGTCCGCCCCGCCCTGCCCCGGCCCGGCGCCGGGGTCGGCTGGATCGCCTACGCCTACAGCAGCCCCGCCGAACTCGCCGCCACCCCGGCCGCCATTCACGAGCGCGACCAGCTGGCCGAGCTGATCCGGCTGTCGCTGCTCGCCCGCACTAAGTACGTCCGAATCAGGCTCGCCGGGGACCTGCTGCTGGGCGCACTCGTCGTCGGCCCGCTCCTGTTCATCACCGCCCTGATCATCGCGGGAGGTGCGTGATGACCACCACCGTCCAGACACCCGGGGCCGGTCACGGACCGTGCCGGAGCCCGACCCGGCGAGCGCGACGGGCCGACGGCGACCAGATTCGCCCTCTACGCGCGGATGCGCAGCGCTGCGCGCACGGCCGCGCTGCGCGCGCGTGATTTTAACCCACCACGTCAAATATCACTCTCCGCAGTTGAGGAGGAGCCGTGCCCGAGAAGCGCACCAGCCCGCAGACCCGCCGCACGTTCCACATGGACCGCATCCGCGGCGCCAAAAACGGCGTCACGCGGTTCTTCCTGGCAGCGGCGTGGGTCGCGAGCGAGCTGAAGGCGTTCGCCCGGCGCGACGCGGCAAAGGCGCACGAGCAGGGATGGGCCCTCGCCGACCAGCTCGTCACCTTCGCCGCCCGCCTCAACGACGACCACCACACCCACCTGATGACGCAGAGAGGAGGTAGGGCCCGTGCCAACGCCTGACCTGTTCCGCCTGAACCTGCCCAACAGTGAGCAGCTTCCCGCAGCCGACACCGAGCCGGTCGCCGATGCTGCGCCCGAAAGCGGCGCGGTCGTGCGGTTCCCCGGCACCGAGGTCCTGCCCGCCGATCCGGGGCAGCCGGCCGCGCTGGAGCGCATCCAGTCGGCCGCCGGGGTCTCCGTGGAGCGGTTCGCCGCCGGATGGCGGGCCGCCTGGATCGGCGACGGCGTCCTGGGCATGCGTCCCCGCCCGGTCGCGGACCTGGCCCGCCAGTTCTGGACCGCGCCGCCGCCCTACATCCAGGACGCGCTGATCCTGCGCATCCCCTACGCCCTCTACGGCGTGGTGGCCGTCCCGCTCAGCGCCGCCGCCCACCTGCTGCTGCTGATCATCAGCTACCCCTCACTCCTCGCCGCGGCGCTGACCCTGGCCCTGTTCATCCACCTGTTCCTCTGAAAGGACCCACCATGATCGCAATCGTGTTCGGGGGGCTGCTCGCCACCGCCGTCTTCCTCTACCCCGCCCTGCAGCTCAAGCGGCGCGGCAAGTGGTCCATCATCATGGGCCTCCTCATGCTGCTCGCCGGTCTCGGCCTGGTCGGCATCACCCTGTGGCTGACCCGCCTGCTGACCGGCAGCGTCCCGCTGGCCCTCATCGTCGGCGGCATCGCCCTGGTGCTCCTGGCCGGATTCGTCGTCGCCATGATCGCCGACATCAGCGACGGCCGTGTCGACAAGCCCTGGTTCATCTTCATGCTGCCGTCGCTGGTCGCCGTCGTCCTGCTCACCGGCAGCCAGACCATCTCCTACGTCGGCACCCAGATCGAGTCGAACGTGTCCACGATCAGCTCGCAGATGGGTGCGCGATGAGCCTGCTCATCCTCTCCCTGATCATCGCCGCGATCGTCTGCGGAATCCTGTGGCGCCGCCCGGACGCGCGCGCCGCCGCGTCCGGCGCGTGGAGCGCCGGCCGGGCGCAGGCGGCCCGCGAGTTCCGGGAGGGCTACCAGTTCGCCCAAGAGCGTCTGCGCCGCGGCGACCCGTCGTGGAAGAACCCGCGCCGGTGGGCGTCCTGGGGACTGGCCAGCGGCTACGGCGCCGCTAAGACGCTCATCGCGGGCGGGCGAATCTGCCGCGCCGCCTGGCAGGGAGCGCGCGAGCGGTACGCCGAGTGGAAAGCCGCCCAGCCGATCGACGCCGAAGTCATCGAGGTCGTCGTCGAACCCGACCCGCAGCAGGACGCCCCGGAGCCGGAGCCGGAGCCTGCTGCGGAGCCCGACCCCGCTGAACCCGAAGCCGAAGCGGACGCCCCCCCTCCGCCGGACGCCTCCGAACCCACCGACTCCGACCCGAACCCGGGATCGGAAACCCAACAGGAAGAGCCCACCATGCAGACCGAAGCCACAGGCCTGACCAGCTACGCAGCCGCCCACGCCCAGTTCGCCAACGAACTGCGAGGCCAGATGAGCGGCAGCGAGAACCTCGCCTCCTCCATGAAGGACGTCCTGGCAGAGCACTCCGACCTGATCGGCGACACCGCCGTCCTGCAGGACCTGCTCAACCAGGCCGCCGGAATCGCCGACCGCATCGCTGAGCGCGCCATCGCCGTCGCAAGCAACTGAAAAAGGGAGATCACCGTCATGTCCAGCCACGTCACGGCACCCGCCGACACCATCAGCCCCGCCGCAGCCCCGGCCGCCGACGCGGTCGAAGAGAAGTGGGCGAGCGGCCAGGCCACGGCGATGCGGCGCGCCGCGCGCCGAGCCGCCCACCACGAGCGGGGCAAGATCTTGCTGCTGCAGCCCGTGGCGTGGCTGGCCACCCTCCACCTCACAACCTGGGCGGCCGACACCGCCGACGTTCACCCGCTCATCCGCGCCGGCGTCGGCGCCGCCACGGCGGTCGCCGTACTGGGGCACGCGGAGCGGCGCGGCCAGGACCTGCCCGTCATCCCGGTCGCCGCCGGCGTGCTGTGGGTGGCCGCCGCCAGCCTGTTCGGCCCGTACGGGTGGCTGGCCCTCCTACTGTGGATCGCCGGCATCGTCCTGTCGGTGCCGTTCTGGCTCAGCGTCCTACGCCGCCCCCGCCCCGCAGCGCAAACCGTGCGACCGACGCCCGTCCTGCCGACCGGGCCTCCCCGCGAGGTGGAACTGTGGGCCACCCGGGTCGCGCCGCACCACCAGGCGTACAAGCTCACCCACCTGGAGCAGGTGGAGCCCGTCCCCGACGGCTACACCGGCATCGTCGTCGGGGAGCGGGGCCCGACCCGGTTCAGCCAGATGACCCTGGCGGCCGCGGTGGAGACGATCGCGTCGGCCAACGGCGTGCACGCCTCGCTGGTGGCGGTGGAAGAATCCGACGACCGCGACGCCTCCCGGGCCCGCGTCACCGTGATCCGCTCCGACGCCAACCTGCAGGCCACGGTGTGGCTGGAGGACTCCGGCGCCGCAATCGACCCGAACACCGGGATCGCGCAGGTCGGCCGCTACTTCGACATGGCACCCGCGCACCGCCAGTTCTGGACCAAGTCCGGCGGCGCGCAGATGTGCGTCATCGCCGGCGACACCGGGTCGGGCAAGTCCAACCACGTCGCCGCGACGCTCGCCCTGGCCCACCGGTGCCCGCTCATCGCCACCGTGCTGCTCGACCCGCAGTCCGGCAGCTCCCAGCCGGACTGGTCGGGCAAAACCCACCTGTACGGGGAGGGCCACGAGGAGACGTTCGACTACCTGCAGCTGCTCGACTTCGTCATGACGCGCCGCGCCGACTTCGTCGCCCACCGGCCGTGGGTCGACGAGCAGGGCCGCGAACGCAACGGCAAGCCGTTCCTCCTGCCGGGCGACCCGGACATGGACGGCATGAGCATGCTGCTGGTGGCCGTAGAGGAGCTGAAGCTGTTCCTCGACGGCCCGTTCGGCAAGCCCGGCTTCGAACTGCTCGGCACCGGGGTCCGCACCTGGCGTAAGGCCGGCGGAGGCCTGCTGGTGGTCAACCAGAACCTGGGCCTGGAGAACTTCGGCAACTCACAGTCGTTCCGCTCCAACCTGCTGTCCGGCGGCAGCCTCACCGCGCTGCGCACCGGCTCCAGCGCCGACCACAACATGGTCGGCCTGCCCGCCGACCCCAGCAAGCTGCCGGAGCGATTCCGCACCAAGGACAAGACGCACGGGCTCGGCTACCTGACAGGCGTCGACTGCCGTCCGGCCGCGACCGCCCGCATGATGCCGGTGCGTGATGCGTTCGGCATCGCCTCCCAGCCCGCCGCCGGCCAGCTCGGTGAGCGGACGCTCGCCTACATCGAGGAGTACCACCACCACCAGGCCCGCGGCCGGACCCCCCGCGAAGTGCAGGCACCCAAGCAGCGAGAGACCCGGCACACCTCCGGTGATGTTCAGGCCGCCGTCGAGAAGGCGCTGCTGATGGCCCCCATGGAGGTCGGCGCCGTGTGCGTCGCGGTCCGCCGGAACCTGGGCGACGACGTCCCGCTGGCCGAGGTTCCCGCGGCGCTGCGCCGCCTGACCGCTGCTGGTGTCGTCGTCCAGAAGGGCGACGTCTACCGCCTCACCCCCGCCTGAACCCGACCATAACGACAGGAGATTGATCATGCCGAAGAAGCTGACCGGCCCCGAACACCTCGACCAGGCCCACGAGCTCCTCGCCGACCTGGCCCAGGCCCGCCAGGACGCCGACTGGCCGCGCGCCGCGGCGCTGGCCGCTGCCGCGCAGGCGCACGTGGAGATGGCCCAACTGTGCTGTGACCTGCTGCGGGCGTCGGCGGCTGGCCTGTCGGATCGGCAGGGTGCGCGCTGGCTGGACGCGGCGGGCGTCGACCGGCCGCGCTGATGTTGCGGGTGCGGGACCGACCTGCGGGGGCCGGTCTCGTGCCCGGAGCAGCAGCTCCACCACAACCACGAGAGGAGCCCGGCATGGGCTGCTTCAAGAACAGAAGCGCCAAGCAGGACACCGAAGCAGACGCCTTTACGACCGCTCAGCAGACCGATGCCGCCGCAACCGCTCGGCGAGCCGCCTACCTCATCAGAGAGTCAGCCGCTGAGCACGTGCGCGGCAACGAGGACCTGTCGGAGGCATACAAGGCAGTCGCGAGAGCCGAGATCGACAAAGCAATCCGTCCCCCCGCGAGGTGATAACCGATGGGCATCTTCTACGGCCGCCACACCGGCAGCCGCTCCTACACCTACTCCGCCGAGCTGGCCGCCAAGCTCACCAAGCGCGGCGCCCGCTCCTCCACCAGCGCGGCCGGCCTGCTGACGTACATGGGCGGCGAGATGCGCGTCGACTCGTGGGAGATGTGCCCCGAGGAGGCCGAGCAGGCGGCCCGCTGCATCGAGCAGGCAGCCAAGAAACTGCACCCGGCCGACCGTCGGATCGCCGAGCAGATCGCCGCCGACGCCTGGGAGGCCGCCAACACCGGCCGCTCCTGGACGGTCAGCTGACCGCCGCTCCACCAATCCCACGAATGGAGAGAGAGCCCCATGCGCTACACCGACGGCCGCCCGCCCGGCCTGGTCATCACCCCCGACACGCACCCCGACCGGTTCACCGCCACAGACCGCGCCTTGTTCAAGCAGGGCGTGTGCGGCCACGTGATCGAGGACGGCAACGGCCGCGGCGCCATCCACTGCCGCGAGAAGTCGGCGCCCGGCGCCGACTTCGGCGACTGCCGACCGCACGCCGAACGCCTGCGCAACGAGGGCGAGACCAACTGGCGCCTCAGCTGGAACGGACGCCTGCGATGACCCTCCAAGAGAACACCCGCCCGAACGCCGGGCCGATCGAGCAGCAGCGGATCCTCGCCGTGTTCGCGTTGCTGCTCGGCGCCCTGGTCCTGTTCAACCGCCCCTTCTTCTCCCACCTGCTGGGCACCTGGGGCCCGCCCACCTGGGTCGTGCCCCTCGCCACCGCGGTCGCGGCGCTGGACTACGCCGCAGGCATGTGGCGCGGCGAGAGCCGGACCGCGTCGGGCGCGATCACTGCCGTAGGTGCGGCGCTGCTCCTGGTGGCCGTGCTCGCCTGGCGGCTGTCGTAGCGGCGCTGCGGGTGCGCGACCGGCCGCCGGTCGGCCGCGTGCCCGGAGCGCCTGCTCCACCACAACCACGAAAGGAAGATCACAATGGCGAAGAACGAAGCACGCGGCACCGACGTCCAGGCCGTCCAGGTCGGGCGCACGCTGGGCAGGAGCCGAGAGGAGATCTTGGCCGAGCGGGCCGCGGCGAAGGCCGAGAGCCTCGCGAAGACCGAAGGTAAGACCCAGAACATCCGGACCGGCAACGCCAAGGTCGGCAAGCAGGCCGACACCATCACCGGCGGGATCCGACTGTGATGGGCGCGACGTACACGCACCCCGACGTGCTCACCCGAGGCATCGAAGAGGGATGGGCCGAGACGGAGACCGACCCCACCCGCATCGACTGGGCCGCCCGCCAAGCCGCCGCCGCGATCCCGTTCCACGTGGTGGACGGCCGCCCCGTCAGCCCCGGCGCGCCGACCGGCATCCGGCACGGCCGCGGCGAACTGGGCCACTGGGGCGAGCGGCAGGCCGCCGACGCCATCGTCTTCGCCCACATCGACGGAAGACGCTGGGTGCTGCTGGTCGAGCGCGACGACGGCCACGGCTGGGCGATCCCCGGCGGGTGCCTCGACCCCGGCGAGGAGGCGCTGGCTGCGGCGATCCGCGAACTGGAGGAGGAGACCGGCCTGCTCCTTCCCGGCGCCTACTGGCAGGTGCACCCGGCGCGGGTCGTGTCGGACCCCCGGGCGACCGACGAGGCGTGGATGGTGACCACCCCCGCCGTGACCGACCTCGGCGACATCGCGCAGCTTCCCGCCGTGGAGGGGGCCGACGATGCGAGACGAGCCGAGTGGGTGCGGGCCGACACCTACACCGTCCTGGCCTCCTACCTCGAGGCGACCTACGGCGGGCAGGTCTTCGCCGCGCACGAGGAGCTGCTGGCCGAGGTGCTCAGCTGATGACGGCACACGACGAGTGGGTGGCTGGCCTCATCACCGCCGAGCAGCGGGCCCAGGCCGCCGAGGCGGTCGCCCGGCTCACCCCCGCAGAGCAGACCCGCGCCCTGGTTGAGGTGTACGCCACCGCGACCATGCACGGCGGCGACCCCGCCCGGATGATCCAGCTCGGCCGAGACGTCGTCGGCACGACGCGGATGCGCGGACTGCCCGGCTACCGGGAGCTGGTCGGCGACCGGGCCGCCCAATTGACAACACCTCAGGGGAGACGACCATGACAGGTTCTATTGCCCAGGTGGCCGAGGACATCGGCGATGCCCTCTACGACCGCGACCTGCCGACGGCCCGCCAGCTCTTCGACCGCGCCGTCCAGGACAACGAGGAAGCGCTGAGCACGCTCCTCAAGCAGCTCGCCAAGAACGTCGAGATCCCGAGAGGGACGGTCGTCTACGGCTTCGGCATCGACGTGTGGGGCAACCCGCACCGCGACGGCTACGCCTGGCGGTGCGGCTCCTGCCGGTGGACCGGCAGCAACTACACCACCGACGGCGGCGCCCAGCGCGCCGCAGAGAAGCACGCGGCCGAGCACAAGGGTTCGAAGCCGAAGGTTCAGGACTACGCCGAGGCGTTCGCCGCCTGACCCCCGCGGCCCCGGCGTCCCCCTCGGCGCCGGGGCCGTCCCGTCGGGGGACGTGTTGAGAATCGACCCCTTGCCAACAAGATCGCCACGAGACACTCGACATCTCTCCCCGATCTCAACCGAGCGTCCTAAATCGTGTTGAGAAGTCACGTGTATAACAACTCCGAAAGAGACCTTTCTTGTACACGCAGACCCCGCACCCGGCCCCCGGAGCCCTCGTTGGCCTCGCCCGCGTCTCCACCGACGAGCAAGACCTCCAGCTCCAACTCGATGCACTGAACGCTGCCGGGTGCATCCGCATCTTCGAGGAGAAGATCTCCACTCGGAAGGCCGACCGTCCCGGCCTGGCCGCGGCCCTCAACTACCTGCGCCCTGGCGACACCCTCGTCATCTGGAAGCTCGACCGGCTCGGCCGCTCCGTCAAGGACCTGCTGACGCTCGCCGACGACCTCCACGAAAAGGGCATCGGCATCCGCATCCTCACCGGCCGCCTGTCCGGCGTCTACTCGCCGACCGGTGAGGGAAAGTTCTTCTTCACGATGATGGCAGCGTTCGCCGAGCTGGAGCGGGACATCATCCGCGAGCGCACGATCGCGGGCGTCCAAGCCGCCCGGGCGAAAGGGAAGCAGCTCGGCCGGCCGCCCGCGATGACGCCGGAGATGGTGGAGGACGCGCGGCATCTGCTGACCGCGCCGAACGCGACGGTGTCCGCGGTGGCCAAGCGTCTGGGTGTGTCCCGGGCAACGATCTACAGGTACGTGCCGGAGCTCACCGAGGGCGCGGAGTCGGGATCCCCTGCGGCCAATCACCGCCCCGGGCGAGCATGACCTCACGACCTCACCTTCACCGTGACCCGCCCGCCAATATCATCGGTCGCCTCGCGCCACCGCAGGGGCCGACATCCCCGCTTTACACACGGAAGAGGAATCATGCATCGCAGCCCGTATGAGACTTGGACTGAAATCGAGTTCATGGACGAGTTCATCGTGCTTCCCGAGCACATCGCCCTCTTGCGTCGAGGTAACACTTCGTGGACGGGGGACGACCGGGGTGGCGCCCCCGGCCTGTCACATAAGCGGCCGTTCGGCAACAACGATGTCTATGACGACATTGCCGCCATCGTGGACGGTCGCACCACCGGGGAGCACAGCAACGCCGACAAGGCCCGCTACGACCGGTTGTTCGCCGAGTGCACGATGGCCCTGCAGATCGTGCTTCAGACTGGCCTGTTCGAGCCGGGCCGCTACGTGTTGCACGGCACCCCTTCCAGGTGGAAGCGCGCTTAGGTCGGGTCGTACGTCGCGCGGGACCAGGCGCCGAAACCGAGCCGCTATGTGAGCCGAAGCCCGCTGTGGGATCGCGCCGACGTTGACGCCTGGCTAGCCCGATAGCCGTACGACACGAGAAGCCCCTGCTCTCCCCGAGCGGGGGCGTCGTCATGCCGGTCGGGTATGGCCGGTAACCCTTGAGGCGGGTGGGGCGATGGGTGATCGTTGGTCCCGGCTCCGGCGAGGGGAGCCGGGACCCATTCAACGACACGCCGCACGACAACCTGGCTGAGCCGAGCATCGTCGCCTAGCGTGGCTGCTGTGTAAAAGTGGTTCTGACGTGGGAACACGCCAGGCCGGATGTCACTGAGAGAATGCCCCGCGTGACAAGCTTGGTCGGCGAATGGCGCGGGGCACTCAGATGCGTGAAGCGTCGCCCTCACCGCGAAGAGCGCCTGCCATCCCGAAGACCGGACAGTGCGTCCACGTGCTCACTCCCGGGCCGCCGCCTGGAGCGCCTTCCACGCGGCATACCGGTCCTGCCGCTGCCGGTCCTGGCCCCACCACGGGTGCCGGTTCAGAGCCTCCAACGCGAGCAGGCGCTCCTCGCGCACCCGGGCCAGCTCTTCCCCCTGCTCCTCTGTCTGAGCGCCTTCCAGGACTTCCTGCGGCGACGGCAGAGCATCAGTCACTTCCTGCACGCGGGCATCCGCGGCCCAGTAGGCGCGCTGCGCGTCGAGCAGGTCGTCGGGAAACTCGTAGTCGGCCATCGGTCATCTCCCCCAGGTCACGCGATACCGGGGCGATCCTACGAGCCGACTCCCCCAACGACGACAACGCCCCGCCCTCCCGGAGGAAGGCGGGGCGTCTCATGATCGAGGTGTGGGGCCCCGTCGGTACGGCCGCACGTCAGAGACCCCACCAGCCCAGTATGCCCGGGCCAAGCGCGCGAAGAAGCCCCCGCCGCCCCGAAGGGCAGCGAGGGCTTCCATGCGCTCTCGACCGGATTCGAACCGGTGTCACCGAGTCCCTTGGCAGAACGGGGGTGCTCGGCATCCTGGGCCACTGAACGACAAGAACGCAGAGGCGAGGCTACCGGAGCGATCCGACGGCCTCACCTCGAGTTCGCGCGGCTCTTACGGCTGCGGCTCGACCGGGGCCTCCGGGTCCTGCGGCGCGGCCACCGGGTACTCCGCGTCCAGCCCCTCCAGGCCCGCCACACGAGCCTCCAGGGCGGACAGGTCCACCTCCGGGTGCTCGGCCTTGATGGCCTCGATGTCCGAGCGGATGCCGGCCACGGCGGTGTCGATACGGCCGACGATGGCGTTCAGGTCGTCCTGCTTACCCATGATCAGATCTACCTTTCGGTGTAGACGAGACTGCCCCTGCTCGATGCGAGACAGCCGTTCGTGGATGCCCTCGAGGGCCTGCGTGAGGTTGAGAAGGAGCCTCCAAAAGCGCACCCAACCCACCCCCTAAGCCGCCAGGTCGAGGGCGTTCTTCGGCTTGCTGGTCTGCCGGACGAACGCCGCGACCATGAGACCGACGAAGGTCGTGATCGCCACGGTCTGCTCCGGGCGGACCTCCCAGCCGAACGTGATCGCAAGCGACAGCGCCGCCTGCACCGCGCCGAGGATCGCGGCCTTGATGGATCCGCCGTTGTCGGTGCTCTTGGTGGTGAGCGCGACCCACACGCCCGCGAGGGCGAGGATGAGGGCGTTGACCACGGCGACGTGAGCGTCCGACCACGGCAGGAAGAACGCGGCGGCCAGCTGCACGCCGGAGGCGGCGAGGCTGGCCCACAGAGCCGGTTCGCCGGTGAGTTCGTTGTTCATGGGCCCCTCCTGGGGGACGCCCGCCACGGCGGCGGGAAGTTGGGACGCCCGGACGAGGGCATGAAAAAACCCCGGCCGGCGGGCTCGGGGTGGTGGAGGGTCCCGCCGCGGCGGCGGGTCCAGGGAGCGGTCAACCAGGAGCTCCGGGCGGTGTGGGTCGGTGCGTCTCATCAGCAGCTCCAGCAGCGCCGCCTCGATCACGCCGACTTCTCAGGCGGCGGCGTCCACGACCACGTCATCGCCCAGGTGGCCTTGTCCACGGTGTCACCGGCGGGCAGGCCGGTCGCGCGCCGGTAGCCACGGGCCACGTCCGAGGACTGCTCGCCGAACACCCCGTCGACGTCGAGGTTCCAGCCGCGGCGCTTCATCTTGTCCTGCCAGACCCGGACGTCCTCGCCGCGCATCATCGCGCCCTCAACGAGCTTCAGGACCCGGCCGGGCCAGCGGGGAACGTCGCCGTCCCACACCACCTTGACGGGCTTCACGGGCGGCTTGGGCTTCGGCGCGGCCGCCGCGGGGCGGGGGGCGCCGCGCTGGATCCACGCGTACAGCGGGCCGCCCGGGCAGCTGGTCGAGTAGCCGTCGCGGTGGCCCTTGATCTCGGCGCCGGCGCCGTGCTTGCGCAGCAGCTCGATGCCGTCACGGACCGCATGCAACAGGTCGTCGCTGGGCTGGGTGAAGCCCGAGCTGCCGACGAGGGCGAGGATCGCGTAGTGGTCGTCGTTCAGGCCGGGGCCGTTCGCCGCCGACATGACGCCGAAGCCGCGCCCCTCCAGCAGGCGGCGGTGCGGGCACCCCGCCAGGTTGTACGCGAAGTCGCTCCACCCGTTGGCGTCGATGTGCTGACGCTGGAACGTCCTCATCAGCTCCAAGCAGATGTCGTGATCGTTCACGATCTTGGGCGAGACGTAGCCGCCGGTGTAATGCACCTTCACTCCGCGGGCCCGGGGCAGCCGCGTGTAGGAACTGGTCGGGCGTCGGGCGCGCCATCCTGCGCGGGTGACCATCGTCGTCATGGGTTCTCCTCTCGGCGCTGCTCGCGCCACGCCTGCATGATCTTCACGAGCCGATGGCCGAGCACCCACGCGATCGCCGCGAAGAACCCCACCCGAATCCACGGCCAGGACCCG
Source organism: Streptosporangium sp. DT93 (assembly GCF_049844535.1). Classification (NCBI taxonomy): domain Bacteria; kingdom Bacillati; phylum Actinomycetota; class Actinomycetes; order Streptosporangiales; family Streptosporangiaceae; genus Streptosporangium; species Streptosporangium sp. DT93. Next base: position 104,933 of record NZ_JBNCLF010000007.1, read on the forward strand.
GACTCCGGCGGGCCGATCCACACGCCCAGGACGATCACCCGGCCGGCCCACAGGCCGAGCGCAGCCCCGATGACGACCTGGTACGAGAACAGGTGACGGCCGAGAGAGGTCGCCCACCAGGGGAAGCACGTCCCGTACAGGACGGCCGACCCGACACCGAACACCGCCGACACGATGATCAGGATGTTGCCGATCAGCTGGGTCACGCCGGATCACCTCCTCGCTTCAGCGCGGCCTCGAACATCTCTCTGAACCCGTTGCGCTCCCGGTGAGCCCGCAGACGTGAGGTCACCTCGCGCACCTCCGGCCAGCGGTCGCACACCTCCTGCAAGCGCTCCTGGCTGGACTCCTGGGCTTCGCGGGCCTCGTCGAGCGCCTCCTGCACCTCCGGAGGGGGCGGCGGTGGCGGGTCCGGGCGTCGTCTACGGAGCCAACGCATCGCGCCCCCCTCGGCGACCAAGGGCCCGCAGCACCTGATCGGTCGTCCTGGCGTACTCCAGCAACTCGCCGAGCTGCTCGTTCTGCTGGCGCCGCGCCTCCTCGGCGGCCTGCCACGCCGCCTTGTACGCGTCGGACTCGGTCGTCTTCTCGGTGATGCGCTGCTCCAGCACCTTCACCAAGGCTTCCTGCGAAGGACGTGGGATCAGACCTCCTCGCAAGACCATGCCGACGCCCCACATGATGATCGCCAGGGCCAGAGTGAGTGCGGACCCCTGCACCCAGGGGATCGCAGCGAGCTCCATCAGCCGCCTCTCGAATACGGGTACGGCTCACGCCGGAGGAAGGGGTGCCGCCCGCCGCGGGGGCGCGGACGGCACGAAGAAGGTGGCCGGATCCGGCCAGGGGTAACCCAGACGTGCGGCTCAGACGTCACACACGCACCCCCTTCAGCACACCGGGAGCACGACATGACCCAGCCCTACGGCCAGCAACCGCAGCCCGGCCAGCAGCCACCGCCGGCGGTGTACGTCAACGTCCACCAGAACGCGCAGCAGAGCATGCAGGTCGGCGGACGCTCGCGCGTGCGGTGGACGTTCGGCGAGACCATGCTGGTCGTCTTCACCGCCGGCCTCGCCTGGCCCTACGTGTGGATGCGCCACCGCCGCATCCGCCGGGCACACCGCCGCTGGTGATCAACCCTCCGCGTGCGGCGCAGCAGGCTGCAGTTCGGCGGCCTCGCGCCGGAGCTGGTTAACCGCGGCCGTCAGCAGCGCGTTCTCATGGATCAGGTCGGCCACCCGCTCGCGGTAGACGGCCAGGACCTCGTCCTTATCCACGGTCATTCCGTTCACCTGCGGCTCCTCATCGTGTAGTAGCGGTATGGGCCATCACCGTGCACGTCCACCTCGGTGCGGCGCGGTTCCACGAGCAGCGGCGGCACGTCCTTCCTGATGGCTTTCACCAGCCAGGCGACCCCGCGACCCCGCGGGCCGGTGATGCGGAACCGGCCGCCGGCCGGGTAGGTGGCAGCCACCTCGCCCGGCACGTCGACGCAGGACAGCAGCACCGCCCGCCCGGCCAGTGCGGTGAGCGCCTCGAAGTAGCTGGGCAGCTCGACCACCACCTGGCCGTCCTCGTCGAGCGTCGCGGTGCCCCAGTATTCGACGCCGTTGTGCGGCGACTCGGTGGTGGCATGCACCAGGTACCGATCCGGATACTGCGGATGGTCGATAATAAATGTTTTCACGACAAAATTGATGTCGTTTCTAACGAACTGAATATCGCTGCCGTTCCAGAAACAGCGGAACATTCCATCGCCGGGAGCTGATTGCACCCGGAAATTCAGGGGGCCGCCGCTGCTGCCGGTGAGCCCTGCCCCTATGACGTTGGTGTAGCCGTCGCTGGTGAACCGGAGGCCAGCGACCGAGGTAGTGCCAACTCCATCCGTGAGCCCGATGTAATTGTTGCCGCCAGGCGAGAGAGAAATGACGTACTTGCGATCGGACGCAGTCACACTGCCGATTTGCAAAGTGTTATCGGAGGCATACGCCGTCAGATAATGGTAACTCGTCGCGTCCTCATACATGCGGATCTCCGGATCCGCGCCGAGTATCGGGTTGATGACCAGCCGTTTGGCCGTGTTGTTGACCGTGCTCGTCAGCCGGCCGACGATGTCGACGTCGCCATTCGCAGCGTCGAGCTTGAATGTCTGGCCGCTGCTGGAATAGCCGCGCAGCCCATTCACGTCCAACTCCACGCGGGCGCCTGAGGAGTCCGACCGCAGGGTGAAGGCGCCGGAGGCGTTGAGGTCGACCGTCGTGACCCCGGAGGAGTCGATGGTCCGCAGGCCGCTGGTGCTGAGCTCCACCCGGGCCCCGGACGTGTCTGACCGCAGCGTGAACGACCCGGACGGACTCAGGGCCACGGTGTTGACGCCGTCGTTGTCGTACAGCGACAGCCCGCTGACCGTGCTCAGATCCACCCGGGCCCCGGACGTGCCGGACCGCATGAAGAACACGCCGGTGCCGGCCTCCAGCGCCACCGTCTGCACGCCGCCGGAGTTCCAGACGCCGATGCCGCCCGCGTTGACCTCCACCCGGGCTCCGGACGCGGCCGTCCGCAACGTGAAGCTGCCGTCGTTGAGCAGGCTGACGAGCTCGGTGCCGCCGCCGTTGTAGCCGTGCAAGCCGGTGGCATTGAGCTCCACCCGCTGCCCGGACGACGCGGTGCGGATGCTGGCGCCGATCAGCCAGTTCGAGCTGATCGTGCCCGCGGTCACCTTCGTCACGGTGAGATCGCTGATGTGCGCGGAGTCGACCAACAGCGCCGTCGCCGACGCCGCGGCGCTCGCGGCCGACCGGTTGCCCGCCTGGTCGACGGCGACCACGCGCACCCACCGGACGGTGGTCTCCTCCACCTCCACCGTGCCCACCGCGGCGATCTCCGCCTGCATCATCCCCGCGGTGGCCGCCACCTGCCCCTTGAGCGTCGTCTCGTCCGGGGTGAAGCCCGACGAGTCGCCAACGTGGATCTCCAGGTGCGATAAGTCGAGTTCGAGGTTGAACACCCCGCCGGTCGCCTTGCCGAGCTCGTGCCGCACCTGCAGGGCCAGCGACGACCCGGCCACCACGGGGGCGGCCGGCGTGCTGGGCGGGATCGTGTCCGGGTGCGCGGTCGCCGACTCGGTGACGCTCCACTCGCCCGCGTTGCCCGACAGGTCGACGGCGCGGATCCCGAAGTCGTACAGGACGCCCGGCGACAGGTCGCCGACGACGGCCTGGGTATCGCCCCACGCCGCATACGCCATCCGCCAGGTGGTCGCCGGGCTGACGTCGTAGCGGATCTCGTAGTGGTCGCCGTCGAGGATCGTCGACCCGTCCTCGTTGAGCGGGGTGTCCCAGCTCACCATGATGTTCGCCCGGGTGCCGCCGAGCGCATCCAGGTAGACCGACGTCTCGAACGGCAGCACCCACGCCACCGTGCCGGGCACGGTGGCGTCCGGGGTCGGCCGGGGCCCGACCGGCTCGCCGCCGGAGTTCGTGAGCGCGCGGTTGAGCTCGCCGACGACCACGGAGGTGGCGCCGCTCTCCCACAGCACGTACGGGGTGAGGTCCAGCCAGGTGCCGTCCTGGTGGCGGTAGCCGACCGTCATCCCCTCCGCCACCGGCCACGAGGCCTCGACGGCGCGCAGCCGGATCGGGTTGATCCGCTGGCCCCGGTAGATGACCTCGTAGTCGACGTCGTACAGGCCCGAGTCGGGGTCGTACACCCACACCCAGTCACCCGGGACGAACGCGCCGCGGATGTCGTAGTCCCTCGCCGACAACTGCATGGCGTTGCGGGTGCCGGAGAAGCGGTTGAGCTGCAACTGGGCGCGCGCCTGCGCGTTGGTGGTGGCCGTCCCGGACTCGCTGACCAGGCGGGTGCGTTGCACCGGCTGCCCGCGCAGGTCCTGGTACGGGTTCGACAGGATGTTCACGCCCGCGGTAGCCACCGAGGCGCCTTCGCCCTCGGCGAGCAGCACCACCCGGCTCGTCCAGTCCTCCACGTCCCGGGCGAGCGCCATATCCCCGGGCAGGCCCGTCAGCGCCATGTCCGGGCCGACCGCGCCCTCCCGCACGATGACGCAGGTCGGCGTGACCTTGAACAGGTTGGCGGTGGGGCCGGCGTCGAGGGTGCCGTTGCCGTTGACGCGCCAGTCGCAGCTCATGGTCGAGCACACGTAGTCGATGGCCTTGCGCCGCGACTGCCACTGGTGGCGGCCGGTGTAGGTGCCGGCCGCGCTGTAGAGGGTGCCCTCCACCACGGCCGTCGACGAGCCGAGCAGGGCGCGGACCGCGTTCGGGAAGGTCGCGCCGGTGATCTGGATGGGCGACTCCAGGACCTCGCCCTTGTCGTCGGAGTCGCCGAGCCAGACGGCCATGCCCTGGCCCTTGATGACCTTGCGATGCTCGAACTCGCGGCCGGTGAGCACGCCGACGTAGCGGGCCATGGTGAGCAGCTCGTCCTGGTACTCGGCCACGTTGACCCGGCCTGGGACCAGCGCGACGTGGCCGAAGAACTGCAGCCGGTCGAGGACCTCGCGCGGCGTCTCCCCGCTGAGCTGGACGGCCCAGCCGCCGAGCCCCATCAGCACCTCGGTGACGGCCATCAGAAAATCACCGCAACCCTAATCTCAGTAGTAGTATTATTACTAATATGACCTGTTCTATAGACGACTGTGATCGCCCGTTCTACGGTCGCACCTGGTGCCGCTTGCACTGGGATCGCTGGCGCAGACACGGCGACCCTCTTTTCGTGGCATCTCGCCCTCCAAAGCGACCATGCAAAGTCGATGGCTGCGAAAACAGCTCACGAATCCAAGAGCTGTGCCGTAAGCACTATCAACGGTTAAGGAAGACCGGGGCCCCGGAGGGCGTCCGCACGAAGCCGCTCGAAGAGCGCTTCTGGGCCAAGGTTCGCCGGGGAGCCCCAGACGAGTGCTGGGAGTGGCAAGGGGGACGCTATGAACTGGGCTACGGCCGGTTCGCCCTGCCCGGGAAGCGGCATGGTCGCGCTCATTGCTTCTCGTACGAACTTGCCTACGGCCCCGCCCCTGCTGGCATGTACATCCTGCATTCGTGCGACAACCCGCCATGCGTCAACCCAGCACATCTGTCCGCAGGACCTCAAACCGAGAACATGGCGCAGATGGTCGCTCGTGGACGACGAAAGCGGCGATTCTCCGATGAGGTGCTGGCTGCTGTACGAGACTCTGCCGAACCGCAGAAGAAACTCGCGGAGAGCTTCGGCATGAGTCAGTCTTATGTCTCGCTGATCAAACGCCAGTACCGTGACGGAATGAACCGAAGCTTCACCGCCTAACGGCGGCTGTCGTTTCCGGAAGAGCACCAACATACTGGTCTCGCAGGTGGATGGCTGTGTCGCCGGAGGCCGCCGACCCGCCGCCCGCGACGGTGCCGAGGTAGAAGTCCATCGCCGTGCTCGCGGTCTTCACGAGCCCGCCGTTGGCGTGCGGGTTGAAGTTTCGGGCGGATCCCGCGGTGACCCGGTTGCCGTCGGCGTCGTCGCTGGTGCGTACCACGTACGAGGTGCCGTCCGTCAGCGTCTCCGCGGTGGCCAGGTAGACCGACAGGGTGCCGGAGTCGCCGCGCTGCAGGTACCCCTCCGCGATGCGGGAGCCCCGCCGCAGGGTGAGGTCCAGGACGGTCCGACCGACCGGCACCCGGTGCTCGACCAGCCGGACAATCACCTGCTCCGGGTCGTTGCGCAGCACCGTCGCCGACTCCCACCGCGTCACCTGCGTGCCGCCGACGTCCACCCACCACGCCCGCGGCCGCCACACCCCACCGGTGTACGACGCCACCTCCAGCGAGCCGCCCGCCAGCAGGGGCCGCACCCGCACCAGCCCGTTCCCCAGCTCCCAGCCGTCCGCGTCCACCCGGTAGCCGGTGCCCACCCGCTCCCACCCGGCCGACAGGATCCGGGCCCGGCCGCGCATGTAGTCGCCGACGGCGCACCCCCACCGCGGTGACGCCCCGGCCGGCACGCCGCGGTAGACCGTCATCGGCCCGTCCGTGGTGGCCCGGGTCATCGTGCTCGGCAGGGTTGCGCCGGTGTGCAGCGCGTAGTGGCCGATCGGCGGCGCGTGCCACCGCTCCCCGCTCAACCCGAAGTCGTTGGCGCGCCGGGCCCCGGTCAGGCGGGATTCCAGGTCGACGTCGCTGTCCGCCCCGTGACGGCGCAGCGACAACTTCCAGGTGACCCAGGCCAACCGCTGGCCGAACCGGTCGACGTAGTCCGCAGACGCGTCGGTGACCGTGTAGTAGCCGTCCCGCTCCGACTTCTCCCCCCACCGGGCTGGCACCAGGGCGCCCACCAGGCCGAGCGCGCCTTCCATCCGCTCGAGGAGCTCCGCCCGGGTGATGAGCGGAGCGACCTCCTTGCCCTCCAGGCTCATCACCCGGCCGCCGTCGCCGCTCGCCGTCTCCGACAGGGCGAACGTCTCCCGAAGGGTCAGCCGGCCGAGGATCAGGTCGCTCACGCGTACACCTCCCGATCCAGGTCCCGCAGCCCGTCGCGCAGCTGCACCAGCAGGGTCCGGTAGGCGTCCGGCCGGGACGGGTCGAGGACGCCCTCGACCTGCATCACCAGGTCACCCTGGATCGTCACCCCGCCGCCAGCACCCGCGCCGCCGGCGGCTCCGATGCCCGCCGTGGCGGTGAAGGCGCCCACGTTCGGCGTCATCGTCACGGAACCGCCCAGGTCGAACATCGCGGCGTCAGCGAGCCGCCCGGCAGCCGCTGTCACCAGGCCAGCAGCCCCGTCCATGCCGACCGCGAGACCTGCGGGGAGCTGCTTGCCGATCGCCGCGAAGACCTTCGACGGGGAAGCGATGCCGAGGATGCTGCGCAGCCAGCCGACCATGCCGGAGAACAGGTTCCCCAGCATCCCCATGAACGAGTTCCACGTGTTGACGAACCCGTTCCACAGGCCGATGACCATGTTGTGGCCGATCGTGCCGAGCTGCCCGCCCAGGCTGTTGAAAACGCCCATGATCGTGCCGGGCAGGCTGCGCAGCCAGTCAACCAACTCGCCCGCCTTACGGATCGCGGAGTCCTTCATCTCCCCGAACCAGCCGCCCACCCGACCCGCCATGTCACCCAGGCTGGAGACGGCGTCCATGACCTTGTTCGGCAGGCCACGCAGCCAGTCGATGAGGTCGCCGACCACCTTGACCGCCCGGTCCTTCATGTCGCCGAACCAGGCGGCGACCTTCCCGGGGATCTCCTTGAGGCCGTTGATCGCGTCCATGATCCACTGGACGGCCTTGTTGAACCAATCCTTCAGCGCGTTCGCCAGGTCCGGGATGATCGAGTGGCCGACCAGCACGTCGTAGAGCCACTTGAAGAAGCCGACGACCTGGTCAACCACCCACTTGAACTTCTCGGCCAGCCATTCGATCGCCGGAGTGATCGCTGAAATGATCTTCGCGGCGAGGTCGACAATCCACTGGATCAGCTGGCCCAGCGCCGGGATGACATGCTGCAGCACCGCGGCAACCAGCTGCACCAGCCACTGCACCACCGGCATCAGCGCGACGATCAAATCCGCCGCCACCTGGATGATCGGCATCAGCGCCTGCAGGAGGCCGGAGAACGCCTCGACCACCATCACGACGACCGGCACCAGCGCCTGGATCAGCTGCACCAGCACGGGCAGAATCGCGGTGATCAGCGGCGCGAACGCCACCAGGAGCTGGGCGACGATGCCGACGATCGGCGTGATCGCGGGCAACAGGCTGACGAACGCCTGCAACAGGGTGACCAAGCTCGGCGCCAGCGCGGTCAGCGCCGCGAGCAACGCCGTACCGACCTGCTGCACCACCTGCGCGATGATCGGGAGCAGCGGGGTGATCGCGGCGACCAGCATGGTGATCGCCTGCACCAGGATCTGCCCCATCTGCGCAGCCACCTGCGCCACCAGGGCAACGATCGGCGTGACGACCGGGATGAGGCCGGTCAGCAGGGTCGCGATCTGCAGAATGAACGGCGTCAACACGGTGACCGCCTGCACCAGCACCCCGCCCAGCACCTGCGCGAGCTGCGACAACGGCGCCAGCAACGGCAGCAGCGCCGTCACCAGCTGCGCGAACACCGTCAGCAACGTGGTGCCGATCGACGTCGCCAGCTGCACAACGATCGGAATCAGCGGCATGATCGCGGGCAGCAGCGCACCCACCAGCGACTGAATCAGCTGAGCAACCACCGGCAACAGCGGCGCAATGGCCTGAGCCAGCTGCAGCCACGCCTGGATCAACGCCCCGCCCAGGACGGACACGACCTGGCCGATGACGGGCATCAGCGACGTCAAGGCCGGTAGCAGCGCCTGATTCCACTGCACCAAGACGGCACCGATGGCCGGAATCAGCGGGGTGAGAGCGTCTCCGATCTGCTCGAAGGCCTTTGCCGCGGCGGACGCGAGCGGAGTGAGAAGCGGCGCCAGCTGCTTCAACGCGGTAGACAGCGTTCCGGCGATCAGCACGGCCAAGTCGGCGATGACGGGCAGCACCGGCGACAAGGCTTCAACGAGCTCACCGAACGCACCCACTGCGGTGCCGCCGATCTCCGCACCAATCTCCGCGAGCGCGGGAATCAGCGGCGTAATCGCCGGAAGCAGCGTGTTGACCAGGGTGGCAGCAAGGTTCGCGATGACCGGCAGCAGCGGCGCGAGCGCCTGCAGCCCCTGGCCGATCGCCGCGACGAACGCCCCCAGGGCAGGAGTGACCGCGATAACGCCCTGCGCGAGGGTGGTAGCGATGAGGGCAGCGAGCTGCCCGATCACCGGCAACAACGGTGCGACCGCCGCCATAACCCCCGCGATGGCCTGACCGACCGGCGCCAACGCCGGGGCCAGCAGGGCGAACCCCTGAGCAAACCCGGTGATCATGGCGGCGATCCCCGGCGCCAGCGCGGCAATCGCCGAACCGACCTGACCGGCCAGCGGGATGAGCAGCTGGAACGCGGCGCCGACGGTCTGGCCGAGCATCACCAAACTGGGGCCCACCGCGGAGACAGACCGGGCGATGCCGCCGACAACGGCGGCGACCCCCGGCAGGATCGCGGCGATCGCCGACCCCAGCTGGGCAAACACCGGTGCGAGACTGGCGAGGAGACCGCCGATCGCAGTACTGATCGACACCAAGGCAGGCGCCAGATTGCGGACCCCGGCAGCGACACCGCCGATCGCCGCACCGATACCGGGCAGCAGCGCGGTCACCGCCTGTCCGATGACGGCGAACAGCGGGGCAATCGTTGACAGGGCGGCGCCGACTGCGGCGCCGAGTGGCGCTAAGGCGGGAGCGACTGCGGTGATCGCGGAGCTGACCCCCTGCACCAGGGCGATCAGACCTGGTGCAACCGCCGCCAGCGCAGGCACCAGGCCCTGAACCGCGGCGGTGAGCGCTGGCCCGAACGCTGTAGCGAGCTGGCCGACGATCGGCGCCAGCTGGCCAAGTCCGGACACGACCGCGGTGATCACCGGGATCATCGCCTGCCCGACCTGCGCCAACGATCGAAAGATGTTGACGAGCACCTGCTGGCCGGCCGCCGAGTCGACGAAGGCGTGGGCGGCGTCAAGCAGTTGGCCCAGCACGCCGAGGGCGCCGACGCCGGCGGTCTCCATGGCGCGGCCGAACCCGGCGACAATGCCGCCCAGGTCGGCGAGGATCGCGCCCAGCTGCTTGAACACGGCCAGCGCGTTGTTCATCCATTCCAGCGCCTGGCCGCTGGCCGCGGCGTGGAACATGAACCGGCCGAAGCGCTCGGTGGCCTCGGCGATGCCGGGCGCCAGGCGGGCCAACCAGCCCGCGCCGACCACGCCCAAGTCGCGGAACCCCTCCAAGAGCGGCTGCAGGGCGGGCAGCATGGCGGCGAGCGACTCGCGCAGAGAGATGAAGATCGACTCAATCGCCCACAGCGTCTCGCCCTGCCGCGCGAAGTCGATGAGCTCCAACGCGCCCCGGCTGAACTCGCCGGCCACGCCGACCATGCCCTCCCGGACCGCGCCGATCGCAGGCAGGAGGTTCCACAACTGGCCGATCAACGGCGTGAACAGCGCAGACTGCACGTCGTTCTTCAGGCCCTGGAAAGCACCGCTCATCTGGAACAGCTCGTACGCCACGTGGGAGGCGGCCGGAGTCATCTCAACGACGGCGTCCATGAACTTGTCGAAGTCGCCGCTGATCGCCGCGGCGAAGCCGTCCGCCACCCCGGCCAAGGCGACCTTGAGGGTGCCCATCGCGGCGGCGCCCAGCAGGATGCCGCCCGGCAGAGCCGCGAGCGCACCCGCGGCCGGGGCGAGCGCGGCTACCAGGCTGGCGACGCTCGCGGCGGCGGAGGCGGCTCCGGCGGCGAGCGTCGACATGGCGCCGGCGGCGACCCCCAGTCGGCCGAGGTTGGAGATCAGGCCGCCGACGGCACCGGTCACCCGGCCGAAGCCGCCGACCAGTCCGCCGAGGCGGGGGGTGAGGGCGTCGAGGGCGCGCGCGGCGATGTCGCCAATGCCGCTGAGACGGCTGCCGAACCCTCGGTTGAAACCGTCGCCCGCGGCGTCGCCGAGGTCGCGGCCCTCCCCCTCGAACCGGCCGCGGTCGCCGTTGAACCCTCCGGCGTCGGCGCGCGCGGAACGCCGGAAGCCGTCGGTGAAGCCGTCGCCCGCGGCATCGCCGAGGACCTCGCCCTCGGCGACGAACTGGCCGCGCTCGTCGCGCAGTTTGCCGTTGACGTCCCGCTTGAGGCGGCGCCCGAACTCGTCGGTGAAGCCTGCGCCTGCTGCGTCGCCGAGGACTCGGCCTTCGTCGGCGAACTGGCCGCGCTCGTCGCGGATGCGGCCCTGGGCCTCCCGGTTGAAGGAGCGGCCGAAGTCGTCGCCCGCTCTGCTTCCGGCGTCGTTGAAGCCGCGCCGCACGTCGTCGCGTACGTCGGACGTGTCGGCGCGGACGCGGACGAACGCCTCGGCGAGGGCGACCATGGGACCCCCTCGCCTGGCGTTATGGAGTTATCCGGCGAGCAGCTGGGCGATCACTCGCCTGCGCTCCTCCCGGTCCTGACGGACCGGGGCGGCGGGCGTGAACAGGTCGTCGAACTCGACGTGGGGGTCCGGTTCGGTCTTCTCGAGCGCGCCGGCAAGGGCGAGGAGCGCGGTGGTGCGCAGGGTGTCGGCGCGCCACTCGATCCACAGGGTGTGGACGACGTCGAGGAAGTCCGGCAGCGGCAGGTCGCTCAGCCGTAGGACACCAGCTGAGGCTCCTGCTTCGCCGCCACCTGCTCGACGGTGCCCCGCGAGAAGGAAACGGCCGTCACAGTAGCCGGGGCGGTCTGCGGCCCATCGGAGGAGTCCGAGGGCCTGCCGGTAGGGCGGTCCGCGGCCGCCGAGATCAGGTCCTGCAGGATCGTCACCAGCGTCTCGCCGTCCGTGCCGTGCTTGCGGCAGTGCATGCGGAACCGGTTGTAGACCCGGTCGCCGAGCAGACCCTTGTAGACGTCGGCGAGGATCGCGACGCCCTCGGGGCTTTCGGAGTCGACGCCCTGGGTGGCCAGGCGCGCGTACTCCGACATGTCCATGACGCTGATGTCGCCCTCGCCGACGAAGGTGACGCCGTCGAGCTCGAAGTCGAGCGCCGGGACGTCCTGCTGGCGGCCGGCGGAGGTGTAGGAGCGTCTGCTCATCAGAGCCTCGCCATGTCGAGGATGGCCTTGAACGGGGCGCCACCGTCCAGCGGCTTCTCCAGCTTGAACGAGCAGCTGATGGTGGCCTTCGCCGCACCCTTCTGCCGGCTCATCTCCATGCCGCCGGTCTGCAGGCACTTGCGGTAGATCCACCGCTCGGTGTGGTCCTCGGACTCCCAGCCGAGCATGGTCCGCACCTCCTCACCCAGCGCAGGAGGCTCGAACGTGACGGCGCCGGCGCCAGCGGTGATGGTGCCGCCGTTCAACGCGGTCTTGAGGTTGGTCGCGGTGATCTGCGCCAGCGCGAAGTCGAGGTTCATCTCACGCGAGGTGAGGGCGACCGCGATGGGGTCGAGCTCCTCGGCTACCTCGACGTTCTCGGTGTCCACCGAGTAGTTGAACGTGGAACCTTCGGCGGTGTAGCCGAGCTGGATCCACCCGGCTGACACCGACGCCCACGGGGTGACGAGGTCGTTGTCCGGGATTTCCGGGGTGCCGAGCGGCGCGATGTACAGGGTGCCGGGTCCGAGCGCGAGCGCTCCGGGGTTGCCACGAGGCATCAGGCGTCACCTTCCTTGCTGGTGGCCTGGCCGCTCGCGGTCTCAGGCATGGTGTGGGGGGCGGCAGCGGACGGCTGCTCGGACTCGTCGGGGCGGCGGACCTGCTCGGCCCACCCATATGCCTCGACGTGGTCGGCGGGGACCCGGTCGCCGGCGTTGAAGGCCCGCCCGAACTGGCCGCCGATGAACAGGGGCCGGGTGGCGATGTAGTACGCCGGCGGTCCGGCGGCCGACTCGTCCTCGACCGGCCCAGCGGCGGCGGCCGAGGTGGCGGCCGCGCTGTCGGAGAGGGCGACCTCGCGGACGGACTGCGGCTCACCGTCCGGCGGGGAGGGGGCGGGACGGGAGGCCATCAGGCGATCCTGAACACGCCGACCGTCACCGAGGTGACAGCCGAGTAGGTGATGGCGGCCTGGCCGTCCCCGCCCGCGTACATACGCGTCAGCGGGATCTTCCACCGCTCACCGGCCGGGATGGTGATGGCGCGGTCGGCGATGGCAAGCCCGCCGACGGTGCCCGGGGTGGCGATCGTCACCGTCTTCGACGACGCGTCACCGTTGTTGACTTCCAGGAACACGCCGTCGCCGGGGGTGGCGGTGTCGCCGCCGCCGGACGCGGCGGCGAGGGTGGATGCTGAGCCGCCGGGCACCAGCACCTGCGTGGTCAATGCCGCCATGGGGTTCCTCCAGGTCAGGCGAACAGTGGGTGGGTCAGAACATGAAGAAGGAGGCATCGACCAGGTACTGGTACTGCTCCCGGTCGCTGTCGTGGTTGTCCACGAGCAGCGGGCCGACGATGTCGTCGGCGATCAGGCAGCGCGTCTCACCCATGACCGCGGGGGCGCCGCGGAGGCTCGCGACGGCGTTGGCGTAGGCGACCGCGGCGATCTCGGCCGCCTCGTCGGTGCCGGCAAAGATCGACGCGCTGATGCGGGGGCTGTCGACGGTGTCCTCGGCCACCAGGTCCGCGCCGCGGCCGACCCGGGACAGCAGGGCGTAGGCGCCGTGGCCGGGCGAGCGGGGGTGCTGGCGGAACGCGCCGAGGGCCAGCGGGCGGCCCGGGCCGACGAGCGTGCCGGTGAGGCTGTTGACCCAGCCGCGGACGGCGGTGACGGCGACGACGTAGCCCATGTCAGGCCCCGCGGATGTCGTCGAGCGCTGGCCGTAGGTGCGGCTGGGCGCTGGTGCCGGGGTGGTTGACCTTGCGGGCGAACCGCACCTTGCCGTCGCTCCCCACCCAGCGCAGCCAGCCGCCGGGCTTCTTGGGCCGGATCACATGTGGCCGAGTGCCGACCTCGACGAAAAGCCCATAGCTCTCGCCCTGCGGGGTGCGGGCTGGGGAGGCGATGTCGACGTACAGGCCGAGTTCGTCCCGCCCCATCTGCCAGCCGATCTTGCTGCGGAGGTAGCCGGACGGGCGGCCGCCGGACCCGCGCGGTGAGACCGGTGCCCGGCGCTTGGCGCCCTGGGTGACGATCTCCCCGTACCGGGCCATCTTGCGGGCGACCGGCCCGTCCCGGCCGTGCAGGAGCTTGTCGAGCTCGGCCTCGTTGAATCGGATGTCGAACCCGCGCCCGCCAGCGGCCACGATCGCCTCCTACAGCAGGTAGTCGCCCGGCCAGACCGGGGCCGCAGGCATGGACCAGACGGGCAGCAGGGACCCCTCGGAGCCCGGGGAGGCGGCGTCGCTGGCCGCTTCCACCAGGCGCAGCAGCGCGTCTTTCGCGCGCTGGTCGAGGCGAACGAACACGTCGACGTCGGCGTCCCGGTCGGGGTAGGCGAGTTCGATGGCGGCGGCGGCGCGCAGCGCGGCGGCCGTCTGCGCCAGCGTCGACAGGTAGGTCGGGGTGGCGGGGATCCGGCCGGCGACTGCGCCGAGCACCTCCGACACCGCGCTGTCGATGAACCGCTGCGCCTGCTCCCCGGTGGGCGTGGTGGTCCCGTCGAACGTCATCGTCATGGTGTCGTCGCCGGGGGTTGCGGCGGAGGAGCGGGTTCGGGTGGGGATGTGGTCGGCCACCTGCTCCAGTGACGGCGCCCATGGTTCAGCCACGATCCCCTCCCTGTTCTGTTGTGGTGGGTGGCCCGGCCCCGAGGCCACGGAGGCGAACCCCGGGGCCGGGCCACGTCCTACTGCTGCTGGCCGCTGCTCTTGAGGTAGCGGGTCTGCAGCTCCTTGAGGGTCAGCGCGTCCAGCTCGTCTCGGCGGCCGCCCTGGGCGACGCCGTGGTCGACGAGCTCGGCCTTGGACGAGCGCGCGTTGACGGTCTTCGCCTCGCCCGTCTGCCCGGAGTCCGGGGCCGCGGGCTGCTCGGCCGTCTTCGCCGATCCGCCGACCTCCTTGATCAGGCCGACCGACAGCAGGTGCTTGATCCGGTCGTCGGGCACGCCCGGCGGCAGGATCGCGTGCTGGTGGAACATGCCCAGCGTGGCCCCGTTGGGGGTGTCGATCGGCACGTTCGTGACGAGCGCCCCGATGACCTGGTACTGCTTCGACATGCGGGTCTCCTAGTCGATCGTGTCGACGATGCGGATGGCAGCGCCCGGTTCCATGACGACGGGCACGGTGATGCGGCGTCCCCACACGTCCCACGCGTCCGCCTCGGCGATGCGCTTGGACTGCACCTGGACGGCCATCTCGTCGACGGTGTAGCCGGGGTCGACGTTCGCCTCGTCGGCCATGCCGCCGAGCTGCTTGCTGTCGAGGATCCACACGTCGTTGGTGGGCAGCCGCGCCGCGGGCGCCTCCACCACGACCAGGCCGGCGATGGTCTCGATCTGGCCGCCGTAGATGGGGTTGTCGTTGGTCTCCCGGCGGCGCAGCGACGCGACCTTGTCGTCGGATGCCACGATCGCGTAGGTGCTGCTGGACATCAGGATGGTGTCCGGCTCGTAGCCCATGTCGAGGTCGGAGATGGCGGCCTTGGCCACCTCGATCGCGCGCAGGATCTGCGGGGTGGTGCTGTTCCAGGCGCCGCCGTAGGTGTCGGCGTCGATGGTCGCGGTGACCGCGGAGGCGACCGCGGCGAGCGTCACGGCGTCGACCTTGGAGACGATCGTGTTGACGACCTTGCGCAGGACCCGGTCGAGCTCGTCGCCGGGCATGCGCTGCCGCTTGATCTTCTCGTCGGTCAGCCGGGTCGACTGGCCCCACTTGGTGACGGCCGCCAGGGCGGCGACGCCTTCGGCGGTGACCGCCCGCGGGTACTCGCTGCCGGGCGGGACGGCCTCGACCGGGCGGGAGTTGACGATCGGCTCGGAGACGTCGTACAGGACGGCGCCGCCGGCGGACCTCAGGCGCTGGGTGAGGATCCGGTCGGCGACGAACCGCATGTCGGCGATGGTGCGCAGGCGCCGGCGGATCAGGGTCGGGGATTCGAGCATCCGGTGAATGGTGAGCAGGTCACCGGACAGGGTCGGGGCCCCCGGGGGGTTGACGGGCATCTTGTTCGTTCCTCTCGGGGGTTACCAGGCCATCCAGCGGACGGGGGTGCCGTCCGTGGCGGTCGTCAGGGCGACGCCGATGACGGCGCGGGCGGCGGTGATGTCGGCGGAGGTGGCGGCGCCGGCGGCGGCGAGCGCCTTGACCTTGCCGGTGGCACCCGCCTGCAGCTGGTCGGCGGCGGTGATCGCGCCGTCGGCGGTGCCCTCGTGGAGGGTGCCGCGCGGGTAGACGGTGACGCGGCCGCCGGAGCCGGCGTCGCCGGCGGCGACGCCGATGAAGGAGGCGCTGCCCGCGGCGGCCGGGCCGACCGTGCCGTTGCCGGTGACCGCGAGGAGCTGGCCGCCGGTGATGGTGGCCGACGCGGTCAGGGCGATGGTGTTGCCGGGCAGGAAGATCGGGAGGTAGTCAGCCACGGCGGATCAGACCTTTCCGGGGGTGGAGAAGAACTGGTCGAACTCGTCGTCGCTGGGTCCGGTCGGCTCGCCGCCGGGCTCGCCGATGTCGGCCAGGGGGACCAGGCCGGGCGCCAGGGACGCGAGCAGCTGCTTGGTGCCCTCGGGGTCGGCCTTCCACGACGTCTGCCAGTGCTCGCGGCGCGCCGGCGGCGTCTTGCCCGCGCGGATGGCGTCCTCGATGGCGCGGTCGCGGTCCTCGGTGAGCTGCCGGGCGCGGGCGGCGACGCCCTGCTCGGCGCGCTCACGCAGCTCGGCCAGCATGGTCTCGTCGATGGCGACGGTGCCCGGCGGCAGCGCGGCGGGCGCCGCGGCAACCGGCTCGGTGGTGGGCTCGGCGCGCTCGTTGAGCGCCTCGTCCACAGCGGCGAGGATGGTGGCCTCGTCAGCGTCGGCGCTCAGGCCGAGCCGCGTACGCAGGCCCTCGTCCAGAGCAGGCATGGTGACCTCTCCTTCGGTTGGGGTGGGCCCCGCGGCCGGCTCGACCGGGGGAGTCTGGGGTGCCGGGCTGGGGTCCGGCTCCGGCGGCACCACGGTGGGCGGGGCGGCCGGGTCGGCAGGCGTTGCCGGGGTGGGCTGCGGCGGCTGGGTGGGCGGCGGCGGGTTGGAGGCTTCGGGCCGGGACTCGGCGCGCGACCCGTAGCGGATGACCCGCTCCTCGGCGGCGGAGGCCGCCACCGCGGGGGCGTCGTCGTAGCGGACGACTACCCGCACCGGGTCGCCGAACGAGACGGCTTCCTCGCCGTCGCCGTCGCCGATCGTCACCGGGACGCGGGAGCGGCTGCCGGTGGCGTCGTCGATCGCGATGATCTGCATCGGGTCGAGCTCGATCGCTTCGATCCAGATGTCCCAGCCGCGCCCGTAGTCGCTGCTGTAGAAGGCGCGGCGGACGTCTTCGGTGGTGACCCCGGCGGCGATCTGGGGTGCGCGGGGGTTGGGCACGGGGTCCTCCCGGGTGGCGTGGACGGTGACGGCGATCGACTCACCCGAGATGGGCGATGGCGGGGTGGAGGCGGCGACGCCGTAGAGGGCGGCGACGTCCTGCAGGCTCTGGAGGGTGCCGATGCCGGGGGCGGCCACGCCGAGCAACGCAACCGCGGTGACGACGAACGGGTGCAGGTGCCCCATCTGGCAGCGGAAATCGAACTGGCCCTCGATGCTGCGGTCGGGGTAGGCGCTGGCGATGATCTGGCCCAGCCAGCCGGGCATGCCCGCGTAGTCGCCGACGAGGGTGCGGCCGGCTTCGGCGACGGCCAGGTTGTTGATGTAGCCGACGGCCGGGAGCCCGTCCCAGCGCAGCCCGTGCTCGTCGGGGTCGGCCTCGAGGTGGCCCAGTTTCAGCACCGGGCGGCGGACGGCCGGGCAGTCGAGGGCGGCGACGGCGGAGGCGAGGTCGCCGGTGCTGAACGTGACGGGCCCGGTGGACAGGTGCCAGGTGCCGGTGTGCATCAGCTCGACGTTCGCGACGGTCGCGAGCGGGGGTGGTGCGGGCACGGCGAGGTCAGGCACAGCGCACCTCCACGGGGCGGGGTCAGTTCCAGAGGGCGATGACGATGCCGCGGCAGCGCAGCCGCCCGTCGCAGTCGATGAAGCCGCCCGGCGCGTACGCTGCTTTCGCTTCGGCGAGGCTGTCGAACACCGTGCCGTCGAGGTCGAGGCAGGGCTTGCAGGTGTTGACGTCGAGCACTTCTGAGCTGGCGTATTCGGCTTCCGGCGCTGTATCCAGTACGGCGAACCGACCGTCCGACTGGGCGGCGCTGAGCGCCCCGCCGAGTTGCTCGCGCAGCCACGCGTCCGACAGGCCAGCGAGGTGGTCGGTCACCGCGGCGGCGACGTCCTCCCCCGAGGCGTCTGCGGTCGCCCGCCGGATTGCCTCCCGGGCCCCGGCGGAGGCGAGGTTGGAGGCGAGCAGCCCGCCCAGGGCCTGGGCCAGGGCGAGCAGGTGGGGCTCGTTGACGGGCGGCTGGTCGAGGGTGACGCCCTGCGATGCGGCCTCGCCCACCATCTGGGCGGCCGACTGCTCGGCCACCGCGACCATGGCCGCCCCCAGCAACTGGATCGCGGCGCCCGGGTCGAGCACCAGGGAGGCCAGGGCGGCGAGATCTCCGCCAGTGACGATGTCGCGGATCTGCTCGGCCAGGTCCTCCCGCCAGGCGGCGGAGACGTCGGCCCAGTCGTTGAGTAGCCCGCTGAGGGCATCGGCCCAGACCGCCTGGATGGCGTCCGGGTCCATGCCGGAGTCGGCCTCGATGAGGGTGAGTTGCCGGTGTCCGTCCTCCGATCCGGCGGCCCGCACCGACCGGGCCCGGGCCGTCCGGCGGCGCGCCTGAACGGGGGCCGGAGGCGGTTGCGGCGGAGCCGGGGTGGCCCGCTGCGGCAGTCGCCAGGCGCCGCGCACGTACGCTTCCAGCTCCGCGTCCGGCGTGATCGCGCCGCTGCTGATGAGCAGGTCGAGGGCTTCGGCGTTGACCTCGTGGCGCTGGCCGACGTCGGTGGCGACCACCCGCGGCGCCGGTTCGGTGTCGCCCCAGTTCAGGTCCACCGAGGGGACGACGGCGCCGAGGGTGGCGGTCTCGGCGAGCTCGTCGGCGACTGCCTGCAGCGACAGGAAGAACAGCTCCAGCAGGCTGTCGCCCAGGGCGCGGGACCCGTTGCGGGTGTCGCCCAGGTCGAGGAGCCCGGCGAGCGCCATCTTCGACATCTGCTGGTCGAGGTAGCGGACGAACTCCATGGCGTCCGGCACCGATCCGGTCATGCCGGTGATGGCCAGCCGGAAGCCGGGCGGCAGGCCGACGCCTGCAGTGTCGCCGGCGCGCATGGCGGAGGCGAGGCGCTGGGATTCGGCGACCTGCGCCGGAGTCGCCCCGGGCGGGGCTTCAACCGAGGGGACGCCCATCCCGAAGCGGCGGATGCTGGTGGCGTGGACGCGCCAGATTTCGTGCTTGAGCAGCCACGCGCCATACGCCGGGCGGAGCACGCTGCGGCCCGTCCAGGTCGCGCCTTCCCGCTCGTGCGCGTACCACAGCAGCCGGTCCGCGGGGATCGGGGTGCTGACGGCGTGCTCCTGGCTGATGGACTTGAGGGTGCCGTCCCGGTGGAGGTCGATCGCGCGCACCGTGTGCGGCAGCCGCTCCCCCAGGTTGATCAGCCGGGCTCGGCCGTCGCGTGCGATTTCGTAGCGGCGCTCGAACGGTGAGAACCCGTAGGTCAGCGACAGCAGCGCGAGGCGGACGTGCTCGGACCAGCGCACGCCGCGGCGGCGCGCTCCGGACGGCCCGGTGTCGGCGCCGAGGATGGGCAGGCCCAGGTCGTCGGCGACGAGCTGCACGACCTCGTCCCGGCAGCCGGCCGGGTCGACGGCCCAGGTGGCTCGGCGGATGGGCAGGGTGTAGGCGGCGAGGATCGCGGCGAGCTGCGGGTCGTGGCGCATCCGCGCGTACGTCTGGATCGACGTCGGCCACATGAGGTCGGGGATGATCTCCAGCATGTCGGCGTAGAGGTAGCCGTACAGGCCGGCGTCGAGGCCGCCGATGTCCCGGGTGGGGGCGCTGACCATCGTGGACCCCCTGCTCAATAGTTGATCGACATGAAGTCGAGGTCTCCGGAGCCGCCGGTGGCCGCCGCGTACGCCTGGCCGATCACACCGTCGTCGGCGGGCGTCCGGCGGGCGTCGGCCAGGGCGGAGGATTCGGCGGGCAGCCAGTGGGCGCCGGCCACCCGGGCGGCGTAGGCGACCACGTCGACGCAGTCGTCGTGCGTGCCGTTGGGGAAGGCCAGCAGCTCGTCCCGCCAGTCGGCGATCTCGGGCATCCGGTCCAGCGGCGGGAACCACAGCTGCCCGGAGTCGGCGCGCGCGGTCGCCGGAAGGGCTCGGGTGATCTTGTCGGCGTCGGCGTGGAGCTCCTGCACCGGCACCCCGCCCTGGGCGGCCTCGTAAACGAGGGTCGTGCCGAACATCCTGCTTTCCACGAACACCACGTCGGCCGACCAGCGCTCGCGCAAGCTCCGCACCGCGGGCCAGTGGCCGGCCGGGTCGAGGCGCTCCCGCAGCCCGTCGAGCATGACCAGGTCACCGGCCGGGCCGATGGCCCACACGGCGGCCGCGGTGTAGTCCGCACTCGTCTTCGTGCTGGCGGCCAGGTCGACGGTCAAGAACTTCCAGCAGTCGCGCAGGTCCACGATGCGGTCGCCGAGGCGCAGCCGCTGCTCGCCACCGGACACCCAGTGGCGCAGGCCGGAGCGCTTGAACAGGCCGCCGTCGGCCGGGGCCGGGCGCTGCTGGTAGAGGGCGGCCCACACGTACTCGCCGACGCTGCGGCGGATGCGCGCCCAGTCGCGTTCCCCGCGTGCGGAGATCATCGGCTCGCCGACCTGGCGGCCGAGCGGGTCGTCCGGCGATTCAGCGATGGCCGGGATCTTCACCACGCGCCACGCGCCCGGGTCCTCGGCCAGCAGCCGTCCTGCGGGGTCGTCTTCGTGCCAGCGTGTGGACACCAGCACGACCTTGGAGCCGGGGCCGAGGCGGGGGACGGCGACGGCCTGCCAGAACCGCCACGCCCGCTCCCGGTACTTCGACGACTGGGCCTCGGCCATGTCCTTGAGCGGGTCGTCCCACAGCAGCACGTCGACCGGCTTGCCGGTCAGGGCTCCGGCGACGCCGACGCAGTAGACGCCGCCCTTGCGGCCGTCGATCTGCCAGCGGCCGGCGGCCCGGGAGTCGGCGCGCAGCCGCAGGCCAAGGTCGATGGTGTCGTCGTCGCCGTTGAAGGTCGCGGCGTCGAGCTTGATGTCGGAGCCCCAGCGGCGGGCCATCTCGTCGGCGTAGGAGACGATCGCGATGCGCAGGTCAGGGTTGTCGATGAGCAGCCACTCGGCGAACCGG
Source organism: Streptosporangium sp. DT93 (assembly GCF_049844535.1). Taxonomy (NCBI): domain Bacteria; kingdom Bacillati; phylum Actinomycetota; class Actinomycetes; order Streptosporangiales; family Streptosporangiaceae; genus Streptosporangium; species Streptosporangium sp. DT93. The sequence goes on from NZ_JBNCLF010000007.1 coordinate 125,940, forward strand.
TGGGAGACCCGCACCGACTTGCCCTCCTGGGGGGGCATGCACACCATCAGCCGGTCGTTGCTGTGGCCGTCGGCGAGGGCGACGAGCTCGCTGTCGATGAGGTCCAGCGCCGGGGTCTGCACGGTGGTGGGGTCCAGGGCTACGGCCATCTCGCCCGGGGTGGCCCAGCGGCGCTGCTTCGGCTGGAACATGCTGGCGGCGTGGGCGAACGCGGGGTCGGCGAGCACGGTCACAGCGGCCCCCTGTCACGCGATGCGCAGCAGCCAGCCCCACGCGCCGGCCTGGATGGTGATGGTTCCGGCGCCCGCGTTGCGGGCGAACTGCGGGACGACGGTGCCGCCGGTGGCGCCGACCTCGAACGAGCCGTACAGCCGCCACGGCGTCACCGCGTTGGCTGCCGCCACGTACGCGGGCGTGTTCGACGCGGCGAACGCGGTCGTGCACCCGTTGTGCCAGGTGTCGGCCCCCACCCCGACGTGCAGGTGCAGGTTGCAGATCACGCCGGACGTTCCGGCGGCCGGCCCGTTGAGGGCGGCCGCGATGTAGCAGCCCGTCGCCGACGAGCTGTAGGTGCCGCTGAACTCGTACAGGTAGGTGCCGCCCGCGACCACGGGCAGGCCCAGGCCCGTCATGTCGGCGAGCGTGGTCGTCGTGTTGGTCAGGGCGGAGGTGACACGGCCGGTGACGATGTCCAGGACGCGCAGCGCGGCGCCGCCTGCGGTTCGGGCGGCCGGGCCGGAGGCGAGCGCGCCAAGCGCGGTGGCTCCGGCGTCCGGCGTGCCCACACTGCCCTCCGCGAGGAGGGCTGCGGTCAGGAACTGCGTCATCAGCCGACCGCCCACGCATATCCGTAGGAGCCGATCTGGAGGGTGACGGCGGACGAGGCGACCTCGGACCGGATGCGTAGCTGCAGGGTGCCTGCGGCGGAGACGTGGATGAGGCCCCACACCTCCCAGGGCATGCGGGTCGCCGTGCTGGAGGCGGTGCCGAGGACGGCGGTGTTGTAGGCGGTGACGGCGCCGAGCATCGGGATGGCGTTGGTGTGCGCGATCATCACGTTGCATATCAGGCCGTCCGAGCCGAGGGTTGGCCCGTTGACGGCCAGGCCGAGGCCGGTCGTGGACGCGGCGCTGACGTACTGGCCGGCGAAGCGGAACAGGTACTTCCGCCCGGCCTGGACGGCGAGGCCGAGGCCGGTGGCGTCGCTGAGCGCGGTGGCGTTCGAGGCGACCGTGGACGTCAGCCGCACCGGGGCAGGCCCAGCGGCCAGGAGCCGCTCGACGCCGCCGGAGTCCTCGGTGTAGAGCAGGTCGCCGGAGCGGGCCGTCAGCGCGGTGTAGCCGGACGGCGGCGCGGATGGGCTGGACTGCTGGGCCAGCTGCAGCGCGGTCAGGTGCCTGGACATCAGCCCTGCACAACAACCCTGAACTGGCCGCTGGTGGGGGCAGTGGCGAAGTTCAGGCGGACGGTGTTGGTGTCGGTACGGGACACGTCGCAGATCACCGTCTCCCGGGAGCCGCTGTTGACGAACACCTCCACCGATACGTCGTAGGTGCCGAGGTTGTGGGTCACGTCGATCTGGGTGGCGGCGTTGTCGCCGACGTTGGCGGCGACGTGCCGGGACACCACGGCGGTGTCGACGGCCACCGCGTCGGCGGCCACGCTGATGCCCGTTCCGGCGCCGACGGCCAGCACGCCGCTGGTGTAGGTGAGGCCGGCCCCGGCGGTGGAGCTGGCCAGTGCGACGTCGTCGGCGTTAACCGTGATGCCGTTGCCCGCGCCGACCGCGAGCGCGGAGCCCGCACCGCCGGTGAGACCGGCCCCGGCGGCGGCCGCGGCGATCCGGACGGCGTCGGCGGAGACCTCCAGGCCCGTCCCGGTGGCCACGTTGAACGTGCCGGCCGGGCTCTCGGCCAGGCCGTCGCCGGCGGTGTAGGAGGAGCCGCCGCCGCCGAGCTGCGACCAGGACAGCGCGTCGGTGCCGACCGTCGCGGTGTCGGCGGTCTGGATGTAGACCCGGTCGGCGTTGACGCTGCCGGAGGTGACGGTGACGGCGACGCCCTTGCCGTCGCTGCCGGCGGGCATGTCGGTGGCCCGGGCGGGGGCGCCGGTGGCGGCGACGACGTAGATGCCGTTCTCGGTCGCGCTGCTCTGGTCCTTGAGCAGGATGCGGTCGCCGGTGGTGAGGGTGACGCCGTCGATGACGTCGCCGTTTTCGTACGCGCTGGCCAGGGTGCCGCTGGTGGTGGTGGCGGCGCGGACGCTCTGCTTCCAGTTCAGGCCGCGGGCGACCTGGTCGACATACGCCTTGGTGGCCGCGTCAGTGCTCGAACTGGGGTCGGCGAGCGAGACGATCCGCTGGTTGCCGAGGTCCAGGCCGTTGAGGACCTTGCGAGTCATGAGGCTCCCTATCCGATGACGGCCTTGCCGGAGGTCGGCGCAGCGAAGGTGATCACGGTGGTGTTGAGGTCGGGATGCTCGACGTCGGTGGTGACCTCGGAGCCGTCGTCGTCGAGGACGGTCACGTGCGTGTACCGGCCCCGGTTGTGGACGATGGTCCAGGTCGCGGCGGGTACCCCGAACCGGTCGTAGACGAAGATGTCGCCACCCGCGGGCCCGGGCGGGCCCGGCGGCCCTGCGGGACCTTCCGGCCCGGCCGGTCCGGGCGGTCCGGCGGGCGGGGCGACGCGGATGGTCTGCGGGCCGGGCGGTGGACTGATCTGCAGGACGCGGACACCGGCCTGCCCGGGCGGCGAGGTGACGGGGATGACCCGGATGCCGATCACCTGGTGACCTCCAGGTCGAGCTCCACCGGCCCGGCCAGGAGGCGGGAGACCTGGCCGAGGTCGGCCGGGTCGTACAGCTCCAGGTCCCAGACGCCGCCGCGGTCCAGGGTCGCGGTGGTCGTGGCCGGGATCCGCAGGGTGATGGTGCCGGCGTCGTAGTCGACGGTGAGCAGCTGGGTGAGGTCGAGGATGATCGTGGGGGCGAGCGGCTCGGCGCGGACTTGGGCGCGGGCCTTCCAGGTGGCGGGGATCACCCAGGGCTGTTCGTCGTCGCCGACGATCTCGTAGCGCTCCTCGAACGTGGCGCCCTGCTCGACGACCAGGCGGTGAAAGCCAGCCACGGTTCTCCCTACGGCGACGGATCGGATTCAGCTGGCGTAGACGGTGCCGGGCTTGAGCAGCGGAATTTCAGGCTCGGCGGTGATGCGCACCCACACCTGGTAGAGCAGGCCCTTGGTGAGCGGCAGCGCGGTGTCGGGGCCGATGAGGATCATCGCCTTGAGCTGGCCGCCTTCGACGATCCACTGGGCGGACAGCCAATCGCCAGAGATGGGGTCTTGGCCGACCGGCAGCAGCGCCATCTCGGGTGGCAGGGATCCCAGGTCTGCGGATCCTGCGATCGGCGCTTTCAGGTACTCCTTGGACTGCCACGGGATCGTCAGCGACGGGCCCACCGCGCACCTCCCATCGCTCAGGTGGTTGGGGGGAGGGACGACCAGGTGCGGCGCAGCGGTAGCGCGGTCGCGTCGCGGTCGCGCACCTCGGCGCCCCGCAGGCTGTCGGTGACGGTGATGGTGTCGCTGATGCTCTTGGGGATGATCTCGATGTACGTCAGGCCGTCGGTGACCGTCACGGTGTCGGCCAGGCTGGCGGCGACGGATGCGGTGAGCGTGTCGGCGGCGGTGACGGAGTCGGTGATCACCGGCGTGGGCAGGGCCGTCAGATCGTCGGTGACGGTGGCGGTGTCGGTGAGGTCGACCGGGACGCCGCCGCCGAGGCCGTCCAGGGCGGTGACCGTGTCGCCGAGCGGCACGGTGACGGCGACAGCGAGCATGTCGGTGACCGTGACGGTGTCAGCGAGCGAAACCGCCCGCTGCACGGTGAGCGTGTCGGTGACCGCGACGGTGTCGGAGATGGTCTTCTCGGCGTCGCCTGACCGGGGGATGGTCCGGTCGCGGTAGCGGGCCATCAGTCGGGGGTGGTGACCGACCAGGGGTAGCTTCTGCCCGTCCCGGCGGTCTGCTTGAGGGTGACGGTCGCCGTCTGCGTGACCGGCACCGGCAGCGAGATTTTGATGGGGACGTCCTGCGCGCCCGTGAACGTGGCCAGGTAGACGACGCGTTCGGTGCCGGCACTCAGCACGTTGGCCTTGATGCGCAGCTCCAGCTCGTCGGCGGTGCCGGAGCCGTGGCTCATGGCGTTGGTGTCGACGTGCAGTGTGAAGGTCTTCGCGCCGGTCAGCGTGGTGAGCGTGTGTTCGGTGTTGACCGTCGCGGCCTGGGTGCCGGACGCGGTGATCGTCAACGACATGGCGGCCCCCTCAGTAGGTGAATCCGTAGACGGCGACCTCGACCGGTGTCGCGACGCTGCCGGTGGTTACCGCGCAGCGGGCCGCGAGCCGGACCCCGGCGGGGATGCACAGCGACAGGGGGTAGAAGTCCGGGCTCATGGGCTGCAGGTATTCGTTGGTGTCGGCGGCGACCAGGTGGTCGGGGATGATCACTGTTTCGGATCCTGAGCCGCCGACGGCGATGTCGACTGCGTAGGTGGCGGCCAGGTGGGTGTTGGTGCTGCCTTGCGCCATGACCATCAGCGCGTGGATCGGTTTGGTCGTGGACGCGGTGAGCTGCGCGTAGGAGCCTTTGACGCCTGCGGTGCCGGATGGGGTGACCGCTGTGCCGCCGGAGGAGGCGGACACGGTGCCGTAGGAGGTGATGCGGCCCGGCGTGGAGATCCCCGACTCCGGTTCCGCCATGAACGCGGTGGCAGCTGTGGGGATGACCTGGCTGGTTTGCGCGGTGGCGATCCGGGCCCGCAGCGTGGCTCCTGCGGGAACGTGCAGCGGGAAGCACAGGGAGGTGTTCAGCCGGTTTCCGCACACGATGTCGGCGGCGACGATCGTTTCGGATCCTGAGCCGCCGACGGCCAGGTCCATGATCATGGCGCGGTCTCCGGCCCCCAGGTTGGAGGAGAACATGCCGATGTTGATCCAGCCGACGGGGGCTGACAGGCCGGACAGCAGGGTGAGGTACGACCCTTTGGTGTTGGCGGAGCCCGACGAGGCGAGGTTGACCTGCGTGCCGACGGCGACCCGGGTGGGGAATGGCGGGATCGGCCACTGCATGATGATCTACCCGAACGAGACGCTGGCGGTTGCTGCCCACGTCTGACCGTTGGCCTTGGTGCCCTGGGCGATGGCCGTCTTGTGGTTGAACAGGACGGCGTTCACCGTGGCGCCGCTGGTGACGGTGGGGGTGCCGATGTCGATGCCGAATTCGGCCCACGCGAAGTTGCCGTCGGAGGCGCCGAAGGTGGCTTTCAGGGTGAGGACGCCGCCGGACGTCTGCGGGTAGGTGGCATCCAGCACCTGGAACCACCGGTTGCTGCTGCCTGCGGAGGCGGACAGGTCGGTGTCGCCGATGGCGGCGGTGCCGGCGCCGTTGCCGACGCCGATGCGGGAGCTGGTGGCGACGATCGCCTGGCCTCCGCCTGCGGTGAGGAGGGAGGTGAGGCGGGTCAGGCCGGCGGTGGTGGCGAGGTTGCCGTGGACTTCGGTGGTCAGGTACGGCTGGACGCCGGCTCGGGCGAAGTCGGCGGGGGCCGGGGTGAGTAGTCCGCTGCGGCGCTGCACCCAGCCGGTCTGGTCGGCGTCCCAGCGGTCGACCTTCCAGTGGGTGGTGGCCCGCACGGTGTCGTTGGCGGTGGGCATGTGGGGTCACCCTCCAAGCAGGTCGGGGTGGGGATGGTCAGAGGGTGAGGGCGGGCAGCAGGTCGGCGAGCACCCAGCAGGCGAGGCCGGCGGCCAGGAGGCGGGGGGCGTGGATGCCGAACGCGGCCAGCAGGAACGCGATGAGGGCGGCGACGAGGAGGATCACGGCGAGCGCCGGGGTGGGGCTGCTCATGCGGCGTCGCGGTAGGCGGTGCGCCGCTGCTCGCGGAGCCGGTCCCGCTCTTCGGGGGTGGCGGGGACGGGTTCGCCGCGGTGGATGTAGCCGTCGATGGCGGCGAGGTCGACGTAATCCCAGTAGATGACGCCCAGGACTTTCGCTTTGCGGACCTTGTAGCGGGTGCCCCAGACGCGGATGGTGGCTTCGCGGACGCCGAGGCGTTCGGAGGCTACGGCGAGGGGGACGGGGTCGCGACGCACGGGTTCACCCCCGAACGTGCGAACGCCCTCGGAGCCGGGGGCTTCGAGGGCGCAGATGATCCAACTTAAGTCGGGATATTACGCCAGGTGGCGGCGTTGCGCTAGTCGGCGATCAGCTCGGGTTCCCGCGCCGCGTTGAGGGCGGGCAGCAGGTTGGCGAGCTGGTGTTGCTGCTCGGGGGTGAGGCGGGCGGTGAGCAGGCCGTGAAGGTTGAGGATGGCGTCGCCGTTGGGGCAGGGGACGACGTCGAGGGGAAGGGGAGGGTTCATGTCCATCCCATTCTCTCAGCGAGGCGACCGGGCCGAGCCGGGCCGCCCATGAAATGCGTCTGGGGCCGACCTTATGGTCAACCCCAGATCCCAAGCCCTGCCTGGCCCCGCCGAGCCTGGCCACGCCGAGCCGAGCCATACCGTGCCCCGTCGCGCCCAGCCATGCCTATGTCCTGCCGAGTCTATGGCGTGGTCTCCAGCCGTTCCAGTCGCGCGCGCAGCTCAGCGACTTCCGCCTCGGTGCGCTCCGTCCGCTCGGTCTGGGCTGCCATGGCCTGCTCCAACCGTCGCTGACGTACGTCGAAACGGCGGTTGAAGTCCATCTGGACGGCGAACGCAGCGGCCACCGTTTCCAGAGCGCGTCGCGTGTGCTCGTCCACGTCGGCGAGGTCGACGTTGGTGGCGACACTGTGGCCTCGCTCCAGCGAGTGAGATGAACGGGCCTGATGCCGTTTGGCCAGTACGAGGTGTTCGCTGGCGGCGATGACCCGGTACCCCTGGTTCGGTACGGCGTCGAGGGCGCGCTTGTCAACCGCCTCGTACTCTTTCGCCGCCCGCCTCACGGCCATCTGGATCGGGTGCCGTTGCTTGACAGGGTCGAGGCCGAGGGCTTCACCGAGCCGTTCGTAGGTGACCACGCCACCGACGCTAGCCTTCTTGAGCTCGCTGTAGACGGTGCGCCAGCGCGCCTGACTGCCGAGGGGTGTGAAAGGCGCCACTATGCCGCCTCGATCGTGGAGGTGAACCGACCGTAGCGGGGCCGCCAGTCGCCGAGACCAATGAGGCTTCCGGCCGTGTCGGCGACCTCATGAAGTTCGGCGAGATCGAGCAGTTCGGTGTCGAGCACCCCGTTGGCCTGGCATTTCCAGGCGCGGAACTGGGGGCGGCATCGCATGATGCGCCTCATGCCGACCTTGGCTGAGGCGATGTGGCGGAAGTTTTCGTCGTTCCAGAGTCCGCTGATGGTGCGGGGGCCGTCGTAGGCGAGGGGGTTGATGTCGGTGGTGATGAAGACGCCTTCTTTGATTTTCCGGCCGCGCCTGGTCTTCGTGGCTGCGTCGAAGAGTGCCCGCCAGATGTTGTCGGCGGGCACGTAGGGGCCGATGTCACTGTCGTAATAGAGGCTGCCTGCGTGCTCCAGTCGGGCGATCTCTTCGTGGTTTTCGTCGGTCTTGCCGCGTTTCCCGGTGACGGCTTTGAGGGCTTTGGTGGCGGGGTCGAGCGGGTTGGCAAGCCGCGAGTTGTGCATGAGTAGCGTCGCCGTGCCGGTGAGCGTGATGGTGAAATCCATGAGCATCTCCTCGTAGATATGGCTGGTGCGGGCCTCCCATGGAAGACCCGCACTCCCTGCCTCGCCAGGCCGAACCTAGCCTCGCCCCGCTGAGCCCCGCCCAGTCCCGCCGCGCCGTGCATATAGCACTATATACGCGCTACTTGCTGCACATATTGCACAGGCGAATCGAGATAATCCGAGCGTATCGCCCAACAAGAGGCGGTTGATGTGTCGGCGTCGGCGCCCGTTCGCGCTCGACGCAACTCCGTCGCCGGGTTACCTTGTCCGTATGGGTAGACAACGTGAGGTGATTCGTTATGTCGGGGTGGCCGGGGTGGCGGCGTGGCTGGGTATGTCGCCGGGGACGCTGACGAAGTACCTGGGGCGGTATGCGGAGTCGCATCCGACGCCGGAGCCGGATGCGGAGACGGGTGAGGGGAAGACGGCTGTGAAGGGGTGGTTGCCTGAGCGGGAGTCGGAGTGGCGCGCGTGGGAGGCGGGCCGGCCTGGGCGGGGTGCTGGTGGGGGGCGTCCGGCGAAGGGGTAGCGGGGGGTCGTGTGGGTCTCGCCTTCGGGTGGGGCCCCTTTTCTTTGTCCGCATCACTGGACAACGTTTATCGGATGCCGTAACTTTGTCCCTGTAGCCGGACAACGTTAAGGGGAGCCCGATGGCCAGCAGCATCCAGGTCACCACCCGCGAGGCCGCCGCCGCCCACGGCGTCTCCCTCCGCACCGCCCAGCGCTGGTGCGCCACCGGCAAGCTCGCCGCCGCCAAGGACACCGCCGGCCGCTGGGTCATCACCCTCACCGCCGACGTCGCCGACTTCAAGGCCGCACAGCTCGACCGGGCGCGCGAGCTCATCGAGCAGGGCGGCATCCTCCCCACCCGCCGCCCCGGCATCTACACCGCCGTGTCGTCGGACGGCTCCGCCCGCTACCTGGTGCACCGATGCGGCTGCTCCTGTCCGTCCGGCGCCCGCGGCAAGCACCTCTGTTACCACCGGGCCGCAGTGGCCCTGGTGCAGGCCGTCGGCCGCGCCGCCTAACCCCCACCCCGCCCCTCCCGGAAGGAACCCACATGTTCGCCGAGCTGCTCAACGAGACCCGTGGATGCACCAACATCATCACCCCGGAGCCCGCCGACCCGGGCGCCGACGCCCTCCGACTGCTCCTCACCGCCCATGACGCGCTGGGCGACCTGCTGGCCCTGATGCAGGACGGCGCCCCGGACCTGAACTACGCCGAGCTGCTGTCGCGACTGGGGAACGTGGTGGGGCGCGCGGCGGACGTGGCCAAGCAGACGGCGGACACGCTGAAGGACGTCGACGGCGAGGAGTTCGCCAGCGCCCGCGAGAAGACCGCCGCCACCGTGCCGGGCATGCGGAGCGACGCGGCCTACCTCCAGGCCGCCGCCGGTCACGCCGAGGACGGCCAGGACCAGCTCGCCGCCCCTTCCCTGCCGGTCTGACGCGCGGCGGAGGACGGAACGCCGCAACCCGGCCCCCGCTGACCGGCGGGGGCCGTCAGAATCAAGCATCGACCTTGGAGAAGATCATGGATTTCGCCACGTTGACCGGCGCCGAGTTGGACGCGTACATCGACGCCGAGGTGGCGTTCGTCGAGCGCACGTGGAGGCAGCAGCTCGCGGACGGGAAGAACCCGCTGCTGTCCGCGTCCTGCTACCGGGAGTGGCGGGCGGGGGTGGTCGGGGCGTGCCGGTGCGGCGCGACCACTGCCGGGTGCCCGGTGCACGCGCCGGCCTGACCGTCCCCTGCGCTTGTCGCCCCCGCCGGATCATCGGCGGGGGCTTTCGCATGTCACCGGGACGGCGCGGTGGACTGCTCGGCGTAGGGGGACCAGCCGCATTCCTCGCACACCGCGTAGCCGCCGATGACGTGCACGGCCTGGCTGGTGGCTGCGCTGATGGTGGCGGCCTGCAGCGTGTTCTTGAGGCAGTGCGGGCACCATTCGTGGCGGACGGCGCCGACGGCTACGGCAGCCTCCTCCGACTCGGTCACGGCCGCCACTCTTCCCGCCAGCCGGGCCGATGTCGGTAGCCGTACGCGAGCAGGCGGACGGTGCGACACGGCGAGCAAGCGGGTTCGACGGGCAGCCCGCCGTCGTTGCAGGTCTTGCACACGAATCCGGTTGGCGAGTAGGGGTCCGCGGCGGCGGCGTGCTCGTCGAGCAGCAGCAGTTCGACTTCGCAGCGGGCGATTACGTCGCAGGGCGGGTTCGCGGCGATGTGGTCGCCTTCGGCTCGCCCGAGGTGGCGGAGCGCCCATTCGGAGAGGTCAGGGCTGTACCAGTTGCCGTCGAGGACTTCTTCGGCGGCGCGGGCTTTGGTGAGCTGTTCTCCGATCTGAGCGCGGAGCCACGCGATCAGGTCGGTCATGCCCGCCGCCTTCTTCCACCACTCGTTCACGGCCGCCACCACTTCCACCACGGCGCACGCGGTACGCGCAGCACAAGGTACGGCGTCTGGTTGCTGAGCTCCCAGCCCTTGTTCGGTACGTGGTGCCAGCGGCGGCCGGTCGCGTCGGTGAACCCACCTTCCCAGTTGCCGATCTGCGGGCCGGGCCATGCGCCATGGGTGATCTCGGGCGGCGTCCTGGCCTCCCATAGCGGGCACAGCCACTCACACGGCGGCTTCTTGCATAGGGGGCAGCGGTCGCGGCTCTGGTGAGTTTTCACGTCGTCTGTCAACGCGTCGAGGCGGCGCCGCAACGAGTCCTTCTCGGGGAGCCAGGAGGCTACGACTTCCAGGAGTTCGACTGTCTGGTGGAGGGATCTCTCCGCCGTGTTCACCGTGCCTCCGCCATCTGCGCGTCCCGGCACGGCCCGCACACCGGAATCTGTCGGCGGCCGACGGTGGGCGACACCCTCACGATCTCGTCGACGGCGTCGTGCTCGCAGATGCCCATGCGGTCGCGGTGGGTGGCGGCGCACAGGCAGTGGCAGGACGGCGGATCCGGCTCGATCTCACCGCGCTCGGCGGCCTCGATGCACGCCCGACCCTCCGGGCTGTCGGCAAACTCGACGAGCTGCCGCCAACCAGGCGACTCAACGAACGCCTGCATGGTGCGGGTCACCTGCTCGGCGACCGGGCGGAGCGCTTCGGTGAACGCCTGCATGCCCGCGGTGATCCGCTCGGCGAACGCGCGAGCCGCTTCGGGGGTGGGCCGGGCGGCGTCGACGATCGACGCGAGCCCGGGCAGCAGGTCGGGCTGCTGCCGCTCGTCGGCGGTCCACACTGCGGCGTCGTCGCTGCCGCCGTCCCAGGTGATGACGTCGTCGATCTGATCAAGGATGTCTCTCTGGTCATCCATCACCGTTCACCGCCTCGTCCCGGGCGGCGAGCGCACCCTTGTACGCCGCCGCGAGGTCCTGAACACCCGGGGCGCCCAACGGATACTCGAACCCCGCCTCGCGCAAGACGCGGTTCACCGCGTCCAGTTCGGCGCGGAGCCGCCGGAGTTCGGCCTCTTGCGCGGCCGGTGTCTGCATCCGTGCGACCAGAAGCATGAAAGCGTCGCGGTCGGTGGGTCGGATACCGAGTTGCCCGGCAGCCTGTGCGGCGGTGAGACGTGGCTCGGGTTCAGTGGGCATGGCGGGTCATCTCCTCGTCGGCGAGCGCCGCCACCGCGGCGGCCGCGGTGGACAGCGCAGCGAGCTGGTCGGGGGGCAGCTTCGCGACCGCGCGCTGGGCGGCCTCGAGGTCGCCCCGGTACATCCAGGCCATGGCCTCCTGGGCGACGAGGATGTGGGTGGCGTGGATCGCGGCCGCGCTGAGGTTCTCGGCCGCGGCACGGAGGTCTTTCGCCCACTGCGGCTCGTCGACGGTCATCGGCCTGCCTCCAGCCGGTAGGTGTGTCCGCCGTCGGCGGCGATGATATTCAGCCGCGGGCGACCGGCGAGGACCTCGGCGCGGAGTTCGGCGGTGACGACGGCTTCGCCACCCAGCAGGTAGGCGAGGCAGGCCAGACCGGCGTTCGCTTCACGGAGCTCGTCCTGCAGGCGGGCGATGCGCGGGTCCGGGGCGGCGAAGCCCGGCGCCGGGCGGGCGCCGGTCATCGGGTCTCCAGCTTCTTGATGCCGCCGCGGATGTTCACCAGCGCCTTGACCGGCACGCCGTCGTCGGCGTCCTCCCGAAGCGCGGCCTGGACGAACGCGGCGAGCTCGGCGAGCGTCATGCCGGCCTTCGGGTCGGAGGCCTCAGCTCGGATGGTGTGGGTGACGGTCACGCGTGTGCCTCCTGCTCTTCCGCCTGCTCGGCGAACTCCCGGTCGTGCTCAGCCTGACTCATCAGCCTTTCGCAGGACCCGCATTCGTAGTAGCCGTCGTCCTTCCTGCGGATCTGCCGCTCCTTGCATCGCGGGCAGCGGACCGGCGACCGGCGGGCGGGCGGGTCGGACTTGGTGAGGGTGCGCAGGCGCCGCTGCCAGGCGAGGGTGGCGTGGCCGAACTCGACGGAGCCAGGGTGGGCGACGATCGCGTCGAGCTCGTCGAGGAGGAACGCGATCGTCAGCCGGCGGGCATGGCCCCCGCGGGTGCGCTGCGGCCGGTTCGGGTAGCGGCGGGCGGCCCGCCAGTGGTCTTCGACTTCGACGAGGGTGCCGTAGAGCTCGTCGAGGGTGTCAGTGACCGGGCTGGGTGAGGGCGCACTGGTCTTCAGGTGGAACCCGGTTCGACCGTAGCGGGCGCCCGCGTCGCGGTGGCCGTCGACCTCAGCCTGGGCCTGGGAGGCGAGGTCGTCCAGTTCGGTGAGCGCGGCCCGGATGCGCTTCACACAGCCGGGATGCCAGACGGGGTCGCCGAGGTACGGCCGGATGGTGACCGGCGCCGGCGGGACGGGCTCGGCGGGGTACGGCAGGGGGATGCGCCAGGTGGCGAGCACGGCTTGGTGGACGGCGAGGGCGTGCTCGTAGACGGCGGTCGCCTGGTCGTAGGCGTCGACGGCGTCCCTGTACGGCTTCGAGCACGGGCCGGGGCACATGTGCGGGTGGTACGGCAAGGTCAGGATCCCCCTGTGGTCGTGGCGGGCTGAGCGAGGCGGACGGGGACGCGGATCATGTCGGCTCCCCGTCGAGGGCCCGGGCGGTGGGACAGGGCCAGTCGACGGGCAGGCCGTACTGCTCGTCGGCGCAGTGCGAACAGCATTTCCGCCGGTATCGCACGTCCCCGGTCTCGCCCTGCTCGAGGCGGGCGCCCCGGGCGAACTCAACGTCGACGGGCTGGTGGAGGTCCCGGACGCGGGTGATGGCGGCTTCGGCTTCGAGGGCGTGGCCGTTGGCGAGGCGCGCGGCGGTGGTCATGCGTTCCAGCTCGGTTTCGGCTTTCTCCGCGTCTTCGTGGGCGGAGCGGTGGAGTCCGCCGTTGACGCGGGCGATGAGACGGAGCTGTTCCAGCTCTACGCCCATCTGGCGGCAGACTTCCATCCACCGGTCCCGCTGCTCTTCGCGCTGCATGCAGCCAGAGCAGACGTCTTTCTCGGCGTTGGTCCGGAGCCGGGTGATCTCTTCGCGGAGCTGCGTGTTGTCTTGGCGCAGGACGTCGGCGTTCTGCCCCTCGAAGCGAAGCCGCTCCAGTTCGGCGGTGGGGATGAACGTGTGGTCGGTGGCGGGCGGGGTGCCGGGGATGATGCGGGTGATGTGCTCGCCGTGCTCGTCGACGGCGTGCCACTCGATGTCATCAGCCACGGTCGGCCCCGACCTTCCGCGCGGTGTCGGCGGCTTCCCGGTACGGGCAGTGGTCGCCGAAGTGCTCGGTGCCGGGTTCGGGGCAGAGGCGCTCGATGGCGGCGGCGATCCGCTCGACGAGGTCGGGCTCCTCGGCGGTGCCGGGCGGGTGTGGCGGCCGGTGGGCCGGGACGTCCTCGCGCGGGTTGAGCCGCACGGCGAGCTGGGCGCCCGGCTTGAGCCGGACCAGGACGGCGTCCTCGATCCACGCGACGTCGACCGTCCCCGCCGCCGTGGTGTGGGCGATCACGAGGGTCGGCCCGGCCGGGCTCGTGCTCTTCACGCTGTCGGCGGTGTTCCCCTGGGCCGTGGCGGGCCCGCGGCGGAGTTCGTCCTTGTGCTCCCGGTGCCAGCGCTTGCGTGCGCTGTTGCTGTCGAGGGTGGACGAGGTCTCACCGCAGGAGCACAGGGCGACACCCCGCCGGCCGGTGGTGCGGACGTAGCGGCCGCCGTTGGTGGTCCATGCGAAGGCGGCGCCTTCGCTGCTGAGGGTGTGGCCGGGGAGCCGGTTCGGGGTCACGTCGTCTCCTCGCTGTGGTGGTTGCGCGCGCCTGTGGCGGCCGTGGCGGGGTTTGCCGGGGGCGGCGGGTGTTCGTGTCCGGGGGTGGGCGGAGAAGCGCTCACAGCGGCGCGCAACCGGTCGAGGCGCTCCCAGTTCGACGGGTTACCGATGCCCGCCCCGTACTCGGAGTCGTAGGCGTCCGCGTCGCGGATCGTCGCCACCAGGTCGTCGACGGGCACGACGGCGAGGCCGTGTTCGGCGAGCGCGGCCATCAGCCGATCGGCGATGACCTGACGGCTGGTCAGCTTCGCCCACAGGCCGACACTGCGGAGGGCGGGGTTGATGCTGTTGAACACGACGGCGCGGGCGCGCTGATCAGGCGTCACGGCTGGCCTCCTGCTGGGCGATCTGCTCGGACAGCTCCCTGTCGCGCCGCCCTGCGGTGTAGCCCGCTTCGAACCCTTCGCGCCGCACCTCGTCGAGGATCTGCCTCCACGCGTAAACGCGCTCGTACGGGTTGGCCTCTGACAGGGCGGCCAGCTTCCTCAGCACGGCTTCAAGGTCAGGCATCAGGTCTCCTTCGGGCAGGTGTCGCGGGTATCGAGCCAGCGCAGGATGGTGACGGCGTTGGACAGCACCAGGTCTTCACCGGCCTCCGCGCGGGCGACGGTGTTCGGGGAGACGCCCATCTGCTGGGCGGCGGCGCGCTGCGACAGGCCGCGCGCCCGCCGCGCCTCCCGGAGGAGGAGCGGCAGCGAGGCGAGCACGTCGGCGAGTTCGGGGTAGGGCGTGAGATCAGCCACGGCGCATCACCCGCCGCGCGAGCCGAATGCGTGCTATCGACAGCAGCAACCCCAGCCGGGTGCGGGCCCGCCCGGACGCCACCCGCTCACCGCCCCGGTACGCCGCCCACCCCCACGGGCCGGAGCCGAACACCTCGACGTCGAGCCGGTCGCCCTGGAAGCCGAGCGGGGTGGCCGGGCTCCAGGTGCCGTCGTCGTTCTGCCGCGATGTGCGCGGCGGGGCCGGAGGGAGCGGACTCGCGGCGGCGGTCTCCTCGAACTCGAAGTTCTCCGCCGAGTGGCAGTCGTGAGCGCACGCCAGATCGGTGCAGCTTTGGCAGTTCTCGAACCGGCAGCGCGTCGAGATGAACTCAGGCATGGTCGTCTCCTTCGGGGGGTGGGTCATCGGCCGTTGCTTCCGCCCTGGTCGAGGATCCGCAGCAGATCGTCCGCGTACCGGGCGGCGACACCGTTCGGTGAGCACCACTGCCGGAAGTCCTCGTCGAGGAAGGTCCGGAACCGGGCCAGCGTCTCCACAGCACCGCGCGCCGCTTCCAACTCCCGCTCAGCGCGGGCCAGCTCCCGTTGCCGCTGCTGGGCGACGTCCCACCAGTAGGTGGTGGTGCCCTTCTCCGACTCGGCGGCGCGGGCGGCTTGCTCCTCGCCCTCCCGCCGCAGTTCGGCCCGGTGCTCGGCGGCGGCCCGCTCGGCGGCGGCCTTGGTCTTCTCCTCCGCCACGTCGTGGCCTTCGTAGCCGCACCGGTCGTTGCAGCAGCCAGCAACCCACAGGCCAGTCGGCTCTTGGACGACGTACACGCTGAGGACGTCAGCCACGACCGCCCCCTCCGGCGACGAGCTCGATCTGGGCGGGCACGATCGTCTCCACCCACCCCTGCCAGGACCGGCGGATCACGTCGGCTTCGGCCGAGTTGCCGAGCACCTCCAGCACCCGGCCCAAGTGAGCGTCCAACGATCCGCGGATGACGGCGGCGAGCATCGCCCCCTGGTGCTCGGCCAGCCGGACCTGCTGCTCGGCGATGCCCATGTCGTGGCACACCTTGGCGAAGCGGACGCACCGGTCACGCTCCTGCGCCTCGAGGGTGGCGAGTCCGCGCACTGCTTCGCCGGTGGCGTAGAGGCCGAGTTCGGCGTTCGCCGACCGGCTGTAGCCGATGAGGCCGGCGCCGTGGCCCGCCTCCTCCCCGAGCACCCCGGATCCGGGGCCTGGCGCGTTCTGGGCTTCCTCGACCTGGCGGCGCAGCAGTCCGGCGTACAGGTGCACGCGGGCCCAGCTCATCTGGAGCATGCCGAGCACCGCCTCCGTCGCGCTCACCGACGGCTCGGCGTGGAGGGCGGACCAGGCGGCGGACAGGGCCTCGCCCTTCGCCTTGGCCACCTCGAGCGTCGTCCCCGAGTGCGTCGGGCACGCGGCCGTCCCCCGGACGGCGAACGCGTGGCAGCGCTCGTGGCTGCGCTTCGACTTCTTCGAGCACTCCCACCGTTTGTGCTGGTCACACCAGATGGCGCCAGCGCGACGCATGAGGTCCTCGTATCCCAAGAGGTCGCTCACAGGGCGGCCTCCGGCTCGGCGGCGAGCTGGTCGTGGACGGCTGTCTCGACGGCGTCGGGAAGGTTCCACAGGCCGAGGCGCCCCTTGCAGGGCACGGGCTGCGCGAGCGGGCGGACGTTCGTCAGGCGCCAGTGGTGCTGGCCGGGGATGGCCCATAGCGAGCAGTAGCCCTCGCAGACGCCCATGTTCTCGACCTCGGCCACGGCGACGATGGCGCTGCGGATGTAGCGCGGATCGGTGGGGCGAACCCGGCTGGCCCTTCCGCTCCCCACCTCGATCTCGACGTGCAGCGGCGGGTCGTAGCAGCTCTTCTCGTCCTTGCTCGCCTGGGCGGCGGCGATGACCTGACGGTCGTACGCTCCCTCCTTCGCCCAGGCGGCTCCCGCGTGGATGGCGAGGAGGCCGGTGTGCGACGTCCCCCAGGTGCGGTTCTCGACGTCTTTGCCGCCGTGGGCGATGGCCCATGCCCAGGGCTGCTTGATGGTGATTGCTTTGATCATGCTGAGCCTCCAGGGCTGCGAGGGGCTGTAGTGGCCTGTGAGGCCCGTGTGTCGCAGGGGGCGCCCTGATACTCCATCCGCCCCCGTTCACCTGTCTGCGTTGAGCTGAGCCCCGTACGCGGATCAATGCGGGGTCTGGGGAGGATGACGATGTACGGCTGGCGGCAGGGCGGCACCCGGTAGTGGGTGCCGTATAGGGGCGTGTGCCAGTGGAGGCGGTCGCAGTGCGGGCAGTCGACGACGGCCAGCTTGCGGCCGGGTTCGTGGCCGTGGATGCCGACGGCCAACCGGGCGAGGACCCGGGTGGTGACGACGCATACGTCGGCGACCTCGTTGGCGGGGAGCCGGGTGCAGACGACCATGCAGCGCGAGCAGAGGCCGCGGCCTTCGGGTTTGCCGCAGCCGAGGCACGCGGGTTCGCATTCGGCCTGGATTTCGTCGCGGGTGGGGTCGGGGCGGGGTGTGTGGCGGGGTTGGGGGCTGGGCGCGCCGTGTAGGTCGTCGATGGGGTCGAGGTCCCACAGGAGGTCCTGGCCGGCGGGGACGAGGGTGCGGGTCATGCCTTCTCCTCGATCTGCTGAGTGAGCTGGTCGGCGAGCGCTGCGCATTCGGCGCGCAGGTGTTCGGGCACGCCGTTGAGCACCTTGCGGACGTGCACGTCGGTCTTCGTCGTGGAGTAGGCGACCGCCACGCAGCCTGCGGTGCGGCGGGTGAGGCTTCCGCCGGGCGCCTGGTCCGCGAGTTCGCGGGCGCGGTCGGCGATGGCCGCGTTGTCGGGGGTCATGGCCGCGCCCCTGCGACCCGGGTGGTGTCCTGTTCGCGGAGGAACTCGGCGAGTTCGGCCGGGGCGCGGCGCGCGGATTCGAGCCAGGCGGCTTCGGTGGTGAGGCCGTCGGCGTCGACGCAGTCGCAGGCGCAGGTGCCGGGGATGGTTTGGTCGGGGCGGGCCCAGCAGCGGAAGTGGGTGCGGCGCCGGCATGGCATGCACACGCCGGGGGTGGCGGTCATGCGGCGGCCTGCTCGGCGTGCTGGCTGGTGGCGGCCAGGTGGATGACGTAGTGGGCGAGCACTCGCAGGTCGCGTTCGTAGCGGTGCAGGGTGCGGTTGGTGATGCCGAGCCGGTCGGGGATGTGCTGGCGGGGCACGCCGAAGCGCAGGAGGTCGAAGTAGTCCTCGATGCGGCCGGCTCGGGGCGCGTACCAGCGGGAGCGGTTGGCGCGGGGGAACTGGTGGAGGGTTCCGGCGCGGAGGTGGCGCTGGTAGCAGGCTTTGAGGAGGCGTCGGCGCCAGTTTTCGCCGGTGTTGCCGCATCCGCAGATGCAGGTGATGGGCGGGTGGTTCACGTCTCCTCCAGGGCTCGGCGCGTGTTGGTGGCGCGGATGGTTTTCCAGTCGTCGGGGGCGGGTCGTAGGGGTGGCCGCCAGCCGGGGGCGGCGAGGTGGTCGGCGACGTAGCGGTGGGCGAGGTCGTTGACGAGGTGGGCTTGGACGTAGGGGCGGATGAGGGTGGCGAGGTCGTGGGCGGCTTGACGGAATGCGGCGGTGATGTCGGGGTCGGCGCTCACGCGGTCCTCCGTTCGGGTGTGGGGGCGAGCTGGTGGGCTCGGATGACGAGGTGGGCTCGGGGTGCGTCGTCGCCGAGTTCGGCGCGCGCGGCGGCGAGGAGGGTGTGGCCGAAGTCGGGGAGCCGGTTGAGGGCGGCGAACGCGGCGGCGTAGGCGGCGTCGAGGTCGGCTGGCGCGAGGTTGGCGAGGGGGGTGCCGGGAGGCTGCGAATCGTGTTCGGCCGAAGGCTCGCGGCGCGTCGGCGTCTCCCCTTCCACCTCAGCCCCGTACGGAGAGCTCAATGTGTGTGGGAGGTCTATGGGAGGTCTATGTATAGGTGGGCGGGTGCTGCACCCGGTGTTCTTGGGTGCAGCACCCGGTGTTCCGGGGGGCAGCACCCGGTGATTACTCGTCGGTAACCTGTTATCAGCGGGTGCAGCACCCGGTGTTTCTGAGTTATCCACAGGGTTATCCACAGGCATAACAGCGGGTGCAGCACCCGGTGATCCGAGGTTCGGCGCCTCCCGCCGACCCCCGTCCGGCCGCTTCCGGGATCCGCGGGCGGGGGGCGGGGCGACACCATCCGGAACGAACAGGTTCGCCTCGTGCACGTCGAGCATCGCGACCCGCTCCAGAAGGTCGTCGGGGATCGCCAGCCGGTACTCATCCGCCTTGCCGCCGCGGCCCGCCAAGGAGCCTTCGAAGACGCGCACCATCAGGCCGACGTCGCGCAGCCGCCCCAGACAGTTGCGGACGGTTTTCTCGTCCTTGCGGGTCACCCGGGCCAGCCGGTCGACGGAGGGCCGCACGCGGGTGCCGTCGGGGTTGCCGTAGGTAGCGGCGATCAGGGCGATGTGCTGCACGGTGTCGGATCCGACGCGCTTCTTGCCTTCGCCGAAGCCGAGTTCGGCGCGACGCACTACTTGAACCCAGGTCCAGTAGATGCGTTCAGGCGCTGTCATGCCGTCTTCTTTCGGGAGGTGGTTCGTTGGTCATCTGGTGCGGGGCGGGCCCGGTTTTCGGCGGGTCACGGCGTCGCTTGTGCCGGGTTGTGGGGTCAGAAGAGGCCGTCTTGCGCGGTGTGGCCGTGCGGCTCTTCCGTGACGGGTCCGGCTTCGCGCGCCTTGGCCCGGTGTCGTGGCGCGCAGTGATGGCATGTCAACGCGCTGTACAAAGTCAGGCGTGGTCGGCGCCCGGTTACCACGAGGGTGGCGGGGCGCCGGCAGGTGGAACATCTGCTGACCCAGGGCATGGACGCCTCCGCGGCGGAAACGGGCCGGGGCCCGGCCGCCGCGCGCGGCTGGACTGGTGGTGGTTGCGCGGTCAGACATCGGGGTCCTGGACGGCGAGGCGGGCCCGGATGTAGCGGCGGATGAGGCCGTCGGCGCGGGCGGTTTTGTTGTGGGAGTCGAGCCAGATGTCGGTGCCGTGGTGGAGGAGGGTGGTCCAGGCTTCGATGTCGGCGGGTTCGCCGATGAGGCGGAGTTCAATCCAGCCTTGGCCGCGGGGGGCGGGGTCGTGTTTCACACGGTCAGCCACGGCTGGCCCCCGCTTCGTCGCGGCGGCGCATCATGTCTCGCGCGGTGTCATCGAGCATGACCAGGGTGCTGGGCGTGATGGGCCCGCGGTGAGTGATGCGGGCGGTGGCGCCGCTGGGCAAGTCGACGGTGGTGGTGGTGATCTCCTCCTGCGCCTCCTGCCCGCCGGGCTGGCGGAGGTAGGCGGGGACGGGCGGCAGCGCACGGCAGAGGGCGGGGTCTTGGTGGGCGTCGTGGTAGGCGGCGGCCTGCCGCTCGAGCCACTCGACGGGGGTCTCGGTCTCGCCCATCAGCGAGTCCCCTCCTGCTCGTCGCCGCGGGTGAGCGTGCTGACGTCGACGCCGAGCTCGGCGAGGGCTTCGACGGCCGCGGTGGTGGCGATGCTGGCGGCGCGGGCGACGTCGACTTCGGTGTCGTGCTGGACGTGCGCGCGCAGGTGTTGGCCGATGCGCTCGTGCAGCAGTTCCTCGGGGGTGAGGTTGCCGCCGGTGCGGCGTAGCCACTCGGGCGACATGCGGGGGGCGGGTTGCTGCTGGGGTGGCTCTGGGGGTTCGCCGGGCTTGCCTCGGGTGATGAGGATCAGCGCCCAGTTCTTGCTGTCGGCGAGGAGCCACCAGTAGGAGCGGCGTTCCATGTCGGGGTTGGCGAGGAGGCTGGCCCATCTGGCGAGGAGCCCGATCGGTTCGCGGCTCATCCGGCCACCGCCGCAGGGCTCTGCGCGCTCTCAGAGGCCTCCTGGGCTTCGAGGACGGCGTAGTACTCGCTGAGCTTCACCCGTTCCCAGAGGTTCAGGTCGACCTCGCGCTCGTGGATGTCCGCGCCCCAGGTGACGTACAGGGCGCCGCCCATCTCGTTGATTCCGCACGTCATCAGCGCCGGTTCGGCGGCGGCGAACGTCCTGCTGGGCATGCCCTTGAGGGCGCGCGGGTCGGGGCGCCGCATGGCGTCCAGACGGGCGCCGATCGCCTTGCCCGGCTTGGTGGAGCGGCGAGGGACGAGGCAGTGCTTGCGCTGGTCGTAGCGCCAGTGTTCGGGGATGTCGCCGTCGTCGTGGGAGACGCCGAAGACCTGGCCGCTGACGGCGTCGTACCAGATCTTCCGGCCGCCGACGCCGAGGTCTTCCATGAGGGCTTCGACCTTGGGCTGCCATTCGTCGATCGCGGTGAGCGTCGCGTGGAGTCTGGCGAGGATGCTCGGGTTGGTGGTGCGGTAGACGGTGAGCTTGCTCATCAGGCGTTCACCGCCGCGTACACGTCGTCGAGGGTCTGGCCGGCCTGCTCTTCGTCGGCCGGAACGTCGCGCGGCTCCGGAGCCGGCGGGCTGCGGAACAGCGGCTCTTCCGGTTCGGCGCCGCCGTCGTCGTCGATGAGCTCGTCCGGCCACGGGCTCCCGGCCACGATTTCGCCTGCGTCGAGGTGGCCGACGGGCATGAATACGCCGATGACGCGGTGCTCCACCTGGATGAGGATCGGGTCGACCGGGTCGGGTCCGACGTGGACGGTGAGCACCTCCCCGGGGGCGGCGGCCTTGGCCCACCGGGTGAGGTAGGTGGGGGTGAGGGCGAACAGCGGCGCGGCCGGGGTGAGGTTCCGTTCCACGACGGGCCGCAGAAGGCGCCGCCACCCCCGGAGAGGCCCGTGGCCGCGTCCGTGGAGGACGAGGCGGGTACCGTCCTCGGAGGTGATGGTGAGGCCCAGGGATTGGACGGTGTCGCCGCGACGGGTGACGGGGACGGGCACCTTGTCGATGAGCAGTTGGAGCTGCGGATCCTCCTTCTTGGTGTGCTTGAACAGCTTGAGCATGGCGGTGGCGTCGGCGCGGTCGATGGCCACCGCGGCGTCGTCGTCGACGTCGTCGAGTTCGTGGCGAGCGGCCGCCATGGTGTACCGGTCGGTGGCGACGGCGTAGAGGACGCTGTGCCGCACCTGGATGAGGACGATGTTCAGCTCTGGGAGTTCGGGGTCGGTGCCGGTGTGGGGTAGCACCGGGTTGAGCAGGTTGTGCAGGTCTTTGGTGGTGAGGTCGATGCGGGTCACGCTCGGCTCCAAGGGGGTGAGGGGCCCGGCCGGACGGCCGGGCCCGCGGGATGGTCAGGACAGGCGGATCGCCATCACCAGGTACCGGTAGGCGGGGGCGTCGCCGCTGTCGGCGGGGACGATGAGCGCGGGTTTCGCGGGCCCGGTCATGCCGATGCGCGCCCGCCCGCCGTCGACCCCGGCGAGGCCGTCGAGGAGGAACTGGGGTTGGAAGGCGATCTCCAGCGGCGCCCCGTCCAGGTCGGCGGGCACGGTTTCGGCGCCGCGCCCCATGTCTCCGCCACCCGCCTGCACGAGTACCTCACCGTCGGCCCAGGCGAGGCGGACGGGGGTGTGACGTTCGGCCACCAGCGACACCCGCTTCACCGCGGCGATGAGCGGCCCGGTCTCCACCTCGGCCCAGATGGTGTAGCCGTCGGCTTGCAGGCGGGCGTTGTAGTCGACGAACTGCTCGTCGAGGAGCCGCACCGTGGTGGTGCGGCCGCCGCCTGCGAAGGAGGCGAGGCCGTCGCTGACGCCCACGCTGACCGGGCCGGCGGGGAGCTGCTTGGCGATGTCGGTGAGGAGCCGCCCGGGGATCATCGCGGCGACGGTGTCGGTTCCGGCGGGCTCCCAGTCGAGGGTGCGGGCGGCGATGCGGTAGCGGTCGGTGGCGGCGAGGGTGAGCTGGTCGCTGGTGGCGTCGACGCGGATGCCGGTGAGCATGGGCAGGGTGTCGTCCTTGCCGGCGGCGGGCGCCACCTGGGCGACGGCGGCGGCGAGCGTGTGGGCGTTGACGGTGCCGACGGCGGCGGGCGGTTCGGGCAGGGTGGGGTAGTCGTCGACGGGCATGGTGAGCAGGTCGAACTTCGCTGTCCCGCAGGTGATGGTGACCTCGTTGAGGGAACTGACGCCGTTGTGGCCGTCGATCCCGGACAGGGTGAGGGTGACCGGCTGGCGGGGCAGCGCCTTGACCACCTCGGCGAGCACCCGCCCGGGCAGAAGGACCCGGCCGGGTTCGGCGACGTCGGCGCCGACGGTGATCCGCCTGGAGGTGTCGTAGTCGAAGGCGGCGACGGTGAGCTCGTCGCCCTCGGCGGTGAGGATGAGTCCGGCGAGGACGGGGACGGACGGCCGGGGTGAGAGGGCGTGGGCGGTCCAGGCGACGGCGTCGGCCAGGACGGCGGGGTCGATGGCGAGTTTCATGCGGCGTCCTTGAGGTCGAAGAGGGCGGTCTGACCGTCGGCGGGCGTGTCCACGGCGGCGGGCCGCGGGGTGGCGGTGAAGTCGACGACCGGCAGGCAGAAGTGCTCTGCGGCCCACTTCTGGGCGCGCTCCTTGTCGTGCGGCCCGATGCTTTCCTCGCGGGCGAGGGAGGCGCCGCAGCGGCAGGTGGCGTTCCAGGCGAAGCAGTCGTCGCACAGGCGGGTGGCGGTGGCCGGGTTGAGCCAGCCGGAGCCTTCCCGCGGGCTGTCGGTTTCCGCGGTGAGGGTGGGGCAGTCGGCGCGGGCGTGGTCGCCGTTGGCGCCGGGGTACCAGGGGCGGATCCAGCCGAGCATGGTGGTGGTCATCGGGTTGCCTCCTGGCGCGTCTTGTCGCGGATGTCGCGGCGTTCCCGCGGGGTCAGGCCGCCCCAGATGCCTTCCGGCTCGCCGCGGCGGAGGGCGTAGGCCAGGCAGGCGGATCGGATTGGGCAGGAGCGGCAGACGGCTTTCGCGGCTTGTACCTGCGGGTTGCCGGCGGCGTAGCTGAGAGGGAAGAAACTTTCGCTGTCGATGTCAGCGGCCCGGCAGGCGGCCTGAGTCCATTGGGTGCTCATGAGACGTGCTTCCAGCTCTGGCCCTTGCGCACGGACGCGATCGTGTGGGTGGAAACGCCGTACTGGTCGGCCAGGTACTTGACGACTCCGAGGTAGGTGGGGACCGCCCGAATGGCGCGGACGCTTTCCTCTGTGAGCCGGGCGTTCGCCCGCGCGGTGCCGGGGTGTCGTTTGCCCTGCCGCCCCTTGGCGATCATGTCCTTGGCGTTGTCTGACTGGGTGCCGAGGAACAGGTGCATCGGCCGAACGCAGGGCGGGTTGTCGCAGCGGTGGCAGATGACCTTGCCTGGCGGGATCGACCCGTTGGCCAGCGCGTAGCTGACAGTGTGGGCGTTGACGAAGTAGCCCTTGCGGACCGTGAACTGGCCGTATCCGTCGGGTCTGCGGTAGGCGCGCCATTCCCAGCAGTCGCCGCTGGTGTCGACTTTCGCCCAGAAGCGGTCGATGAACGGAGTGTTGATCAGACCCGTGAGGTCGAGGCCTTTCCACTGGCCGCCCATCAGCATTCGTCCTTCCGTGTTGTGGTCATGCCGCTTTCCTGTTCTGGGTCTGGGCGGCGAGGAGGGCCCGGCGGGCGGCGTAGCGCTGGACGGTGCGGGGGGAGACGGAGAGCTCCCAGGCGATGGAGGCGGTGGAGCGGCCCAAGTCGGCCAGGACCGCGTACTCGGCGCGCCGCAGGGTCGGAGAGGTGGAGGGTTCATCGCGGGGCCTGCGCCGCGGCGGCGGGCCGGTGTCGGGGCGTCCGGCGCGGCGCCAGCGGTCGGCGCAGGCCTTCACCCAGTTGTTGGCGCCGTAGGGGCCGGGGCGTCCGCAGCATGCGCAGGTGATCTGTCGGCGGCCCATCAGCGTGCTCCGGTCGGGGTGAGGTCGAACAGCGGCACCGTCTCGTAGACGACCGGCCGGGCCGGGTTCCGCTCGGGCCGATGGGCGATGTCGGGTCGTGGGTGCCCGCAGTCGCCGCACGAGCACGACCAGGCACACACCCGGTCGGCCAGCCACACCTGCGCGGTCCTGGTGCGGTGCCAGCCGGTCGCCGAGACGGACGGGTGCCGGTACGGCTCGGCGAAGCCAAGGACCTGATCGGTCCGGGTGACGACGTAGGTCTCGCACACCGGCAGCGGGACACCGACGTGGCAGATGTCATGCCGTCCGGATGCGCAGGCCCCGCCGCCCCATTGGCAGGCGCAGTGCGTGGTCCCGAGGGGCTGCTCCCTGTGGGCCTTGCGCATGGCGGCCGGCCACACGTTCTCGCGCACCCACGCGGCCTGGTCGGGGGTCATGCCGCCACCTGCTTGGCGGGGGCGGCGGGGATGAGGGCGAGGGTGTAGCCGAGCGCCTCCAGGTACGGCTGCAGCGTCGTCAGCCTCACCCCGTGGCGCCGCATGTGGCTCTCCAGGCCCTCCAGAGTTTTGGGCGTGTAGTGGAGCCGCTCGCGCAGCACAGCCCAGGGCACGCCGGCGCGGCGGCGAAGCTCACCCATGCACGGCAGGGCGTCGAGCGCGTCGCAGATGACGTCCTGTCCTCGTCGTACGACGAGGCGGTGGTTGACGAGGTGGGCGTAGGCGGCGATGTGGTGGACGCGTGGAGTGTTGGCGCCGGTTTCCCAGTGGGAGAGGGTGTCGACGCAGACGCCGAGTTCGGCGGCGACGTGTTCTTGGAGGAGGTCGCGGTCTTTGCGGAGGTTGCGGAGCCGCTGGGGGATGGTGAGGGTCAGCACGACGCCACCGCCGCGGGGGGCTGAGCCACCTCGGTGAGCGCGGCGGGGACGGCCTCGGCCGGGGCGTCGAGCGGCTGCCCGTACCCGGCGCGGCGGAGTAGAACGCACGCGTCGGCCAGCAGCACGCGGGCGGGGCAGTCGACCTCGGTGGGGGTGGAGTGGCGGCCGTAGCTGCCGAGCCGGACGACGTCGGACAGGCGGAGGATCGCCCACCACCGGTGCGCGTTGCTGGCGCCGATGCCGCGGCGCTGCAGGACGAGCACGCCGACGTCGGCGCGCGCGTTGGCCCGCTCGGCTTCGGTTTCCGCCATCCAGTCGGTGATGAGGCCGTCGGAGGCGTTCTTCGCCGCCTCGCCGCCCTTCACTTCGAAGACCAGGCCGGGGCACCCCGTGATGTCTCCGAGGTCGTAGGCGCCGGCGAGGGCGCGGCGTTCGGCGTGGGGAAATCCGAGGGTGCGGAGGGCGCGCACAACGGCACTCTCAGCCGCGGTGCCCACCGCTTTGGGCTTGTTCACCATGTCAGGCCTCCGTGACGGCGATGGGAGCCCTCGCGGGCTCGGCGAGGTGGTTGAGGGTGAGGAGCGCACCGGCCAGGACGGCGGCGATGGCGATGCCGATGGCGAGGCAGGGCACCCACACCGGCCGGCCTTGGATGCCGGTGACGAGCGCGGTGATGCCGGCGAGGGCGGCGAGGACGACGCAGGTGGTGATCAGTGCCACGGCGTCCACCGCCTCGAGGTGGTGCGGGCCTGGATCTGCTTGAGGCCGTCGCGCACCGGCAGCCGGTCGACGAGCTGCCGGTGGACGAGGAGCTCCGCCTCGACGTCCGGGTCGGGGGCGAGCTCGCCCACCGCGATGAGGAGCTGCCGGGTGAGGTCGAGGCCGATGCCGGCGAGGGCGAGGGTGGCGAGGAGGAGGTTGGTCATCGCTTCGGCCACTCCCCCACGTAGATGCGCTGGTTGGTGGCGTCCGGCTGGCGGCCGGGTGCGGGGCGCTGCAGGCCGCGGCGGCGGTGCTGGATGTCGATGACGATCCAGGCGACGCCGACGGCGGCGATGATGGCGAGGAAGATGACCCCGAACACGCGGATGATCATGTCGATGACGTCAGCCACGGCCGGCCTCCCGGGTGAGCTCGGCGCGGATCCGGTCGGCCTGCTCCGGCCCGGTCGTCTCCAGTGCGACGGCGGCGACCAGGCCGGTGGCGGGGCGGCCGAGGAACCGGGAGCCCTCCGCCAGCCGGTCAGCGTCCAGCAGATGGGCGACGTCGGCGTGCAGGGTCTCGCCTTCGTTAAAGAGGGCGTCGGCCAGGTGCTGGATGGTGGGTAGTTCGCACGGGGTGCCGCCGATCCAGAACACCTCGACCGGCTCGTCGGTGGGGTGGGGGGCGGGCTGGGTGCGGCGGGCGTAGAAGGTGGCGAGGGGGGCGTCCCAGCCAATGGTGAGGGTGTCGTTGGGGTGGGTGCTGTTGGGGAAGAGGGTGTGGCGGCTCACGGTTCTCCGTAGGGTTCGGGGGTGGGGCCCCGCCCGCTTTCCTCGGGCGGGGCACCACGGCGTTCAGGGGGCGGGTGGGGCGTCGGTGACGATGTGGCGGGCGAGGAACGGTTTGTCCGCCTCCGGCACCGGGTCGGGGACGTCGCCCTTCCGGTGGGCGTCCCACCGCTCCAGGAGGCGCATCAGCACGTCTTCCGGCACGTCGAGGTCCTTGACGGCGGACCACACGTCGATCACGGGCATCAGGCGCCGCCGTTCGGGCCGTCGACGGCGCGCTCGTCCCCACCGGCGGCCGGGGTGCCGGGTTCGGGCGCCTGGAGGTGGGCGACGATCTCGGCCGCCACCTGCTGCAGCTTCTCCGGCGGCAGGTCGGCCGGGCGGGTGGCCGCTGCCCCGCCGTCCACGGCCGCGTACAGCGCCTGGTAGGCGGCGATCTCCGCCCGCAGCTCCGCCGCCCGCTCCCGGTCATAACTGCTGCCGAGGCCCTCGTACATCTTCAGGTACTTGGTGCTCTGCGCGATGCACCCCTCGGCGGCGGCCTTCACCGCCTCGCGGGTCGCCCACACGTCGTCGAGCACCGGCTCCACACCCTCGTCCAGGCAGTCGTTGATGTAGGCGGAGACGCTGACGATGCTGGCGTGCGCGGACCGGTCGTAGTACGCCGCCTTGTAGAAGATCGCCAGCCGCTTGCGGCCCAGCTCGTCGACGATGTGCGACCACATGGCGTGGCCGCTGCCCTCCCGCTTCCACCCGGGCGGGAGTTCGGCGTGGCGGAACAGCTTGTCGCCGGACACCGGCGCGCCGAGGGTGAAGCCGAGCGCGGTCAGCTCTTCCTCGGAGCCGTAGCCGAGGTCGGCCGGGATGACGTCGGAGTTGACCAGCTCTCGCTGCCCCTGCTTCTCCTGCCGTTCGATCGCGGCGCCGACCCCGCCGGGGCCCATGGCGTCGGCCAGGAGCAGGAGGGGGTCGGTCTTGCTGGTGTTGTACGGCGTGCTCATGCGTGGCGCTCCTTGGCGTGCTCAGGCTGGCGGGGGTGGAGGGTGGCGGCGCGCCACAGGGCGGCGAGGGTGCGGCGCGCCGACCGCCACCGGCGGTGGGCGCGGGCGGCGAGGCGGGTGCGCAGGGCGGGCCGGTCGTACACGGCCAGCGCGAGCAGCAGGGCGAACCAGGCGCCGCCGTGCAGCAGGTGGCCGATCATCGGGTCTCCCGGCGGGTGAGCATCCGGGCCTTGATCTGCTCCTGGGTGGGGGCGGCCCAGACGTGCCAGCCCGCTTCGTCGGTCCACCGCTGGGCGTGGTCGTGCTGCTCGATGCCGCAGTGGGTGCAGCCGTTCGGGGCGGTCACCGGGCCTGCTCCTCGGCGAGCGTCGGGTAGAAGCCGGTCTGGTTCGGGTCGTCCGGCGGGCAGGCGCGGGCGGTGCCCCCCTGCACGAGGTGCACCAGCCCGTTCGGGCCCGGGAATACCTCGCGCCCGCACTCGCCCGGGCACGGCTCCCCGAACGGGGCCACACCCGCGGGGACGCCCGGGATCATCGGCGCCAACTCCGGAGCCGCCGACGGGGCCGGCCACACCAGCGCGGCCTCCTGCACGATCGGGAACGTCGTCGTCTCCCCCGGCGCGGCCGGACGCTCCACCGGCTGGCCCGCGCCCTGGCCGTCCACGATGCGCCGGTCCCGCTCGGCCTCCAGCACGCCGGCGACGGTCGCCCAGGCGGCGGCGCAGGCGCGCGCCCAGGCCGGGTCCGTGGCCCAGTCGCGGGCACCGCCGCCGTACTCCACGGCGATCTGCGGCTGCCCGTCCCGGACGGTGAGCTCGCCCGGGCGGGGCCAGCCGAGCGGCTTCGTGGTGGTCGTCTCCCGCTCGCTCATGCGTTCTCCTTGGTCAAGGCGGTGGTGATCGTGACCTGCACGCCGTCCATGCGCACCGTCGCCGTCAGGCGGCCCGGCATGGTGCGCTGCGGGGTGAGGCCGAGCGCCTGCACCCACGCCCGGTGCGTGCCGCGCGGGTCCGCGGCCCCAGCCGGGGTGATGTCGGCCCGGAGCCCGCATCCGACCGCTGTCACGGTCCACGGGATGGCCGGCAGGGCGCGCTCGGCGGCGGTCGACAGGATGTTCGCCAGCCGCTGGCAGGCCCGCGCCTGGTAGGTGATCTGGTCGGCTGCGCTGATCCGCGGCCGGGTAGCCTGTGCTTGCACTTCGTTCTCCTTCAGGGAGGGCCGCCCCGGGCCGGACACCACCAGCCCGGGGCAGCGTCGTTTCAGGGGGTCGAGGCGGCCGCCGGCCGGTACGGGAGCATCGGCCACTCGCCCGGCACCCCGTCGTGCTCCTTGCCGACCCGGTCGAAGTAGGCGCGCATCTCGTCGCACTGCCGGGCCCGCTCCCGCACCTGCAGCGCGTGCAGCTCCGGCAGCGTCATGGAGCCGATGTCCGCCCGGGTGCGGGCGATCTTCCACGCCACGCGGGCCGCGGCCAGGGCGTCGAAGTTCGCGTCGTGCGCGCCTTCGATCTTGACCTGCCAGATCTCGCACAGCTGCGTCAGCTTCCGCCCGGAGAAGCGGCCCGACCGCACGTACCGGTCGAGCACCAGGGCGTCGACCACCGGGTGAACGGGTTCGCCGAGCCGGTCCTGCAGGGTGCGCAGCCCGTGGCGGCGCAGCTCCCGGTCCAGCAGGGTGAAGTCGTACACACAGTTCATGCCGACCAGCGGCCAGCCGAGCCGGACGGCGTCGACGAGGTCGGTAGCGACTTCCTCCAGGACGGGCTCCGGCTGACGCCCCTCGGCCTGGGCGCGGGCCGTGGTGATGCCGTGAACCTCGGTGGCGCGCGCCGGGATGTCCACGCCGGGGTCGATGAGGTGGTGCTTGGACACGACCGGCTTGCCCGGCTCGATCCACACCAGGGCGGCGGTGACGATCCGCGCCGTCTCCACGTCGATGCCGGTGCTTTCGGTGTCCCAGGCGAGCATGGGCTGCTGAAACCAGGGGCCGGTCACTGCTGCGCCTCGTCGTGCTCGTCGCCGTCCGCCTCGTCGCCGGCGGGCTCCGACGAGGTGCTGGCCCCGGGCCGCGGCTCCTTCTCCAGCCGGTCGATGACCCGGCGGGCCTCCGCCATCGTCAGGTCGTTTCGCGACTCGACGTCCCGCCCGATGACCTCGGAGACGAACGCCAGCGCCGTCGGCTTGTCGGTGATCCGGTGCTCGCGCATGAGCGCGAACATCTTCTTCTGCTGGTCCTGCGAGATCATCCGCTCGGAAGGCTCGGACACCAGGCCCGGCCCGGGCGGCTCGTCCGCGACCGGGGCGGACGGCGGCGCGACGGGCGGGGTGACCGCGTCGCGGATCGTCTGCCCCGGCTGGTTCGCCCGTGCCGGGGCGGTCGTCACGACCACCGACCCGTCGCCGTTCACCTCCGCGCCGAGCTCCTCCGGCGTGTAGCCGACCCCGGACAGCTCCTCCTCGCACGCCTCCCGCGCCACCTCGGAGATCGCCCGCGCCTTCAGCATGGCCTCGGGGTAGCTCTTCCACACCGCCTTGTTGGTGAGCCCGGCGGCCTGCGCGCGGCCCATCGTCCAGGTGGAGCGGAAGGTGAAGTCCGGGTCGTCGCGGCGGATGATCGTGGCGACCGCGGCGATCAGGGTGCCGTTGGAGTCGCGCTCGACCCACACGCGCAGCCGGTGGCCGGCCCGGCGCACCAGCGCCGAGATCAGCCCGGACGAGGCGCTCGGCTTCCCCTCAATTATGTGGACGCCGGTGATCGCCGCGATCGGCTCGATCCCCAGGGACCGGCCGAACTCGATGGCGTACAGGACGTTCTCCGGCTTGCCCCGGTACTGGGCGGGCAGCAGGTTGGAGACGGCGAGCGCCTGGGAGTACTGGATCCGCTCGGGCAGGGAGTCCTGGCGGGCGGCGGGCAGGTCGATGGTCATGCTGCGACTCCGTTGAGTGCGATGTCGGAAAAGGTCATGTCGGCGGCCGGGGCCGCGGGGAGGTTGCGGCCGGCCACCAGGTACGGGGTGCCGCCGCCCTTGGCCTGCCGGGTGGCGAGCGTGTAGCCGTTCCAGCGGGCCCGCCGGGCGGAGCCCATGGCCCCGAGCAGGCGGGTGCGGGCGGCCTGCATGCGCTCGGAGGCGGCGTCCGCTTCGGCCAGTGCGGTGAGGAACTCGGCGGCCAGGTCGTCGTCGACGGCCACGTCGGCGAGCGGATCCTTCTTGTCGGCGATGTCGGGGTGCAGGAACCGGACGGCCTCGTAGGTGGCCGGGTGGGCGTCCAGGTCGGGCATCTCCTGCCAGAGCAGGCTGTCGAGGAAGTCCTCGGCCCGCTCGCGCATAATGCGGACGTCGTCGGCGTCGTAGTCGACGACGTACTCGCGGAACTCCAGCCGGCCGGTCAGCACGCCGAAGCGGACCTGCGATACGCCGAGGGTGTCCATCTGCCACAGCGCCTGAGCCCGGTAGTAAAGCGGGACTTCGTCGGTGCCGGGTTCGCCCCAGCCGGAGCCGTCGGCGTCGGTCTTGTACTCGGCGAGGTCGACCAGGCGGCCGTCGGCGAGGAACCGGCCGTCCGGGGAGGCGAGCTGCCAGGGCCGGTCCTCGTTGATCCAGCAGCCGCCGGGCGCCAGCTCGTACTCGGGGTGCTGGTCGCGCATCCAGTTGGCGATGGACGTCTCCAGGTAGTGGCCGCGCGCCTGCGCCTTGGTCTGCTCGTCGCGCTGGACGAGGCCGGCCATCTGGCACCACAGGCTGTAGGGCGATTCCCACGGGGAGAGGCCGAGGACGGCGCTGATCTTGGAGGCGGACATGTAGCGCAGCCACTCCGCCGACCCGGGGGCGATGGCGGGGATCTGGCGGGCGGTCACGCTTCCTCCTCGTCGTGGTCGTCGGGGTCGTTGTCGTGCAGGTGGCTGTCATAGTCGGCCTGGGAATCGCGGAACTCGCGCTCCTCGTCAGGGGTGAGCTCCGGCTCGGGCCCGGTCATGCCGTCCTCCCGGGGGTGGTGTACGGCTGCGGTCCGGCGTGCTCGACCGGGCGGATCGCGGCGGTCCACGTGTCCGCGTCGTCGTCGGGGATGCGGGTGTCCTCCCACGCGGCCAGCTCGGCGCGCTCCCGGCGGCGGAACAGGGCCATCACGCCGCCCTCCGCTCCGCGCGGCGGCGCTGCGTCTCGGACGCCTTCAAGTCCGGCAGCCCCAGCTCGTCCAGGGCCGCCTTGAACTGCGGCCACCAGAACAGGGGGCCGTGCACGGTCGTGACCGTGAGCTGGCCGAGCTTCGGGTAGCGGATCAGCCAGTTGCCGACCGCCGCCCGGCTGACACCGGCGCGCTCAGCGATCCGCGCCGGGGAGACGAGGTGCTCGCGGATGAGCTCGTCGACGCCGTCCGGCACGGTGAACGGGGCGGTCATCGGCAGCCTCCGCAGGTGGTGGTCTTCCGGGAGTTGATGTGGCCTCGCGGGCACATCCAGGTCGAGGCGGTGCCGGGCGTCAGCCACGGCAGGGCCGGGATGCGGCGGCCGGTCACTGGGCACCGCCCGGCGTTTCGCCGCGCAGCAGCGCCTTGACGTCCGCCTCCCGGAACCGGCGGTGCCCGCCCGGGGTACGAATCGACGCGATCCGGCCAGCGGACGCCCACCGGGTCACCGTCTTCGGGTCGACCCGAAACAGCCGGGCGACCTCGCCAGGCGTCAGCAGGTCGGAGGCAGCGGCGAACCGGTCGGCCTGGCGGTCAGCGGCGGCGCTCATCGGTCACCGCCCTGCACAGCGGCAGACTTCGCCGCGTCGTACTGGGCGATGCCCCACACGATCCCGTGCAGGGCCCACAGGAACCACCAGTGGTAGTCCTTGAGCTGCCACTCCGAGGTGTCCTCGAAGGTGAAGCCCGCCACCCGCTCGGTACGCCTAACGTTGTGCGCCCCATCGGCAGACGGGTGGCGGATCTTCCACAGCGCGGCGTCGTAGGCGTCCGGGAACTCCTCGGAAGCTCCGCATACGCACGACGCCTTGAACGTCTCGCCGTACTCGAAGTCCGCCAGCTCCTGGCGGGCGCCGCCTTCCCAGGTGATGTCGCCGTTCTCCAGCAACTCCCTGATCGCGCGGCTGATCCCTCGGGGCGCAGTCCTGTCGCGGATCGCGTCGGCGACGTGCTCCTTGACGACCTTTTCGAACAGGTTCTGGTCGTACTTCATGACGCTGTCGCGGTCGCTGGTGAGCTTCTCGGCCCAGTAGTGCGCGTTGATGTGGATCGACCCGTCCGACCAGAGGCCGGAGCGGAAGAACTCGAACATGTCGTCGATGCGGCTGAACACGAAGCTCTCGCCGTCGCCCCGGAAGATCAGAGCGCGCGGGACGGTGATCAGGTCGAACCAGTAGGAGCCGTGCTCCGGGTGCTTGAACCGCAGGTGCCGGTACAGGCCGTCGTCGCGCTTGATCTCCATGACGTGGTTGGCGGTCTCGCGGGCGAACCGCTCGGCGATGTCGCGGTAGTCGCTCATCGGTCACCGCCCTGCTCGGCCGCAGCAGCAGCCAGCTCCAGCGCCTCCGCCACCTGCAGGCAGGTGCGGCGATCCCGCCACCGCTCCAGGTCGTCGACGCGGATGCCGGGCTCGATGTGGTAGGCGGCGACCAGCAGCGCCGCCTCCGCGCGCGCCCGGCCCGCGGCGTCGCCGCCGGCGGCCAGGCGGATCGTCTGCGCAACACCCAGCACGGTCGGCGCCTGCGAGCGGGCCACCCGGGCGGCCTCGCGCAGGATCTCGGCGGTGGTCGTCGGGGCCGCAGCGGCCGGACCCGCCAGCCCGCCCGCCTCACACCGCCCGCTGACCGTGTAACCAGCCGCCGGATGCGTGGACACCTGCCTGCGGAGCTGCTCGGCCCGCCACGCCAACGTCAGCGACGACCCGACGCCGTCTTCGAGCACCCGCTCCAAGACGACGTCGAGGACCCCCATACGCCGGTCCAGAATCCGGCGGCGTCGCGCCTCGTCCTCATACGTCTCACCGCCCGGCAGGGCGATGGCCTCGCGGATCGCGGACAGCAGGGCCCGGACGTCGGCGGCGGGGAAGGTCGGCTCAGCCATGCGACACCGCCAGGGCCTCGCGCGGCTGCGCGTCCACCGGCTCGCCGGCGTCGAGCACCCAGCAGGAGCCCAGCGACCACACCTCACGACGGCCCTCGGCGAGGGTCTCCTCGCGGGTGGGCGGGTTGAGGCGGGTGACCTGCACGTCCGTCTGCCCGCCCGGCCGGTGCAGCCAGTCACCGACCTGCAGGTCGGCGGCGACGCGGATGATCCGCAGCGGGGCGGCGGCGGGCGGCTTCGGGTTCCAGAACCGGGCGACGAAGGCGCGCAGCTCCTCATCGGAGCGCACCACCAAAGGCGCCGGGGTGGGTGAGATGATGGTCACGTGACCTCAGTCCTTTCACAGGGAGGATGGGGTGGCGGCGGGCTCATACCGGGTGCATCCGGGTGGGCCCGCAGGCATGTCAGGGCAGGGAAAGCGGCGGCCTGGTGGCCGGTTCAGGAGGCTTTCCGCGCCGCGGGGGTGGGGGTGCCGTCGGCCCGCAGGTAGCCCTTTTCGATCAGGTAGGGGCGGACCAGGTCGGCGATGGTGGCGAGCGCGGTGGGGTCCTCAATGACGGGCGGGAGACCCTGCTCGGCGCGGGTGCGCCTCACCCAGGCGGTGACCCATTCGCGGTCGACCTGGTAGGCGGCCATTACGAGGCCGCTCGCGTGACCTCGAAGAGGTCCTCGAACTTGATGTCGGGGAGGGCGCAGAGGGCGGCGGCGATGAATTCGCGGCCGGGCTGGATGCCTCCGTTCTGGATGCGCAGGACGGTGGTGCGGCTGACGCCGATGTGGGCCGCGCGGGCGTCGTCGGTGGTCAGTTCCTTGGAGGTCATGTGCCGTTCCCACTCGCCGTGCCGGAGCCGGATGACGGGGCGGCCACCGCATGTTTCGTGCATGCACGCACTATGGCACGTGAGAGTGCACGCACGCAACATATGTTGTCGCTGCATGCCCCTCTTTTTGGACCACCGTCCAAAGAGGGTGCGTATGCGCACACCCGTTCTAACCAGGAATGCGGCTCTCACCAGCGTGGAAGTGAGTCAAGTCGCGTGTTATGGTGCGTGCGTGCACACGACTGAATGGGATCGAACCGCGCTGCGCGACACCCTCGACGCGATCATGGAGCGGGCAGACCTCAGCCAAGCCGCCGTCGGCAGACTCGCCGGCCGCGACCGCACCATGGCCAACCGGTGGCTGACCGGCAAACACCAGCCCGCCTACGAGGCGGCGGCACGATTCGCGGCCGCCATCACCGAACAGCGGCCGGACCTTGCCGACCTCGCCCAGCAGTTCATGGCCGCGTCCGGGTACGGCGACCGCATCGCAGGCGACACGACGTCTCTGTTGCCGTCGCTGGAAGCCTCCGCCGTGGGCGCATCCGACGTGCTCCGCCGGGCGGTGGCGGATCTACGGGACCGGGCGCAGGCGGAGGGTCGGCCGTTCACCGAGCTGCTCGTCGAAGAAGGCATCGTCTCGCCGGATGAACTGGTCGTGCCGGACAGCCTCCGGCCGGACCCCATGATCGAAGAGATCAACGCATCAAGTGATCTTTCTGACGGAACGAAAATCGCCCTAATCCGGGCACATCTGGAAAATCGGGCTCGACGCTTCGAAGAAGTCCGGACAAAAGGGAAAGAGCTGGACGATTAGGAATCGTCCAGCTCTTCACATACATCCTGCGGCTACCTCACAGGGCGGAAGGCCTTGAACGGCCCCGACTCGTCCCGCACACGCACATCCGCGGCGTCACGCCGCGCCGCGTCATCGCTGCGCGTTCCCATCTTGAAGAACCGCTCGATGGTAAGCACCTGCTTGGCGATGATCTCAGCGTGCGCGTTGGTGATCTCCTCCATGCGGCCCGCATGCTCACCCAGAGCCTTCTTGATCTCTTGCGCGTGATGCTTCAAACCGGCGTACACCGATGTCACGATGGCCGATCCCACCAGTGCGGCGAACGCCTTGTAGCCGAGTATGTCCACCAGCAGTGCTTCGACGCCGACGGCGCCCCACCCGAGCCAGGACAGGCGCAGCGCCCAGGCCAGCGAGACGGGGGCGGCGCCGATCATGCGGACGTTCAAGAAAAACCTGCTTTCTGCCGAGCTCCCCAGCTTCCCGGCTTTACCGCGAGATTCGTTTCCGAGGCGAGACGCGATAACGACTCACCCTAAATGAGGTGAGCGGTGTATGGAACGCTCCTTATTGCGGCAATCGACCAGGTCGGCGAGGTTACTCCTGAGTATCTACTCGCCGTCACCAGTTGTGATTGAAATGCGAACTATGTGCACCAAAATACTCGGAACGTAACGAAGGGTAGCCTACACAAAGTAAGCAAACCCTACCCGTTCGGTTAGGGCGCAGGTGGTCAGAACCGCCACAACGGCACCAGCCGCTCCGGGTTGAACTTCTTACTCCCCCGGACAATCGTCGGACGCACCCACACCCGCTCCAACACCACCCCGAGCACCGATCGCCGCCGCGACGCCTCCACCTCAACATCGAGCAGGAACGCCTCCAACCCCTCCCGATCCCCCGGCAGGCCCTCCAGCACCCGGCTCACATCAACGCGCCCCAACGAGGACCGCCCCGCCTCGATACGCGCCAGCAGAGGCTTACGCGCCGCCATCCACTCCGCCCGGGAAATCACCCCCGCCCCATGGTCGGCAGCCAGATCCTGCAACTCCTGCTCGCAGGCGGCGATCTCCGCGACCACAACCCCCTCGTCGGGTCCGGCGTTGACGACCAGGGCGTCCGCGAACCCCGGCGTGGTGAGCAGCTCCACCGCCCCCGCCACCATGACCTCGTCCACGTAGTCGGTGCGCGCCGACACCTTGCCGCAGCCCGGCCGGCCTGGCTGCCCATCGCACATGTAGTGGCGCCGCCCGCCCGTCTTGGTGCGGCCCGTCATGCGGTTCTTGCACACGTCGCAGTAGATCAGCCCCGTCAGCAGGTAGCGGCCCGTCGGCCCCGGCGACGTGCGGCGCGCCGGATCCGACAGCATCAGCCGCAGCCGGGCCGACTCGGCCGGGGTGATGATGGCCGGCCACTCCCCGACCCCCACGATCTCCCCGGTGCGCACCCGCTTCGTCTGATGGCGGGAGCGCGGCCGATGCTCGCGCAGCCCGGCGATCCGCGCGGAGGTGAGCATCCGCGCCAGCGTCGGCGTCGACCAGCCGCCCGCCGCGACTACCGGCACGCCGCGCTCCATGAGGTCGCGGGCGATCGCTGACGCCGGTTCCGAGGCGGCCAGCCGGTCGCGCACCTCCACCGCGAGATCGTCCTGCCCGACCTCGGCCACAGAGTTGACCTGGCGGGCCGTCCAGATGCCCGTAGACGTCGTTGGAACGCCCCGCCGGTTCAGATCCCTGCACACGGCCGACAAGCCCTCTCCGGCCAGTACACGGCGCACACACTCGCGGATGATGTCGGCCTCCTCCGGGATCAGCTCCTCGCGCACGAGGCGGTGCGGCGGATCGGGGCGGTCGTAGATCCGCCGGTACCCGTACGGGCGGAAGCCGCCGCCGCCCGCCTTGCCGCTCTTGGCCAGCTGCACATGCTTGGCCTTGATGCGCTCCGCCTTCTGCTCGGACTCGTGGCGGGCGACGTTGCCGAGCAGCCGGGCCAGCATCCGCCCCGAGGCGGTGTCCAAATCCATCACGCCCGCCATGACCGTGGAGACCCGGGTGCGGCGGGCCTCGAGCAGGTCGATGAAGTCCTCCAGCTCGCGCGGATTGCGGTGAAGCCGGTCGGTGTGCCAGGCGATGATGGCGTCGGCTCCGCCCGCCCGGATACGCTCCAGCATCCGCTGGTAGCCGGGGCGTGGTTTGCCGCTGTAGGCGGAGATGTCGTTGTCGGCGAACACTTCCAGGACGTCCCAGCCGAGCCGGTCGGCGAGCTGGCGGCACTCGTCTTCCTGGCGTTGGACGCCGAGGCCGGCGCCTTCCTTGTCGCGGCTGATGCGGACGTAGATGACGCATCGGGGGCGGGCGGTTTTCATACCCCATATTGAAACACCACCAGAGATGACGCCCCAGCCCTTCTCGCCCAGCCCGGCCGCGAACTCCGCCGCGACGTGTGTGCCGTACGGGGTGGCCGCCCGGGAACCCACCACCGCGACGGACCGCAGGCAGGAGAACCGCAGGTCGGCATCCCCGTACACCCACAGGGCGTAGGGCCGGGAGGCTCCCAGGTCGTCCAGCTGGGTGGGCCACTCGGGGTCGCCGGGGATCAGCAGCCTCGCCCCTATTCGCTCCCCCTCGGCCAGGTCCCGCTCGGGATCGGCCGTCCTCAACCGGGCCCCCCAGGAGGCCATCGTCCGATCGAGCCGTGCCTTCCTGGCCGCGAGCCGCCCGTCCCGCCCCGGCCCGTCGCCTCCGGTCCCCGGGGCGGCGGTGAACTCCGCGCGCTCCATGCCCGGCAGGAAGGGCTCGGCGCCCGTCATGGAGGGTGCAGCGGCCGGCAGGAAGGACTCGGGACCCGGCCAGGAGGACCCGGAGCCCGGTTGGGAGGGCTCGGAGCCCGGCTGGGAGAGCTCGGTGCCCGGCCGGAAGGGAGTGGTGCCGCGGGAACCGGTTTCCATGTCGCGGGGATCGGGCCCACCGCCGATCAGCCGATGGACGAGGTCCGCGTCCATCACACCTTCCCTGACCAGGGCGACGGCCCGCTGAGGACCGCGCAACGCGACCAGGGCGCCCATGGCGGCGTCCCCGGGCTCGGCCAGGCGCATCAGGACGAGCCGTGCGAGTCTTTCGTTCACCGTTCCTCCCCCAGCCAGAGCCCGAGGGCGGTGTTGGTCTCGCGTAACTCCGGCCGGTCCTTGCCGGCGAGATCGGCCAGTGTCCAGGACACCTTGAGGATCCGGTCGAGCCCTCGGGCGCTCAACCGGCCGCTGTCGAGATGTCCGAGCAGCGGTGACATGGCCGGGGACGACGGCCGGTACTCGGTGTGCAGGAGACGGGCCGGAACCTCGGCGTTGCACCGCCACGGGGTGTGCGCGAACCGCTTGGCGGCGCGCTCACGGGCCAGCCGCACCCGCTCGGCCACCACCCTGCTCGGCTCGATGAACCTGCGGTCGGCCAGGAGCTCGCGCCTGGTCGACCGCAACAGGCCGACCTTGACGTCGATACGGTCGAGCAGGGGGCCGGAGAGCCTGGCGAGGTAGCGGCGGCGGGCGGCGGGAGCGCAGGAGCACGGGTCGTCCGGGGTGGAGGGCCGCGCGCAGGGACACCTGTTGGCCGCCAGCACCAGCGCGAACCGGGCGGGGAAGGTCACAGAACCCAGTGCCCTCGCGACCGTCACCCGGCCGGATTCGAGCGGTTGCCTGAGCGCGTCGAGAGCGGTGGCGGGGAACTCCGGGGCCTCGTCCAGAAAGAGCACGCCCCGGTGGGCCAGCGAGACCGCGCCGGGGCGGATCGTCCCGCTCCCACCGCCGATCATGGAGGCGACGGTCGCGGTGTGGTGGGGCGCCACGAAGGGCGGGCGGATCAGCAGGGGACGGTCGGCGGGCAGCGTGCCGGCGACCGAGTGGATGGCGGTCACCTCCAGCGCCTGCTCCCACTCCAGAGCGGGCAACAGGGTCGGCAGCCGCTCGGCGAGCATGGTCTTCCCGGTGCCCGGCGGCCCCAGCATCCACAGGTTGTGCCCCCCGGCGGCGCAGACCTCCAGGGCCCGGCGGGCGGAAGGCTGGCCTGCGACGTCTCCGAGGTCCGGACCGTTCTCGGGACCGTCTCCGGGATCCGGCGCCTTCTGCCGCTCGTGAGGGCCGGCACAGCCCGGCGCCCACCCCGAGCCCGAGCCCGAACCCGAGACTGGGACCGAGGCCCCCTCCCCCGGGCGCGGCAGGCCCTCCAGGCCGGTCACACCCCCCGGGCCGGGGAAGGCACCAGGACCACGAAGATCTTCCGGGCCGGGGAAGGGCTCGTCGCTCCGCAGGCGGCTCGTCAGGGCGGCCAGAGTGGTCGCGGGGACCACGGTCACGTCGGGCACCAGGGCGGCCTCGGCGGCGTTTCCCGCCGGGACGACCACGACGCGGGCACCGGCGGCGACGGCGGCCAGCACGGCCGGGAGAACGCCCCGGACCGGCCTGACGGAGCCGTCGAGGCCCAGCTCACCCAGGAAGAACGGCTCGGCGACCTTCTCCGGGCGCACGAATCCGGCCGCGGCGAGCAGTGCCATGGCGATGGCGACATCGAACAGGCTGCCTCGTTTGGGCAGGCTGGCCGGGAACAGGCTGACGGTGATCCGGGCGTCGGGCCACGCGTACCGGCTGTTGACCAGGGCGGAGCGGACCCGGTCGCGGGCCTCGCTCAGCGCGGTGTCGAGCATGCCGATGAGATGCAGGCCGGCGACACCGCTGCCGACGTCGGCCTCGACCTCGACCAGGCGGCCGGTCACCCCGACCAGGGAGACGCAGCGCGTACGTGCGACGGCCACTCAGCCCACCCCCAGGGGTGAGCGCATGATCCACGACAGGCCGGGAGGCATCAGCACACCCCCCGCTCGTGACGGATGGCGAAATCCCCGGCGAACCGCTCCAGAGCGACGACGTCCACCCTGATCGCGTCGAATCCCTCGTGCCTGCCGGCGAGCCATCTGCCCGCGAGCCTGCGCAGGCGAGCGATCTTGGCATCGGTGACCGCCTCGAAGGCGGTGCCGTGGCTACGGCCGGAGCGGGTCTTCACCTCGACCGCGACGAGCGTGCGCCCCTCGCGGGCCACGACGTCTATCTCCCCCTCCCGGCACCGCCAGTTACGGTCCAGGATCTGCAGGTCGTGGGCGAGCAGATAGTTCACGGCGATCTGTTCGCCGTGTCTGCCGAGCGTGTCTTTCGCGGCCATGGAACCACCTCCGGTTCCAGACCTTCGCTCAGCTCGCGGTCCCCCCGAGGGGCCGAATCGTATTCTGTGGATAACCGGCCGGACCCGAGGCGCCCTGTGGACGAAGGCGCCTCGCGAACGCCCCACGGCTCATGCCGACGGCCCTCCGGCCGGCCCCGGCCTCACGACGCCCCACAGCCCCCACGGCCATCCTCACGGACGACCCACGACCCACGGGCCCACATCACCGGCCCACAGGACACCCCAAAGGCCTCGTACCGCCCCACGGGTGCCGGGAGACGCTCAGGAGGAGAAGCCCTCCTTGGGCATCTCCAGGTCGGGCTTGGCGAGCTCCTCCACGTTGACGTCCTTGAACGTCACCACCCGTACGTTCTTGACGAACCTCGCGGGCCGGTACATGTCCCAGACCCAGGCGTCCTGCATCTTCACGTCGAAGAACACGTCACCGTTCTCGGCGGTGCGCACGTCCAGATCGACGGAGTTGGTCAGATAGAAGCGGCGCTCGGTCTCCACGACGTAGGCGAACAGGCCGACGACATCGCGGTACTCACGGTAAAGCTGCAGCTCCATCTCGGTTTCGTACTTTTCGAGATCCTCTGCGCTCATACCGGTCCTCCTGTCGAACACCCACCCCGAACCGTCCGGTCAGACGGTCCCGGCCCCCACTTCATTCTCACTCATCACCTCGCCCGCTCCTGACCGCGCCACCGTCGAGAACGAGAAGCGGTGATCCGGACACGGGCCGTAGGCTCCGAGAGCCCTTCGATGATCGGCGGTACCGTACCCCTTGTGCACGGCGAACCCGTACCGGGGATGGCGCTCGTGCAGGGCGATCATCATCGCGTCCCGCGTCACCTTGGCCACGATCGAGGCCGCCGCGACGCAGGCCGCCACCTGGTCCCCCTTCCACACGCCCAGTGAGGGCGCGGGCAGCCCGGGGACGGGAAACCCGTCCGTGAGGACGTAGCCGGGGTCACAGGACAACCGCGCCACGGCCCTGCGCATTCCGTCGATGTTGGACCTGTGCAGGCCGCGGCGGTCGATCTCCCCCGGAGGGATCACCACCACCGCCGTCGCCCGCGCCGTGGCCGTGATCCGCTCGTACAGCGCCTCGCGCCGTGAGGCCGTCAGCAGCTTGGAGTCGTCCAGGCCGTCGATCCGCTCGCCCAGCACCACCGCGGCGATCACCAGAGGCCCCGCACAGGCACCCCGGCCCGCCTCGTCGACCCCGGCCACGGGGCCGAGCCCGCGACGGCCCAGGGCCCGCTCATAGCCGTAGAGCCCCGAATCCCGCCGGACCACGCTGGGTCTCGGGCGGAACACCACCGTCATGACACCACGGGCGACACAGCGAACATGAGCAGAGAGT
Source organism: Streptosporangium sp. DT93 (assembly GCF_049844535.1). NCBI lineage: Bacteria > Bacillati > Actinomycetota > Actinomycetes > Streptosporangiales > Streptosporangiaceae > Streptosporangium > Streptosporangium sp. DT93. The sequence goes on from NZ_JBNCLF010000007.1 coordinate 168,104, forward strand.
ACGCCCCCTTCAGGGTATTCGGTACTGCTATCTCACCTTGAGGAAGCTCTCCGGCCGGGACAGGACGGTGGCCCTGGAGAACGGCCAGTAGATCGCGACGGCACGGCCGATGACGTCCGCCTCGGCGACCGTTCCCTCCCCCAGTCTCTCCTCCTGGGCGCGCGAGTCGGCCGAGGCGGTGCGATGGTCCCCCATGACCCACAGGCGGCCCTGGGGCACGACCTTCTCGAACTCGTCTCCCGAGGGGAAGTCCTCGGAGTAGAGGTAGGAGCTCTCGTTCAGCGGCACGCCGTTGACGGTGATGCGGCGCTTGGCGTCACAGCACTTCACGGTGTCACCGCCGACACCGATGACCCTCTTGATGGTGTCCTGGTTGTTCCAGCCCCTGAAGACCACGATGTCACCGCGCTCGGAGGCGCCGTGCAGCTTGTTGACGACCACCCGGTCGCCGTCGCGCAGGGTGCTCTCCATCGACTCCGAGGGGATGTGGAACGACTGGAAGACGAAGGCCTGCAGCAGCAGGGCCACCACGACCCCGCACACCAGCAGGAACAGCGACTCGCGCAGGCCGCCGCCCTTGCCGCGCTTCTTGCCCTTCTCGACCTCGGGCTCCGCCGCCATGGGCCGGGTCACCGCCCCAGGAGATGCCGGCGGCGCCACAGCACCAGCGGTACGGCACCCGCGAAGCCCGCCAGGAGCGGGGTGGCCCCTCCGGCGGCCGCGGCGACCTTGAGCGCCTGCTGGCCGAACGTGTCGGGGATGGGAAGGGTCGTGGCCCTGGAGAACGGCCACACGATCACGAAGGCCCTGCCGATCACCTTGTCCACCGGGATCGTCCCCCCGCCGGGGTCGCCCAGATGGGACCGGGAGTCCAGGGAGACCACCCGATGATCACCCATCACCCACAGGCGCCCCTCGCCGACCTTGACCTCGAAGGGCTGCTGCGAGGGCAGGTCCCCGGGGTAGAGGTAGCCCTTCTCCTCGATGGGGACCCCGTTGACCGTCATCCGGCCCTGGGCGTCGCAGCACTTGACCGTGTCCCCGCTGACGCCGATGACCCGTTTGATGTAGTCCTTCTCGCCGGGCACCATGCCGAAGGCGGTGCCGACCCAGCGGAAGAACCCGACGACCGGGTTGGAGGGCTCCTCAAGGTCGATCTCGGGGTCCCACGAGTCGACCCCGGAGAAGACCACCACGTCACCGCGCTCGATGTCGCGGACACGGTAGACGAGCTTGTTGACCAGGACCCGGTCGTTGGTGAGGAGGGTGTTCTCCATCGACTCGGACGGGATGTAGAACGCCTGGATCACGAAGGTCTTGATTATGAGGGCGAGCACCAGGGCCACCACGATCAGGACGGGCAGTTCCTTCCAGAAGGAGCCCTTCTTCTTTTCCTTGTCACCAGTGGCGGTCTTCTGGGTGTCTTCGGCGACCACGTCCACCTCGTCCTCGACAGGTCGACGCGAGACTGCGCCGTACTCCCGGTCTTCGCTAGTCATCGCAGACGAGCCTAGATGATGGGCGGCGCCGTGTGGTCGAGCGACCGGGTACCGCCTCGCCTGCTTATGGCCACAGGATCCCAAATCCCTTCACATACCACTGGCCCGCCCCCCGCTTTCCAGGGTGAGCGGGCCAGTACGGCGAGGGCCGGACGCCTAGCGGGCGTCGCGCTTCTCGCGGATGCGGGCGGCCTTGCCCCGCAGGTCACGCATGTAGTAGAGCTTGGCGCGGCGGACGTCGCCGCGGGTCACGAGGGTGATCTTCTCGATGACCGGGCTGTGCACCGGGAAGGTGCGCTCGACGCCGACGCTGTAGCTGACCTTGCGGACGGTGAAGGTCTCGCGGGCGCCACCGCCCTGACGGCGCAGGACGAAGCCCTTGAAGACCTGGACACGGGACCGGCTGCCCTCGATGACCCGGACGTGAACCTCGAGCGTGTCACCGGGCCGGAAGTTCGGGACGTCGGTGCGGAGCGCGGACTTCTCGAGCTCGCTGATCAGCGTGTGCATGGCAGTTGGTACCTCGTCTGTCAAAGGCCCGCGGAGGTCCGTCCGGCCGCGACGGAGCGGCGTCGTGACGGACACGCGTGCTGGAATGGACTGTGTCTGGGAGCCGGAACCGTCTGGCCGGCGACGCGCGCCGGCCCGAAGTCGACCGGCGGCAACGCTTCAGTCTGCCATATGCTCCCGACCGATCGGAAATCAACCGGTCAGACCACCGGGTCTCCCGGACCGGCGACGGTGCCGGGAGCATGCTCCGGTACGGGCTCACCGACCGGGCGCGGAGCGGGATCCGGTACGGGGTCGTGAGCGGGAACGGAATCCCGCGCCGGCTCGGGAACGGAGGCGGAAACGGGATCCGGCCCGGGGCCGGAGGCGGGATCCGGCACGGAGCCAGGAGCATGATCCGGTACGCAGCCGGAAGCGGAGTCCGGTACGGAGCCGGGAGCGGGATCGGAGGCGGAATCCGGTGCCGGGCCGCAGGCGGGAACCGGTACGGGATCGGAGGCGGCGGGGACCGGCTCCGCCAGGACCTCCCGATCACGCCGGTCCAGGCTCTCGGGGCCGATCAGCGTCAGCAGCTCGGGCCTGTTCCCTGCCGTACGGCGCAGCGCCTCGTCCCGCCGCCACCGCGCGATCCTGCCGTGATGCCCGGAGAGCAGGACCTCGGGCACCTCGTGCCCCCGCCACTCGGGCGGCTTGGTGTAGACAGGGCCTTCGAGGAGGTTCTCCATCGCACCGGGGGCGAACGAGTCGTCCACCGCCGAGCGGACGTTGCCCAGCACTCCCGGCAGCAGCCGCCCGACGGCCTCGATCATCACCAGCACGGCGACCTCACCCCCGGCCAGGACGTAGTCGCCGACGCTGACCTCGTCCACCCGCAGGCGGGCACCGTACTCGGCCATCACCCTGGAGTCGATGCCCTCGTAGCGGGCCGGGGTGAACAGCAGCCACGGCTCGGCGGCGTACTCCATCGCCAGCCTCTGGGTGAAGGGCACCCCGCTCGGGGTGGGCACGATCATCCGCGGCCGGGCGGCCGGATCGGTGGCCAGCACCGCGTCGACGGCCTCACCCCAGGGGCCGGGCTTCATGACCATGCCGGGGCCGCCCCCGTAGGGGGTGTCGTCCACCGTGCGGTGCACGTCATGGGCGTGGTCACGGAGCTGGTGGAGGCGGACGTCGAGAATGCCGCGCTCGCGGGCCTTGCCGATCAGGGAGACCTCAAGGGGGGCGAAGTACTCGGGGAAGATCGAGATGATGTCGACGCGCATGTCAGACGATCTCGTCCGGATCGAGCAGCCCGGGCGGGCCGTCCACGACGAGGACGCCCCTGTCCAGGTCGACCACCGGGACCAGGGCCTTGACGAACGGCACGTAGACCTCGACGGCCTTCCCCGCCTTGCCGGCCTTCCCTGCCATCGCACCCGCCGTGCCCTCGGTGCCCGCAGTGCCCCCGGTGCCCGCAGTGCCCTCGCTGCCCGCAGTGCCCTCGATGCCCCCGGTGCCGCCTCCCGCCGTCGCGGTCCGTCGTACGACGAGCAGGTCCTGGCCGTGGTGGAGCACGTCGGAGACCTCGCCCACCGCCTCGCCGCCGGGTGTGACGACGGTCAGGCCGATGAGCTGGTGGTCGTAGAACTCGTCCGGGTCCTCGGGCGGCGGGATGTCTCCTGAGTCGATGACGAGCATGGTCCCGCGGAGCTCCTCGGCGCGGTCCCTGCCGGTCACCCCCTCGAACCTGACCAGCAGGATCCCCGAGTGCCAGCGACAGGACTCCACGACCAGCGGGCCGGTCGAGGCCGGCTCGGTGGCCAGGGCGGTGCCCGGGGCGAAGCGCCTGTCCGGCTCGTCGGTGCGCACCTCCACGGACACGTCCCCGCGGAGTCCGTGCGGGCGGCCTATCCGCCCTACGACGAGCTGCACGCCCGCCTCCTCACGTCATGATGCCGGTCGATCCCGGAGAACCGCTCCCGGTCGATCCCGGAGACCCGGTCCCGGGCCGTCCCGGAGAACTGATTACGGTCGATCCCGGAGAACCGAACCCGGGCCGTCCCGGGCAACCGATCATGGAGACCCGGTGCCGGGCCGTCCCGGGAAACCGGGAAAAGCAGACGGGCCACCCACGCTGGGCGGGTGGCCCGTTCGCTCGATGGGACGCTTCTCGGCGCCTAGCGGGCCTCGTTCAGGTCGAGCAGGTCGACCCGGACGTACTTGCCGTCGCCGAGGGCGTTCACGACGGTGCGGAGCGCCTTGGCCGTACGGCCACCACGGCCGATGACCTTACCCAGGTCCTCGGGATGGACCCGGACCTCGAGCACACGCCCGCTGCGGATGCGGCGAGCGTGAACCTGGACATCGTCCGGATACTCGACGATGCCCTTCACCAGGTGCTCGAGGGCCTCCTCAAGCACCTCAGGCCTCGCCTTCCGGCTTCTTCTCCTCGGCGGCCGCGGTGGGCTCGGCCGGGGTCTCGGCGGCGGCCTCGGCCTCAGGCTTGGCCTCGGGCTTGGCCTCGGCGGGGGCCTCGGGCTTGGGAGCCGCCTCAGCCTTGGGAGCCTCAGCCTTGGGAGCCGCCTCCTCGGCCTTGGGAGCCGACTTGCGGGTCGACTTCTTCGGCGTGGTGGCGGCCTCCAGGGAGAGCGCCTCCTTGGCCGCGGCCTCGTACACCGCGTGACGGTCGCTCTTGGGCTCGGCGACCAGGAGCGGAGCCGGAGCCGGCTCGCCCTTGAACTTCTGCCAGTCGCCGGTCAGCTTGAGGAGCTTGAGGACGGGCTCGGTCGGCTGCGCGCCGACACCCAGCCAGTAGGCCGCCCGGTCGGAGTTGACCTCGATGCGCGAGGGGTTCTCCTTCGGGTGGTACAGGCCGATCTCCTCGATCGCCCGGCCGTCACGCTTGGTGCGGCTGTCGGCGATGACGATGCGGTACTGCGGGTTACGGATCATACCGAGCCGCTTGAGCTTGATCTTGACTGCCACTGGTGTGGTCTCTCCTGCATTAGAGCGTGGGTGAGCGGTGTCTCATCGAGTGGGGCACGAGGAGAGGACCGTTCGAGGGACAGGCATGGCACGCGAGAGTGAGAGGGCAACCGCGTGTCACGATGTTCCAACATGTCATTGTGCCAGACGTCCGGGGGTCCCCGGTCGTTCCACGGCCATCCGGCGGGGCGGCCCGAGGGCAAATCTCGGTAATCCCCGTGTGTCCGGGGCCGCGGGCGGGCCGGGGCGCTGCGCTAAATGGCCGCCGTGCCGACCACCCTCAGATCCCTGCTGCTGACCGCGACCGGATCCATCGCCGTGCTGGGCGCGGTGCTGGCCATCAGGACGGCCCCGGCGGGCCAGGCCGACGTGACCCGGCCGCCCGCACCGTTCCCGGCCGCCCCCGTCACTCCCGCCACCCCCGAGGTCCCCGCCCTCCCGGGCGTCCCGGGCGTCCCGGCCCCCACGCTCCCCGCGGCCCCGGAAGAAGCGGGCACGGAGGAAACGGGCACGGAAGGAGCGGGCACGGAACCGGTTCCCACGACCCCGCGGAACGCGGAGCCGCTCCTCCCCGGCCTTTCCCGGATCATCTCGGAGATCGTTCCCGGAGGCGTCCCGGAGATCGTTCTGAGGAGCGTCCGGGGAGACCTGCCGGCGTTCCCGCACGACGTCCGGGACGGTGTGTCGCACGGCGCCCCGGACGGTGCCGCGGACGGCGGCCCGTACGGCGGCACCGCGCGCCTCCCGGCACCACGGTCCGCAACGCCGGGAACGCCGGGAAGGCCCGTGCCCCCGGCGACACCCCCGGACACACCGAGGCCCCCGGGGGAGCCGGTGCTCCCCCGGGGGCCTCTGGTGCCGCTGACGCCCGAGCAGACGGGCACGGACACGCCCTGACGCGCCCTAGGCGGGGCGTACCCCGGCCAGCTCCAGCACGGCCACCAGGATGAAGCCCGCCACGATGATCACCCAGATCCACCGCGTCCGCGCGTAGAAACGATCGTCGCTCATTTCTGTCCCGGCAACTTGAAGGTGGAGGGGTCGAAGCCGGGGGGCAGCTCCAGGCCCGGCGGCAGCTGCTGCCGGGAGCCCAGCTTGCCGAGCAGCCCGTTCCCCGCCGGGGCGGCGGGGTCGGCGGCCGGGTCGGGGGTGGCCTTGCCGAGGGCCGCCTTGCGCGGGTCACCGCTGACCCTGCGCCCCTTGGCCGCCTTCTTCTGGGCGGCCTTGCCGGCCTTGCGTCCGCCCGGCATGCCGGGGATGCCCATGCCGCCGGCCATCTTCTTCATCATCTTCTGCGCGTCGAAGAAGCGGGTGACCAGGCCGCTGACCTCGGTCACCGACACGCCCGAGCCCTTGGCGATGCGGGCCCGGCGGGAGCCGTCGATCATCTTCGGGTTCTGCCGCTCGCCCGGGGTCATCGAGCGGATGATGGCGGCGATGCGGTCGAGGTCGCGGTCGTCGACCTGGTTGAGCTGCTCGCGCATCTGCCCCATGCCGGGCATCATGCCGAGCAGGTTCTTGATGGGGCCCATCTTCTGGACCATCATCATCTGCTCGAGGAAGTCCTCCAGCGTGAAGCCCTCGCCCGAGGTGAGCTTGCTCGCCATCTTGGCGGTCTCGGCCTCGTCGAAGGTCTTCTGGGCCTGCTCGATCAGGGTGAGGATGTCACCCATGTCGAGGATCCGGGAGGCCATCCGGTCCGGGTGGAAGGCGTCGAAGTCCTCCAGCTTCTCACCGGTGGACGCGAACATGATCGGCTTGCCGGTGATGTGGCGGACCGAGAGCGCGGCGCCGCCGCGGGCGTCACCGTCGAGCTTGGTCAGGACCACGCCGTCGAAGCCGACGCCCTCCATGAAGGCCTGGGCCGTGGTGACGGCGTCCTGGCCGATCATGGCGTCCACCACGAAGAGGATCTCGTCGGGCGAGACCGCGTCGCGGATGTCGGCGGCCTGCCTCATCAGCTCCTGGTCGATGCCCAGGCGGCCGGCGGTGTCGATGATGACGATGTCGTGCTGCTGCCGCCTGGCGTGGTCGATCGACCTGCGGGCCACCTCGACCGGGTCCCCGACGCCGTTGCCGGGCTCGGGCGCGTAGACCGCGACGCCCGCGCGCTCGGCCACGACCGAGAGCTGCTGGACCGCGTTGGGCCGCTGGAGGTCCGCGGCGACCAGCAGCGGCGTGTGGTTCTGCTCGCGCAGCCAGCGGGCGAGCTTGCCCGCCAGGGTCGTCTTGCCCGCGCCCTGGAGGCCGGCGAGCATGACGACGGTCGGCGGGTTCTTGGCGTACCGGAGCCGGCGGGTCTCACCGCCGAGGATCTCGACGAGCTCGTCATTGACGATCTTGACGACCTGCTGCGCCGGGTTCAGCGCCTGGGAGACCTCGACGCCGCGGGCCCGCTCCTTGACCCGGGCGACGAACGCCTTGACCACGGGCAGCGCGACGTCGGCCTCGAGCAGCGCGATACGGATCTCGCGGCAGGTCGCGTCGATGTCGGCCTCGGACAGCCGACCCTTGGATCGAAGGGAGGAGAAGACCGATGTCAGCCGGTCGGAAAGCGTCTCGAACACGTGATTGGCCAGCCTCTGCGCTACAGGTCTGCGACTCGACCTCCCAGCCTATCCGCTGGGAGGTGCGACTGACGCCCTCGTGGGGTCAGCGGCCCCAGCCGGGAACGGCCATACGCACGGTGAGCGCGTGCTCGACCAGCGTGATGAGCGTGGCCTTGACCGCGTCGCGGGAGCGCGCGTCCGTGCGGGAGATGGGGATGTGCGGGGCCAGCGTCAGCGCCTCGCGCACCTCCTCCTCACCGTGCAGGTAGGTGCCGTCCCACCCGTTGACCGCCACGACGAAGGGGAGCTTGGCCTCCTCGAAGTAGTCGATCGCCGGGAAGCTGTCGGCCAGCCGGCGGGTGTCGACCAGCACGATCGCGCCGATCGCGCCGCGGACGAGGTCGTCCCACATGAACCAGAAGCGGTGCTGGCCGGGCGTGCCGAACAGGTACAGGATCAGGTCGCGGTCCAGCGAGACGCGGCCGAAGTCCATCGCCACCGTGGTGGTGGTCTTGTGCGGCGTCAGCCCCAGGTCGTCGATCCCGGCGCTGGCGTCGGTCATGACCGCCTCGGTGGTCAGCGGCAGGATCTCCGACACCGCTCCCACGAACGTGGTCTTGCCGACGCCGAACCCCCCCGCGACGACGATTTTCGTCGATGTCAGGCCGCCGCCGCGGCTAGAGCCTGCGAAGTCCACTGAGCACCCTTTCCAGCAGGTTGAGATCCGGCTTGCCCGCGTCCAGCTGCGGCTGATGCAGCTGGACCAGATGCTCGGCGGCCATGTCGGCCACCAGGATCCGGGTCACGCCGAGCGGGATGCGGAGCATCGCGGAGATCTCAGCGACCGAACGCACTTGCCGGCACAGGGCGCTGATCGCCTGATACTCCGGGGTGCGGTTGGATAGATCGTGATGCGCGGACGTCGCCGAGGAGACCAGGGCCTCCAGGGCGAGCTGGGTCCGGGGGGCGGTACGCCCCCCGGTCACCGCGTACGGGCGGACCAGGGAGCTCTGTTCCGCCGGCGCCGGCTGCATGAGGTGTGACGGACCGCCCTGATGCCGGTGGGGGTCGTCCATTGATTGATAGGGGAACCCGCCGAGCGAGTCGCCCTCACCGGTCCAGCCGCGGCCTGCCACGGTAGCCTCCTAGCGTCGTCACCGTTACCGCGTATGGGAAGACTGCAGTTCGGCGCGCACGGCCGGTGTCAGCACCTGGCCGGCCCGCTCGACGAGCAGCGTCATCTGGTAGGCCACCAGGCCCATGTCGCAGTCGGCCGCGGCCAGCACGGCCAGACACGAGCCGTCGCTGATCGACATGATGAGAAGCAGTCCTCGCTGCATCTCCACCACGGTCTGGGTGACCGCGCCGCCCTCGAACACCCGTGAGGCGCCCTGGGTCAGGCTGATCAGACCGGCGGCGACCGCGGCGAGCTGGTCGGCCCTGTCGCGGGGGAACCCGTCGGAATACGCCAACGGCAGACCGTCCGCCGACACCACGACCGTGTGCGCCACACCTGGGACGTTGTTCACAAAGTCGGTGATCAGCCAATTGACCCCCCGGGCGGCCTGGCTCATTTCGCGCACGTGTCATCCTCCTTGGCGACCATGATGAGCTCGCTCACCGGTCCTCCTTGTTTCCTTCGACGTCCCGGGTGAAGTCGGGATACGGCCGCCCGTCCCCTGCGGCCCCGCCCCTGGCGGCCGCGCGGCCCTGCCGTACTCCCTGCTGGAAGCTCGCCAGCCTGTCGCGCACCGCCTCTGGGGAGACGGTCGGCCTCAGGACGGGAGCTTGGGGGGCCGCACTCAGGTCGGGTGCGGCCGTACCGGGTACCAGGTTCGCCTTGGGCACCCGCTTGGGCAGCCCGGAACCGGTGATCCCGCCCAGCGAGGGGTCGCTGGCGGCCTTGGCCGCCTGCCAGCCGGCGTCGGCGGGAGAGGACCAGCCGCTCGGCTGCGGCGGGGCGGCGGGCGGCGCCTGCTGGACGACGGTCTCCTGCGCCGACGCTGCCGGTGCGACCGGCACGGCCGCCTCGGGAGCCTGGGCCGGAGCGGCCTCCGAGAGGCGCTCGTGGACCGCGGTGACCGGCTCGACCTTCTTGAACCAGTCGGACTCGACGGCCGCGAAGATCGGCAGGAACTCCTCCTTGGCCTCCTCCATGGGCGAGGAGTCGGGCACCACCGGCAGCGGGCCGGTGTTGTCGGCCGTGTCGAAGGCGCGGCGCCCGAACGGGTCGGGTTCGCCGGTGGAGGGCCACCCTCCGGAGCCACCGCCGCGCAGGGAGGAGGTCGACCAGATGTCGGAGGCCTCGTCCCTGCCCTGCTGGCCGCCGGGCCAGACGGGGGCGTCGCCGCGTACCGGCGCGCTCGAACCGGACGGCCATCCGCCGGAGTCGCCGCGCGGGGCGCCCGGTCCCCGGCCGAATCCCTGCTCCTGCCCGAATCCCTGGCCCTGACCCTGCTGGCCCTGCTGCCCCTGGCCCTGGCCCTGGCGCCAGACCGACGAGTCGGGCTGGGAGACCTCGGGCCAGCCGGGAGCCGATCCGGCTCCGGGCGGCGGGGTCTGTCCCGGCCACGGGGTGTCGACGGGCGCCTGGCCGAACTGGCCTCCCCCGAAGGGGGTCTGCGGGGCCTCGAAGGAGTTGAACTGCTGCCCGAGGTCCAGCGAGGCGAACGAGTTCTGGTGCGCGGCCTCGAACGAGGCGAAGGACGGCATCGGGGGGGAGGTGGGGCTGGCCATCACGGGCGCGCGGTCCATCGAGCCCATGGAGGCGGCCCAGTCGCCGCCCTGTCCCATGCCGGCGGGGGCGCCGGGGCGGGCGGTGACGGCGAGCAGGTTCTCCGGGAGCAGGACCATGGCGGTCAGGCCGCCGCTGTCCTGCTGCCTGAGCTGGACGCGGACGCCGTGCCGCAGGGCCAGGCGTCCGACCACGAACAGGCCCATCCGGCGGGACACCGAGACGTCCACCACCGGCGGGTTGGCCAGCCGCCAGTTGGCCTGGGCGAGTTCCTCGGCGGTCATGCCGATGCCGATGTCGGTGACCGAGACCATCACGCCGCCGCCGTCGATGCGGTTGCTGGAGACGATGACCTTGGTCTCCCGGGGGGAGAAGGAGATCGCGTTCTCCACGAGCTCCGCGATCAGGTGCACGACGTCGTTGACGGAGGTACCGGCCACGGACACGCCCGCGGACAGCTGCAGGTCGACCCGCTCGTAGTTCTCGACCTCCGACAGGGAGGCGCGGACCACGTCGATGAGCGGGACCGGCTGGCTCCAGCGGCGGGCGGGTTCCTGACCGGCGAGGACCAGGAGGTTCTCGGAGTTGCGGCGCATGCGGGTGGCGAGGTGGTCCAGGCGGAAGAGGCTGCCGAGCCGCGCCTCGTCCTGCTCGCCCTGCTCCAGGTTCTCGATGAGGGAGAGCTGGCGCTCGACCAGGGTCTGGCTGCGCCGGGAGAGGTTGACGAACATCGCGTTGACGTTGCTCCGCAGCGTGGCCTCCTGGCCCGCCAGCCGTACGGCCTCGCGGTGGACCTCGTCGAAGGCCCGCGCCACCTCACCGATCTCGTCGTCGGAGGAGACGCCGATCGGTGTGATGTCGGTGGTCAGGACCTCACCGGTCTCGCGCATCGTCTGGACGGTCTCCGGCAGGCGCTGGCCGGCGATGGACAGCGCCTCGGTGCGCAGCGTGCGCAGCGGCCTGACCAGCGACCGCGCCATGATCGCGGTGACGATCAGGACGAGGATGAGCAGCAGCCCGATGAGCCCTGCGGCGATCAGCGCGCCGCGCTGCTCGGCCTGCTGCAGCACCAGGCTCTGGCCGATGAGGGTCTTGGCGACCTCCTCCTCGACCGTGCGCATCCGGGTGACGATGTCGCTGGAGACGTCGAACCACTGCACCTGGTCGCTGACCCTGCCGGTGGAGGCGTCGACGTTGCGCAGCGGGACGATGTTATTGAGGCCCATGAAGATGGCGCGGGCGCGCATGGCGGCGGCGCGGTCCTTCTTCTGGCTGCTGACCGTGTCGTCGTAGAGCTGACGCTGGACGATCGAGGCCTCGGCGCGGAAGGCCGCGAGCTCTCCGTCCAGCTGCGCGCGGGCGGCCAGCATGGCGTTGAGGCCCTCGGAGCTGAACTCCCCGGCGGCGAGCGCGATGGCGAGCTCGGCGCGCTCCCTGGACGCCTGTTCCTTGGCGCGGGCCAGCGAGCCGAAGGCGGCCGCGTCGCCGGCGAGGCCCTGGTCGGAGACACCCTGGATGATCTCGTCGTGCAGGGCCAGCAGGTCCGCGATCGTACGGGAGTACATGTCGATCACGGGCTTGGCGGGCATCGCGCCGTTGGTGCCCGTCGCGGTCTCGCGCATGCTCTTGAACTCGGCGATGCGACGGCGGATCTGGGTGAGCTCGGTCCTGCCCCGGGTGCCGAGGGCCTCCAGCACGTCGCTGTCGAGGTTGACGGCGTCGATGCGGGCGGACACCTCGCGGGTCACGTCGTCGACGGCCTCGTACTGCTTGCGGATGTTCGCCCTGCCGTTGCTCTGGCGTCCCTGGGCCGCGTACCGGGCCGAGAGGTCACGTTCGAGCTGCAGCTCGTCGACCAGGTGGCTGAGGTCGGCGGCGAGCTCGGCGGTGGTGTGCACCCGCTCGTACTCCCCCGCGCTGCTGAGCGAGGAGGTGACCCGCAGGCCGCCCAGCACGATCGCGGCGGCGGTGGGGATGACGATGAGCGCGATCAGCCTGGATCGCACCCGCCAGTTCTTGAGCGCGAGCCTTCCGCCGCTCCGTTCGGGCCTGGCGGAGTCGGCCCCGTCGGGGTCCGTGTCCTGGCCGCCCTTCGGCCCTGCTCCCCGGCCGCCGGATCCCAGGGCAGGTGCCAGCCCGGAATCGCGTTCGCTGGGGGTTGACGCTGTCCTCACTGGCCTCCGCTGCCTCTCCTCGGATCGTCTGCTTGGAGGGGATCGCGTCACGCAGTGATGTGCAAGTGACGCCGACGCATCCATGGGGTAGGGGTTATTGGAGCACAGCCGGATGAGATCGGCCAACAGCGCATAAGGCGCATCTCCCTACGAACAGGGACATAGAGCCCCCAACCGGGCAGGCACACACCCCCCTATGGCCACAAAATCCCACAAAGATGCGAAACAACTTTCTTGACATCTTTCAACACGCCCGCTAGATACCTCCCCCTCACTGATGTCCATGGGACAGAAGTGATGTATATGACCGCTTTGAGTCTTAGGGGCGAAAGGGGCGTTATTTATGTTTTGACTGATCCTCTCCGCTACTCTGATCCGCGGTCGGCATCCCCCCCTTGACCGACATGCCTCCCGGGACCTCCTCCATGTCGCCCGACGTTCCACAGCGAGTCCCGGACGGGGCGGTCGAACGCAGCTAAGGAGACCCATGAGGTTCACACTTGCGAGCCGGGCCGTCATCGCGGGAGTCGCCGCGGCCCTGGCCCTGAGCGCCTGCGGTGGTTCCGACGAACCGGCCGAGACCGCCGCCGCGAACGCGAACGGCCTGGAGAAGACCAGCCTCACGATCGGCGCGCTGCCCATCCCCGACTCGGCCTCGCTCTACATCGCCAACGCGAGGGGCTTCTTCAAGGACGTGGGCCTCACCGTCAAGATCGAGGTCGTGCCCGGCGGCGCCCAGGCCCAGCAGGGCCTGCTCGGCGGCACCCTGGACGCCACCCAGACGAACTACGTCTCGACCTTCCTGGCCGTCTCCAAGGGCAACAAGCTGAAGATCATCGCCGACATGTACCAGGCGACCCCGAACTCCTTCAACCTCATGGTGCCCAAGGACTCCACGATCAAGACGCCCGCCGACCTCAAGGGCAAGAAGATCGCGGTCAACAGCAAGCAGAACATCGGCACCCTGGCGGTGACCTCGGTGCTCAAGACGCACGGGCTGACCGAGAGCGACGTCTCCTTCGTCGAGTTCCCCTTCCCGGACATGAAGACCCAGCTGGAGAACGGCACCGTCGACGCGGCCTGGATGACCGAGCCGCACCTGACCGCCGTGCAGAAGACCATCGGCGCCCAGAAGCTCGCCGACACGATGGTCGACTCCACCGCCGACTTCCCCATCGCCGGCGTGGTCGTCACCGAGAAGTTCGCCAACGACAACCCCAACACGGTCAAGGCCTTCCAGAGCGCGATGGGCAAGGCCCAGCAGATCGCCGCCTCCGACCGTAAGGCGGTCGAGGAGATCCTGCCGACGTACACCAAGATCGACGCCGCGACCGCGGCCGTGATCACCCTCGGTTCCTTCCCCACCAGCCTCGACGAGACCCGGCTGCAGCGGGTCGCCGACCTGATGGTCGAGTACGGCTACCTGAAGGAGTCGATCCAGGCCAAGGTCATCCTGCCTGGAAACCTCGGGTGAGAAAGCGGCACCCGCTCGACAGCAAACTGCTCTGCGGCGCCCTGGGCGCCGCGGGGCTGTTCTGCGTTCTGGAGGTCGCCGGCCGGGTCGGGCTCATCGACCCGGCCGCCTTCCCGCTGGCCTCCGTCGTGCTCGGCCGGGCGGCCTCGCTCGTCACGGACGGGGAGTTCCTCTCCGACGTGCTCTCCACCCTCGGTGTGTGGGCCACCGGCCTGACGATCGCGTTCATGGTGGCCGTGCCCGCCGGTTTCCTGCTGGGCACCGTGCCCGCGGCGGAGAAGGCGATGCGGCCCATCGTGGAGTTCCTCCGGCCGATCCCGTCGATCGCGCTGATCCCGCTGGCGCTCGCGGTGTTCTCCGAGAGGTTCGACATGAAGGTCACCCTGGTGGTCTACGCGGCCACCTGGCCCATCCTCATCAACACGATGTACGGCCTCAAGGACGTCGACCCGCTCGCCAAGGAGACGCTCCGCAGCTTCGGGTTCGGCAACCCGGCCGTTTTGTGGCGGGTCTCCCTGCCCAGCACCGCGCCGTTCATCGCCACCGGCGTCCGGCTCGCCTCGGCGGTCGCGCTCATCGTCGCGATCAGCGCGGAACTGCTCGGCGGCGGCAGCGACGGCATCGGCAGCTACGTCCTGGAGAGCGCCGGCGGCGTGGACGCGGTGGAGTACGTCACCGCGGCCGCCATGTGGGCCGGGGTCATCGGGGTCCTCACCAACGGCCTGTTCGTGCTGGTGGAACGCCGGGTCTTCCGCTGGCACACCGCCCGTACGGAGGTGGTCTGATGAACGGCGCGCTGCGTGCCGCCGGCCGGCTGTGGCCGGTACCGGTCGTGCTGGTGCTGTGGGAGCTGGCCGCGCGCTCCGCGGAGGCGCTGACCTTCCCGCCGCCGTCCCAGATCGCCGCCAGCATGCACACCATGTGGCTGACCGGCCCGGCGGAGCGGCTCTGGCTCACCGACGCGGCCCTGACGAACATCCCGGTGAGCGTCGGCCGGCTGCTGGCCGGATGGGTGCTGGCCGGGATCGTCGGCATCGCGCTCGGCGTCGCGATCGGCCGCTCCCCGCTGCTCTTCCGCCTCGTCGACCCCCTGATCCAGTTCGCCAGGGCCATCCCCCCGCCCATGCTGCTGGCGTTCTTCATGGCCCTGTTCGCGATCGGCGCCCGGATGCAGATCAGCTTCATCGCGTTCGGCATCGTGTGGCCGATCCTGATCAACGCCTCGGAGGGCGCCCGCCTGGTCGACCTCCAGCACCTGGACACCGCCCGGGTCTTCGGGCTGTCCCGCGGCCAGCGGTTGCTGCGGGTCATCCTGCCCGCGGCCATGCCCAAGATCTTCGCCGGCCTCCGGGTCAGCCTGTCGCTGGCGCTGATCCTCATGGTGCTCTCCGAGCTGGTGGGCAGCATCGACGGGATCGGTTTCCAGCTCCTGGACTCCCAGCGGTCCTACGACCTTCCCGGTGTGTGGGGGTCGATCGTGGTGCTCGGCGTCCTGGGATACGTTCTGAACTCGGCCTTCCTTGCGGTCGAGCGACGTGTCCTGTCCTGGCACCGCTCCGCCAAGCAGACGACCTGAGGACCTGCCGTGCTTGAGATCACCAACCTGACCCACACCTACGGCAGCGGGCCGTCGGCCCACCACGCGCTGGGCGGCATCGACCTGAAGGTCGCCCAGGGCGAGCTGGTCTGCGTCGTCGGCCCGTCCGGCTGCGGCAAGTCCACCCTGCTGCGCTCCATCGCGGGGCTGCTCAAGCCCGGCGGCGGCCAGGTCGTCATCAACGGCGTCCGCGTCGAGCAGACGCCCGACAACCTGGCGGTGGTCTTCCAGGACTACAGCCGCTCGCTGTTCCCCTGGATGTCGGTGGCCGACAACGTCTCGCTCCCGCTGCGGCGCAGGAACATGGACCGGCGCCGCCGTACCGACGCGGCGATGGAGGCGCTGGGACAGGTCGGCCTGGAGGGCGCCGCGGCCAAGTACCCCTGGCAGCTGTCGGGCGGCATGCAGCAGCGGGTGTCCATCGCCCGCGCCCTGGCCTACCGTCCCGCCCTGCTGCTGATGGACGAGCCCTTCGGCTCGGTGGACGCCCAGACCCGCGAGGATCTGGAGGACCTGACCCTGCGGGTGCGCGGCCTGCACAACATGACGATCGTGCTGATCACCCACGACATCGACGAGAGCGTCTACGTCGGCGACCGGGTCGTGGTCCTGTCCAAGGCGCCGGCCACGGTCGTCGGCGACCTGCGGGTGAACCTGCCCGGCCCGCGCGACCAGATCACCACCCGGGAGCACCCCGGTTTCGTGCACCTGCGGGCCGAGGTCGGGCGCCTGGTGCGCGGCATGCGGAGCCCGTCGGCCTTCACCCCCTGAGCCCGACCCCGGAGAGGATCCCTCTTGAGCAACCCACAGGCACCGGTCTGGGACGCGATCGGCGGCGTCTCCCGTTTCGCCGCCCTGGCGACGATGGCCGAGCTCGGCTGCGCCGACCACCTGCGCGACGGGCCGCTGGACGTCGGCGAGCTCGCGCGGCGCTGCGGCGCCGACGCGACCGCGCTCGGCAGGGTCCTGCGCGAACTCGCCGCCATGGGCATCGTCACGACGGTACGGCCCGGCGTGTACGCGCTGACCGAGGCCGGGGACACCCTCCGCGACGACGTGCCCGGCTCGCTGCGCCCCGCGGTACGCATGATCTCCGAGGAGGGCTTCTGGTACGGCATGGGCAAGGTCGCGCAGACCGCCCGTACCGGCAGGTCGGGGTTCGCCGAGCGGCACGGCCCGCTGTACGGCTACCTCAAGGCCAACCCCCGCGCCGGGGCCCTGTTCAACGACTACATGGTGGTCAGGGCCAGGCCCTTCGCGGACGCGGTCGCCGACCGCTACGACTTCTCCGGGGTACGGACGCTGGTGGACGTGGCCGGCGGCAAGGGCCACATCCTGGCCTCCGTCCTGAACAGGTACTCAGATCTCTCCGGCGTCCTCTTCGACCAGGAACACGTGGTGGAGGATGCCAGGCTGTTCTTCTCCGGAACCCCTCTTGAAGATCGTTGCAGCTTCGCAGCCGGCGACTTCTTCGCGTCGGTGCCCGGCGGGGCCGACGCCTACCTGCTGAGCAGCGTGATCCACAACTGGTCCGACGAGGACGCGGTGAGGATCCTGAGCAACGTCCGCGAGGCCGTGTCCGACGACGGCCGGGTGCTGCTGGTGGAGTTCGTGGTCCCCGACGACGACCGGCCGCACATCAGCAAGGACATCGACATGCGCATGCTGGCCCTCTTCGGGGAGGGCATGGAGCGCAGCACCTCCGAGTACGCCGCGCTGCTGGAGGCCTCCGGCCTCCGGTTCACCCGGCAGGTGGAGCTGACCCAGGGCGCCTCCCTCCTGGAGGCCGTGCCGATGTGACGGCACGATTCCCGAAGGCACGACTCCCGAAGGCGTGATTCCCGAAGGCATGAGGCGACGGCCGGTGACGCGAGGTTCGCGTCACCGGCCGTCGCCGTCGCGTCCGCCTCGCGAATCCCGTTCCGGGGCGGCGGCCGGGCCTCGCCCCCCGCGGGGGACGAGGCCCGGCCGGGACGTCAGACCCGCAGCGTGAGGACGTGCTCGACGAGAGCGATCAGCGTCGACTTCACGGCGTCACGGGAGCGGGCGTCGGTCCGGACGATGGGGATGTGCGGGGAGACCGTCAGGGCCTCCCGCACCTCCTCCTCGCCGTGGATGTGTGATCCGCCGAACCCGTTGAGGGCCACGACGAACGGCAGGCCGGCCTCCTCGAAGTAGTCGATCGCCGGGAAGCTGTCGGCCAGCCGCCGGGTGTCGACCAGCACGACCGCGCCGATCGCCCCCTTGACGAGGTCGTCCCACATGAACCAGAACCGGTGCTGACCCGGCGTACCGAACAGGTACAGGATCAGGTCGCGGTCCAGAGAGACACGGCCGAAGTCCATGGCGACCGTGGTGGTCCGCTTCGACGGAATGTGCGAGAGGTCGTCGACGTCCGCACTGGCCTCCGTCATCACCGCTTCCGTGGTCAGCGGCATGATCTCGGAGACCGCACCGACGAAGGTCGTCTTGCCGACACCGAACCCGCCGGCGACGACGATCTTCGTCGACGTCATTCCGGCGTCAGAGCCTGCGAAGCCCACTGAGCACCCTTTCAAGCAGATTGAGATCCGGTTTACCCGCATCCAGTGACGGCTGATGGATCTGCACCAGGCCCTCGGCCGCCATGTCCGCGATCAGCACCCGGGTCACGCCGAGCGGCATGCGTAACAGGGCCGAGAGCTCGGCGACCGAACGCACCTGACGGGACAGTGTAATGATCGCCTGGTATTCCGTGGAGAGCATGGAGAGAGCGGCGGGATCCATGCTCGCGAACGTCGCCGAGGTGACCAGGGCCTCGAGAGCGAGCTGTACCCGGGGAGCGGTCCTGCCCCCCGTAACAGCGTAGGGGCGGATCAGACGATCTCGCCCGCTCTTGGCCTGAGGCGTGGCAAGGGGGTCCTCCCCCGGGCCGTGCCAGCCTGGTGCGTCCATATCACCCCCCTATCGCTGTACCGACTGCAGCTCGGCGCGGAGAGCAGGCGTGAGCGCCTGGCCGGCACGTTCTGCGAGCAGGGTCATCTGGTAGGCCACGAGGCCCATGTCGCAGTCCGGTGAGGCCAGCACGGCCAGCGCGGAACCGTCGCTGATCGACATCGTCAGCAGCAGGCCGCGCTGCATCTCGATCACCGTCTGTGCCACGGGGCCGCCCTCGAAGACCCGCGAGGCGCCCTGGGTGAGGCTGATCAGGCCGGCCGTGATCGCGGCGAGCTGGTCGGCCCGATCCCGGGGGAAGCCCTGGGAGTAGGCCAGCGGAAGCCCGTCCGCGGAGACGATCACCGCGTGCGCCACCCCCGGCATCTCCTTGACGAACTCGGTGATCAGCCAGTTGAAGCCGCGTGCGGCCTGACTGAGTTGGTTGTTCACTGCTGGTTCTCTCCCTCGACGGCGTTGGCGCGCTCACTCATCTCGGCGCGGCCCTGCCGTACGCCTTGCTGGAAACTGGACAGACGACTGCGCACCCGTTCCGCGGATACCGGCGGCATCGGCGCGGCGGGCGCCGAGGCGGCCGCCGGGGCGGACCCGGGGACGAGGTTCGCCTTGGGGACCCGCTTGGGCAGGCCGGCGCCGGTCACGCCGCCCTCCACGGGCTTCTTGGCGGTCTCCGCGGCGGCCCAGCCCTGGTCGGACGGGCTGCTCCACGGCTGCCTGTCGGCGGGACCGGCCGCGAGCGGCTCCGGCTGCCGCGGGGCCTGCGGCGCGGCCTGCGACGGCTGCTCGGGGTGCCTGGGCTGGCGCCGCGGAAGCGGCGGCGACGACGGCGACGACGGCGACAGGGACGGCGGCAGGGACGCCGCCGGGGACTCCGGGAACGACGGGGCCGCCGGGGCCGCCGGGGAGGAGTGCGAGATCTGCGGGATGTTCTGGGTCTCCAATCCCTGCGGGCCTCGCCTGACCCGCTGTTCCAGCGGGCGCGGCCTGCCCTCGCCACCGGACGGGGCGATCCGCTCGTCGGCCTGTCCCGCCACCTGTTCGGTGACGGGTTCGCCGGACGCCCCGGGCTCGGGCGCCGTCCCGGGCTCGGCGTCGTGCTCCCGCCCGTTCCCGGACGCGGCGGTGCGGAACCAGTCCGATCCCACCGCCGCGAAGATCGGCAGGAACTCCTCGGGATCGGGTTCGGTCGGTGAGTAGTTCACCGCGGGAAGGGCCTGGGTGCTGTCCAGCGGCTCGGACCGCCGCGCCGACCAGGGTTCGGACGAGGAGTGCTCCGGCCCGGTCGAGGGGAACGACGGCGCCGGAGCCGGTGTCAGCGGCGACGACCACATGTCCTCCACCGCCGAGGCCGACACCGTCGGCCCCGACCAGAGGTCCGCCGACGCCTGGCCGAACGACGCCTGGCCGAACGACGGCGCGGGCCGCCCGCCGTCGTCCGAGGGCCGGCCCCCGTTCCCTGCGCCGAACCCACCCGCACCGGACGCCGAGGCGAACGGATCGGCACCGAACGCGCCCGCGTCGGACGCGGAGGCGAACGGGTCGGCACCGGGCGCGGCGCCGAACGCGCCGGGACCGGGCGCCGAGGCGAACGGGTCGGGACCCGGTGCCGAGGCGAACGGGTCGGGACCCGGTGCCGAGGCGAACGGGTCGGGCCGCTGCGCCGCGCCGAACGTCCCGGCGCCGGGCGCCGGGGCGAACGGGTCCTGGTTCCGGTCCGCGCCGGAGGCACCGGCCGGGACGGTGCCGAACGTGCCGGTGCCGGGCGCGGACCCGAACGGGCCGGGCCTGCGCGCCGCGCCGAACGCGTCGGACCGCCCTGCCGTGCCGAACGGGTCGGGGTTCATCGCGGCGAACGGGTCGGCGGCGGGCGCGGACCCGAACGGGACGCCGGGACCGCCGAAGGAGCCGGGCGGCCCGCCCTGTCCCGCCATGGCCATCTCCGGCGTCATGGTGGCCTGGGCCACCACCTGCGCGGGCAGCAGCACGACGGCGCTCAGCCCGCCGGTGTCCGGCCGCCTGAGCTGGACCCTGATGCCGTGGCGCATGGCCAGGCGGCCGACCACGAACAGGCCCATCCGCCGGGAGACCGACAGGTCCACCGCGGGGGGCTCGGCCAGCCGCCGGTTGGCCTCGGCCAGCTCCTCGTCGCTCATGCCGATGCCGGAGTCGGTGACCGCC
This sequence comes from Streptosporangium sp. DT93, assembly GCF_049844535.1. Lineage (NCBI taxonomy): Bacteria > Bacillati > Actinomycetota > Actinomycetes > Streptosporangiales > Streptosporangiaceae > Streptosporangium > Streptosporangium sp. DT93. The sequence goes on from NZ_JBNCLF010000007.1 coordinate 188,717, forward strand.
AGGATGACGGTGCCCATCTCGTTGCCGTTGCTGGTCACCGTGATCTTGGTGTCCTGCGGCGAGAAGAAGATCGCGTTCTCCACCAGCTCCGCGACCAGGTGGACGATGTCGTTGACGGCCTGTCCGATGATCGAGGTGCCCGGCTCGACCCGGAGGTTGACCCGCTCGTAGTTCTCGACCTCCGACAGCGAGGCGCGGACCACGTCGCTCAGCGGGACCGGCTCGCTCCAGCGGCGGCTCTGCTCCTGGCCGGCGAGGACCAGGAGGTTCTCGGAGTTGCGGCGCATGCGGGTGGCCAGGTGGTCCAGCTTGAAGAGGCTGCCCAGCCGGCCCTCGTCCTGCTCGCCCTGCTCCAGGTCGTCGATGAGGTCGATCTGGCGTTCCACCAGCGACTGGGTGCGCCGGGAGAGGTTGACGAACATCGAGTTGATGTTGCTGCGCAGCCGGGCCTCGTCGCCCGCCAGCCGGATGGCCTCGCGGTGGACCTCGTCGAAGGCGCGGGCCACCTCCCCGATCTCGTCGCGGGAGGACACCCCGATGGAGGGCACCTCGACGTCGGGGGCGTGGTCGCCCGACTCCCGCAGCACCCGGACGGTCTCGGGGAGCCGGTTGCCGGCCACTTCCAGCGCCTCGCTGCGCAGCTTGCGCAGCGGCCGGACGAGCGTGCCGGCCACCCAGGCGGTGATGAACAGGATCAGTACCAGCAGGACCAGGATCGAGGCGCCGGAGACGATGGCGTTGCGCTGCTCGGCGCTCTCCAGCGCCCGGCTGCGGGCGACCACCGCGGCGCTCAGGCCGCGCTCGACGGTCCGCATGCCGTCCACCTCGGCGGAGGCGGCGTTGTACCAGACCTCGGCGCTCCTGAGCCAGCTCGGGCCGATGCGCTCCAGCGGCTTGTTCTCCCGCATGAGCGACATGACCAGGGTGCGCATGGTGTTGGCCTGGATGGCCTGCGTGCCGCCGACCACCGTGCCGAACTGCTGGATCTGGCCGGCGGCGGCGGTCGCCCGGAAGGCGTTCTCCTCGCTCTGCTGGCTGCGGTACGCGCCCAGCAGGTCGGCCGGGTCGTCGAAGTCGAACTTGCGGTCCAGGAAGCTGACCAGCAGGGTGCCCCGCTGCCGCGCGACCTGTTCCTTGGCCCGGCTCAGCGCGCCCAGCGCGAGCGCGTCGCCGATGAGGCGCTCGTCGCCGCCGCTGCGGCCCAGGTCGTCGTGGAGGGTGATGAAGTCGCCGATCATGCGGCTGTACATGCCGAGGGCCGCGCGGGGCAGCACGCTGCCGTCGGTCATCAGCCTGCGCAGGCCAGGGAGGCCGTCGAGCCAGCGCTTGACCTGGGCGGCCTCGGAGCGGACGCGGGCCGCCTGCGACTGCTCCAGGGCGTCGATGGCGAGGCTCACCTGCTCGCCGGTCCGGTCGACCACCAGGCGCTGGTCCCTGACCCGGGTGAGCCGGGCGCGGGTGCCGCCGGCGACGTACCAGGCGGTGAGGTCGCGTTCCTCGGCCATCTCGTGGGAGAGGGTGCCGAGCGACTCGACGAGCGAGGCGACCTCGGTCATCCGGCGGTACTCGCCGGCCGTGGACAGGGCGGTGGTGAGCTGGAGACCGGAGAGCAGGACGGCGGCGGCGGTCGGGAGCAGGATCAGCGCGACCAGGCGGGGCCGCACGCGCCAGTTCGCCGGCAGGAGGCGGCTGCCCACCCCTGACGTCCGGTGGCCCGTCTCTGCCGTCCGGTGGGTCCGGTGGTCTTGTGTATTCACTGGCCTGCGTAACCCCTCGCCGGACTGGGAAGCGGCGGAAGCAATGTGAAGCACATCCTTTATGTCACTTCGAATGGAGTAAGTATCGGCAGACTCCTATAAAAGGGATCTACCGTATCAAAGTTTTCAGGCTGGCCGAAAAGAATCTCTCACCTCCGGCGCCTGATGCTTGATCATCAGATGGCGGGTCACCGAGTACTCCCCGACCGCCTCCTGGCTCATGTCCTTGCCGAACCCGCTGCCCTTGACCCCGCCGTGCGGCGCCTCCGAGGCGATGGGCAGGTGGTCGTTCACCCAGGTCACGCCGACGTCCAGGCGGTGCGAGACGCGCAGCGCCCTGGCCACGTCACCGGACCAGACCGAGGAGGCCAGCCCGTAGGGGGTGTCGTTGGCGAGGCGCACCGCCTCGTCCTCCCCGTCGAAGGGCAGGGCGACCAGGACAGGACCGAAAAGCTCGCCCTGGACGATCTCGCTGTCCTGGGCGGCCCCGGCCACCAGCGTGGGCGGGTAGTAGAAGCCGGGCCCCTCAGGAAGCGCGCCGCCGCACAGCACCGAGGTGCCCCGCGCGCGGGCGCGCTCGACGAACCCGTGCACGCGCTCGCGGTGACCGGCCGAGATCAGCGGCCCGATGTCGGACGCCGGGTCCCACGGATCGCCCGGCCGGACGCGCTCCAGCGTCGCGCGCAACGCCTCGACCGCCTCGTCGTAGATCCCGCGGGAGATGTAGACGCGCGTCGCGGCCGTGCAGTCCTGGCCGGTGTTGTAGGTGGCGCCCATCGCCACGCCCGTGGCCATCGCGGCCAGGTCGGCGTCGTCGAACACCAGCGCGGGGGCCTTGCCGCCGAGCTCCAGGTGGACCCGCTTGAGCGAGCCCGCCGCGCCGCGCATCACGGCCCGGCCGGTCTCGGTGGAGCCGGTGACGCTCACCATGTCCACGCCGGGATCGGTGACGAGCGCCTGGCCCACCTCGGCGTCGCCCAGCACGACCTGCAGCAGCCCGTCGGGCGCCCCGGCGCGGGCGAACAGCTCCGCCAGCCGCAGCGTGGTGCCCGGCGTCTGCGGCGCGGGCTTGATCACCACGGCGTTCCCGGCGGCGAGCGCCGGGCCGATCTTCCACACCGCCATCACCAGGGGGAAGTTCCACGGGGCGATCGAGCCGACGACGCCGACCGGGCGGCGCACCATGACCGAGGTGTAGCCGGCGCTGAACACACCCGCCCCGGTGCCGTCCTGCGAGCGGGCCGCCCCGGCGAAGAAGCGCAGGTTGTCCGCGGCGAACGGCAGCTCGCCGTCGCGGAAGACCGCGGCGGGCTTGCCGGTCTCGGCGACCTCCAGCCGGGTGAGCTCCTCGGCGTCGGCCTCGACGAGGTCGGCGAAGCGCAGCAGCACCCTGGCCCGCTCGGCCGGGATCCTCGCGCCCCACTCCTCGAACGCGGCGCGTGCCCGCCGCACCGCCGCGGCCACCTCGGCGACCGGGGTGTCGGCCGCGCGCGGCAGCGCCTCGCCGGTCGCCGGGTTGATCAACGTACCCATGGGGCCTCTTCCGTGGTGGTGGGGCGAGGGGGCGTCAGGCGCCGGCCCGCTCGATCAGGTCGGCGGCCCTGCGCAGGCCGTCGCGCCCGCGGATCTCCGCACCCGCGGCGGCGAGGCGCTCGCGCAGCGCGGTGTCGCCCAGCAGGCGCTCCAGCGCGCCGGTCAGCTCCTCGTCGGCGAAGGCGTAGGTGGCCAGGCGCACGCCGTAGCCGAGCTCGTGGACGCGCTGGGCGTTGTCGTACTGGTCCCAGAAGAGCGGCAGCAGGATCATCGGCTTGCCGAAGTGCAGCGCCTCGGTCACGGTGTTGTTGCCGCCGTGCGTGATGACCAGGTCGACCATGGGGATGATCGTGGTCTGCGGCACGAACTCGGCGCCCCACATGTTCCCGGCGAGCCTGATCTCCTCGTGCAGCGGGCCCATGGAGACGATGAAGCGGTACGGGGTGGTCGCCAGCACGTCGATCACCCGCTGCATCAGCGAGACGTCCGCCGAGCCGAGCGAGCCCAGCGAGAAGTAGACCAGCGCGCCCTCACGGCCGGCCAGCGAGGCGGGCAGCTCGAACTCCCCCTCGGTCTCGCGGACCGAGGAGTCCAGCCGGTGCCAGGTGGCGCCCAGCGGCCGGGCGCCCGTGTAGTCGAGGATCTCGGGGAAGACGTACAGGTTGAGGTCGCCCTCGTGGATGAAGTCCAGGTCGGGCAGGGGCGGCGCGCCCTGGGCGACGACCCACTCGTCGAAGGCGGTCCAGATCTCGCGGTGGGTGCGGTCGTACTCGGCGGAGAAGGCCGCCCACTGCGAGCGGTCGCCGGCGGGAAGCCCGGAGAAGACCGGGGCCACGCCCTCGCCGCGCACCTCCAGCGGGTTGCACGAGACGATCCGCACGAACGGCTTGCCGGCCGTCAGCAGCGCCGGGAACGTGATGACGTTGTCCTCGACGACGACGTCCGGGCGGACGCGCTCGATGATCTCCTTCAGCCGGGGCTCGCAGTATTTGACGCCGTCGACGAGGGCGTCCCAGATCGGCTTGGTGACCGTCTCCAGCTGCTCCAGCGTGGACCTGCGGTACTCGGGGGCGGTGTCCCTGATGAAGTCCTTCCAGAACTGCCCGGCGTCCTGTTCCTCCTCCGACGGCGGCGCGAGGTCGACCAGGTCCTCCTCGAATCCGAGCGCCTCCAGTTTCCCCTTCCACGAGGCCTCGGCCGCGAACACGACCCGGTGCCCGCGCCGGCGAAGAATGTCGCCGATGCCGATGCAGTTGTTCGTCGGCCCGTAGGCACTCTCCGGCATGAACAGGATCGTGAGTGACATCACGCCTCCTTGCGTCTGGGGGTTTACGGCTTTGTGAAGAACGGTGTAATTCCCGGGTGGCAAAAACCCTGGGGAAGGGTCACTATGGACCCCGGCACAGAGCGTGGTCTTCGAAGAGCGGGGAAGCATGACGCGTAAGGGACGGGCGGACAGGCGCCTGGATCTCATCGCGGCCGCACACCGCGCGATCATCAGGCACGGCACCGAGGGAGTGCACCTCACCCACGTCGCCGAGGAGGCCGGGCTCACCTCCGGAGCCGTCCTCTACCACTACCCCCGCCTCAGCGAGCTGCTGGTCGACGCCCACCACGCCGGCATGGAGCGCTTCTACGAGCAGAGGCTCAAGCGGATCGCCGGGATGCGCGACCCCGCGGAGAAACTCGTGGTCACCGTCCGCTCCGGGCTGCCGCACGGACCGGACGACCCGGACGTGCGGCTGCTCAACGAGCTCGGCGGCGCCGCGTCCCGCAACAGGATGTACGCGCTCCTGCTGACCACCCTCTACGACCGCCAGGTCTCGCTCTACCAGAGCATCCTCGACACCGGCACCGCCCTGGGGACCTTCTCGCTGTCCGGCGAGTGCCTGACCGTCGCCCGCAACCTGGTCGCGCTGGAGGACGCCTACGGCTACCGCATAACGGCCCGCCATCCGGTGATCGGCCCGCAGGAGGCGGCGGACCTCATCCTCGACTACGCCAGGACCGCGACGGGCCACCCGCTCACGTCGTCTCATTGAGGGATCAGCACCCCGTCCGCCTCCGCCCAGCCGAGCGCCACCGGCGAGCCCGCGCGGGCCCGGGTGGCCCCCTGCACGGCCACCAGGACCGGCGCCGGACGCCCGGCGACCAGGACCGACACGTGCGAGACGCCGCCGTAGAAGCTCACGTCGACGACCTCGCCGCGCAGCACCCCCTGGGCGCCCAGCCTCAGGCGCTCGGGACGCACGGCGAGCAGCGCGGGCGTGCCGTCGGGCAGCGTGGACACGCCGGGCAGGACGCCGAGGCCGTCCGCGGCCAGCCCCGCCGGGCAGGCCCGGCCCGCGAAGAGGTTGTTGGCGCCGACGAAACCGGCGACGAACGGGGTGCGCGGGCGCTCGTACAGCTCGACCGGGGCGTCCACCTGCTCGACCCGCCCGGTGTCGAAGACCGCGATCCGGTCGGCCAGCGACATGGCCTCCTCCTGGTCGTGGGTGACCACGACGAAGGTGATGCCGACCTCGTCCTGCAGCCGCTTGAGCTCCAGCTGCATCTCCGCGCGCACCTTCTTGTCCAGCGCCGACAGGGGCTCGTCCAGCAGCAGCAGGCGCGGGCGCTTGACGATCGCGCGGGCCAGCGCGACCCGCTGCCGCTGGCCGCCCGACAGCTGCTGCGGCCTGCGACCGGCCGTCGCGCCGAGGCCGACCTTCTCCAGCACCTCGCCGACCCTGCGGCGCACCTCGGAGCGGTCCAACCGCTCCCGCTCCAGGCCGTAGGCGACGTTCTTGGCCACGGTCATGTGCGGGAACAGCGCGTACGACTGGAACATCAGGTTGACCGGGCGGCGGTGGGCCGGCCTGGCGAGCAGGTCCTCGCCGTCGAGCGTGACGGTCCCCTCGTCGGGCGACTCGAAGCCCGCCAGGATCCGCAGCAGCGTCGTCTTGCCGCACCCGCTGGGGCCCAGCAGCGCGAAGAACTCACCCTGCCGGATCTCCAGGGAGACGTCCGACAGGGCCGTGACGTCGCCGAACCGGCGGCCGACTCCCGTGATCTTCAGCATCAGGACAGGGACTCCGTCAGTCGGGTCATCCGCTGGGCCACGATCACCACGGTGAAGCTCACCAGCAGCAGCAGCGTGGCCAGCGCGTTGATCTCGGGGGTGACCCCGAAGCGGACCATTGAGTAGATGACGATGGGCAGGGTCGGCGTGGTGGGGGCCGCCGTGAAGAACGCGATGACGAACTCGTCGACGGACAGCGTGAACGCCAGCAGCGCACCTGCCACGATGCCCGGCGCGAGCTGCGGCAGCGTGACGCGGGCGAACGTGGTCAGCGGGGTGGCGCCCAGGTCCCTGGACGCCTCCTCCAGGGAGGTGTCGGCGTGGGTGAGCCGGGTGCGGACCACCGCGGTGACGAACGCCGTGCCGAACACGGTGTGCGCCAGCAGCACCGAGTGCAGGCCCAGGGTCGAGCGGATCGTGGCGTAGAAGACCAGCAGGCCGATGCCGAGCACCAGGTCCGGCAGGACCGCGGGCAGCATGCCGAGCGCGTCCAGCGCCCGCGACCGGGTGTGGCGGACCAGGCCCACGGCCAGCAGGGTGCCCAGCACCGTGGCCAGCGCGGTGGAGCCCGCGGCCACGATCAGCGTGTTGACCAGGCCCTCGCGGATCCTCTCGTTCTGGGCGAGCACGCCGTACCAGTCGAGGCTGAACCCCTCGTAGACGTAGGGGGACTCCCCGGCGTTGAACGACATCGCCACCAGCACGACGATCGGCGTGTACAGGAAGACGTACGACACCCAGAAGGGCACGTACAGCAGACGGGATCTACGCACGTCGGGCACTCCAGGCCTGCAGCAGCAGCAGGACGACCAGCACGGCCAGCAGCGCCAGTACCAGGGTGGACCCGAACGGCCAGTCGCGCGCCTTGAGGAACTGGTCCCTGATCAGGTTGCCGACCATGATGGAACGGCCGCCGCCGAGCAGCTCGGGGATGATGAAGTTGCCGAAGCTCGGCACGAACACGAACAGGCAGCCGGTGACGACGCCGGGCAGGGTCAGCGGCAGCGTCACCGAGGCGAACGTGCGCGCCGGCGAGGCGCCGAGGTTGGCCGAGGCCTCGCGGAGCTGCGGGTCCAGCCGCTCGATCGCCGCGTACAGCGGCAGCACCATCAGCGGCAGATAGGAGTAGACCAGGCCGACGACGATCGTGCCCTGGTTGTAGAGCAGCTCCAGCGGACGCTCGATCAGCCCCAGGTCCAGCAGCACGCCGTTGACCAGCCCGGGGCCGCTCAGCAGGACGATCCAGGCGTAGATGCGGATCAGGAAGTTCGTCCAGAACGGCAGCACGATCGCGACCAGCGCGACGGTCTTCCACCTGCCCGGCAACCGGGCGATGAGGTAGGCCGTCGGGTAGCCGAGCAGCAGGGTGATCAGCGTGGCGATGCCGGCCAGCTTCAGCGAGCCGAGCAGCACCTCCAGGTAGAGGGGGTCGATCAGCCGGGTGAAGTTCTCCCCGGTCACCTCGTAGACGATCCCGCCGAAACGGCCCCTGCGGAACAGCGTGAAGCCGATCAGCAGCGCCAGCGGGACCAGCAGCAGGACGATCAGGTACGTCAGGCCGGGCCCCAGGAAGACGAGTCTCCCCAGGGCGCGCGAACGGCGCGCCCGTGACCTCACGGACGCGCCGGAAACGGTGGAACGTGTCACTGCTTGGTCGCGACCTCGGTCGCGAGCCTGGTGAACTTCGCCGAGTCCTCGCCCAGGTCGATGATCGACTCACCCTTGAGCAGGTCGGAGGGGGTCATCTGGAGCGGGGCGTTGTCGGCCTTGAGCTTGGCGTCCATCGCGTCCATGGCGGCCTTGTTCGGGACCTTGTAGAGGATGTTCTCCGCGGCCCAGCCGTGCACCTTCGGGTCCAGGATGTAGTTGACGAAGGCGTGCGCCGCCTCCTTGTTCTTGGAGGACTTCAGCACGACCATGGTGTCCACCCACAGGTCGCTGCCCTCCTGGGGCACCGTGAACTTGATGTTCTTCTCGGTGGTCGGGCACCAGCCGTCCCACGCCTCGACCATCACGGCCTCGCCGCTCTTGAGCTTGTCGCCGAACGTCGTGTCGTCGTAGCCCAGCAGCTTCGGCTTGGCCTCCAGCAGCTTGGCCTTCACCTTGGCGATCTCGTCGTCGTTCCTGGTGTTGACCGAGTAGCCCAGCGCCTTGATGGCGGGCAGGGCAAGCCAGCGCTCGGTGGTCATCATGGTGACCTTCCTGAGCGCCTCGGCCGGAGGGTCGAGAAGATCGTTCCAACTCTTCGGCGGCGTCTTCACCAGGTCGGTCCGGTAGCAGATGCCGGTGGTGCCCCAGGTGTAGGGGACCGAGAAGACGTTGCCCTTGTCGTAGGAGAGTTCCTTGGCCTCGGGGTAGAGGTTCGCGAGGTTGGGGATCAGCTCGGGGTGCAGCGGCTCCAGCAGGCCGGCCTCGTTGAGGGCCTGGGCGTACTGGCCGGAGACGAAGGCCACGTCGAGGCCGGTGTCGGCCCCGCTGGTCAGCTTCGCCATGATCGTCTCGTTGGTGTCGTGGAGCGTCACCTTGAGGTCGGTCTTGAGCTTGCTCTTGACCTCGGCCGCCAGCTCCTTGGGCGTGTAGCCGTCCCAGACGGAGATGGTGAGGCTCTGCTTGGACAGGTCGGCGTTGGGGTCGAGCTGCGCGGACGAGGCGTTCGCGGCGGGGGCCGCGGCGGTGTCGGCGGACTCCCCGCCACAGGCCGAGATCGCGAGTGCGAGGCCGGCGGCCAGGGCGGCGGCCGGAAGACGACGGATGTGAGTGCGGGGCACGGCCGCTACTCCTTAAGAATTCAGACAAATGGGGCAGACCGGCCGTGTGGGGGCACGGCAGACCAAAGCAGGAGTGTTGCAGCCAACATTAACGTGAGCAAGACTGACACCGACATCAGCCCAGGAAAGTTTGGTCCGTTTGTTAAATCCACCTTCAATCTGGGACGGACTGGACACGGTCCCCGAGGCCGGCGACGGACGGACCGCCGCCCTGCTCGACGCTCTGACCTGCGAGGAGACCGGAACGTTCGCCGTACGGCACTTCCGGCCGCTCCCCGTCGCGACCCACGAGCGTCTTTCAATCGACACTCAATCGTCATCGGCCCATCGGGGCCTCGCAGCGGCCGGATCTACTGAACGGAGCTTCAATGTCGATCAGACCAACCGGTCCGTGGTCGTCGGCGAGCGGGTGGTGGTCAAGTGGCTCACCCCTCCCGCGCCGTTCCCCCAGCCGGCGCCCGAGGTGTTCGCGCACCTGACCGCGACCGGTTTCACCGCGACCGCCACGCCGTACGCGTCCGTCTCGCGCCGCGCCGCCGACGGCTCCGAGTCGCTGGTGGCCCTGGTCACCGCCTACCTGCCCGAGGCGGTGGACGGCTGGGAGTGGTGCGTGGACGAGGCCGTCGCGGGCACCACCGCCTTCGCCTCCGACCTGGGCGCCCTCGCCGCCGAACTGCACGCGGCGATGGCGACCCCCTCGCCGGTCATCCCCGCCCCGGTACGGCACGCCGCGCCCGTACCCGCCGGTGAGAGGAGCGCCTGGTGGCTCCGGGCGGACGAGGCGCTGCGGGAGGCGCTGGCCCTGACCGGCGGCGAGGACGGCGACTGGCTGGCGTCCCGCGCGGGCGCGCTCCGCGCGGGCCTGGCCCCCCTGGCCTCCCCCGCCTCCGGCTCCGCCCCGGACGTCACCGGGGGCACCGCCTCCCCCGGCACCGGATCTTTGATCCGCATCCACGGTGACCTGCACGTCGGCCAGGTGCTCCGCTGGCGGGACGGGTACGCGGTGATCGACTTCGACGGGAACCCGACCGTCACCGGCGCCGACCCCTTCCAGCCCGCCGCCCGCGACCTCGCCCAGCTCACCACGAGCGTCGAGCACGCCGGCCAGGTCGCGATCCTGCGCCGCGACGCCTCCCCGTCGGAGATCGCCGGATGGTCCGCCGCGTCCCGCGCCCTCCTGGAGGACGCCTACCTGGCGCGGCTGACCGCGCTGGGGCACGCCGCCCTGCTGGACCGTTCCCTGACGGCCGCGTTCGAGATCGAGCAGGAGTGCCGCGAGCTGGTCTACGCCGCCCGGCACCTGCCCCGCTGGCGCTACGCCCCGATGGGCGTGCTGCGCTCCCGATACCCGTGAACGGCGCCCCCGGCGCCCCCGGCGCCCTCGGCCTCGTCGGCTTCACCGGCTCTTCAGGCTCTTCAGGCTCTTCAGAAGCTCACCCGTCCCCGCGCCCCGGCGCGACCCGCACCCGCGTACTCCGGCGCCCGCGTCCGGCACCCGCGTTCCCGACGAAGGAGAGCACGTGATCCCCGACCTCTACCTCGCCGACCTGGAGGCCAAGCCCGCCGCGCTGGCCGCCCTGGCCGACGCCCTGGCGGCGGGCGACCCGTTCTCGGCGATCCCCGTGCCGGTCCGGCGGGTGCTCCTGCTGGGCATGGGCAGCTCCCGCTACGCCGCCCGGGTGGCCGCGCTGCGGATGCGGGCGGCGGGGGTGGACGCGGTGGCCGAGTACGCCTCCGCCGCGTCGTCGTACCCGCCCGGTCCCGGGACGCTGGTGGTCGCGATCTCCGCCACCGGCGGCAGCCGGGAGACCCTGGACGCGGTCGCCCGCCACCGGGGCCGCTCCTTCGTGCTCGCGCTGACCAACGCCCCGGACTCGCCCGTCACCGAGGGCGCCGACCTGGTGGTGCCGATGCTCGCGGGCGAGGAGCGCGGCGGCGTGTCCTGCCGGACCTTCCAGCACACCCTGGCCCTGCTCCTGGCGCTCACCGCCCGCCTCACCGCCCACCCCACAGCTCAGGCCGGCCTCACACCGGACGCCTCCACCGCGCGAAACGGCCTCACCGCTCAGAGCGACCTCACACCGGACGACCCCACAGCCCGAAGCGGCCTCGCCACTCCCGGCCGGGACGTGCCCGGCCTGCTGCTGCGTACCGCCGAGGCCACCACCGACCTGCTCGACCGGCGCGCGGAGTGGCTGGAGGGGGCGGCGGCCCTGCTCGACGGCCCGCACGGCGTCTACACGATCGCCCCGGCCGAGCGCCTGTCCTCCGCCGAGCAGTCGGCCCTGATGGTCCGTGAGGGCCCGCGCAGGCCCGCCGACGCGTGCGAGACCGGCGACTGGGCCCACGTGGACGTCTACCTCACCAAGACGCTCGACTACCGCGCGATCCTGTTCCCCGGCTCCCGGTACGACGAGCAGGCCATGGACTGGATCCGGCAGCGGGGCTCGACCGTCCTGACCGTCGGCGGCGACCTGCCCGGCGGCGCGGCCTCGGTCCGCTACCGGCACGACGACGACCCCGAGGTCGCGCTGCTGACCGAGACGCTGGTGGCCGAGCTCGTCGCGGCCCGCTGGTGGCTCACCCCGAACTGACGCACCGACGCACCGACACACCGACACACCGAGACGGGACGGGGCGGGACGGGGCGGGACGGGGCGGGACGGGGCGGGACGGGGCGGGACGGGGCGGGACGGGGCGGGACGACGGGCGGGCCTGCCGGCGCGCGGCCCGGCGCTCGGTCCGGTGTGAGCCCGGCCGGGCCCGCGCGGCCGTCAGAGCCGGTCGAGGCCGCCCAGGACGCGCTCCAGCACGGCGGGCCCCGGCCGGCCCGCGTCCAGACGGGGACGATGGACCCGTACCAGCCCCTCGGCCTCCATGTCGGAGACCAGGACGCGGGCGACGCCCAGGGGGACGCCCAGCAGCGCGGAGATCTCCACCACCGAGTGGATCCGCCGGCACAGGTCACTGATCAGGCGGTACTCCCGGACGTAGGACAGGCCGAGCCGGTCGGCGGTCGCGGTCGAGACCAGCGCCTCCATGGCGAGCCCGCCGCTGGGGACGGTGCGCCCGCCGGTCACGGCGTACATGCGGACCAGCGAGCTCTCCTCCTCGACCGCCTCCCCGTACGCCGGCACGCGGCCGTAGGGGACCCTCCGCCCGGTCGCCTCCCTGTCACCGCCGTCGCCGCCCCCGTGCCCGTCCCCGTCCTCCCGGCCGTCACCCCGCACGGTCGTCCCTCCCGGCCTCGGAACGGTCGTTCTCCATCGACTCGAAGATCGGCAGGAAGTCGTCCTCCCGTTCCGGCGGCGGGGCCTGCGCCCCGGCCGACGGCGCGCCGCCCGCCGCGGGCCCTCCCGGGAAGGGCTCCGGCGCCCACGCGGAGCAGGAACCCACCGGTGCGGAGAGCGGCGGGCCGGAAACGTACGGCGACGGCGACGGCGACGGCGGACCGGCCACGCCCGCCGGGAGGGGGACCACTCCCGCGGGCAGGTTCCCGACGGTGGCGAGGCCGCCCGGCGGCGGTGCGGCGGGCGGGTGGACGAGCAGCGACTCCGGGATCAGGACCATCGCGGTCACCCCCGAGTCCTGGGGATGCAGCCGGACGCCGATGCCGTGCCTGCGGGCGAGGCGGCCGACCACGAACAGGCCCATGTGCCGGGCGACCGAGGCGTCGGCGTCCTGCGGACCGGCCAGCCGCAGGTTGACGCGGGAGATCTCCTCCCGGGTCAGGCCGATGCCCTGGTCGGCCACCGAGACCATCACGCCGCCGCCGCCGATCCGGTTCGCGGACACCGTGACGCGGGTGTCCGTCCGCGAGAACGAGAGCGCGTTCTCCACCAGCTCGGCGAGGAGGTGGACCACGTCGCTCACCGCGGGACCGGCCACCGCGACCTCCGACCGGACCCGGTTCGTCACCCTGTCGTAGCTCTCCACCTCCGACAGCGCGGCCCTGACCACGTCCACGAGCTCGACCGGCTGCCTCCGGCGGCGCGCCACCTCGTGCCCGGCCAGGACGAGCAGGTTCTCGCCGTTGCGGCGCATCCTGGTGGCGAGGTGGTCGAGCTCGAACAGGTCGGCGAGCCGCTGGTCGTCGCGCTCGCCGCGTTCGAGCCGCTCGACCAGGCCGAGCTGGCGCTCCACCAGGGTCTGGCTCCGCCGGGAGAGGCTGACGAACATCGCGTTCACGGTGTGGCGCAGCCTGGCCTCGTCCCCCGCCAGCCGCACGGCCTGCCGGTGGACCTCGTCGAACGCCCGGGCGACCTCGCCGATCTCGTCGCGGCCCGGCACGCCGATCGGCTCCACGTCCGCGACGACCTCGCCGTCGCGCGACTCGCGGACCCTGCGGACGTACGCGGGCAGCCGCTCCCCCGCGACCTCCAGCGCCTCGCCGCGAAGACGCCGCAGCGGCCCGACGAGGGAACGTGCCACCCCGGCGGTGATCGCCAGTACGAGGGCCAGCAGGATCGCGACGGCCGTGGCGACCAGCAGCGCGTGGTCCCGCTCGGCGTCGCCGAGCCGCCGGCCGCGCGCCGCGATGTCCTGGGCGTGCAGCCTCTCCATCTCGCGCATGGAGTCGACGACGGCGGTGGCCGCGCCGTACCACGCCTCGGCCCGCTCTCCGGCCCGCGTTTCGGCGCCGTTCCCGCGTGCCGGGCCGGGTCCGCTCAGCGAGGCCCCGGAGGTCGCGCGGAGCAGGAGCGGCTCGCGCAGGGCCTCGGCCCGGCCGGTGACACGGCCGTTGACGGACGCCTCGAACAGCTCCCGGTCACGGGGGGTGGCCTCGGCGGCGAAGACCTCGCGCTCCTCGCGCTCGGCGGAGACAGCCCCGAGGAACCGCTCCAGCCGCTCCCGGTCGAGCCGTCCGTCGACCAGCGCCACGGTCAGCAGCGCCCGCTGGAGCGAGACGGCCTCCTTGGCGCGGGCGAGCGCGTCCAGGGCCAGCGCCTGCCCGAACAGGACGTCGTCGCCGCCCTTGCCGAGTTCCCCGTACACGGAGAGCAGATCGGCGACGACCGCGCCGTAGGCCACGACGACCGCGTCGGGTGACGCGGCCGGGCTCAGGGCCTGCGCGCGCAGCGTGCGGAGATCGTCCAGGCGGGCGATCGCGGTCCGGATCTCGTCACGGGTGCGGCCCCCGGCCTCCGCGGCGAGCAGGGTGCCGGTGTCGCGGACGTGCCGGGCCGCGTCGTCGACCAGCTCCGCCCTCACCCGCATCCGCTCCAGGTCGCCCACCGGACGGCCGAGGGCGACGAACCAGGCGGTGTTGTCACGTTCCTCGGCCAGCACCTGGGTGAGCGCGCCGATGTGACCGCAGAGCAGGGCCAGGTCGCTGATCCGCCGGTAGCCGTCGGCGGCGCGCGTCGAGGCGAGCACCTGGAGGGCGGCGAGCAGCACGGCGGCCAGCGTGGGCACCAGGATGAGCGCGACGAGCCTACGGCGCACCCGCCAGTTCCGCGGGCGCAGGCTTGCGCCCACGTCGTGGATCGTGTGTCCGCTCACCGAACGCTGCCTCTCGGTGGATCAACCTCCTGGCCGAATGTGCATGGTTACCGGTAATTCGAGCACATATCGACCCATGGGGCCAAGCGAACTCAGACCGATAAATAGGCGTTCACCGTGAAATACTGATACGTTCTCGCAGGTCAGAGCGGACATAAATGGCTATTTTGGCCATCCTAATTCTGCGATGAGGTCTTTTGAGAATGGAGGGACCGTTAATCCCTCCCCGTACTCCGGGGAACGTACCCGCCTTCGGCGGATCACAACGGTGAATCGTTCACCCCACTCGGGGACATCCCTTCGAGCCGGGCGGGCCCGCCCCCTCCCGGAGACTCCGCGTCCCGCGCCGCCCCGCCCCGGACCGGCGTCGCCCTAGACCGACGTCCCGTACGCCGTGCGGGCCCGCAGCACGTGCTCGACCAGGGTGATCAGCGTGCCCTTGACGGACTCCCGGGAACGGGCGTCGGTCCGCACGATCGGAACGTGCGGGGCCAGCGTCAGCGCCTCGCGCGCCTCGTCCTCGTCGTGGGGGAACTCCCCGTTCCAGCCGTTGATGCCGACGACGAAGGGAAGCCTGGCCTCCTCGAAGTAGTCGATCGCCGGGAAACCGTCGGCCAGCCGCCGCGTGTCGATCAGGACCACCGCGCCGATCGCGCCGCGCACCAGGTCGTCCCACATGAACCAGAACCGGTGCTGACCCGGCGTGCCGAACAGGTACAGGATCAGGTCGCGGTCCAGCGAGACGCGGCCGAAGTCCATCGCCACCGTGGTCGTCGTCTTGTGCGGCGTCAGCCCCAGGTCGTCGATCCCGGCGCTGGCGTCGGTCATGACCGCCTCGGTGGTCAGCGGCACGATCTCCGACACCGACCCGACGAACGTGGTCTTGCCGACACCGAACCCGCCCGCGACAACGATCTTTGTCGACGTCAGGCCACCCTGGTTAGAGCCTGCGAAGTCCACTGAGCACCCTTTCGAGCATGTTGAGATCCGGTCGTCCCTCGTCGAGATGCGGCTGATGGATACGGACGAAACCCTCGTCGACCATATCCGCCACCAGCACGCGGGCCACGCCGAGCGGAACCCTCAGCAGCGCCGATATCTCGGCGACCGACCGGTACGAGCGACAGAGTCTGATAATGGCATCCTGCTCCGGTGTGAGCAGGGCCAGATCCCCCTCCATGATGAAGGAGGAGGACACCAGCGTCTCGATCGCCAGGTGGAAGCGGGGCTCGGACCTGCCACCGGTGACGGCGTACGGGCGGAACAGGGGCTCGTCGTCCGCGCCCGTGTCACCCCCGGGCACGGGCCCGCCCCGGCAGCGGGCCGGAGGCGTTCACCACCGGTCCCGGTTCGACTGCAACTCGGCGCGGAGCACCGGGGTGAGCACCTGCCCGGCCCGCTCGACCAGCAGCGTCATCTGGTACGCCACCAGGCCCATGTCACAGTCGGGCGAGGCCAGCACGGCGAGGCAGGAACCGTCGCTGATGGCCATCACCAGCAGCAGGCCACGCTCCATCTCCACCACGGTCTGGGTGACCGCTCCCCCCTCGAACACCCGGGAGGCCCCCACGGTCAGGCTGAGCAGGCCGGCCGCGACGGCGGCGAGCTGGTCGGCCCTGTCCGCCGGGAACCCCTCCGAGCTCGCGATCCTCAGCCCGTCGGCGGAGACGCACACCGCGTGCGCGACACCGGGCGTGCCGCGGACGAACTCGGTGATCAACCAGTCGAACCTGCGCGCCTCATGACTCAGGGTCGTCACGAGCCCTCCTCCTTCTCCCCCGGTCGCCCGGTGGCGGTCTCGACCACTTCGGCACGGCCTCGCCGTACACCTTGCTGGAAACTCGACAGGCGGCTGCGCACCCTGTCGGGCGAGAGCGACGGTACGGGAGAGGACGGCGCCGCCGCCGTTCCCGGCACCAGGTTCGCCCGGGGGGTGCGCCTGGGCAGGCCCGCCGCGGTGATGCCGCCGAGCGAGGGGTCGCTCGCCGCCCGCGCGGCCTGCCAGCCCGCGTCGGCGGGGGTAATCCACGCGTCCTGGCCGTCGTCCGCCCGCACCGGCCCGCGTGCCGTCCCGGACGGCAGGTCGTAGGCGGTGCCGGACGACAGGTCATGGGCCGTCCCGGACGACGGGTCCTGCGCCGGCACACCGGACACCGGGGTCGCCTCCCCCTCCTCGCCCGGCACCGTCCCGGAACCGGCCTCCGCCCCGGAGACAGCGTCCGCCCCGGCGGACGGGTCCTCCGCCGGCCGTGCCGCACCCTCCCCCTCCGCACCCTCCCCTTCTGCCCGCTCACCCGGCTCGCCCGCCCGGCGGAACCAGGCCGACTCGATCGAGGCGAAGATGGGCAGGTACTCCTCCTGCTCGGCGTCGAACGGGGAGACGCTCGCCGTCGGCAGCGCCTCGACGCCCTCGCGGTACGCGTACGGATCGACCGGCCCCGGGACGTGCCCGGTCCCCTCCCCACCACCGTTGGAGCCGTTGGAGCCGTTGGAGCCGTTGACCCCGTTGGCCCTGCGCCTGGGCAGGGGCGGGCCGTCGCCCGCCGGGCCCGCGGGAGCCGCCCATCCCCGGGGCGTGTGCTCGGCGGGCAGCGGAACCTGTCCGAACGAGGGGGCACCCGGCGACGACGCCCGCTCGAACGAGTCCTGCCCGAACGACGACCGCCCGTCCGAGGCCCCCCGGTCCGGGGGCGGCTCGTACGACGGCTGCCCGAGGGGCCGCTCGTACGAGGGCTGCCCGAACGGCCGCTCGTACGAGAGCTCCCCGAACGACGGCCGCCCGAACGAGGACCGCTCGTACGACGACTGCCCGGACGAGCCCTGCGCCGGCCCGGCGAGCGCTCCCACCCGCGCCTGGGACGCGAGGTCGCGCGACAGGTCCGGCTCCGCCCCCCAGGACGGGGTGTTCGCCGGCCGGACCTCCTGGATCACGATCTCCGAGGGGAACAGCACCATGGCGACAGTGCCGCCGCCCTCCTGCGGCCGTAGCTGGACCCGGATGCCGTGCCGCAGGGCCAGGCGGCCGACCACGAACAGGCCCATCCGCCGCGACACCGAGACGTCGACGACGGGCGGGTCGGCCAGGCGGCGGTTGACCTCGAAGAACTCCTCCCGCGTCATGCCGATGCCGGGGTCGCTGACCGCGAGCAGCGCGCCACCCCCCTCGATCATGCTGCTGGAGACCGTGATCGGGCTCTCCTTCGGCGAGAACTGGATGGCGTTCTCCACCAGCTCGGCGACCAGGTGGACGACGTCGTTGGCCGCGGGACCCGTGATCGAGATCGTCCGGTGCACCTTGACCTGGACCCGCTCGTACCCCTCGACCTCCGACAGCGAGGCGCGGACCACGTCGACGAGCACGGCCGGCCGGCTGCGCCTGCGGGCGGGCTCGTGACCGGCGAGGACCAGGAGGTTCTCGGAGTTGCGGCGCATCCGGGTGGCCAGGTGGTCGAGGCGGAACAGGTCGGCCAGCCGGCCGCCGTTCTCCTCGCCCTTCTCCAGCCCGTCGATCAGGGAGATCTGACGCTCGACCAGGGTCTGCGTACGGCGCGACAGGTTGACGAACATGGCGCTGATGTTGGAGCGGAGCTCGGACTCCTCGGCGGCCAGCCGGACCGCCTGCCGGTGGACCTCGTCGAAGGCGCGCGCGACCTCGCCGATCTCGGCGTCGGTCCCGACCGAGATGGGGGCGACGTCGGGCGTCCGCGTCTCGCCGGAGAGCCGCAGGTGGCGTACGGCGTCGGGAAGCCGGAAGCCGGCCACCTCCAGCGCCTCGGCCCGCAGGCGGCGCAGCGGCGTCACCATCGAGCGGGCGATGACGATCGTCAGTCCGAGGACCAGCAGGAGCAGCAGCAGGATCAGGGCGGAGGTGACGATCGCGTCGCGCTGCTCGGTCTCCTCCAGCGTGCGTGCCCGGACGACCACGGCGGCGGCGACCTCGGCCTCGACCTTCCGCATCCGCTCCAGGATCGTGGTGTTGTCCGCGAACCACTGCCTGACGTCGTCGAAGTCCGAGAGCAGCCGCCCGGTGTAGGCGGGGTTCCCGGCGAGCGCGATCGCCCTGGCCTTGGTCAGCTCGGCCCGGTGCACCCGCTCGTCGATCAGCGTGGAGGCCAGGAGCCTGCTGTAGGTGGGGCTCGCCTCGACGCCGAAGTCCGCCGTGAACTCCTCCATGCGGGAGCGGGAGGCGATGAACTTCTCGATCTCCCGGGAGTCGACCAGCGAGGGCGCGTAGTACCCGGCCAGCAGGCGGACGCGCTGCCGGGAGACCTCCTCCTTGGCGTACGCCAGCGCGCTGAGCGCGCGGGTGTTGCCGATGATCTCCGGGTCGTCGCTGACCAGCGTGAGCTCCTCGTGAAGCCGGAGCAGCGGGGAGATCATGAAACTGTATCGTTCCAAACGGGCCGTGCCCGACTGCCCGCGCAGTTCCGCCAGGCCCCCGAGCTGGCGCGTCACGTCCCTGGCCGCCTCGACGACGCGGGGCCCGTAGGAGTCGTCGATGGTCGCCAGGGCCGGCAGCGCCTTCCCGGCCAGCGCGTCCACGGCCCTGCGCTGGGCCTCCGCGTTCGCCTTCAGGCTCGCACCGGAGGACTGGAAGGACGCCCAGGCCCCCTTGTCGCGTTCCGCCCCGAGCGCCTGGGCGAGAGCGCGGACGGTGTCGGAGTGCTCCGCGGCGGCGGCGGTCCTGCGGTATCCGGACACGCCCTCGACGGAGGCCACCACGCGCGTGCCGGCGAGTACGACGCCCACCGCGGTCGGCACCAGGATCAGGGCCGCGAGGCGTGAGCGCACCCGCCAGTTCCTCAGCCCGAAACGGGCGGCGAACCGTCCGCCACGACCGGATGTCGCGGACGGCTCGAAGGGCTCAGATGTATCGGATGCATCGGATGTCGCCGTCGCCACCGCTCTCGCCACTCCTCAATCACGACGCAAGTGGACAATATGAGACCACAAGGTCACGCATAAGAATCAGCAAAACCGACATATCGACTTTAATCGTTACGAAGGCGACGAGAAAGGACCTCCCCGCTCAGCGCAGGGCGGCCAGCACCTGATCTCGCACCTGTGCCCGCTGGGCCTCGTCGGTCAGCGGGCGCCCGGCTCTGTCGACCACGTAGAAGACGTCAACCGCCTCTGCGCCGAGAGTCTCCACACGGGCGGCCCGTACGTCAAGGCCACATTCACCAAATGCTCTACCTATCCGCCACAAAAGCCCCGGACGGTCGTGGGCCCGTACCTCGACGACGGTCGCGGTGTTCGACGCGTCGTCCACCAGGTTCACCCGGGGCGGCGCCACCGGCACCCGGGCCGGGCGCATCGACCTGGTCCTCCTGGCCAGGCGCTGCTCGATGTCGAGCCGGCCGGCCAGGACCAGCCGCAGATCGGCCTCCAGGGTGGCCGGATCGGGCGGGGAACCGTACTCGGGGACCACCGAGAACTCGATCACGGCGGTCGCCCCGGCCGAGGCCGCCGAGGCGGCGCGGACCACCATCCGGTGCGCGGCCAGCACCCCGGCGGCACGCCAGAGCAGCCCGGAACGGTCCGGCGCGACCACGGTGACCGCTCCCCCGTTGACCCTCACCGCGCCGCCGCCGTGACGGGCCAGGGACGCCTGTTCCACCGAGAGCGAGGGCGCCGGACGCAGCGGGGTGCCCGAGAGCGCCGAACGGACCCGGCGTACCAGATCGGCGACCAGCGAGGCCTTCCAGGAGTTCCAGGCCGCGGGTCCCGTGGCGTGGCCGTCGGCCACGGCCAGGGCCGCCAGCAGTTCGAGGACCTCGCGCGAGCCGACCGCCCCGGCCACCCGGGAGATCGTCACGGGATCGTCCAGGTCGCGGCGGGTCGCGGTCTCGGGCAGCAGCAGGTGGTGGCGGACCACGGTCTCCAGGACGTCCACGTCCGCCGGGGGCAGGCCCATCCGGGCCCCGATGTCGCGGGCGACCACGGCGCCGGTGGTGGAGTGGTCCCCGGGGTAGCCCTTGCCGATGTCGTGCAGCAGCGCCGAGATGAGCAGCAGGTCCGGCCGGGAGACCTCCCGGGTGAACGACGCCGCCCCGGCCGCGGTCTCGATCAGATGCCGGTCGACGGTGTAGCGGTGCACCGGGTTGCGCTGCGGGCGGTACCGGACCCGCTCCCAGTCGGGCAGCAGGCGGACCAGCATCCCCGCCTGGTCCAGCTCCTCCCAGACCGGCACGGCCGCGCGCCCCGCGCCCAGCAGCGCCACCAGCGCGTCACGCGCCTCGTCCGGCCAGGGGGTGGGCAGCGGCGGCGACTGCGCGGCCAGCGTGGTGACCGTGGCGGGCGCCAGCGGCAGCCCGGCCTCGGCCGCCGCCGCGGCGGCGCGCAGCACCAGGACCGGGTCCGTGCGCGGGTCGGCCCCGCGGGCGAGCACGACCTCCCCGCCGTGCTCGACGACCCCGTCGGCCAGCGGACGCCGCCCGCGCGGCGCGGGCCCGGCCAGCAGCCGGTCGACGGTACGCCACGTGGCGTCGAAGGAGTGCCCGATCGTCCTGGCCGCCTCGGCCAGCCGGCGCATCAGCGCCTCGGCGTCGAGCAGCCCGAGCATCCCGGCCACCGCGTCCTGCTCCTGCAGCACCAGCCGGTCGGCGCCGCGCGCGGTCACCAGGTGCAGGCCGTGCCGGACGTCGAGCAGGATCTCGTGCGCCTCGCGGACCCTCGGCCCCGGGGCCGAGGCGACCCAGGCGGCCGCGACCGCCTGCATCGCCTGCACGTCGCGCAGGCCGCCACGGGAGTCCCTGAGGTCGGGCTCCAGCAGGAACGCCAGCTCCCCGCTCGCCTCGGCCCGCTTGTCCGAGGCCTCGCGCAGCTCGCCCAGGCGGCGCCGGGAGTCGGCCCGCCACTCGGCGAGCACGATCTCGCGGGCCGACCGTGTCAGCTCCGGGTCCCCCGCGACGTGCCGCGCCTGGATCAGCCCGAGGACCGCCTTGAGGTCCTCCCTGGCGACCTTGGCCGCCTCGTCCACCGTCCGTACCGAGTGATCCAGCCCCACCCCGGAGTCCCAGATCGGGTACCAGATCCGGTCGGCGATGCGTGCCACGTCGTCCCGGCCGTCGTGCAGCAGGACCAGGTCCAGGTCGCTGCCGGGCGCGAGCTCGGAGCGCCCCAGGCTCCCGACCGCGACGAGCGCGACCCCGTTCAGGGCACCGCGCTCGTCGTTCCTCGTCGTTCCCCCGTTGGACCCGTACGGCGTGCCGCAGGCGGTCCGGACCAGGTCCGTCAGCCAGCGGTCGACGTCCGCGGCCCGCTCCCTGCGGGCCGCGGCGTACGAGCGAGTGTCGCCTCTCACCGGTTAGAGCGCCTCGGGTCCGCGTTCCCCGGTACGAACCCGGATCACCGTGTCCACCGGGACGGACCAGACCTTGCCGTCACCGATCTTGCCGGTCTGCGCGGCCTTGACGATGACGTCGATCACGTCGTCGGCGTCCTCCTCCTCGGCGAGCACCTCCAGGCGGACCTTGGGCACCAGGTCGACCTGGTACTCCGCCCCCCGGTAGACCTCGGTGTGCCCGCGCTGGCGGCCGTAGCCGCTGGCCTCGCTGACCGTCATTCCCTTGACCCCGAACTGCTCCAGGGCCGCCTTCACGTCATCGAGCTTGAACGGCTTGATGATCGCGGTGATGAGTCTCATGCGTCCACCTTCTTAGACGCCGGGGTGAGGACCGGACCGTTGACGGCGGCCACACCCGAGGAGTGGATGGTGCCGAGGTCGTAACCGGTCTCGGCGTGGGAGGTGATGTCGACGCCGGTGACCTCTTCCTCGGCACCGATCCGGAAGCCCATCACCTTATCGATGATCTTCGCGATGATCCAGGTGACGATGAAGGAGTACGCGCCGACCGCGACCGGGCCGAGGATCTGCAGGCCCAGCTGCTTGAGGCCGCCACCGTAGAACAGGCCCTCGCTCTGCTGGTCGAGGACAGGGTAGGCGGCGAGGAAGCCCAGGGCGACCGCGCCGACCACACCGCCGACCAGGTGCACGCCGACCACGTCGAGGGAGTCGTCGTAGCCGAACCGGTACTTCAGGCCCACCGCGAAGGAGCAGGCCGCGCCGGCCAGCAGGCCGATGACCAGGGCCGCCCAGGGGTCGACGAAACCACAGGCCGGGGTGATGGCGACCAGGCCGGCGATGGCGCCGGAGGCGACGCCGAGACTGGTGGCGTGCCCGTCGCGGATCTTCTCGACCAGGATCCAGGCGCCGGCGGCGACCGCCGCGGCGATCTGGGTGTTCATGAAGGCCAGACCGGCGGTGCCGTCGACCGCGAGCTCGGAGCCGGCGTTGAAACCGAACCAGCCGAACCACAGCAGGGCCGCGCCCAGCAGCACCAGGGTCAGGTTGTGCGGCCGCATCGGCTCCTTGCGCCACCCGGAGCGCTTGCCGATCACGAGCGCGAGGGCCAGTGCCGCGGCTCCCGCGTTGATGTGGACCACGGTGCCGCCGGCGAAGTCCTCGATGCCGAGGCTGAACAGCCAGCCGTTGCCCCAGACCCAGTGGGCCACGGGGAAGTAGACGATCGTCGCCCAGACCACGGTGAACAGCACCCAGGCGCCGAACTTGGCGCGGTCGGCGATGGCACCGCTGATCAGCGCCACGGTGATGATCGCGAAGGTGAGCTGGAAGGCCGAGAACACCAGGCTCGGCATGCCGGTCCCGTCGTCCTTGGTGGCGGTGTCCACCAGACTCTGCAGTCCGAGGGCGTTGAAGCCGCCGACGAACTTGTTGACGAGCTCGCTGCCGTTGTCCGTGAAGGTCAGCGAGTGCCCGTACAGCACCCACGCGACGGTCACGGTGATGATGCTGGCGAACGACATCATCATCATGTTCAGGACGCTCTTGGCCCTGGTCATTCCTCCGTAGAAGAACGCAAGACCCGGGGTCATCAGCAGCACCAGCGCGGTGGCTGTGAGCATCCAGGCAGTGGTGCCGCTATCGATCTTCATTCGACGCGACCCTCCCTTACAAATGGCGTGTGGCCGGTTTCACAGTCGCAGTGATCGCTTCCTGGGCTCCATCGACCGGCCGCGCACTGACGTTGCGCCACAGCGTGTTCTTCCACGGTTTCAGGGTGCGACCTTGTGTGTTTCGCGTCTGTGAATCTCGGCTCCGCGGTGTTTCGGGAGAGTTTCGGACCATACATGGTTTGACTTCCAGATGACCCGAAGAACGGTCACGGTGAGCGTTTCCCCCGGGATCCCCGCGAGCCCGGACGACCACGAGCGACCGGGCTCCACGGTGGCCATCCCTTCCCTACCCAGGGAAGCGGCCCACCGTACCCGTGACGACCGGCGAGAACCCCGGACGGGACGATCATCCAGGAACGACCGGTCCGCCCGGTTTTCCGGATCGTGTCCGGAAGCACCCATCGGTCTTTTCGGTCACCCGTGGCCCCGGTCCGGGCGTTTCGGTCCTGTGATCACCGATGGGCGGCCCGGCGCCTCACGACGACGGAAGAACGGCGCTCCAAGGCCCCGGCCTCCGGCGCGGTGCTGTTCCACGACCGTGGAGGATGCCGTCGTCACGGCTCGGGATGATCGCGGGTCGTACCCGCGTGGAGCCCGCCGGCCTTGCGGCACCGGCCCCGGACAGGGTCGGGCCCGCGTCGGGGGCGAGCACCCGGCGTCGCGTCGCCGGGTGCCGGTCACCCCGCCGCCGGCACGAGGGCCGGAGCCCAGGGCGACCTCACGAGACGAGGGCCACGCCGGTGCGGAACGAACTCGGCTCCGCACCGGCGGATCTCCCCCTTCCGGTTACCTGGCGGTGCAGGTCACCGTGGCGGGGACGGTGTTGGCCCCGGTGCCGTTGAAGCCGAAGGAGGTGGTGCCCCCCGGAGACAGCGCGCCGTTCCAGGACAGGTTGGTCACGGTGACGGCCGAACCGCTCACGGTGTGCGCGCCGCTCCACAACTGGGTGATGGTCTGGCCGCCGCTGAAGGTCCACGCGACGGTCCAGCCGGTGAGCGCGGCGGTGCCGGTGTTCTTCACCTCGACGCCGGCCCCGAAACCGCCGGGCCACTGGTTGGTGACGGCGTAGGTCGCGGCACAGGCCTTACCGCCCGGCGTCGGGGTCGGAGTAGGCGTCGGGGTCGGGGTGGGCGTAGGCGTCGGAGTCGGAGTCGGCGTGGGCGTCGGCGTCGGCGTCGGCGTCGGCGTCGGGGTGGGCCCGGTGCCGCCGGCCTTCTCCGCCGTCCAGGCACTGACCCAGGCCAGGACCGCGTTCCAGTTGACGGCGACCTCGTTCACCGACCAGGCGTCGATGTCGTCCAGGTAGCACTTCTGCGGCCGGCAGCCGCTGAGGCGCTGCTGGGCGACCGGGTCCTCCAGGCCGCTGTTGGGGCCGCCGGCCAGGGCGCCGGGCGGGGCGATGGGCAGGGAGGAGTTGACCTGGTTGGCCCAGAACCGGTGGTGGACGTTGCGGGCGGGCTTGTCGCCGTAGCCGGTGACGTAGGAGTAGCCCGTCGGGTTGCGGCCGAGCTGGTACGCCATCGTCTCGAACACCCCGGTGCGGAACCGCTCGGCGCCGGTGAAGTCGTGGGCCAGGGCCAGCAGGACGGTGTTGTTGAGGATCAGGTTGTTGGACCCCCAGATGTAACCGCCGCCGGTCGGCTGGAAGGGCACCGGGTAGCCCTGGCCGCGCATCACGTTCAGCAGGCCGTCGGCGGCGGAGACGAAGGAGGCCCGCAGTTGCTGGCCGATGGAGGAGGTCAGGCCGTTGGGCACCAGCGCCAGGGTGATGTCACCCAGGCTGCCGACCTCGGCCCACAGGGCGCCCTCATTGCTGAAACTACGCCCGTAGTACAGCGAGGAGGAGGTCAGGTCGGTGCGGTATGCCTGCTTGCCGGTGGTGGCGTACAGCTCGGCGGCGGCCCAGTAGAACTCGTCGGTCACCTTGCCGTCGGCGTAGGAGCCGCCGCCGGTGCCGTCGGAGGCCGGGGCGAACCGCGAGGGGTTGGCCTTGGCCGCGGCGTAGGCCTTCTCGGCCGCGGTCAGGCAGCGGGCCGAGAACGTGGAGTCGATGGACGCCCACACCCGGGCGCACTGGGCGGCCGAGGCGGCCAGGTTCAGGGTGGCGGCGGTGCTGGGCGGCGACAGCACCCGGGCCTGGGGGTCCTGGGCGGGCAGCAGCGGCAGCCCGGTCCAGTCGGTGTCGTGGATCTTGTGGTGGACCATGCCGGCCAGCGGGCGGCCGTCGGGGACCTGCATCTTCAGCATGAAGTCGATCTCCCAGCGGGCCTCGTCCAGGATGTCGGGGACGCCGTTGCCGCGCTCGGGGATGGACATGGTGCCGTCGGCGAAGGCGCCGGTGTCGGCGCCGGGGACGTTCCTGGCCCGCTCGTAGGCGTTGACCAGCTGCCAGGCGGACATGCCGCCGTTGACGACGTACTTGCCGTGGTCGCCGGCGTCGTACCAGCCGCCGCGCACGTCCAGCCGGTAGCCGCAGTCGCTGCGGCACGGCACGTTGTTGTCGCCCTGGTTGGGGGAGACGTTCAGGTGGCCGGCCGCGCGGGCGTACTGGTTGCCTCCGGCGTACTGGGAGGTGATCGCGATGCCGCTGCGCTGGTGGTAGAAGAACGCCAGCGCGTCGTAGGGCAGCTTCTTCCAGGCGGCGGTGCCGATGTCGAAGGGGTGGCTGGACTCGTTGTTCACGGTCAGCGCGTAGCCGGTGCCGGTCCCGGTGTAGGGCGAGAAGTCGATCTTGTGGACGGAGTCGCCGGAGCGGGAGTCGGCGCCGAAGACGGTCGTGGTGCCACTGGCCACCACCTGGTCGGAACCGTCCAGCAGGCTCCAGGCGAGCGGCGATCCCGAGTTGCTGATCACGGTCGCCTGCTTGGCCGCGCCGGGCGCGTAGGCGACCTGGTTGACCTTGATGTTCTGGCCGAGCGCCGGTCGTACGACGGCGTGGGCGGTCCCTGTGGTGGCGGCCGCGGTGATCGAAACCGCGGCCAGGGCAGCGGCCAGGGCCGCCGCCGATAGCCGCATCCGGCCTGACATGTTCACACGGAATCCTCTCGACCTGTGCTGTGCGGGCTTCACATCTTGGAACCCCAGGCCGGGAAGAGACAGCCGCCGCCATCGCGGAAAGTGTTCCGCGCAGCTCACAGCGTCGGTGCCGCCGAATGATTTTGTAACTTTCACGAAAATTTCTGCCCGGCCCGGCGGTCAACTCCCCCCGGCCTCTCCGCGCAGGCGGTCGGCGTGCCGGGCCTGGTTGCGCAACGCGTGGCGCAGGAACGTCTCGATGAGTTCGAGCTCGGCGACGCCGAACCGGAGAAACTCGGCCCGGGCGTCGTCGGCGATCGGCCCCCAGATCTCCTGAACGCCTCCTCGGCCCCGTTCGGTCAGGTGCACCAGCACGCGGCGCCGGCCGGCCGTGTCACGGACCCGTTCGGCCAGCCCGGCCCGCTCCAGCCGGTCGATGGCGTGGTGGTGGCCCCCCGCACCCCGCACCCGTATTTCACGTCTCACGTGGGGAGCGCGGTGAAGCACCCCGCATCACCACGCCCCGCCCTGCGCTCCTTCCCGAGGCGACGCTTCAGCTACGGCGACCCGCCCTTGGGGACCCCGTACGGATCGCTTCAGCCGACCGGAGCACACCCGGCGGCCCGGAAGAGAGCGACTACGGCCCGCACCCGCCACCACCGAGGCGATGAAGCGGAGGTGGGCGGGTGGTCCGGCCGGCGTACAAGAGCCCGCGACCATCGCGCCCGTACGGCCGGAGGCCGCGATCACAAGACCGCCACTGAGACGGCCGGCCGGACCACCCGCCCACCGCAGCGGCCCCCCGACCCCGGCCACCAAGAAACCCGGAGACCACCAAACCCGGCCACCACGAAACCCGGAGACCACCAAACCCGGCCACCACCAAACCCGGCCACCAAGAAAAACCGGCCCCCACGAAAGACCGCCTCCCGGCGGAGACAAAAAGATCCGGCACGGTCCACACAGGAACCGTGCCGGATCAGAAGCGGCTCAGGCGGCCGTGGCCATCTTGCGCAGCCGGGCCAGAGCGTCACGCTCGATGCGCCGGGCGCGGTCGCGCCCGATGCCGTAGCGCTCGCCGACCTCGGTCAGCGTGTGCTCGCGGCCGTCCATCAGGCCGTACCGCCAGCGGAGCATCTCCCGGGTCTGCCCCTCCAGCCCGGTCAGCCACTCCTCCAGGCGCTCGCGCTCCAGGATGTCCATGGCCTGCTGCTCGGGATCGGCCCACGTGTCGTCGGCGATCATGTCGCCCAGCTCGGTCTCGTCCTCGTCCCCCACGCCCAGCTGCAGCGAGACCGGGTCGGAGGCCCAGCGCCGGAGCTCGCGCACCCGCTCGACGGGAAGCTCCAGCACCGCGGCCAGGTCGGCGTCGGTCGGCTCCTGGTCGAACTCGGCCAGCATGTCCCGGCGGACCCGCATCAGCCTGGTCATCTGCTCACCCGCGTGGGTGGGCAGGCGCACCGGACGGGCCTGCTCGTGGATGGCGCGTCCCACGGACTGCCTGATCCACCAGGTGGCGTAGGTGGAGAACTTGTAGCCCCGCCGGTAGTCGAACTTCTCGACCGCGCGCACCAGGCCCAGGTTGCCCTCCTGGACCAGATCGATCAGCGGCATTCCCCGCCCGGAATATTTGCGCGCGACGGCCACCACAAGACGTAGATTGGCCTGGATGAATTCGTCCTTGGCCCGTTGCCCGGAAACAGCCAGTCGTTCGAGCTCCTCATCGGCGGCGTCCGCGATTCGCGGCTCCGCCGACCCACCGTCCAGCAACTGCTCCGCGAAGAGGCCCGCCTCGATCCGCTTGGCGAGCTCGACCTCCTGCTCCGCGGTGAGCAGGGGCACCCGCCCGATCTCTGCCAGGTAGGTCCCGAGCAGGTCCCGATCCGAGACGTGCTGGTCCTGCGTCCGATTCCCCGTCGGCCTTGCCATCCGATGGCACCTCGCTCCGCCTGCTTATGACGGGCCCACCCGCTCGTTCGACACCCCGTGCGGCTGGACACATCGCTTGTCTTTTCAACGGGCGGATCATGGCAAAGATTCCCTCAAGAAGTACGTCTGGAGAACGGTTCTGAATTCCTCCTCAGGGAGGATGCCTCCCGTACTCCAGCGATCCCATGGAAACCCCGTCAGACCAGGCGGCGGCCGTCCTTCCACACCTGCGTCACCAGCGGCACTCCCGGCCGGTAGGCGAGGTGGACGTACGTCGGGGCGTCCAGGATCACCAGGTCCCCCCGGGTCCCCACCCTCAGCGTCCCGACGTCGCCCCGGCGCAGCGCCCCGGCCCCGCCGTGCGTGGCGGCCCTGATCGCCTCCACCGGCGTCATCCCCATCTCGCGGACGGCCAGCGCCACGCAGAACGGCATGGAGGAGGTGAAGGAGGAGCCCGGATTGCAGTCGGTGGCCAGCGCGACCGTCACCCCGGCGTCCAGCAGGCGGCGGGCGTCCGGGTAGGGGGAACGGGTGGAGAACTCGGCGCCGGGCAGCAGGGTGGCCGCCACCCCCGACGAGGCCAGGATCGAGACGTCGTCGTCGGTCAGGTGGGTGCAGTGGTCGGCCGAGGCGGCGCCCACCTCGGCGGCGAGGCGCACCCCGGGCCCCGGCCCGAGCTGGTTGGCGTGGACGCGCGGCATCAGCCCCGCCTCCATCCCGGCCCGCAGGATCTCCTCCGACTGCTCGGCGTCGAAGGCCCCGCGCTCGCAGAACACGTCGACCCAGCGGGCGTGCGGCGCGCACGCCGTGAGCATCTCCCCGGTGACGAGGCTCACGTACTCCTCGGCCGAGGAGGCGTCCTGCGGGACGACGTGCGCGCCCAGGTAGGTGGTCTCCGCGGTGAACCCGCCCGCGATCTCCAGGCAGCGGCGCTCGTCCTCGACCGTGAGGCCGTACCCGCTCTTGATCTCGACCGTGGTCGTCCCCTGGGCGAGCATCTCGGCCACCAGCGTCGCGGTGCGCGCCACCAGTTCGGCGTCGGAGGCGGCACGGGTCGCCGCGACCGTGGTACGGATCCCGCCCGCCGTGTAGCGGCGGCCGGCCATGCGGGCGGCGAACTCGGCCGTACGGTCCCCCGCGAAGACGAGGTGGGCGTGGCTGTCGACGAAGCCGGGGATCACGCAGCGCCCGTCCACGTCGATCCGCTCGTCGGCGTCGGGCGCCGATCCGGCGTGCCCGACCCACGCCACGTGGCCGTCCTCTACCACCAGCGCGGCGTCGTGGATCTCCTCGCGCGCGGGGTCGCCCGTGTGGAGCAGGCCGATGCGGTCGAACAGCGTGCTCCCGACCGGCCGTCCCCCGTCCGTGACGCGCCTCATGACGCGTTCTCCTCTCGTGTCGCGGCGATCGCCCCGGCGAGCAGGGCTCCGACGTCGCCGAGGACATGGTGCCCGTCCGAGACCACGTGACGGCCTCCCGAGACCACGGAGTGCACGTCGGCGGCGGTGGCGGCGAAGACCACGGTCTCGGCGAGGTGCTCGGGGGAGGCGCCGGCCGTGCGGACCGAGTCCAGGCGCAGCGAGACCAGGTCGGCCCAGGCGCCGGGGACGAGCACGCCCGCGCCGGGGAAGCCGAGCGAGTCGTGCCCGGCGGCGGTGGCGGCGTGCAGCAGTTCGGCGGCCGCCCAGTGGCCGCGCCGTTCGCTGGCCAGCCGCTCGTTCAGCTCGACCGCGCGGGCCTCCTCGAACAGGTCGACGACCGCGTGGCTGTCCGAGCCGAGCGTGATCGGCGATCCCGCGCCGGACAACGTCCTGGCCGGGCCGATGCCGTCGGCGAGGTCGCGTTCGGTCGTCGGGCACATGCACACACGGGTGCCGGAACCGCCGAGCAGCGCGACGTCGTCCGGCGACAGGTGGGTGGCGTGCACGGCGGTCGTGCGGGGCCCCAGCGCGCCGTGCGTCTCCAGCAGCCGCACCGGGCTCATGCCGTACGCCTCCTCGCAGGCGGCGTTCTCGGCCCGCTGCTCGGAGACGTGGGCGTGCAGCGGTACGGCGTGGCGCCTGGAGAGGTCGGCCACCACGGGGATCTGCCCGGCCGGGACCGCGCGGACCGAGTGCACGGCCACGCCGATCTCCACGTCCCGCTCGCCCCGGTGGCGGGCCGCGAGGTCCTCCACCCGCGCGGCCCACCGGTCGGCGTCGCCGTCGCCGAACCGGAGCTGGACGCCGCTCAGCGGGACGCCGGCGCCGCCGGTCAGGTAGCAGGCGTCCAGCAGCGCGATGCGCAGCCCGGCCTCGCGCGCCGCCTGGACGAGCACGTCACCCATGACGTTCGGGTCGTCGTAGGGCCTGCCGCCCGGGGTGTGGTGCAGGTAGTGGAACTCCCCCACGCAGGTGATCCCGGCCAGCGCCATCTCGGCGAAGGCCGCCCTGGCGAGGGCGAGGTAGGAGTCGGGGTCGAGCCTGCCGGCGACGGCGTACATCCGCTCGCGCCAGGTCCAGAAGGTGCCTCTCTCGCGCTGCGTCGCCCCGCGCAGGGCGCGGTGGAAGGCGTGGGAGTGGGCGTTCGCCAGGCCGGGCAGGGTCAGCCCCGCCAGGCGGACGGCTCCCGGGGGCGGGGACGCCGTCCCGGTGCCGATCCGGGTGATCACCGTGTCCGTGACCGTCACGAGCACTCCCGCGACGGCCCGGCCCGGTGGCAGCCAGGCCAGTTCGCACCAGTAGGTCAGCTCCCGCACAGATCCTCCAGGACGGCGGCGAGGACGGCGACCCCGGCGTGGCAGTCCGCCCTCTCGGCGTGTTCTTCCGGAGAGTGAGAGATGCCCGTCGGATTGCGGACGAACACCATCGCGCCGGGAACGCCCGCGGACGCGAGGATCCCGGCGTCGTGCCCGGCGCCGGTCGCCAGGACGGGGGCGCCTCCGGCGACGGCCGCGATCCGCTCCCGCAGCACCGCGTCGAAGTCCACGAGCGGGGTCCAGGACTCGGCGACGACCTCGGCCCCGGAGAACTCGGTCACCTCGGCGACCAGTGCCCTGACCGCGTCCTCGTCGCCGCCCCTGGCGTCCAGCCAGGCGCTGACCAGGCCGGGGACGGCGTTGGCGTTGTTGGGCGACACGCGCGTCCTGCCGAAGGTGGCGACGACGCCGTCGCTGCGCTCTGCGGCCTGCCGGGCGTGCAGCACGGTACGGGCGAAGGGCAGCATCGGGTCGTCGCGGTCGGCCAGGCGGGTGGTGCCCGCGTGGTTGGCCTGGCCGTGGAAGTCGAAGCGCCAGCGGCCGTGCGGCCAGATGGCCGAGGCGACGCCGACCGGCGCGTCCCGGTGGACCAGGTCCCGGCCCTGCTCGACGTGGAGCTCGACGAAGACGCCGATGTGGCGCAGGGTCTCCTCGTCGCGGCCCAGCTCCTGCGGGTCGCGTCCGGCGCGGCGCAGCACCTCGGCCAGCGAGTCGCCCTCGTCGTCGGTCAGAGCACGGGCTTTGCCGGGGTCGAGGACGCCGGTCAGCAGGCGGGAGCCGATGCACGGGACGCCGAAGCGGGCGCCCTCCTCGTCGGTGAAGCAGGCGATCCCCAGCGGCCGGGAGGGCCGGAAACCCCGGGCCCGCAGCAGGTCGAGGGCGGCGAAGGCCGACACCACGCCGAGGGGGCCGTCGAAGGCGCCGCCCTGGCGCACCGAGTCGAGGTGGCTGCCGGTGACCACTCCCGGGGTCGCCGAGGGGTCGCCCCACCAGGCCCACAGGTTGCCGTTGCGGTCCTGCCGGGTGTCGAGGCCGCGCCTGGCCGCCTCCTGCCCGAACCAGAGCCGCAGTTCCAGGTCGGCGGGTGACCAGGCGTCCCTCAGGTAGCCACGGGTCCGGTCGTCGCGTCCGAGGTGCTCGATGGCACCCCACATCTCGTCGAACACCCTCCCATTATGTGAATGAACCCATTCATTGGCGAGTCTCTTCCGCCCGAGGCCTTCGGAAGGGTGCTTCGGCGACCGGGAATCGCGCTCAGCTCGACGGACCCGCCGAGGGCCGGACGGTGATCTCGGTGACGTGGGCGTCCGGGGACGCGGTCAGCGCCGCCATCGCCGCCCGGGCCACCGAGTCCGCCTCCAGGTACTTCTCCGGCTGGTACGGGCCGCCCTCCTGGTCGCGCACCCCGCGCTGCATGTCGGTGTCGACCCGCCCGGGGTAGACCGTCGTCACCCGCAGGCCCGGCTCCTCCTGGCGGAGCACGTCGGCGAAGGCGCGCAGCGCGTACTTGCTGGCCGAGTACGAGCCCCAGCCGGGGCTGGTCCGCTGCCCCGACCCGGAGTTGACCAGCACCACGTGACCGCCCGCCGCGCGGAGCGCCGGGAGCAGCAGCCGGGTCAGCTCGGCCACCGCGATCACGTTGACCTCCATCGTGCGGCGCCACACCTCGGCCGGGGTCTCCTCGACGCGGCCCAGGGTCACCACTCCGGCGCTGTGCACGAGCACGTCGAGCCGGTCGATGCCGGCGACATCGGCCTCGGTGACGGCGGTGAGCTCCACCGGCCAGGGGCGGGCGCCGGGCAGGCCGGAGGCCACCGCGGCCAGCGCCTCGGTGTCGCGGCCGCCGAGCAGCAGGTCGTGGGCAGGGGCCAGGGCGCGGGCGATCGCGGCGCCGACCCCTCGTGAGGCGCCGGTGACCAGCGCGACAGGGCGTTCGGACATGACGATCACCCTACTCGGACCGCCGATCGTCCCTCCCCGCCGCCCGGGTCCCCCGGGACGCCCCGGCCGACCGGATCGTTCCGGCCGACCGTGCCGCCGGCCGCTCCTGACGGCCGCCGGTCACTCGGGGCGGAACGTCTCAGGCCCCGGACGCTCCAACGTCACCGCGAGGACGTTCTCGCGCGGGTATCCGATGTCGTCGGGGCGGATCCTGACCGCGTCGGCCGCCGCCTCGACGATCACACACCGGTACCACTCGCCGTCCTCCAGGAACCGCCAGTGGCCCATCAGCACCTCCAGCCCGGACCGGCGGACCTCCTCCAGCGCGTCCACCTCCGGACGAGGCTCCCCGAGCGGGTAGCCGAACACGGTCAGGGGCTCCCACCCCCCGGCCGAGGGGCGGATGAAGCCCAGCAGGGCACCGTCGTCGTCACGTCTGATCTCTCGCATGTTGACACCATACTCAAACTTGAATACAAATTTGAATATGTCCTCCACCCGCACCCTGCTGCTCGGCGTCCTGCTCGACGGCCCCCTCCACGGCTACGAGGTACGGCGCCGCCTCGAACTCTGGGGCGCCGACACCTGGGCCAACGTGGCCTACGGCTCGATCTACCACGGCCTGGCCAAGATGGCCGAGGAGGGGCTGCTGGAGATCGTCGAGCAGGGCAGGGGCGGCAAGACCGTCTACGCCGTCACCGAGGCCGGGCGGGCCGACTTCCACCAGCAGCTGATGAACAGCTGGTGGTTCGTGAAGCCGATCATCGACCCCTTCCAGGTCGCGCTCACCTTCATGGACCGGCTTCCCCCCGCCGACCTCGTCAACGCCATGGAGGCCAGGGTCGAGCAACTGCGCGCGTCCATCTCGATGATGGAGCGGGCCCTCGGCGGCAAACAGTCCTACGGAGCCCCCCGGCACGTCGACGAGTGCCTGCGGCTCAACATCCGCCAGTTCCAGGCGCAGCTCGACTGGATCGAGGAGACCGTCGGCGACGTCAGGTCCGGCAGGCTTCCCTGACCCCGCCCGCCCCGCGTACCGGCACGACGGGCGACCTTCACGGGGAACGGCCGGGTTCGCGTCCCCGTTCCCAGAACCTTTCTGCACCCCCCACCACGGAGAGTCATGATCATCGAAGCGCACGACCTGCGCAAGACCTTCACCGCCCGGCGCGGCAGAGGCGCCCCTCAGGAGGTCGAGGCCGTCAAGGGCGTCGACCTGTCCGTCGCCGAGGGCGAGATCTTCGCCTTCCTCGGCCCCAACGGCGCGGGGAAGACCACCACGGTCCGGATGCTCGCCACCCTCGTGACCCCCACCTCCGGCACCGCCCGGGTGGCGGGCCACGACGTGGTCACCGAGGCGGCCAGGGTCCGGGAGAGGATCGGTTACGTCGGCCAGGAAGGCGGCGTGGACGAGAACGCCCCCGGCCGCGAGGGCCTGGTCCTCGCCGCCCGGATCGGCGGCATGTCCCGTGCGCGGGCGAAGGCCCGCAGCGAGGAGCTCCTGGCCGCCTTCGACCTGGCCGAACTCGCCGACCGGCCCGTACGGACGCTGTCCGGCGGCCAGAAGCGCAGGTTCGCCCTCGCCCTCGGCCTGGTCAACCACCCACCGCTGTTCTTCCTCGACGAACCCACCACCGGCCTGGACCCGCAGAACCGCGTCCACCTGTGGGACGAGGTGCGCGCCCTGCGCGAGCGGGGCACCAGCGTGCTGCTGACCACCCACTACCTGGAGGAGGCCAACGCGCTCTGCGACCGGCTGGTCATCGTCGACCACGGCCGCGTCGTCGCGGAGGGCACCCCCGCCGAGCTCAAGAAGGAGGTCGCGGGCGACGTCGTCACCCTCCGCCTCGACCGGCTCTCCGAGGCCCGGACACTCCTGGACGCCGAGCCGTACGTCAGGGAGGTCCGCCAGGAGGAGGACGTCCTGCGCGCCTACCTCGACGACGGGGAGCACAACCTGCCCGCGCTGCTCCGCCTCCTGGAGGCCGGAGGGCTGCCGATCCGCTCGATCTCCCTGGAGCGGGCCACGCTCGACGACGTGTTCCTGCGCCACACCGGCCGTTCCCTGCGCGACGCGAACTGAACGACGAGGACCCCCCATGATGCGACACACGATGCTGTTCCTGGGCCACGAGCTCAGGGCCACCCTGCGCAACCCGGTCTGGCCGCTGTTCGGCCTGATGCAGCCCGTCCTGTACCTGCTCCTGTTCGCGCCGCTGGTGGCCAACACCACCGCGGGCGGCACCACGGCCGGCACGCTGCGGATGTTCACCCCCGGCGTGATGATGATGATCGCCCTGTTCGGCTCGCTCTTCGTGGGCTTCGGCATGATCGGCGAGATTCGCAACGGCTACCTGGAACGGCTCGCGGTCAGCGGCGTCTGGCGTCCCGCGATCGTGCTGGGCCGCAGCCTGCGCGACATGATCGTGCTGGTCGTCCAGGCCGTGCTGGTGATCGGGCTGGCCACGCTGATGGGCATGCGGGCCAGCCTGCCGGGGCTGGCGCTCATGCTGGTGCTGATGGCCGCCACCGGGTTGCTCGCCTCCGGCCTGTCGTACGGCACGGCGCTGGCGCTGCGCGACGAGAACGGCATGTCGCAGATCATGCAGTTCTTCGCGATGCCGCTGGTCCTGCTCACCGGCATCATGCTGCCCATGTCGCTGGCCCCCGACTGGATGCGCGCGGTCGCGCAGTTCAATCCGCTCTACCACGCGGTCGAGGCCGGCCGGGCACTGTTCGACGGCGACTTCTCCGACGGTTCGATCCCGCTGGCGTTCGGTCTCCTCCTGGCCCTGTCCGCGATCAGCCTGCGCTGGTCCGTCGGCTCGATGAAGCGGCTCGCGGGGTAGGGCGGCGAATCCGATCGGTCCGCCCGGCCGGTTCTCCCGGGGCGGCCGGAGCGTCAGCCGGGGTGCTCGGTGAAGACCCGCGCCTGCTCGGTCATCCGCTCGTACTCCTCCAGCCGGGCCTGGGTGCGCAGCGGCGCGGCGTCGGCCATGGCCTCGACCAGCACCATGGCCAGGGCCAGGGGCGCCGCGTGCGAGTCGAAGACGAGCCGCTCGCCCACGGGGGCGGCCAGGATCACGTCCGCCTCGAACGGCACGTCCGGCCGATCGGTGATCACGGCGATGCGCAGGCCCAGCTCACGGGCGGTGAGCAGGGCCCGCACGGCCTCGGCCGGGTAGCGCGGCAGGATCACCGCGAGCAGCCAGCCCGCCCCCGCCCGGCGCGCGGCGTGCAGGCCGTCGGCCAGCTCCGAGCCGCCGTGGGTGAGCAGCCGGACGTCGGGGTGGATCCGGCGGGCGAAGTAGGCGAACGTGGTGGCCAGCCCGCTGGAGACCCGCAGGCCCAGCACGGGCAGGGGCTCGCACCCGGCCAGCGTGGTGCCCAGGTCCACGATGCCCGAGGGGTCGCCCAGCGTCTCGCGGACGTTCCGCAGGTTGTCGATCTCCGCGTCGATCGCGGCCTGCAGGTCGTTGGCGCGCGACGGGGTCCGCCCGCCCACGACCAGGGGCCGCAGCGCGTGCCTGAGCTCGGGGTAGCCCGCGAAGCCGAGCACCATCGCGAACCGGGTCACCGACGGCTGGCTCACCCCGGCGCGCTCGGCGAGCTCCACACTGGACAGGAAGATGGCCTCCGCCAGGTGGTCGGTCAGGTAGCGCGCGATCCGCCGCTGGGCGGGCGAGAGCCGCCGTCCCTCCAGGAACCGATCGAGTCCGTCCGCCACGCCCCCTCCAACCGCACGACGCCCCACGGGCATTCCCGCCCCCCGCTCCCGCGGCCGGCCCGTCAGGACTCCCGCATCGGGACGCGCACGCCCCGCTCGGAGGCCACGACCGCGGCCTCGTCGTATCCGGCGTCGACGTGGCGGATGACCCCGGTGCCGGGGTCGTTGGTGAGGACCCGCTCCAGCTTCTCGGCGGCGAGCCGGGTGCCGTCGGCGACGGTGACCTGCCCGGCGTGGATGGAACGGCCGATGCCGACCCCGCCGCCGTGGTGGATGGAGACCCACGCGGCGCCGGAGGCCACGTTCAGCATGGCGTTCAGCAGCGGCCAGTCGGCGATCGCGTCGGAGCCGTCGGCCATCCCCTCGGTCTCCCGGTACGGGCTCGCGACGCTCCCGCAGTCGAGGTGGTCGCGGCCGATGACCAGCGGGGCCTCGATCTCCCCGGAGGCGACCATGTCGTTGAACCGCTCCCCGGCCAGGTGGCGCTCGCCGTAGCCGAGCCAGCAGATGCGGGCGGGCAGGCCCTGGAAGTGGACCTTCTCCCCGGCGAGCCGGATCCACCGGGCGAGCGGCTCGTTGTCGGGGAACAGCTCCAGGATCGCGCGGTCGGTCCTGGCGATGTCGGAGGCCGCCCCCGACAGCGCGGCCCAGCGGAACGGTCCCTTGCCCTCGCAGAACAGCGGCCGGATGTAGGCGGGCACGAAGCCGGGGAAGTCGAACGCGCGGCCGTAGCCGGCGAGCCGCGCCTCCCCCCGGATCGAGTTGCCGTAGTCGAAGACCTCCGCTCCGGCGTCCTGGAAGCCGACCATGGCCTCCACGTGCGCGGCCATCGACTCGCGGGCCCTGAGGGTGAAGCCGGCCGGGTCCTTGGCGCGCTCGTCGGCCATGTCCTCGAAGGCGACGCCCACCGGCAGGTACATCAGCGGGTCGTGGGCGGAGGTCTGGTCGGTGACGACGTCGATCTCGGCGCCCCTGCGCAGCAGCTCGGGCACGACCTCGGCCGCGTTGCCCTCCACGCCGATGCTCAGCGGCTCGCGCCGGTCGCGGGCGTCGTACGCCAGGCGCAGCGCCTCGTCCAGGTCGGCGGCGCGGACGTCCAGGTAGCGGTGCTCGATGCGCCGGTCGATCGAGCGGGGGTCGCAGTCGACGCAGATGACCACGCCGCCGTTCATGGTCACGGCCAGCGGCTGGGCGCCGCCCATGCCGCCCAGCCCGGCGGTCAGCGTGATCGTTCCGGCCAGGTCGCCGCCGAACCGCTTGGCCGCGACGGCGCCGAAGGTCTCGTAGGTGCCCTGCAGGATGCCCTGGGTGCCGATGTAGATCCAGGAACCCGCGGTCATCTGCCCGTACATGGTCAGCCCGGCGGCCTCCAGCCGCCGGAACTCCTCCCAGTTCGCCCAGTCGGGCACGAGGTTGGAGTTGGCGATGAGCACCCGCGGCGCCCACTCGTGGGTACGGAACACGCCGACGGGACGGCCGGACTGCACCAGCAGCGTCTCGTCGCCCTCCAGGGTCGTCAGGGTGCGTGTGATCGCGTCGAAGGACCGCCAGTCGCGGGCGGCCCTGCCCGAGCCCCCGTAGACGACGAGCTCCTCCGGATGCTCGGCGACCTCGGGATCCAGGTTGTTCTGGATCATGCGGAGCGCGGCCTCCTGCGGCCACCCCTTGGCGGTGAGCGTGGTACCGCGCGGCGCGCGCACAACCCGGCTGCCGGTCATGCCCGACCTCCCCATCGGAGATGAATGAACGCATTCATACTTGGCCACGCGGGGACCGCCGGTCAACCCACGGACGGGGTGCCGCAGGCAAGCGCGCCCACGACACCCCTGGTGGTGGCCGTAACGATCGTCACGCCCCGGCTCTCGTCCCGCACGGACGGGGTCGGGAGATCGAATGCGGCGCGCGCCCGATGGGCGCCCCGGTGCGAAGGAGAGGCTTCGCACTGGCGGGATGCCCGGTTCACCGGACGGCGAATCAATCCACCGGACCGATGTCCGCATTATTCTTTTTGAACGATATGAATTTGCACAACCGAGCCGGTGACCGTGCGATGCGTTCACCCGCCGGGTCCCGAGCGCCCGCACGAGCAGGGCCCGGGCGGGCGGGGGGCAGGGCGGCAGGGCTCAGGTGGGCAGCAGGAACTGGGTGGCGGCCAGCTCGCGGTAGAGGGCGTCGTCGGCGAGCAGCTCGTCGTGGGTGCCCACGGCCCGTACCCGGCCCGCCTCCATGACCACGATCCGGCCGGCGCCGGTCACCGTGGAGAGGCGGTGGGCGATCACCAGGACGGTCGTCTCCGACGCCACTTCCGCGATCACCTCGCGCAGCCGCAGCTCGTTGACCGCGTCGAGCTGGGAGGTGGCCTCGTCCAGCAACAGCAGCCGGGGGCCGCGCAGCAGGGCCCGCGCGATGGCGACCCGCTGGCGCTCGCCGCCGGAGAGCATGATCCCGCGGTGCCCGACCCGGGTGTCCAGGCCCTCGGGGAGGCGGGAGACCAGCTCCTGGAGGTGGGTTCGGGCGAGCACCCGCCGGATGGCGGCCTCGTCCACGCCGGGCGCGGCGAAGACGAGGTTCTCCCTGAGGGTGCCGTCCAGCACCGGCGCGTCCTGCTCGACGTAGCCGAGGCAGGCGCGCAGCTCGGCCAGCGGCCAGTCCCCGATGTCGCGGCCGTCGATCCTGATCGACCCGGCCTGGCGCTCGTAGAACCTCTCCAGCAGGGAGAAGACCGTGGACTTGCCCGCCCCGGACGGCCCCACCAGGGCGGTCAGGCCGCCCGCGGGCACCTCGAAGGAGACGTTTTCGTGCACGACCGGCCTGTCGTCGCCGTAGCGGAAGGCCACCCCTTCGAAGACCACCCCGGCCGGTGCCCCTCCGGACCGGTAGAGCGCGCCGTCGGCCGCCTCGGCGGGCAGCTCCTCGATCTCGCGGATCCGCTCGGCCGCGGCCAGGCCGTTCTGCAGCTGCGTGACGCCCTGGACGAGCTGGCCGATGGGGGCCACCAGGTAGAACAGGTAGAGCAGGAAGGCGATCAGGGAGGAGACCTCCAGCGAGCCGGAGGCGACGCGGGCGCCTCCCACGCCGAGCACGGCCACGAACGCGAGCTGAGCGGACACCCAGGCCGAGATTCCGGCGATGGAGTTCAGCCAGGCGACGGCGATCCCCCGGTCGCGCGCCTCGCGGGCCGCCGCGCCCACCGTGGCGATCTCCCGCTCCTCGGCGCCGCTCGCCTTGACCGTGCGGAACGCCTGAAGCACCCGGTCCAGCACCGCGCCCATCTCGCCGACCGCGGCCTGCGCCTGGACGGACGCCTCCCGGATGCGCGGCATGATCAGGCCGACCATGCCGCCGACCAGGACCAGCACGCCGAGCGTGATGAGGAGCAGCATCCCGTCCATGATCGCCATCAGCACGATGGCGCCGATCAGCATGAACACCGAGCTGACCATCTCGACGACACCGTTGGTGAACACCGCCCGCAGCAGCGTGGTGTCGGAGGTCACGCGGGACATCAGGTCCCCCGGCTTGAGCCGGTCGACCTCCGGCACCCGCAGCCGCAGGATCCGGTCGACCAGGCGCCGGCGGGCCGAGAAGACGATGCCCTCGCCCATCCGCTCCATCACGTAGTTGCCCAGCGCGCCGATGGCCGCGCCCGCGAGCACGGCGGCGGTCAGGCCCAGCACCGGGCCGAGCAGGGAGCTTCGCTCACCGAACGCGTCGATGACCGCCTTGGCCAGCAGCGGCATCGCGAGCCCGGCCAGCGAGCCCACCAGGGTGAGCGTCCCGCCCAGCAGCAGTGCCCGACGGTGCGGCCGTACGTAGGCGGCGAGCAACCGCCAGGACGCGGTCTCGGGCAAAGCGGCCCCCTCCGTGACGACGTGATCGGCCTCAGGCCGCCCTTCTTGTCTACCGCGCATACGTCCGCTCCGAGCGTCTCGTCCCTGTCCCGTCGCCGGGAATCGATGGCGTCAACATAGGTTGACGAAGCCGTCGCCGTCAACTTCAATTGACACGAAGAGGGGTGCACATGGACGTGGACACGCCGGACGGGGAGGTGAGCACGACGGGCACGCGCACGGGGCACACGCACGGGGCACACGCGGACACGGACTGACACGGACGCGCGGGGGGCCGTGGGGGAACCGGGGAATTCCACGAAACCACGAAACGCCCCGGGACGGTCAGGAGCGCGGCGCGGGTCTCAGGACCAGGCAGGCGTTGCTGCCGCCGAAGCCGAAGGAGTTGGACAGCACCGGGGCTGCGGGGACGGGCCGGGGCTCGCCGTGGACGAGGTCGAGAAGGTCGGCCTCGGGACCGCCGGTGAAGTTGGCGGTCGGCGGGACCAGTCCCTCGCGGGCCGACAGCAGGGAGATGACCGCCTCCAGCGCCCCGGCGCCGCCGACGAGGTGCCCGGTCACCCCCTTGGTCGAGGTCACGACGGGCCTGGCGCCGTCGAAGCAGGCGTACAGGGCCGCGGCCTCGGCGCTGTCGTTGTGGGGGGTCGAGGTGCCGTGCGCGTTGACGTGCCCGATGTCGGCGGGGCCGAGCCCGGCGTCGCCCAGGGCCGCGCGCATGCATTCGGCCGCGACGGAGCCGTCCCGCAGCGGTGCCACGATGTGGTTCGCGTCGCAGTTGGCCGCGTACCCCGCGACCTCGCCGTGGACGCGGGCGCCACGCGCGCGGGCGAGGTCGGCGCGTTCCAGGACGAGGAAGGCCGCCCCCTCCCCCATGACGAAGCCGTCGCGGTCGGCGTCGAACGGGCGGCACGCCCGCTCGGGCGCGTGCGTCCGCTCCGACAGCGCGCCGACGCGGGCGAAGGCGTGCATGGCGAGCGGGGAGAGCAGCGCGTCCAGGCCACCGGCGACGGCCGAGTCGACCACGCCGGAGCGGATCGCCCGCAGCGCCTCGCCGATCGCGGTGGCCCCGCTGGCACAGGCGGTGTTGAAGGTCAGGCAGGGGCCCCGGAAGCCGTACCTGATCGCGATGCGCGAGGCGGTCGAACTGGACATCAGCGACGGGACCGCGTGGACGGGGACCTTCTCCCGGCCCAGCGTGTGCCCCACGATCAGGCTCTCCAGGGTGGCGAACCCGCCCCCGCCGGTCCCCAGGTAGACCCCGCACCGCCCGGCGGGCGGACCGCCGTCGGCACCGCGGCCGACGCCGGCGTCGGTGAGGGCGTCGATCGCCGCCGCGAGCCCGATCCGGGCGGTACG
This sequence comes from Streptosporangium sp. DT93, assembly GCF_049844535.1. Taxonomy (NCBI): domain Bacteria; kingdom Bacillati; phylum Actinomycetota; class Actinomycetes; order Streptosporangiales; family Streptosporangiaceae; genus Streptosporangium; species Streptosporangium sp. DT93. The sequence goes on from NZ_JBNCLF010000007.1 coordinate 230,873, forward strand.
GTCGAGCGTCCTCAGCTCGCGCTCGCCGAAGTAGTCCAGCGGCTCGAACGGGACCAGCGGGCACCCGATCGTGACCGGCACCTGAGCGTCGGCGAGCCCGGGGATCTCGGTGGCGAGCGAGGTGCCCGCGAGCACCGCGGCGAAGACGTCCGCGGTCGTGTTGCCCGCCGGGCTCTTGACGCCCATCCCGGTGACGACGACCCGCGTCACCGCGCCGTCACCGCGCCCGTCGTCATGCCGTCACCGCGCCCGTCACCGCGCCCGTCACCGCGCCCGTCACCGCGCCCGTCACCGCGCTTGTCACCGCGCCCGTCATCATGGTCACCGTGCTCGTCACCGGGAGGCCAGCGCGGCGTGCAGGACGCCCGCCATGTCGGCCACGGTCCTCGCCCCGGCGAAGTCGGCGGGGTCGAGCTGGATGCCCAGTTTCTCCTCGATGATGACGGAGATCTCCACCCATTCCAGGCTGTCGATCTGGTGGTCGGCGATGGAGGCGCCGGGCTTCACCTGGTCGCTCGGCACGCACAGGACCTCGGCGATCGCCGATCGGACGACGGACGTGGCTGAATCGAGGCTGGTCATTCGCCCACCTTCAAATGATCGGTCCACTTACGCCCTTTAATGCCTCCGGACTATAGCCAAACAGACATATATTCTGTCTATGTACGATCATGCGGAATTCGCGAAATTTCCGCTCATGAAATGATGAGTAATAGGACCCGGACAGCAGAAAACCGGTGTCCCGCCGACGCGGAGTCGGCTCCGGCAGGAGCCCGTCGGCGGGACACCGGTGACCGGTGCGGTGGACGAGGGTCAGTGGCGGCGGGCGCCGTACTCCTTGCGCATCTCCGCGACGGTGTCCAGGATCTCGTCCTGGGTCTTCAGAAGCTTCGCCTCGGCCTCCTCGGTCCTGGCCTCGGCCACCAACCGGCGGTTGCCCGTCCGGCTGCCCAGCTTCAGCTTGGCCTTGGCCTTCATCTCGCGCAGGTTGAGCTTCTCCATGAGACCCATGATCAGTACTCCTTCGGCAGAGAGGACCTTCGACTGCCCGGCGCGCGACCGAGTATGCGTCCGGGAAGTCCTCCCTTTTCACCGGGGTCCCGTCTGTACCGCTCTCGCCCGGGTTCCGGCGTTCACCGCTCTCGTCCCGTTCCGGCGCCGCGCCTCCGGTGCCGCGCGTCCGGCGTCAGGTGTCCGGCGCCGCGTGCCGGATATCCGTGCCAGGGCCGCGTTTCAGGTGTCGCGTCTCCGGTGCCGCGTTTCGGGTGCCGCCGTCAGTCGGGGTCGGGAACGTCGTCGTACTCCACGTCGCCCTCCTCGGCGCGGCGCAGGCCGATGTCCTCCACCCAGGCGTGGGCGAACCTGCGGATCTCGGTGACCCGCTCGCCGTTCACGCCGTAGGCCTCGAAGTCCTCGTCGGCGATCAGGTCGACGAACTCCAGGCGCATCACCAGCTCGGCGAGCGAGAACTCCTCGTTGTGCAGGCGGGCGAGGTGTTCCAGCTCGCGGAAGCCGTACAGGTGGGAGACCGAGGCGATGTCGATGACGTCCCTGGCGAGGCTGCGCTCGTGCAGGGCCCGCATCTTCAGGCCCACCGCGTCGTCCAGGGAGACGACGGAGAGGTCGCCGACGATCACGGGCTGCTGCTGGAACGCCTCCCTGAGCAGGTCGAACTCGCAGCTCTGCTCGGTCACCGGGTCGCTGACCACGAGGCGGCCCATCCTGGGCGTCACCTCCGTCAGGGTGACCTCCAACCCGGCCTGCCGGAACGCGTCGGCCATCCCCTCGGCCACCTCGGGCAGCGGCGTCTCGGCGGCGGTGGCGAAGTCGAGGTCGTTGCTCGGGCGTTCGGTGAAGCCGTGGGCGTTCATGGCGTAACCGCCCGCCAGGACCAGGCCGTACCGGGTGCAGGCGGGCAGGGCGGCCTCCAGCATCCGCTGCTGGAAGGGGGGCAGGATCACCGCGGCCATCCCGGCGCCAGGGCCTCGTGCCCCAGCGCGGTGATCTTGGTTTCCCAGGCCCTGCGGTAGCTCGGCCCGATGCCCCGGCGCAGGGTCGGCCAGTCGGCCAGCAACAGGTCGGCGTTCAGGAAGGACTCGGCGTCGGAGCGGCCGCCCCCGGTGATGACCGTGCGGTACAGGCTCATCCGCAGCAGCGGATCGACCAGGTCGTACTCCGCCAGCCCGGACCAGCCCAGATGGCCGGGCAGGGCGACCTTCCCGGTCGCCGGGCCGCGCAGGTCGGTCAGCGATTCGGGGACGCGCTGCTCCACGCCGTCCCAACGGGAAGGAAGCGTACTCACGCCCTCCAGTATGCCCGCCTCCGGCGCGCGGGTACCGCCCGGCGCGCCTGGCGCCGGCGCGCCGGGCGCCGCGGCACCCGGTCCGCGCGCGAAAGCGGCGCCGCACGGCCCGGCGGGAGCGACAGGAACGACGGGAGCGGCAGGAAGCCGCGGCGTACGGTTCGGCGAAGGAAACGCCGGAAGCGGCTCAGCGGCGGGAGCGGCGGCGGGTGGAGGGCAGGTCGTGGCGGCCGGAGAGGAACTCCTGAAAGGCGATCTTGGCGCGGATCACCGGGCGGCGCCATCGCTCCTCGCGGCGCTCGGCCCTGGCCAGCTTGGCCGGGCGCGGCCGCCGGGCGCCCGGGGCGAGGAACCAGTGGGCCCAGGGCGAGCCGGGCCTGGCCAGCCGCAGGGCCCCCGGCACCAGCAGGAGCGGCAGGAACAGGCCCGCCAGCCCGGTCCAGATCTTGCCCTTGAGCAGCGTGATCACGGCGAGCCCGAGGTTGACCACGATGAGACCGGCCGCCGGCCATGCGCCCAGCGGGGTGCCGTCGGAGTCCCCCCAGCCCAGGGGACGCAGGCCGAGCAGGAGCAGGCCGGTGACCGCGACGGCGATGAACACGGCGTCGACCGAGGCGCGCCCCTCCTCCTCCCAGTAGACGTCCCTCAGGTGCAGGATGAGCGCGAACTCGTCGAGGATCAGGGCGGCCCCGGCTCCGAAGACGGCCGCCGTCACCGCGTACCAGCCGTCGGAGACCCCGGAGACGATGAGGCCCGAGACCCCGCCCAGCAGGGTGAGCACCACGCCGAACACCACGTGGTGGATGTGCATCTCGCCGACGTTGACGTTGCCGAACCAGCCGATCCTGGCGCGGATCAGCCGGACGTTGACCCGGGTGAACAGGAAGGCGGCGATCAGCGCGACGAAGAAACAGAACAGCGGCAGCCGTCCTGCGTCCATGATCCGTTCCTGGAACAAATCCTCCACCGGCCCATCAGGCTATGCGAGAACCCCGCGGCGTCAGGCGAGGAAGCCGCGCAGCAGGGCACCGGTGCCCTGCAGGTGCTCGTCCACGGCCCGGCGCGCGGCCTCCGGGTCCCGGGCCAGGATGGCGGCCACGATCGCCGCGTGCTGGACCGCGGCGTGCTCGATGTTGCGCTGCAGGATCGGGATCGCGTCGAGCAGGTCGGTGATCCGGAGCCTGGCGTCGGCGCAGCAGGCGGTCAGCAGCGCCGAGCCGGTCAGCTCGGCGATCGACAGGTGGAAGGCCGTGTCGAGACGGCGGTAGTCGTCGGGGTTGGCCGAGTTGACCGCCTGCAACCGCTCCCGCAGGGCGTCGCGGCGCTCCCGGGTCAGCTCGGTGGTGGCGAGCACCTGGGCGGCCCCGCACTCCACCGCCATCCTGAACGTCAGCGCGTCCTCCAGGTCGTCGGTGCCCATGTCCACGACGGCCCGGCGCAGCTCGTCCTCCTGGCGCGGCCGGGGCGGGGCGTAGGTGAGGAACGCGCCGCCGTACCTGCCACGGCGTACGCTGAGATAGCCGGCGTCCTGCAACGCCCGGATGGCCTCACGCAGGGTGACCCTGCTGATGCCGAGCTGGGCGGCGAGCTCCCGTTCGGGCGGCAGTTTCTCGGCCACCAGGCCGAGCTTGATGACCTGGAGGAGCCGCTCCACGGTCTCCTCGAACGCGTTTCCGGCACGTACCGGCCGAAGCACGGTCACCAGCCGCGACACCTCGTCCACATCTCACCTCCGGCCCTTGACAAGGCTCCCCTCGCTGCACGTCAATGGTCTGACAATAGCCCAATAAGACTCCGGCGAGGAGGGCGCGTGGACACCGACGAGCTTCACGACGAGGTGCGGGCGGGGCGGATCGACACCGTTCTGCTGGCGGTCGCCGACATGCAGGGGCGCCTGCAGGGCAAGCGACTCTCGGCCCGCTACTTCCTGGAGGAGGTGCTGGGGCACGCCTCGGAGGGCTGCAACTACCTGCTGGCGGTCGACGTGGACATGAACACGGTCGACGGCTACGCGATGTCCTCCTGGGAGCGGGGCTACGGGGACTTCACCATGAAGCCCGACCTGTCCACACTGCGCCGCGTGCCCTGGCAGGACGGGACGGCCCTGGTGATGGCCGACCTCCTGTGGGAGGACGGCTCCGACGTCACCGCCTCGCCCCGGCAGATCCTGCGCCGCCAGCTCGACCGGCTGGCCGGGCACGGCTGGGGCGCGTTCGTCGGGACCGAGCTGGAGTTCGTCGTCTTCGCCGACACCTACGAGGACGCCTGGCGCCGGGGCTACCGGGACCTGACCCCCGCCAACCTCTACAACGTCGACTACTCCCTCCTCGGCACCGCCCGGGTCGAGCCGCTGCTGCGCCGGATCAGGCTCGGCATGGAGGGCGCCGGGATGTACGTCGAGTCGGCCAAGGGCGAGTGCAACCTGGGCCAGCACGAGATCGCCTTCCGCTTCGGCGAGGCCCTGGCCGCCTGTGACAACCACTCGATCTACAAGAACGGGGCCAAGGAGATCGCCTCCCAGGAGGGGATGTCGATCACCTTCATGGCCAAGCCCAACCAGCGCGAGGGCAACTCCTGCCACATCCACATCTCGCTGCGGGACGGGGACGGGGAGCCGGTCATGGCCGGGGGCGGAGGATCGTCGGGCAAGCACGGCCTGTCGCCGGTGGGCGAGCGCTTCATCGCCGGTCAGCTGGCCCTGATGCGCGAGCTGACCCTGCTGTACGCGCCGAACGTCAACTCCTACAAGCGCTACGTCCCCGGCAGCTTCGCGCCCACCGCGGTCAAGTGGGGGGTGGACAACAGGACCTGCGCGCTGCGCCTGGTCGGCCACGGCCCGTCGCTGCGGATCGAGAACCGGGTGCCCGGCGGCGACGTCAACCCCTACCTGGCCGTCTCGGCGCTGATCGCGGCCGGGCTGCACGGCATCGAGAACGCGTTGCCGCTTGAGGAGGCGTTCGGGGGGAACGCCTACTCGTCGGGGGCGGAAACGGTTCCGCACACGCTGCGGGACGCGCTGGAGCTCTGGGAGGGCTCCTCCTTCGCCCGGGACGCCTTCGGCGAGGACGTGGTGGCCCACTACGCGAACAACGCCCGGGTCGAGCTGGCCGCCTACGACGCGGCCGTGACCGACTGGGAGCTGTTCCGGGGATTCGAACGGATGTGAGCGTGAAGATCATCAATCCGGCGACGGAAGAGGTGCTCGCCGACATCGAGCCCGCGGACGCCGCGGCGGTCGACGAGGCGGTGGGACGCGCCGGGCGCGCCTACCCGGCCTGGCGGAGGGTCTCCCCCTCCGACCGTGCCCGCCTGCTGCGCCGCTTCGCCGCCCTGGTCCGCGAGCACGCCGGGGAGCTGGCGCTGCTGGAGGTCGCGAACGCCGGGCACACGATCGGCAACGCCCGCTGGGAGGCGGGCAACGTCGCCGACGTCCTCGACTTCTACTCCGGGGCGCCCGAACGCGACCACGGCCTGCAGATCCCGGTGCCCGGCGGGCTGGACGTCACGTTCAGGGAGCCGCTGGGCGTGGTCGGCGTGATCGTGCCGTGGAACTTCCCGATGGTCGTCATGACCTGGGGTGTGGCCCCGGCGCTGGCCGCGGGCAACACCGTGATCGTCAAGCCCGCCGAGTGGACGCCGCTGACCGCGCTGCGGGTGGCCGAGCTGGCGCTGGCCGCGGGCCTGCCCGAGGGGGTGCTCCAGGTCCTGCCCGGTGAGGGCGAGGTCGCGGGCGCCCGGCTGGTCGCGCACCCCGGCGTGTCGAAGATCGTGTTCACCGGGTCGACCGAGGTGGGCAAGGAGATCGCCGCCGTCTGCGCCGGGCAGGTCAAGCGGCTCACGCTGGAGCTGGGCGGCAAGAGCGCCAACGTGGTCTTCGCCGACGCCGACCTGGAGAAGGCCGCGGCGACCGCGCCGTACGCGGTGTTCGACAACGCGGGACAGGACTGCTGCGCGCGCTCGCGGATCCTGGTCCAGCGGAGCGCCTACGAGGAGTTCATGGCCCGGTTCGGCGAGGCGGTGCTGGGCGTCCGCGTCGGCGACCCGCGCGAGGAGGGCACCGAGATGGGCCCGCTGATCAGCGCCGAGCACCGCGAGCGGGTCGCCTCCTACGTCACCGAGCCGCCCCACCTGCGGGGATCGTGCCCCGAGGGGCCGGGGTTCTGGTACCCGGCGACCGTCCTGACCCCGCGCTCGACCGGCGACCGGGCGTTCACCGAGGAGATCTTCGGGCCGGTGGTGTCGGTGGTGCCGTTCGACGACGAGGCCGACGCGGTACGGATCGCCAACGACACCCCGTACGGGCTGAGCGGGTCCATCTGGACCCGTGACGTCGGCCGGGCGCTGCGGGTGGCCCGGGCGGTCGAGGCGGGCAACCTCAGCGTCAACTCGCATTCCAGCGTCCGCTACTGGACGCCGTTCGGCGGCTTCAAGCAGTCGGGGCTCGGCCGTGAGCTGGGACCGGACGCGCTGGCGGCGTTCACCGAGACCAAGAACGTCTTCATCTCCGAGGAGGGGTAAAGCGATGCAGCGTCTGCAGGACCGGGTGACCGTGATCACCGGCGCCGGAAGCGGGATCGGCCTGGCCACCGCGCGCCGGTTCGCCGAGGAGGGCGCCCGCGTCGTCTGCGTGGACCTGGACGAGGCGACCGGTTCGGCCGCCGCGTCCGAGGTCGGCGGGCTGTTCGTGAGGGCCGACGTGACCGTCGAGGACGACGTGGACCGGGTGTTCAGGACCGCGTTCGACACCTACGGCAGCGTGGACGTCGCGTTCAACAACGCGGGCATCTCACCGCCGGAGGACGACTCGATCCTGGAGACCGGCATCGACGCCTGGCGCCGGGTCCAGGAGGTCAACCTCACCTCGGTCTACCTGTGCTGCAAGTACGCCATCCCGTACATGCGGCGCCAGGGCAAGGGGTCGATCGTCAACACCGCGTCGTTCGTGGCCGTGATGGGCTCGGCGACCAGCCAGATCTCCTACACCGCCTCCAAGGGCGGGGTGCTGGCCATGTCGCGCGAGCTGGGCGTGCAGTTCGCCCGGGAGGGCATCCGGGTGAACGCGCTCTGCCCGGGGCCGGTGAACACGCCGCTGCTGCGGGAGCTGTTCGCCAAGGACCCCGAGCGGGCCCAGCGCCGCCTGGTGCACGTCCCGCTGGGGCGCTTCGCCGAGGCCTCCGAGATCGCCGCCGCGGTGGCGTTCCTCGCCTCGGACGACGCCAGCTTCATCACCGGCTCGGAGTTCCTGGTGGACGGCGGCATCTCCGGTGCGTACGTCACCCCGCTGTAGAACATCCCGGGTTTCCGGGAAAGAGCAAGGTAAGGCAAAAGATCATGTCCCGTCCCGTCATCGGCATCACCTGTTACGTCGAGCCCGCCCGGTTCACCGTGTGGGAGACGACGACGGCGTTGCTGCCCTACGACTACGTCGACCACGTGGCCCGCGCGGGCGGGCAGCCGGTGATCCTGCCCCCGGCCGGCGAGCCCGCGCCGCTGGTGGAGCGGCTGGACGGGCTGATCCTGGCCGGTGGCGGGGACGTCGGCCCGGAGCGGTACGGGCAGGAGCCGCACGCCAGGACCGGTCACGTCCGGCCGTTCCGCGACGACGCCGAGCTGGACCTGGTCCGGGCGGCGCTGGAGCGGGGCCTGCCCTTCCTGGGGGTGTGCCGGGGCATGCAGATCCTGAACGTCGCCCTGGGCGGCACCCTGCACCAGCACCTGCCCGACGTGGTCGGCCACTCCGGGCACGCCCCGGCACCCGGGAGCCACGGCAGGATGCCGGTGCGCCTGGCCCCCGGCAGCCGGACGTCGAAGGTCTTCGGGACCGACACCGTGGACGTGGCCCACTACCACCACCAGGCCCTGGACCGGCCGGGCGAGGGCCTGACCGTGACCGCCCACGCCGAGGACGGCACGATCGAGGCCGTGGAGCTGGACGACCACCCGTTCGCCGTCGCCGTCCAGTGGCACCCCGAGGCCGACGACGAGTCGGCCCTGTTCGAGGCCCTGGTCCGGCACGCCGCCCCCTGACCGGCCCGACCGGGCAGAGACTCGCCCCCCCCTTCGGGGACGCCGAGCTGCGCGTGGACTGCGCCGAGCACCGGCCTCGGGACACCGGCGCCCCCTGACACGGGAGCCGGCCGGGGCGGGGGATTCCGCTCGGACGGTGCGGGCGGTTAGGGTGGCGGTGACACCGATGAATCCCGCGCGGGAGAGCGTCCTGACATCCAGGCCAGGACCCCTGAAGGAGCAAGCCCTCCCCGCGAACCTCTCAAGGCAAAGGACCGTGCGGGTAGGTGCTCTCTGGAAAGCAGGCCCCGTGGCCTCGCCGAAGGTGAAAGTCCGGGCAAAAACCGGATGAAACTCTCAGGCACCCATGACAGAGGGGGAGGATGATCTCATCTGTCCCCTGCCTGAGGTGTGCACATGTCCCGATCTACGCCGTTGCGCGGCGTGCACGAGGCTCTCGGCGCGACGCTGACCGACTTCGCGGGCTGGCTGATGCCGCTCCGCTACGGCAGCGAGTCCGTCGAGCACAACGCGGTCCGCCGGGCGGCCGGCCTGTTCGACCTCTCCCACATGGGCGAGATCTTCGTGACCGGCCCGCAGGCCGCCGAGGCGCTCGACTACGCGCTGGTCGGCCACCTGTCCGCGCTGGAGCCCGGCCGCGCCCGCTACACGATGATCGTCGACACCGAGGGCGGCGTGCTGGACGACCTGATCGTCTACCGGCTGGCCCCCGAGGAGTTCATGGTCGTCGCCAACGCCTCCAACTCCCCGCGCGTCGCCGCCGAACTGGCCGGCCGCGCCAAGGGCTTCGACGCCGTGACCGATGACCGCTCCGAGGGGTACGCGCTGGTCGCGATCCAGGGCCCGCGCTCGGCGGAGATCCTGGCCGGCCTGACCGACGCCGACCTGGGCGGGCTCAGGTACTACGCGGGCCTGCCCGCCTCCGTCGCGGGCCGCGAGGCGCTCATCGCCCGTACCGGGTACACCGGTGAGGACGGGTTCGAGCTGTTCGTCGCGTCCGGGGACGCCGAGGCGATCTGGTGCGCCATCAGCGAGACCGGCGCCTCGCACGGGCTGATCCCGGCCGGCCTGTCCGCGCGTGACACCCTCCGGTTGGAGGCGGGCATGCCGCTCTACGGCAACGAGCTCTCGGCCGCGCTGACCCCGTTCGACGCCGGGCTGGGCCGTGTGGTGAGGTTTGACAAGCCGGGCGACTTCGTCGGCCGGGCCGCCCTCGAACCCCTCAGGGACGTCCCGCCGGGCCGCCGCCTGGTCGGCCTGGTCACGAACGGCCGCCGGGTGCCCCGGCACGGGTATCCGGTGGTGGCCGCCGCCGACGGCGCGGTCGTCGGGGAGGTCACCAGCGGAGCGCCCTCGCAGTCGCTGGGCAGGCCCATCGCCATGGCCTACGTGGACAACGGCCTGTCGTCGGGACTGGCCGTCGACATCCGGGGCAGCCGCGAACCGGTCGAGGTCGTCGCACTGCCTTTCTACAGGAGGACACAATGAGCAGCATTCCCGAGGACCTGCACTACACCAAGGAACACGAGTGGGTCTCAGGAGTGGATGACGGCCTGACCCTCACCGTGGGGATCACCGCCTACGCCGCCGAGGCGCTGGGGGACGTGGTCTACGTGCAGATCATCCCCGAGGTCGGCAGCACGGTCACCGCCGGCGACACCGTCGGCGAGGTCGAGTCGACCAAGTCGGTGAGCGACATCTTCACACCGGTCAGCGGTGAGATCGTGGAGGTCAACCAGACCGCCGTGGACGACCCCTCGCTGGTCGGCGCCGACTCCTACGGGGAGGGCTGGCTGTTCCGCATCCGCCTGGAGGGCTCCGCCGACGACCTGCTGTCGCCGGAGGAGTACGCCGCGCTCACCTCGGGCGAGTCCTGAACCTCCCGCTCCGTCACACCCGGGCCACGCGCGTCCCCGGGCGCGCGTGGCCGCCCACGCTGGAAGGACCCAGATGACGATCAGCGTCTTCGATCTCTTCAAGGTCGGAATCGGCCCGTCCAGCTCGCACACGGGCGGCCCGATGGCCGCGGCCCACAGGTTCGCCCGCGGCCTGCACCGCGACGGGCTCCTGGAGAAGACCGCCCGGGTGAGCGCCGTCCTGTACGGCTCGCTCGGGCTGACCGGCAAGGGACACGGCAGCGACAAGGCCGTGATGCTCGGCCTGTCCGGTGAGAAGCCCGAGCTGGTCGACATCGACACGGTCGACGAGCGGCTGGCCGCCATGCGCGAGTCCGGCACCGTCACCCTCTACCGCTCCCACGAGATCCCCTTCGTCGTCGGCGAGGACCTCGTCTTCGAACGCAAGATCTCGCTGCCCGGCCATCCCAACGGCATGCGCTTCACCGCCCTGTCGGAGTCGGGCGAGACGCTCCGCGAGCGGGTCTACTACTCGGTGGGCGGCGGTTTCGTGGTGGACGAGAACGCCACCGGCGCCGACCGGATCAAGCCCGACGACACGGTCGTGCCCCACCCGTTCGGCACGGCCGCCGAGCTGCTCGCCCGGTGCGCCGAGACCGGGCTGTCGATCTCGGGGCTGATGCTGGAGAACGAGCGGGCCTTCGGCCGCAGCGAGGCCGAGATCCGCGAGCGGCTGCTCACCCTCTGGCACGTCATGACCGAGTGCGTGAACCGGGGCATCGGCAAGGAGGGCGTGCTGCCCGGCGGCCTGAAGGTGCGCCGCCGCGCCCACCAGCTCCACCGGCAGCTGCGCAGCGAGACGCAGGAGAAGGACTCGCTGCAGACGATGGACTGGGTGTCGCTGTTCGCGCTGGCGGTCAACGAGGAGAACGCCGCGGGCGGGCGGATCGTCACCGCCCCCACCAACGGCGCGGCCGGCATCGTCCCCGCCGTGCTCACCTACTACGACCGCTTCACGCCCGACGCCGACGACGAGGGCGTGATCCGCTTCCTGCTGACCGCGGGGGCGATCGGCGTGCTGTTCAAGGAGAACGCCTCGATCTCCGGCGCCGAGGTCGGCTGCCAGGGCGAGGTCGGCTCGGCCTGCTCGATGGCCGCGGCCGGGCTCACCGAGGTGATGGGCGGCACCCCCGAGCAGGTGGAGAACGCCGCCGAGATCGGCATCGAGCACAACCTGGGCCTGACCTGCGACCCGATCGGCGGGCTGGTGCAGATCCCGTGCATCGAGCGCAACGCGCTCGCCGCCATCAAGGCCATCGCCGCGGCCAGGATGGCGCTGCGCGGCGACGGCCGCCATTTCGTCTCGCTGGACAAGGCCATCAAGACGATGCGCGACACCGGCCGCGACATGCTCGACAAGTACAAGGAGACCAGCCGCGGCGGGCTCGCGGTGAACGTCATCGAGTGCTGAAATGGGACCGGCTCGCCCGGCGGGACCGGCGCGAGACCGACGTGCGGAACTCGCGGTGAACGTCGTCGAGTGCTGAACGGGGCCGCCGCGTCGCGGCCCCTTCCGTTCCTTATGTCCCGATCGACACCAAATCTCGCATCCCGTAGGGCAGTCCGCGGCACCACGCCTATGCTGGGTGACCTCATCCGCGGGACGATGGAGGTCGTGGTGGTGACGGGAACGCACGCGGTGAGCCCCTCCCGCCGTTCCGGTCCGGCCACCCCCTCCCGGGGCCGGCGGGTGCTGCGCCTGCTGGTCTCGCACCGGGTCTTCCTGCTCGCCCTGCTGGCCGGTGGCGGGGTGCGCGCGCTGGCCGTGCTCGGCTACCGCCCGGCCCTGTGGTTCTGGGCCGACTCCTTCGTCTACCTGAACGCCGGGCTCTCCCCGCGCCCCCTGGAGTCCCGTCCCTCCGGGTACGCGCTGTTCCTGTGGATCCTCAAGCCGCTCTCCAGCGTCCAGGCCGTGGTCGTCGTCCAGCACCTGTTGGGGCTGGCCGTGGCCGTCTGCGTCTACCTGCTGCTGCGCAGGCTGGGCGGGCTGCCGGGATGGGGGGCGACGCTGGCCGCGCTGCCGGTGCTGCTCGACGTCCACCAGGTCCAGCTCGAACACCTCGTCATGGCCGACCTGCTCTTCCAGTTCCTGGCGGTGGTGGCGGTCACGCTGCTGCTGTGGCGGCGGCGCCCCGCGACGTGGGTCGCGGCGACGGCCGGCGCGCTGCTGGCCGCGGCGACCGTCACCCGGACCGTGGGGCTGGCGCTGATCGCCGTCGTGGCGGTCTGCCTGACGGTCCGCCGCGCCGGGTGGCGGGCGGTCGCCGCGACCACGCTGACCGCCGCGATCGGCCTGGGCGGGTACGCGGCCTGGTTCGCCTCCGAGCACGGCACCTACGGGCTGACCCGGGGGAACGCGTTCCTGTGGGCGCGGACGATGACCTTCGCCGACTGCGCCGTCATCCGGCCGCCCGGCCCCGAGGCCGCCCTGTGCCCCGCCGAGCCGCGGGACGCGCGCAAGGCGCCGCCGCTCTACATCTGGGACGGCGACTCGCCGCTGAACAAGGTCAAGGGGAGCTGGGCCGAACGCGACGCCCTCGCCGGGGCCTTCGCCACCCGGGCCGTCATGGCCCAGCCCGTGGACTTCCTGCGGACCGGCCTGGCGGACGTGGCCCACATCTTCGACTGGGACCGGCGCGTCTACCCGGTCCCCGGGCCGCAGAGCGCCTACGTCTTCCCCGGCAGCGCCCGGCCCTTCCCCGCCGGGACCGCCTCGCAGGGCAGGACCGCCGAGGAGCTCACCGTGGCCTACCAGGGCGCCTCGGGGGCGCCGGTCCTGGTCGAGCCGTACGCGGGGCTGCTGCGCGGCTACCAGGAGTACGGCTACGTACGGGGTCCCTATCTCGCGTTGATCTGCCTGGTCGGGCTGGTCGGCGTGCTGCGGCGGCCGCGGCGGCTCGGCGGCGCGGTGCTGCTGCCGTGGACGGCCGGGACCGTGCTGCTGGTGCTGCCGCCGTTCATCGCCGCCTTCGACCACCGCTACGTCGTGCCCGCCCTCCCGCTGCTCTGCCTGGCCGCCGGGCTCGCCTTCGGCTCCCGGCGGCACGAGGAGCGGCAGGAGGAGCGACACGAGCGGGAGCGCGCCCCGGGAGGGCCCGGCCACCCGCACGACGACGCCGGGACGGATCCCGGGGACGGCCCCGGGGGCGACCCCGACACGACAGGGCCGGACGACCAGGCGCCGTACGACGGGGCGGAGGACCACCGCTGGGCGTCCGGCCGGCCAGTGTACGCCAGCCCCGTCCACGAGGTGGCCCACCACGAGGGCGGCACCGCGGAGGGGTCGCCGGGAGCGTACGGCGGGACCGGAGGGATCGCCGGGGCGATGCCGGGACACGGCCCGCAGGGAGCGTACGGGGCGCCGCTCTTCGGCAGGCAGGCCCACGACGAGACCGGCGGCGGGCCCCACGGGGGCTCGCACAACGGGTCCTACGGCGGGTACGGCGGGTCCTACCGGGCCTCAGCGACGCCGGACGTGCAGCCGGACCAGCACGCCGAGTTCTACCTCCCCGAGCGCCCGTCGGACCTTCCCCACCGCGTCCCGGTTGAGCCGCGCCACCAGCTTGCCGACATCGGTCCCCGGGGCGCAGCACACGGTGACGCGCAGCCGCTCGTCCCGTACGTGCCTGACCCCGACCCGGGTGAGCCCTTCGACTTCTTTAAGGGCAACACCGAGCACGGCCGTCCCCGTCCCGGCCCGCCTGCCGCACCGTCCCCACCCCAGGGCGTGTAGCAGCCACCGCACCGCCAGGACCGCCAGCACCGTCAGCGTCAGTGCGGCCAGCCACCCCTGCCAGGGGTGCTCGGCCAGCCATCCGGGAAGGCCGCGGTGCGCGAGCCGGGTGTCCGGGCGGTGGCCGGGAAGGTCGCCGCGTCCCCGCAGGAAGGCGTACAGCCCGGCGCAGCCGAGCGCCGCGCCGGTGGCGGCCAGGCCGATCCGGTTGCCCGCGTACGGCCTCACCTGCTCCCCCGGCGGCACAGCCGCACCGTGACGTCGCCGCCGTACATCGAGCCCAGGCCCGCCAGGCGGTCGCCCACCGCGGTGCCCACCCGGCGCAGGACCGGCCCGGTCCGTTCCGCGCCGGTGAAGACCGTGACCTCGACGACCCGCGAGGCGAGGCGGACCCGGGCCCGGTTCACCTCCTCCACCGACTCGGCGGCCTCCCGCAGCGTGCGGCGGAGACCGGACCGGGTGATGCCGATCACCAGGTGCGGGTCGCCCGGCTCCAGCGGGACCAGCCGCGGCCGTCCCGGCAGGACGGCGAGGGCGAGCATCGCCAGGCCCGCCGCCATGGCGAGCGCCGCGACGGCGAGGACGGCGGGATCGGACCACCTCCACGAGCCCGGCCCCTCGACGAGCAGCCGGTAGGGCTCCCGCGCGACCGGCGACCCCATCAGCAGGCCCACCGTCGTCGAGGCCGAGAGCGACAGCAGCGCGGACGCCGTCAGGGCCGCGGGGACGCCAGCCGGGGTCCTGCCCGGCCGCAGCAGCCGCAGCGACCTGCGGCGTACCTCCTGGAACTGCTCGCCCGCGGCCTTGCCGGCCGCGCCGCCACCTGCCGAGCCGCCGCTCCCCGAGCCGCCACCGCTCCCCGAGCCCGCCAGGATGTCCTGGAGAGTAGTCGTCATTCGTTCAGATGTACGCGCCCCGGCCGCCCCGGACGGGAGTTCCCCCGCCCACTTGCCCGTTCCTGTGCCCTCCCCGGCGGGAGAATTGATCACCCCGGAGACAATGTGAACATTACTCATATTCGTTGTCGCCGGGTTATCCTGCGGACATGGACGACCGCCAGCGCTACGACCGGCTCACCGCCCACCTCGATCCCCCCTTCGCCGTCGTCGACCTGCCCGCGCTGCGCGCCAACGCGGCGGCGATGGCCCGGCGGGCGGCGGGCAAGCCGATCAGGATCGCCAGCAAGTCCGTCCGTTCCCGGGCCGTGCTGGAGCGGATCCTCGCCATGGACGGCTACGCCGGGATCATGGCCTTCACCCTCCCCGAGGCCCTCTGGCTGGTCTCCACCGGGATGCGGGACGTCCTGGTCGCCTACCCCACCGCGGACCGCGCCGCGCTCGCCGAGCTGGCCGCCACGCCGCGCGTCGCCCAGGAGATCGCCGTCATGGTGGACCGGGACGAGCAGCTCGACCTCATCGAGGCCGCCGTGGCCGGGGTCCGCGACCGCCAGGAGATCCGGGTCTGCCTGGACGTCGACGCGGGCTACCTCGCGTTCGGCGGCCGGTTCCGGGCCGGCGTGCGCCGCTCCCCCGTCCGCGACATCGGCCAGGCCGTCGACCTGGCCACCGAGATCGCGAAACGGCCGGGCTTCCGCCTGGTGGGCGTGATGGCGTACGAGGCGCAGATCGCCGGGGTCGGCGACGACCTGCCCGGCAGGCCCGCCCGCGCCCGGGCCGTCCGCTGGATGCAGTCCCGCTCCCAGCGCGAGCTGATCACCCGCAGGGGCCGGATCGTCCAGGCCGTGCGCCAGGTCGCCGACCTGGAGTTCGTCAACGGCGGCGGCACCGGCAGCATCGAGAAGACCGCGAGGGAGCGTGCCGTCACCGAGATCACCGCGGGCTCCGGCTTCTTCCACCCCCGCCTGTTCGACTTCTACCGCAACTTCACCGGCAGGCCCGCCGCCCTGTTCGCGCTGCCGGTGGTGCGCCGTCCCGCCCCGGGCGTGGTCACGGTCCTCGGCGGCGGCTACACCGCCTCCGGGCCTCCCGGCCGGGACCGCCTGCCCCAGCCCTACCTGCCGTACGGGCTGCGCTACGACCCCGACGAGGGGGCCGGGGAGGTCCAGACCCCCCTGATCGGGGAGGCCGCCGAGGACCTGCGCCCCGGCGACCGGGTCTGGTTCCGGCACGCCAAGGCCGGTGAGCTCTGCGAGCGTTTCACCAGCCTGCACCTGATCGAGGAGGACGGGATCGCCGACGAGGTCCCCACCTACCGGGGCGAGGGCCACGCCTTCCTCTGACCCCCGCGCCGAACGTGTCCGTCAGCGGTTGCGACGCCTCCACAGCATGATGATCGCGCCGAGCGCCAGCGCCGCCCCCACTCCGATCAGGACCGGCGCCAGATCCGGCCGGTCCTCCTCCCACAGGTCGTCCGGCTCGCCGGCGACCCGCACCGGCTTCGGCCCGGCCGCACCGCTCACCAGGTCACCGACCTGCGCGACCAGGTGCTCCGCGTTCGCCCTGACCTTCGCCACGCCACGCTCCGCGACCCGCTTGGGGCTCACCCGGTCCGCGATGGCGTCCACCGTCTGCGCCAACTCCGCACGTGTGCGCTCGATCTGCCGTTCCAGCTCCGCGGGATCGGTGTCCGCCATGGCTGTCCTCCCCTACACCTCGACGTCGATCAGTCTGTCAGGTCCTGTCCACCCTCGGCACTTCGGGCGGGCCGGTAGGTTGACCCGGGAACCATTCCTCGGAGGACCATCATGAAACTCGAGCCGGGCGACGCCGCCCCGGACTTCACGCTTCCCGCCGCCGACGGCACCACCGTGTCGCTGGAGGCCTACCGCGGCAGGCGCGTCATCCTCTACTTCTACCCCGCCGCGATGACCCCGGGCTGCACGAAGCAGGCCTGCGACTTCCGCGACAGCCTCGACTCCCTGACCTCGGCCGGGGTCGCCGTCCTCGGCGTCTCGAAGGACACCCCGGCCAAGCTCGCGAAGTTCGCCGAGCACGACGCCCTGACCTTCCCGCTCCTGTCGGACCCCGGCCTGGAGGTCCACCGGGCCTACGACGTCTACGGCGAGAAGACGATGTACGGGAGGACCACCATGGGGGTCATCCGCTCCACCTTCGTCGTCGACGCCGACGGCAAGGTCGAGAAGGCCCTCTACAACGTGAAGGCGACCGGCCACGTGGCCCGCCTCCGCCGCGAGCTCGGCCTCGGCTGACCGTCCGCGTCATCCGCGTCATGTGACACGACGTGAGCGGGCCCCGGGAATCGTCGAATCCGTCGTACGATCCCGGGGCGTGCCGTCGAATACGCGTCGCACACGTGAAATACCCGGGAATGCTCTGGAATGCCCGGGGAGCCCCGGCCCGTGCCATGTCGGCGTCATCCCGTGAGCGACGACCGCACCCGCCTCGCCGTCGGCCGCCGCGCTTCACAATGACACGTCCCGCTTTCACGGGGCCGTTCCCCGCCGGGGAAAGCCTCACTGTGCCGTCGCCGTCCGGAACGGGTTCCCGTCCGTGGGGCCGACGGCGGATCCCGCGCAGCTCAGGGGCCTCCTGATCGTAATGGGGATGCCGTGGGGGCGCACGGGATGTAGGATCGAACACGTTCGGCGCGGCCGGGAATCGACACCGAACGTTCACCGCATCAATGGCGGCCGGCCGACAAAAGAAAAGAAATCCCCCGTTCTCTCGGCCCGAATCGTGGTTCACGGCGGAGAAACGCGCGGGGAAACTCCAGGGGCCGTAGTCCAACGGCAGAGACACACGGTTTAGGTCCGTGCCAGTTCGGGTTCGAATCCCGACGGCCCTACAGAAGAATTCACGGCCGTCGACGGTGCGGGGCCGGAAGGCTCCGGCAGGCCCTGTCGCCCGGCGGCGTGTTCCCCGCGGGGACCCGCGAAGGCGCGGAACGCGCACCGCCGGGAACACCGGGGAGAAAACGAAAGGTCACGCGGCCCGTTCTCAGCGACCGCGTGACCCGTCGTCGTTGTGACTGATCACCACAAACTGCTCCCTTTACTCACCCCTGAAGGTGCTCCCAAAGACCATCGTGCCGTAGGGGCCGTAAGGCCCGTGTAAGCGGTGCCGGATGTGCGACCTGGGTCGTACACCCACTTCCCCCTTCAGGGGGAAGGGTTCTGATCTGGTGATACGTATCGTGGTGGTGTGTTCGGCAGACTACGCGCCTGGAGCGGGCGCCATCCCAGGATCATCGACGCCCTCTGGCTGGTCCCGTTCCTGCTGGTCTCGCTGCTCAACGTGGTGGCCGTGGGGAGCGGCACCACCGCCTGGGAGGCCGCGGGCCTGGAGGCGTGGTGGTTCGCGGGGCTGGGGATCCTGCTGTTCGCGCCGCTGTTCTGGCTGCGCGGGCGCCCCGTCACGGTCTTCGCGATCATCTCGGCGACCTGCTTCCTCCAGTGGATGCTCGGCGTCCAGCCGCTGTTCTTCAACGTCTCGGTCCTCATCGCGATGTACGGGGTGGCGTCGCGGAGCTCGCTGCGCTGGGCCGTCGCGGCGGGCCTGGTGGTGGAGCTGGGCCTGTTCCTGGCGTTCACCTGGCCGTCCGCCGAGGAGGCGGGGAGCGGGGTCGTCCTCGCGACCGTGTCGGTGTTCCCGGCCGCGATCTGGATGGCGGGGATCTACGCCAACACCCGGCGCCGCTACCTGGAGGGGCTCGAGGAGCGGGCGGAGCGGGCCGAGCACGAGCGCGACCAGCAGGCCAGGCTGGCCGCGGCGGCCGAACGGGCCCGTATCGCCCGCGAGCTGCACGACGTGGTCGCGCACAACGTGAGCGTGATGATCGTTCAGGCCGACGGGGCGGGGTACGCGATCGACCACGACGTGGAGCAGGCGCGCCGGGCGATGCAGGCGGTCTCGGCCACCGGGCGCAGGGCGCTGGCGGAGATGCGGCGGATGGTCGGCGTGCTGCGGGCCGACGACGCGCGGGGGGAGTACGCGCCGCAGCCGAGCCTGGCGCAGCTGGACGAGCTGGTGGCGCAGGTGCGGGCGTCCGGCCTGCCGGTGGACCTGCGGGTGTCCGGGACCGTCAGGGACCTCCCGGAGGGGGAGCAGCTCACGGTCTACCGGATCGTCCAGGAGGCGCTCACCAATACCCTCAAGCACGGCGGCCCGGTCAGCAGGGCCACGGTCGAGATGGAGTACGGCGTGCGGGATCTGCTGCTGCGGGTGACCGACGACGGCCGGGGCGCCTCGGCGCCGGAGCACGAGGGCGGGCACGGCCTGGTGGGGATGCGTGAGCGGGTGGCGATGTTCGGCGGGAGCGTGGAGGCCAGGCCCGGTACGGGCGGCGGCTTCCGGGTGGTGGCACGGCTCCCCATCGCCGGGGCCGGGACGGGGCGGGCGGCATGACGGAGCGGACGGCATGACGGAGCGGACGGCATGACGAGGCACGGCCGGTATGACGGCCCGGACCGTTCTCCGGTGGGAGAGGACCGGCCCGGAGAGACTCCACGGGACCGGGACCGGGACCGGGACCGGGACCGGGACCGGGACCGGGACCGGGACCGGGACCGGGACCGGCTCGGACGGGAACGGCTCGGACGGGAACGGCTCGGACGGGTGGCGGCGGGGCGGGATCGCCCGGCAGGGAACGGCGCGGGCCGGGAGCGGGAGGCGGCCCGATGAGCGGCGAGGTGATCCGGGTGATGCTCGTCGACGACCAGGAGCTGCTCCGCGCCGGGTTCCGGATGGTGCTCGGCGCCCACCCCGACGTCGAGGTCGTCGCGGAGGCGGGCAACGGCGCCGAGGCCGTGGCGCTGGCCGGGCGGGTCGCGGTCGACGTGGTGCTGATGGACGTGCGGATGCCGGTCATGGACGGGGTGGAGGCGACGCGGCTGATCCGCTCGGCGCCCGAGGGGCCCCGGGTGCTGATCCTGACCACCTTCGACCTGGACGACTACGCCTTCGCGGCGTTGAAGGCGGGCGCGTCGGGGTTCCTGCTGAAGGACGTGCCCCCCTCGGACCTGGTGAGCGCGATCCGTTCGGTGCACAGCGGGGACGCGGTGGTGGCGCCCAGCACGACCCGGCGGCTGCTGGAGCGTTTCGTCGCGCACCTCCCGTCGGCGGGGGCCTCGGGCACGGCGGAGCCCGCGGCGTCGTCGGGGCTGACCGCCCGGGAGCGGGAGGTGCTGGTGCTGGTGGCGAGGGGACTGTCGAACACCGAGATCGCCGGTCGGCTGGAGCTGGCGGAGGCGACGGTCAAGACGCATCTGGGCCGGGTGCTGGCCAAGCTGAGCCTGCGGGACCGGGCACAGGTGATCGTGTACGCCTACGAGACCGGCCTGGTGACCCCCCACTCGGCCGACTGACCCCGGCCCCGCCCGTCCCCCGCGTCCCCGCCGGTCCGGTTCCGACCGGCTCTGCCCCGCCCCTCACCGCCGTGCCGACCGTCGTCACCGCCCCGGCCGCCCGGTGTCTCTCGGCCGAACGGCCGAGGCGGCCGTACGACGAAGGTGGCGCCCCTCCTCCCCCGGGCGCCCCCCGCACGGCCCCAGGTCGGGCCTAATGCCTGATGGATCCGCCTCTCCACGTCAATAGCGTTTCCTGCGTCATAACGTCGTACGTCGTCGAGGAGAGCTGTCGTGACCATCACCGGAGAGGTCGGCGCGTGGGACGCCCGAAGAGGCGCGGCGCCGGCCGTGACGGCCAGGGGCCTGACCAAGGTGTACGGCCGGGGGGACACCGCCGTGCACGCGCTGCGGGGCGTGGACGTCGCGTTCTCCACGGGTGCCTTCACCGCCATCATGGGGCCGTCGGGGTCGGGCAAGTCCACCCTGATGCACTGCCTGGCCGGGCTGGACACGGTGAGCGGCGGGCAGGTGCGCGTCGGGGACGTGGAGCTCACCGGGCTCGACGACAGGAAGCTCACCATGCTCCGCCGCGAGCGGATCGGATTCGTCTTCCAGGCGTTCAACCTGCTGCCGACGCTCACGGCCGAGCAGAACATCCGGCTGCCGCTGGACATCGCCGGCCGGATGGCCGACCCCGCCCTGTTCGACCGGGTGGTGGACACCGTGGGCCTGCGCGAACGGCTGGGGCACCGGCCCTCGGAGCTCTCGGGCGGGCAGCAGCAGCGCGTCGCGGTCGCCCGCGCCCTGATCAGCTCGCCGCAGGTCATCTTCGCCGACGAGCCGACCGGCAACCTGGACTCGCGCAGCGGCGCCGAGGTGCTGTCGTTCCTGCGCACGTCGGTACGCGAGCTCGAACAGACGATCGTGATGGTCACCCACGACCCGGTGGCCGCCTCCTACGCCGACCGGGTGATCTTCCTGCGGGACGGCCTGCTGGTCGACGAGCTGGCCGGGCCGACGCCGCAGTCGGTGCTGGACACGCTGATGAAGCTGGAGGCGTGAGGTGCTGAGGACCACGCTGGCCGGGCTGCGCGCGCACCGGTTGCGCCTGGCGCTGACCTCGCTGGCCATCGCGCTGGGCGTGGGGTTCATCGCGGGCACGTTCGTGCTGACCGACACCATCGACGCGGCGTACACCCAGAGGTTCTCCGCGGCGGCCGACCGGCTGGACGTCGCCGTCCTGCCCGCGCCCGGCAAGGGCGACGAGGAGGCACTCGTCTCGGACGCGACCCTGGAGAGGATTCGCGCCACGGACGGCGTCGCCGACGCCCAGGGGCTGGTGCGGGGAACGTCCGCCCTGATCGGCAAGGACGGCAAGGCCACCGGCGACTACCCGACGCTGGGGATCTCGCTCCCCGAGGGGAGACTGAACCGTACCGCCGTCGTCGCGGGGCACGTCCCGCGGAACGGGCGGGAGGTCGTGCTCGACGAGGGCACCGCCAGGAAGCGGGGGTTCCGCGTCGGCGACGCCGTCACCGTCCTGGACGCCGATGACGCCCGGCACGCGTTCACCCTGGTGGGGCTGTTCGACGTCGGCCTGGACCAGGAGATCGGGTACATGGGGGCGGTGGGCTACACCACCGCCACGGCCCGCGAGATGACCGGGAAGCGGGGATTCGCCCAGGTCGACGTCGCCGCCGCCGAGGGCGTCTCCCAGGAGACGCTGCGCGCCTCGGTCGCCGCGGCGGCCGGGAAGGGCCACAAGGTCACGACCGGCGAGCGGTACGCCGTCGACCTGGCGAAGGCGAACGGCGGCAGCAACGAGATCCTCACCGTGGGACTGCTGATGTTCGGCGTGGTGGCGATGTTCGTCGCCGCGCTGGTCATCTACAACACCTTCACCATCCTGGTGGTGCAGCGGACCCGGGAGATGGCGCTGCTGCGGTGCATCGGGGCCACCCGCGGCCAGGTCTTCGGCTCGATCCTGCTGGAGTCGGTCGTGGTCGGCCTGCTCTCGTCGGCGATGGGCCTGCTGCTCGGCTACGGCCTGGGCGCGGCGGCGCTGGCCGTGCTCGCCGCGGTCGACGCGCCGCTGCCCACGGCGACCGCCTCCCTGGCTCCGCGCACGATCGTGCTGGGCCTGGTCGTGGGCCTGGTCGTGACCGTCGGCGCGGCCCTGCTGCCCGCCCGGACGGCGACGCGGGTGGCGCCGGTGGCCGCCCTGGGCGCGCAGGTCGAGGAGCCGACCTTCCGGGCCGGTGTGCTCCGGGTGGTCTCCGCGGCGCTGCTGCTGGTCGCGGGGGCGGCGGTGATGACGCTGGCGGTGCTGATGGACCCGGGCCAGGCCGCGCTCTTCGTGGTCATGGCGGGCGCCTCGCTGGTGTTCCTGGGCGTGCTGGTCCTGGGCCCGGTGATCGTCAAGCCGCTCTCCGCCTTCGCCGGGTGGGTCCCGGCCAGGCTCTTCGGCGTGCCCGGCAGGCTGGCCCTGGACAACTCCCGGCGCAACCCGAAGCGGTCGGCGACCACCACGGTGGCGCTCACCGTGGGCGTGACGCTGATGACGGTCATCTCGGTCGTCACCGGCACCGTGCGGGCGACGTACACCCAGCAGCTCGACGAGCAGTTCCCCGTCGACTACATGGTGCAGAGCCAGGGACGCGAGCCGGTCCTGCCCCGCTCGATCGCCGAGGAGCTGCGCACCAGGCCCGAGCTCGCCTCGGTCGTCGCGTTCCGCTCGGCCACCGCCTCCCTGGAGTCCCAGGACGGCACGTACGACGTGGGGACCTTCACCCCGGCCCCGGGGTTCGCCCCGAAGCTCGACGCGGGCTCGATCGACCGGCTCGCACCGGGGACCGCGCTCGTCGCCGCCTACGTCGCCGAGAACCTCAAGGTCGGCGTCGGGGACCGGATCACCGTACGGACGAAGAAGGCCGGTCCGGTCGCCCTGACGATCGCGGGCGTGTCCGGCACGGAGTCGAACCTGTTCGACGTGACGGTGCCCGCCGGGGAGTTCGACCGCTACTTCCCGGGGGTCGACGACGCCCGGGTGATGGTCAACTACCGGGACGGCGTGAACCCCGACACGGCTCTGGCGGTGGTCGAGGCGGCCACCAGGGCGTACCCGACGGCGAAGGTGATCAGCTCGACGGAGGTGCGGGGTGAGTTCGACGAGACGCTCGACATGATGCTGATGATCATCACGGGCCTGCTGGGCCTGGCCGTGCTCATCTCCCTGCTGGGCATCGCGAACACGCTCTCGCTCTCGGTGCACGAGCGCACCCGCGAGTCCGCGCTGCTGCGGGCGCTCGGCCTGACCCGGCCGCAGCTGCGGCGGATGCTCATCGTCGAGGCGCTGGTCCTGGGGCTGATCGGCGCGCTGGTCGGCGTGGTGCTGGGTGTGGTGTTCGGCTGGGCCGCGGCGCAGACGATGACCACGGACGTGCTGTTCCGGCTCCCGGCAGGGCAGATCCTGGCGTTCGTGGCGCTGTCGGGGCTGGCCGGGGTGCTGGCCGCGGTCCTGCCGGCCCGGCGCGCGGCCCGCGCCTCGGTGGTCGGCTCCCTCGCGAGCGGCTGACCCGGGGCCGGTCCGTCCCGGTCCGTCCCGGTCCGTCCCGTGACTCCCGGGTTCCGGTCGGCACCTGCCGGGCGGAGACGGGGGGCCGGCGGGCCGGGGCGCGAGGCGGGCCGGGCGAGGGGCGGGTGTGGCCGGGACGTCTCCTATCGGGGGCGGCGTCCCGGCCACTGCTCGGCCACCGTCTCGGGGTTGAGCAGCGGCCGGATGACGATCTCTCCGGTGGCCTTGTCGATGACCACGCACCCGGCGCCGACGGTGTCGGGCAGCACGCCGGGATCGTCCGGCTCCGGCTCGTTCGCCCAGGCGACATAGCCCTCTTTGAAGGCATAAATCCGGATGTCGGAGTTGGCGCCCGCGCCGCGGACCCCGCTGAAGTACTCCTCCGCCACCGCTCTGGCCTGTTCCGGGTTCACAGCCGCCACCCCTCCCTCGCCGCTCTGGCCTGTTCCGGGTTCACAGCCGCCGCCCCTCCCTGTCGATCACGACGCAGAACACGCCGGTCACCGATTCGTACAGCGGCTCCACCGCCATGTGCCCCCGCTGCGCGTCGATCCAGATCACCTCGCCGTCGAAGTTCACCGCGTTCCACGCGTGACTGCCCCCGGCCGGCCAGCGGTTGACGATCAGCGCGGCGGCGCCGTGCCCCCCGGCCAGCAGTGCCTGCGCGACCGGGATGTAGGAGTGGCGCCCCTGCCCCACGTACTGGAAGCGCTGCCCGAGCCAGCGTTCCGCCCTGGCCACTCCCCCGGCCTCCCCGCTGAGCAGCGGCTTGCCGACCCGGTCGTACTCGGGCCGCCGGGGGGCGGCCACCGCGGGGACGCCGTACCAGGTGGAGAGCACCGACAGCGCGCAGTCGACCGCGTTGGTGGCGCGGAACGGGTCCTCGCCGGACTCGCTCCCGTTGACCAGCCTGATCCACATGCCGCGCGGGTCGGGGAAGCGGCGAGGGGTGCCCTGCTCGGTGACCGGGACGGCCTTGAGCATGTCCTCCTCGGTCTGCGGGTCCGGCCTGGCCAGCCCGCCCGCCAGCCCGTACGGCCGGCACTGGTCCAGCCGCGCGGGCCCCCAGCGCATCGGCTCGCGCTCCCTCGGCGCCGCCACCACGGCCGACACCTGGATCTCCAGCTCGAAGTCCCGCCACCGCTGCCCGTCCGCGGTCACCACGGGGTTGTAGACCCCCGCCGGCACACTCCACTCGTTCACGGCTCCCCCGTCACCCGTCCTCTGCGAGCCAGATCGTAGGACGGGGCCTGTCGCGCCGACGAGGAGTTGACCATTTACAGGCCACGTCTCCGGCGCGGCGTGGGACAACGAGAACCACGCCCCTCTTCGGGACCGTCTCCGAGGTCACCCGGACGGGTCCGCACCGGCTCGACGCGGCTCACGGCCACCAGGACCCGGCACGGTCCCGGAGATCACGTCGGCGGCCGCGTATCGTCCCCGCGCACGAAGCCGGGACGGCTCCCGCCGGAGAGCGGGCAAGAGGGGATCGCCCTCCCGGTCAGGTGACCTCCACCCGGACGGTGTGCCAGCCGGTGGCGCCGTCCGGGGCGATGGGGGCCTTGTCGGCGGTCTGGGTGTAGCCGGTGGCGTCGGTGGCGCGGACCTCGATGGTGTGGCTGCCGGGGGTGGCGTCCCAGTCGTCGAGGACCCACTGGCGCCAGGTGTCGGCGGTGGGGGCCTCGGCGAGGCGGGCCTGGCGCCACGGCCCCCCGTCGACGCGGACCTCGACGGCGTCGATGCCCTTGTGCTGGGCCCAGGCGACGCCCGCGACGGCGGTCCTTCCGGCCGGGACGGACGAGCCGCTCGCGGGCAGGTCGATGCGGGACTGGGTCTTGATCGGGCCCCTGGCGGACCAGCCGCGCGGCGTCCAGTAGCCCTCGTCCCGGTCGAAGCGGGTGACCTTGATCTCGGTGACCCACTTGGTGGCCGAGACGTAGCCGTACAGGCCCGGGACGACCTGGCGGACGGGGAAGCCGTGGTCGACGGGGAGCGCCTCGCCGTTCATGGCGAAGGCCAGCAGGGAGTCGCGGCCGTCCATGACGACGTCGACCGGGGTCCCGGCGGTCCAGCCGTCGGCCGACGTGCTGAGCAGCATGTCCGCCCCCTTCTGGACGCCCGCGTCGCGCAGCACCCCGGCGAGGCTGACGCCCAGCCAGCGGGCGTTGCCGATGTAGGGGCCGCCGACCTCGTTGGAGACGCAGCAGAGCGTGACGTCGGCCTCGGTGACGGTGCGCTTCATCAGGTCGGCGAAGGTGAGCTCGACCGGGCGGTCGACCAGGCCGTGGATCGTCAGGGTCCACTCCTGCGGGTCCACCTGCGGGACGACCAGGGCGGTGTCCACGCGGTAGAAGTCGTTGCTCGGGGTGACGAACGGCGACAGGCCCCTGATCCTCAGGTCGGTGCCCGCCGGGAGCGGGGCGAGGGGCGTGGCGGGCTTCGGCAGCGTGATGTCGCTCCGCGCCGCGGTCACCTCGGCCCTGCCGGAGAACAGGCGGCCGGCGAGCCCGGCCACCCCGGCGACGGCGACGCCGCCGAGCGCGCCGGTCAGCAGGCCCCGGCGGTCGAACGCGCGCAGGTCGTCCCCGGCCCGCATGACGGGTGGGACGGCCGCGTCCGCGGCCGGCGGGGCGGGCGGGGTCTCCCGCAGGGTGTGGTGAACGCCGGGGAGCTCGTCGGCGGGCACCAGCGATCGGCGGACGAGCCGTCGCAGGAAGAACATGCCGGCGCCGACGCCGAGCAGCGTCGGCAGGAGGTCGGTCACGCCCGCGCCGGGACGGGTCAGCACCGCGGCGACGCCGAGCAGGCCGAACGCGGCCAGGCCCGCCATCCCGTACCGGAGGTCGCGGACGGCGGCCATCCCCAGAAGGGCCGCGAGGACGGCCATCACCACCAGGATCCCGCCGACGAGGACCACCTTGTCGCTCTCGCCGAACGTGCGGATCGCCCACTCCTTGAGCGGCGCCGGGCTGAGGTCGACGGCGGAGTCGCCGACCGCGACGACCGGGAAGGCGGAGGGATTCACCAGACCCGCGACGAGCAGGGAGAACCCCACCGCCACGATGCCGGTGACCAGGCCGATCAGCGCCGCGGCCCACGAGGGCATGCGCCTGTTGCTCTGCATACCCCTGACGCTACGCCCTCGGGGGACCGCCGGATCTTACGCCCCGATTACGTACGGGACGGATGATCTCCCCGGCCTCGACCCGCGGGTCGGGTGATCTTCTCGGCCGAGGCCGGACGACCTTCTCGGCCTGGGTCGCTCGGGGTCTCCTCGGCCGGGGCCTCAAGGGTCCGGTCATCCCCGGGACCGGGCCCGGGAATCAGGTCGTTCCCGGGACCGGGACCCCACGCGTCAGGCGATCTCCTCGGTCAGGATCGGGACGAGCGCGCGGAAGGCGCGGCCCCGGTGGCTGATGGCGTCCTTCTCGGACGCGGACAGCTCGGCGGTCGTCCGATCCTCCCCTTCCGGGATGAAGATCGGGTCGTAGCCGAAGCCGTTCGTGCCGCGCGGGGCGTCGATGATCACGCCGTGCAGGGCGCCCTCGGTGACCCGCTCGTGCCCGGACGGCAGCGCCAGGGCGGCGGCGCACGCGAAGTGCGCGCCCCGGTGGCCCTCGGGCACGTCGGAGACCTGCGCGAGCAGCAGGGCGAGGTTGGCCGGGTCGTCACCGTGCCTGCCCGACCAGCGGGCGGAGAAGATGCCGGGCATGCCGTTCAGCGCGTCCACGCACAGGCCCGAGTCGTCGGCGATCGCCGGAAGGCCGGACTGCCGGGCGACGGCGTGCGCCTTGAGCAGCGCGTTCTCGGCGAAGGTCAGGCCGGTCTCGGCGACGTCGCCGATCTCGGGGAACTCCTCCAGGCCGACGATCTCGACCGGGACGGAGGCGTCGGCCAGGATCCGGCGGAGTTCGGCGATCTTCCCGGCGTTCCTGGTGGCGAGCACCACCCTGGGTGCGCTCACGCCAGGGCCTCGCGCTGCAGGCGGGTGAGCTCGGCGCATCCGGCGACACCCAGGTCGAGCAGCTCGTTCAGGGCGGCCCGGTCGAACGGCTTGCCCTCGGCGGTGCCCTGGACCTCGACGAACTCGCCGGAGCCGGTCATCACCACGTTCATGTCGGTCTCGGCGGCGACGTCCTCGGTGTAGCAGAGGTCGAGCAGCGGGGTCGAGCCGACGACGCCCACGGACACGGCCGCGATCGAGTCGATCAGCGGGTCGCCGCCGCACATCTTCTTCTTGCGCATCCACGCGACCGCGTCGACCAGGGCCACGTACGCGCCGGTGATGGCGGCGGTGCGGGTGCCGCCGTCGGCCTGGAGCACGTCGCAGTCGATGACGATCGAGTTCTCGCCGAGCGTCTTGTAGTCGACGCAGGCCCTCAGGGAGCGGCCGATCAGGCGGGAGATCTCGTGCGTCCGTCCGCCGATCTTGCCGCGGACCGACTCGCGGTCGTTACGGGTGTTGGTGGCACGCGGCAGCATGGCGTACTCGGCGGTGATCCACCCCTGACCGCTGCCCCGGCGCCAGCGCGGCACGCTGTCCTGCACGGAGGCGGCACAGAGCACCTTGGTGCCGCCGAACTCGACGAGCACCGAGCCCTCGGCGTGGGCGAGCCAGCCGCGGGTGATCGTGACGGGGCGGAGCTGATCGGGAGAACGTCCATCTGCACGGGCCATGCCGTTCACCCTAGGTCATACCGGGCCCCGCTCCGCGCCAGTTCCATGCGTCCGCCGAACCCCCCGCGCGAGGCGTCCTCAAGGACGCGGTCGCGGTCGTTCCAGGGCACCAGGTGGGTCAGGACCAGGGTCTCCACCTCCGCCCTGGCCGCGTGTTCCGCGGCCTGGCGGCCGTTCAGGTGCAGCCCGTCGGGCAGGCCCGGCCGGTCGAGGTGTGAGGCCTCGCACAGCAGGACGTCGGCGCCGGAGGCGAGCTTGACGAGCTCGGAGCTCTCACCGGTGTCGCCTGAGTAGGCCACCGACCTTCCCCCGTAGGAGACCCTGAAGCCGTAGGTCTCCACCGGGTGGTTCACCCGCGCGGCCGTCACCTCGAACGGGCCGGCCTCGAACACGCCGGGCGTCAGGCCCACGAAGTCGAAGGCGGTGTCGAGCGGCGGCTCGTCCGGCATCGCGTAGGCCGAGTTGAGGCGCCGGCGCGCGTCGGCCGGCGCGTACACCGGGATCGGCGGCAGCGGGCCGCACGGCGAGTAGGTGCGCACCACGTGGTACGGGCACATGTCCAGGCAGTGGTCGGCGTGCAGGTGGGACAGGCAGATCGCGTCCACGTCGTACAGTCCTATGTGCTTCTGGAGGGCGCCGAGTGCGCCGTTCCCGAAGTCGAGCAGCATGCGGAACCCCTCCGCCTCCAGCAGATAGCAGGAGGAAGGGCTGTCCGGGCCGGGGAAACTCCCCGAGCACCCGATGATCGTCAGTTTCATGGCGGCCTCCTACGGTCACGTTGCGGCGCCGCGCGTCACGGCGCGAACGCCGGTGGCCGGTCCCCGCCCGCCCTCCCTTCGTCCGCCAGGTCCCGGCGCTCCCCCTACGGAGCGCCGGGACACCCTCACGCGCGATACCCGTTACTCGGAACATCTCCTACAGTCGCCGCCTCGACCGCCTGGATCTCCGGTCCGAGGAACCGTCGGCCGAGGTCGGCGAACAAACCCGCGTCACCGGTGGCGCGGAAACGGTGCCTGGGCACGCCCCCTACGGCGGCCAGGCCCCGGTCGTGCAGGACGCGGTACACGTCCTTGGCCGTCTCGTCGGCGCTGGACACCAGCGTCACCCCGTCCCCCACCACGTAGGAGATGGGCCCGGTGAGCAGCGGGTAGTGCGTGCATCCCAGGATCAGCGTGTCGCACCGGTCGGCGAGCACCGGCTCCAGGTAGTCGCGGATGACGCCGATGAGCTCCTCGCTCATCGTCTCCCCGCGCTCGACGAACTCCACCAGGCGCGGCGCCGCCACCCCGGTCAGCCGGACGTCGGGGGCCGCGGCGAAGGCGTCGTGGTAGGCCATCGACTCGATGGTGGCCCTGGTCCCGATCACCCCGACCCTGCCGTTGCGGGTCGCCCGTACGGCACGGCGGGTCGCCGGCTGGATCACCTCGACCACCGGCACGTCGTAGCGCTCCCGGGCGTCCCGGAGCACCGCGGCGCTCGCGCTGTTGCACGCGATCACCAGCATCTTCACGTCGTGCTCGACGAGGTGGTCCATCACCTCCAGCGCGTAGGCGCGGACCTGCGCGATGCTTTTCGGGCCGTACGGCTGGCGGGCCGTGTCGGCCACATAGAAGATCGACTCGTTGGGCAACTGATCGATGATCGCCCTGGCGACCGTGAGCCCGCCGACACCGCTGTCAAAGATTCCGATACTCGCTTGCGACACAGTTCCCAAGGCTAGGCGACCTGGGAGGATCGATCACGGTAAGAATCCTCACAACGCTGAATACCAGACGAGATGTGTACTTTCCATGACATCTGTTGTCGGTGGCCTCACGGAGCGCTCCGGTCCCACGGGTCCCGGCGGCGTTCCATGGGTCCCGGCGGGGTTCCGCCGGTCCCGGCGACCCGGTGGAGGTCGTCGCCCGGGTGCGGGGAGTTCCACCGGCTGCCGGGCCCGGCGGTCGTGCCGGCCGCATGCCGGCCGGCGTGACCGCGCGACCAGGCGGTCGCGTCAGCCGCGGCCGACGCGGGCCAGCTGGCGCGACTGGGCGACCAGACGGCCGGCCGAGTCCCAGACCTCCACGTCCTCGTCGAACCAGCCGTCGCCGATCAGGCGTCCCGACCCGATCAGGGTCAGCCACCCGGGGGCGGGCAGGGCGCGCAGGTGCCAGGTGAGGTCGACGGTGGGGGCCCAGCCGCGCTCGCCCGCGGAGAAGACCACCGGCGGCAGGGCGTCCACGGCCAGCGCCAGCACGTACGGGTCGGGGTCCTGGAGCTCGGCCATCCGGAAGTGGGCACGGGCCTCGGGCCGGCCGGTGGGCTCGCCCGCGAGCCAGCCGATCGTGGGCGGGTCGAAGGCCATCTCCATCTGCGCGTTGAGCGTCATGCCGGACTCGGGTCTGGGGTCGGGCAGCCGGACGCACTCCTCGATCGGCGGTATCGCCGCCGACGGGCCGTCCGTCCACCTCGGGTCGGCGCCGCCGAGGGTCGCCGTGGTGACGAGGGCCTCGAGGTAGGGCTCGTCGTTCTGCAGGAGGGTCGCCCGGGCCATGGTCGCGGTACGGCCGGTCTTGATCTGCTCCACCCGTACCCGGGCGGGGCCGGGCCGGGCCGCGCGCAGGAACTGGACCGAGGTGGTCACGGGGTGCTCGTGGGGAGAGGCGTCCACCGCGGCGCGCAGCAGCACGGCCATCAGGTAGCCGCCGTTCAGGGGGCCGCCGATCGAGTACCCGGGGTCGAGACAGACGTCGTAGGTGGTCTCGTCCACCCGGATGGCCGCTGTCGCCTCGTCGAACTTTGTCATCCACGCTCCCGAACCTTGTTCTAGAGGGCACACTTTACCCATCCCGGGCGTCCTCCGCCTCCCCGGCCCCCACCGGCTCCGGGCGGCCACCGCGCTCCGCAGGGGCGCGGTGGAGACGAATCCCGCGTGAAAAGCGCGGAAACGACCGTCTCCTGAAGACCGGAACCAGCCCCGAACCGGTCGAAACCAGGTCGACGGTGGGGAGCGAGACCGGACCGGAACAAGGCCGGAACCGAGTCGGAATCAGGCCCGAACCGGACCGGCCTGCCACCCGGAACGCCAGGCAAGAGCCGCACAGCCGCCTTGGACGGACCAAACGCGTAGTTAGTTCAATGCAAGCGAACTGCTAGCAAAGTGCACTAACTTCATTCGTATCCGCGAAGTCCACATTGTGAGTGAGCATGCCTGCCAACAATCCCCCCGACCAGACGCCCACGCCGGGGCAGCAGCCCGACAGGACGATCGCCTACCGTTGGAACGAGGGTGCGCAGCCCAACGACCAGCCACACACACAGGCCTACCCGCAGGGTCAGCCCGGATACTCCCAGCCCGGTGGCCGGCATGGGCAGCCCTACCCGCAGCAGGGCCAGCCCTACGGTCAGCAGGGCTACGGTCAGCAGACGGGTCAGCCGTACGGGCAGGCCACTCCCACGCAGCCCGGCGCCCAGCAGGGCTACGGACAGCAGGCCTACGGGCAGCAGGGCTACGGCCAGCAGACCCAGGGGCAGCAGGGGTACGGGCAGCAGGCCCACGGTCAGCAAGGCTACGGACAGCAGAACTACGGTCAGCAGGCCTACGGCCAGCAGGGCTACGGGCAGCAGCAGGCCGGGGGCTGGCAGCAGCAGGGTCCCGACTTCCTGAGCGCCGGCCCGCCGACCGGCTCCTCCCCCCGCAAGGGCCGCAAGGGCTGGCTGTTCGCGGTGATCGCCGCACTGGTCGTGGCCCTCGTGGGCGGCGGCAGCGCCTTCGCGGTGAACCTGCTCAGCGGTGGCGGCACGCAGCCGCACGACGTCCTGCCCTCCAACGCCATCGGCTACGTGCGGCTCGACCTCGACCCGGCCGCGAACCAGAAGGTGGCGCTGTTCGGCATCGCCCGGAAGTTCAACGCCACCAAGGCCTCCTTCAGCGGCGAGGACCCGCGCCAGGCCCTGTTCGACCTGCTGAAGCAGGGCAACGCCGACGACTTCGGCGCGATGAACTACGCCGCCGACATCGAGCCCTGGCTCGGTGACCGCATCGGCGTGGCCGCGCTGCCGGCCGCCAAGGCCGGGGCGGCGCCCGGCGTCGTCGTGGCGGTCCAGGTCAAGGACCAGGACCAGGCCAAGACCGGCATCGCCAAGCTGATGGGCAAGGAGAAGTACGGCATCGCGTTCCGCGAGGACTACGCGCTGCTCGGCATCACCCAGCAGCAGGCCGACCAGGCCGCCGCCGCGGCTCCGCTGAGCGAGAACGCCACCTTCAGCGAGGACCTCGGCGCCCTCGGCGAGACCGGTGTGCTGTCCTTCTGGATGGACGCGGGCAAGATCGCGGGCCTGGCCCCCGAACTGGCCGGCCAGGACCCCACCGCCCTGGAGCAGATCAAGAACGTGCGGGTCGCGGGCGCCCTGCGCTTCGACGGCGAGTACGTCGA
The DNA here is from genome assembly GCF_049844535.1 of Streptosporangium sp. DT93. Taxonomy (NCBI): domain Bacteria; kingdom Bacillati; phylum Actinomycetota; class Actinomycetes; order Streptosporangiales; family Streptosporangiaceae; genus Streptosporangium; species Streptosporangium sp. DT93. The sequence continues at coordinate 263,782 of NZ_JBNCLF010000007.1, forward strand.
GCTCGCGGGCATCAGCCGCGGCGCCCAGAACCTGGACATGGGCACCCCCGAACCGTCCCGGATCGGCACGCTTCCGGCCTCCACCGCCGGCGCGCTCTCCTTCTCCGGCCTCGGCGAGGTGATCGGCAAGCAGTGGGCGCAGATCATGAAGTCGGCCGACCAGGCCTCGGGCGGGACCGCCGGCTTCCAGCAGTTCGCCGACCAGGCCCAGCAGAAGTACGGGCTGCGGCTCCCCGCCGACCTGGTGACGCTGCTCGGCAAGAACATCACCCTGGCCCTCGACTCCAACGGCCTCGAGGGCAACCAGCCCCGGTTCGGCGCGAAGGTCGTCACCGACCCGGCCAAGGCCGAGGAGATCGTCGGGAAGATCGAGAGGCTCCTCGTCGACTCCGGGGCCGCCACCCCGCAGCTCGCCAAGGTCGCCGGCGACGGCACCTTCGTCCTGGCCGGTTCGCAGGACTACGCCGCCGAGCTCGGCAAGGACGGCTCCCTGGGGGAGAGCGAGACCTTCCAGCTCGCCGTTCCCGACGCCGGCAACGCCACCTTCGCCGCCTACGTGGACCTGGACAAGGTGGAGAAGCTCTACCTGGCCGGCCTGCAAGGCGAGGAGAGGGCCAACCTCCAGGTGCTGCGCGCCGTGGGCATGAGCGGCACCCAGTCCGGCAGCGACTCCAGCTTCTCCTTCAGGCTGCTGTTCAACTAGCCCTCACGGGCACCGCCGGAAAAGACATCGGCGGAAAAGGAAGGCCGGCTCCCGAGGAACCTCGGGAGCCGGCCTTCCTTCTTGTCTTCCTCGATCCTCTCCGGACCTCTCCCACCAACCTCAGGCCCAGAGCTGGCCTTCGAGCCGCTCCTCCGCCTCGTCCAGCGTTCCCTCGTAGGCGCCGGTCGACAGGTACTTCCAGCCGCCGTCCGCGACCACGAACACGACGTCCGCCCGCTCCCCCGACTTGACGGCCTTGGCCGCCACGCCGAGCGCGGCGTGCAGGGCGGCGCCGGTGGAGACGCCCGCGAAGATCCCCTCACCCTCCAGCAGCTCGCGGGTGCGGCGCAGCGCGTCGGCGGCGGAGACGGAGAAACGCGTGGTCAGCACGTCGGCGTCGTACAGCTCGGGGATGAAGCCCTCGTCCACGTTGCGCAGGCCGTACACCAGCTCGCCGTAGCGCGGCTCGGCGGCGACGATCTTCACGTCGGGGACGTGCTCGCGCAGGAACCGGCCCACGCCCATCAGGGTGCCGGTCGTTCCCAGGCCGGCCACGAAGTGGGTGACCGACGGCAGGTCCGCCAGGATCTCCGGCCCGGTCGACTCGTAGTGCGAGCGCCAGTTGGCCGGGTTGCCGTACTGGTAGAGCATCACCCAGTCGGGATTCTCGGCCGCCAGGCCCTTGGCGACCCTGACCGCCTCGTTGGAGCCGCCCGCCGCGGGCGAGGAGATGATCTTCGCTCCCCACATGCGCAGCAACTGGCGGCGCTCCTCGGAGGTGTTCTCCGGCATCACGCAGATCAGCCGGTACCCCTTGAGCCGCGCGGACATGGCCAGTGAGATGCCGGTGTTGCCGCTGGTGGGTTCGAGGATGGTGCAGCCCGGCTGGAGCAGCCCGTCCTTCTCCGCCTGCTCGATCATCCACAGCGCCGGGCGATCCTTGATCGAACCCGTCGGGTTGCGGTCTTCGAGCTTGGCCCAGACCCGCACGTCCTCCGAGGGGGAGAGCCGGGGCAGGCCGACCAGAGGGGTCCGGCCGACCGAGTGGATCAATGAGTCAAAGCGCATGATGTACGGCTTCCGCCTCGGGGTGACATGCCTGATGGGAACGGGCCGGGACCCGCGGCACGCGCCGGCCGTCCCCCGGGGTGTCGCGGGACGGGCGGCGCCGCGCTCGCTAGCGGGAACCGCCGGCCACGGCGGGCAGCACGGTGATCGTGTCGCCGTCGGCGACCGGGGTCTCCAGCCCGCCCAGGAACCGGACGTCCTCGTCGTTCAGGTAGACGTTCACGAACCGGCGGAGCGCGCCCTTGTCGACCAGGCGCTCCTTGAGCCCCGGGTGCCGGGACTCCAGGTCGCCGATCAGCTCCTCCAGCGTGGCGCCCTTGCCGTCGACGGCCTTGGCACCGTCGGTGTAGGTGCGCAGGATGGTCGGAATGCGAACCTCTATGGCCATCGCGGGTCAATCTCCTTGTGTCGTCATGGGAGTGCAGCCCATCGGATCAGAACACCGGTGGGTACCGGGGGATTCCGGGGAAACCGGCCGGCGACACTCGTAGACGACGACGGAGGGCGTGTGCGCGAACAGGAAGTTCTGCACGGGTGCGACGCCCGCGTGCCGTGCCCGGGCACCGGGACGCGAGAGCACCACGTCCTCCTGGCTCGGGGCGGCGATCGACATACGAGCCAGTTTACCCAAAGGGGCCATTCACCTCACGACCGTACCGGGTGAAGGCCACACGACGACGCAGGGAACACGAGCGGACGGATCACCCGGCGGTGGTTACCCCGAGGCGAACGCCCGGAGGTGGTCATCCGGAGGTGAACACTCGAAGGTGATCACCCGGAGACGGTCACCCGGAGGTGATCGTCACCTCCTCCTCGCTCACCGTCCCGTCGACGATCCGGTACGAGCGGAACTCGGCGTCCTCGCCCAGCTCCTCACGGGTGGAGACCAGCACGTAGTGGGCGTTCGGCTCGGAGGCGTAGGAGATGTCGGTGCGCGAGGGGTAGGCCTCGGTGGCCGTGTGGGAGTGGTAGATCACCACCGGCTCCTCGTCGCGGTCGTCCATCTCCCGCCAGACGCGGAGCTGCTCCATCGAGTCGAACCGGTAGAAGGTCGGCGACCGCTCGGCGTTCTCCATCGCGACGAACCGTTCGGGAGAGTCGGAACCGACCGGCCCGGCGATCACGCCGCAGGCCTCGTCGGGATGATCCGCCCGAGCGTGCGCGATGATCCGGTCCACCAGTTCCCGAGAGATCGTGAGCATACCTGGAAGTTACCAAAGGGCCCGGACCAGGGTGTCCTGGAGGTAGGTCAGCCAGTCGTAGATGACGTACGCCGCGTAGCGCGGGTCGCTCTCCGACATGTCGGCGATCTCGTCGTGCACCTCCTCGGTCACCTCCAGCCGGATGCCGAGCGCGAGGCGGACGTCGTTCAGCGCGCGCATCCACGCCTCGGCCTGCTCCCGGGTCAGCTCGATCCGGCCGGCCTCGGCACTGTCCAGCATGGCCTTGGCGTCGGCCCGCTTGCCCTCGCGCAGCGTCGCCTCGGTGTAGCGGCGGAACTCCGCCGCCGCCTCCCCGTCCTCGTACGCCGAGGGGAACAGCCGCGCCAGCACCGGATCGTTGGACTGCTCCGAGGCGCCGATGCCCAGGGCCTTCTCCAGGGGGTCGTCGCCGGTCTCCCCGGGCTCGACGAGCCCCAGGATCTGCGTGACCAGCGAGCGCAGGATCGACACCTCGGCGGCGTCGAAGACCGTGACCACGCCCCCCCCGGGGCCCTGACTGAATCCCGAACTCATCCGCTCTCCACCGTTCCTCGCGGGCCGCGTCCCGGCCCCGTCCGCCCCTCGGGACCCGTCCGCCACCCGTGACACGGGCGGCACCGGCGGTCCCGCGGGCGCGACGCCCGGCGGCACCGTCCCGGCCGTCCGCTCACGAATCCCGCTGGACGGTCGCCCAGAGCCCGTAGGAGTGCATGATCTGCGCGTCGCGTTCCATCTCCTCGCGAGTGCCGCTGGAGACCACGGCCCTGCCCTTGTGGTGCACGTCCAGCATGAGCTTCTCCGCCTTCTCCTTGGAGTAGCCGAAGACGGACTGGAAGACGTACGTCACATAGGACATCAGGTTGACCGGGTCGTTCCAGACGATCGTCAACCATGGCAGATCCGGTCGTACGTCGACTGACGGACGCTCGACCTCGGTTGGAGCGGTGCTACCCACATTCACCAGTCTGCCCTACCCCGGGCTTAGTCTTCGACTCGTGACAAAGAGCATGAGCACCGCGTTGCTTACCGATCACTATGAGCTGACGATGCTGGAGGCGGCCCTGAAAAGCGGCGCCTGGAGCAGGCGTGCGGTCTTCGAGGTGTTCGCCCGCCACCTCCCGGACGGGCGGCGCTACGGCGTCGTCGCCGGGACCGGCCGGTTCCTGGACGCCCTGGAGGCCTTCCGTTTCGACGACGAGACGCTGGAGTTCCTGCGCGCGAACCAGGTGGTCGACGAGCCCACCCTGGAGTTCCTCGCCGGGTACCGCTTCTCCGGAAGGGTCGACGGGTACGCCGAGGGCGAGTGCTACTTCCCCGGCTCCCCGATCATGACGGTGGAGGGCACGTTCGCCGAGGCGGTCCTGCTGGAGACCGTGATCCTGTCGATCCTCAACCACGACTGCGCGATCGCCTCCGCCGCCGCGCGGATGGTCCACGCCGCCGGGACCAGGCCGCTCATCGAGATGGGCTCGCGCCGCACCCACGAGTCCTCCGCCGTGGCCGCCGCGCGGGCCGCGTACCTGTGCGGGTTCTCCGCCACCTCCAACCTCATGGCGGGCCACACGTACGGCGTCCCGACCGCCGGGACCGCCGCCCACGCCTTCACCCTGCTGCACGACTCCGAAGAGCAGGCCTTCCGGGCCCAGCTCGACTCCCTCGGCGCCGCCACCACGCTGCTGGTGGACACCTACGACGTGACCCGGGCCGTACGGACCGCGGTGGAGCTGGCCGGACCGTCGCTGGGCGCGATCCGCCTGGACTCCGGGGACCTCGGCCAGATGGCCCACGAGGTCCGCGAGCAGCTCGACTCCCTCGGCGCCCACAAGACCAGGATCATCGTCACCAGCGACCTCGACGAGTACGCCATCGCGGCGCTGTCGGCGGCGCCGGTGGACGGCTACGGCGTCGGAACGTCGCTGGTCACCGGCTCCGGCTCCCCCACCGCCGCCCTGGTGTACAAGCTGGTGGCCCGCGAGGACCTTGAGGGGATCATGCGGCCGGTCGCCAAGAAGTCGGTCGGCAAGCCCAGCCAGGGCGGGCGCAAGGGCGCCTTCCGCGAGCTGGAGCCGGACGGCACGGCCGCCGCCGAGGTGGTCACCGTCTCCGGCGAGCACCCCGAGGGCGCCCGCCCCCTCCAGGTCCCGCTGGTCAGGGACGGCGAGGTCGTCGGCCGCCAGGAACTGGGGACGATCCGCGCGCGGCACCGCGAGTCCCTCGCCGAGCTGCCCGCCAACGCCCACCAGCTGTCCCGGGGGTACGCCGCGATCCCGACCGTGTTTGACTAGCCACATGCCAACCGCACTGATCATCGTCGACGTCCAGAACGACTTCTGCGAGGGCGGCAGCCTGCCGGTGGGCGGCGGCGCCGACGTGGCGGCCGCCATCTCCCGGCACGCCGCCTCCCACGGCTACGACCACGTCGTGGCCACCCGTGACTACCACGTGGATCCCGGCTCCCACTTCGCCGCCGAACCCGACTTCGCCACCTCCTGGCCCGTCCACTGCGTCGTCGGCACCCGGGGCTCGGACTTCCACCCGGCCCTGGAGGTCGAACGCGTCGAGGAGGTGTTCAGCAAGGGGGCTCACGCCGCGGCCTACAGCGGCTTCGAGGGAGCCGCCCCCGACGGTACGAGCCTGGCCGACTGGCTCGGCGAGCGCGGCGTGGACGCGGTGGACGTCGTCGGGATCGCCACCGACCACTGCGTGCGGGCCACCGCCCTGGACGCCGTGGCGAACGGCTTCTCCGTGCAGGTGCTGCTGGACCTCACCGCCGGGGTGGCCGCCCCGACCACCGAGGCCGCCCTCGCCGAACTCGGCTCCGCCGGAGCCCGTCTCACCGGAACCCCGGTGGTCCGCCCGGCCTGAGGCCCCTCAGACCCTGGGCATGTCCAGGAAGAGGATGATCCGGTCGAGCTTCCCGTCCATCACCCCGAAGTCCTGCCTCAACCCGGCCACATCCTCCTTGACCTCGGCCACGTCCACCTTGACCTCGGCCATGTCCACCTTGAGCTCGCTGACGTCCTGCTTGACCTCCGCCAGCTCTTCCTTCGTGGCGCACTTCGCCACATCCTCCTTGAGCCCGGCCACGTCCACCTTGAGCTCAGCGACATCTGTCTTGAGCCCGGCGACGTCCTGCTTGACCTCCGCCATGTCCACCTTGAGCCCGGCGACATCCACCTTGAGCTCGGCTACGTCCTGCTTGACCTCCGCCATGTCCACCTTGAGCCCGGCGACATCGACCTTGAGCTCGGCCACGTCCTCCTTGAGCTCAGCGACATCTCGCTTGACTTCGGCCATGTCCACCTTGAGCCCGGCCACGTCCTCCTTGAGCTCAGCGACATCTGTCTTGAGCTCGGCCACGTCCACCTTGAGCCCGGCGACGTCCTCCTTGACCTCGGCCAGGTCCTGCTTGACCTCCGCCAGCTCTTCCTTCGTGGCGCACTTCGCCACGTCTCGCCGCAGTTCGTCGACATCCTGTTTGGTGGCGAGAGTGTCCATCTTCGCCATGATCTGCTCGAACATCGGCGCCACGTACTCCATGATCTCCGTACGGATCATCTCGGCCAACACGCGTCCTCTTCGAAAGGGGTATCAGGGGGAACCGGTCAGAGGGCCCGGTGTCGTTGCGGCGACAGACTACCAAGGACGGTCACGCTGAGCATCCGAACGACTACCCGATCGGCACGGATCGGCAAACCCGGCCGTCACCTGGCGGGACAGGAGTATCACGGGGAGTGAAGACCTCTCACTATCGGTGGTGACCTCACATGTTCGTACTCGGTGTCTCCTGGCTGGTCCTGACCCCGCTGTGCCTGTGGAACCTGTTCCGTGGCGGAAGGCTGGTGCGGCTGACGAGCGTGCTGGCGCTGGTCGCGCTGGAGGCGGCCACGATCTGGGCCACCACCGCCGCCCGCGTCCCGCCGCGGACCCCGGTCCTCGCGGCCCCTTCCGTCGTGGCGCCGGGCCAGGCGCCGCCCCCCACCGGCCTGTCCGGCCCGTTGCCGGAAGCCTCGCGGCAGGACGCGCGGTCCGCCTCCTGTGCCGCCGGGACTCCCGTCCCGGCCCTGGTACGGCCGGCTCGTCGGCGGGACGCGGCGCGGGGCATGACGCTCCTCTGGACGGCCAGAGGGGACGGGTGCGCGACCGCGTCCGTGGTCCTGCGCCACCGGAACCGCGTCGTCAGGTGACCGGAAGGCCCACGTAACGCCGTCCGGCCCGTCCGCCCCGGCGGGCGGGCCGGCCCCCGGTGGTCGCGAGGCGGCCCCGGCGGCCGGGTCAGTGGGAGCGCTGGGTGGCCCAGTGGCGGATCTTGGCGATCCGTTCCCTGACCTGCTCGGCGGAGGCCTGCGCGATGGCCGGGCCGCCGCAGGATCTGCGGAGTTCGGCGTGGATGACGCCGTGCGGCTGGCCGGTGCGGTGGTTCCAGGCGCCGACGAGGCCGTTCAGCTCCTTGCGCAGGGCGGCCATCACCTCGTGCGGGGCGACCTCCGGCTCCTTGGCCTCGGGCTTGGCGCGCCTGGCCTTGAGCTGGTCGGACTGGCGTTTGCTGAGCAGGGTGCGGACCTGGTCGGGCTCCAGCAGGCCGGGCAGGCCGAGGAAGTCCTCCTCCTCGGCGGAGCCGGTCTCCGCGGCGCTGCCGAACTCGCCGCCGTCGAAGAGCACCCGGTCGAAGGTGGCGACCGCCTCCAGGGTCTCGAACGGCAGCTCGTCACCCAGGACGTCGGGGTTGTCCTTCTTGCGCTGGGCGTCCTCCAGCAGGAGGTCGTCGAGCCCCTCCTCGGGCGGCTTGCGGTCGAGGACGTGGTCGCGTTCGGCCTCCATCTCCCCGGCCAGCGCCATCAGGGTCGGCACGGAGGGCACGAAGACGGACGCGGTCTCGCCCCGCTTGCGGGCGCGGACGAAGCGGCCCACGGCCTGGGCGAAGAACAGGGGGGTGGAGATGCTCGTGGCGTAGACGCCGACGGCCAGGCGCGGGATGTCGACGCCCTCGGAGACCATCCGGACCGCGACCAGCCAGCGCTGCTCGGAGGCGGAGAACTCCTTGATCTTCTTGGACGCGGCGGGGTCGTCGGAGAGCACGACCGTGGCGCCCTCGCCGGTGATGGTCCGGATGTGGCGGGCGTAGGCGCGGGCGGTCTCGTGGTCGGTGGCGATGACCAGGGCTCCGGCGTCGGGCACGCCCCGGCGTACCTCGGTCAGCCGCCGGTCTGCGGCCCGCAGGACCTGGCGGATCCACTCGCCCTTCGGGTCGAGCGCGGCCCGCCACGCCTGGCCGAGCTGGTCCTTGGTGAGCGGGGTGCCCAGGGTGGCGGCGATCTCGTCGCCCGCCCGGGTGCGCCAGCGCATCTCCCCGGAGTAGGCGAGGAAGATGACCGGCCGGACGACGCCGTCGGCGAGCGCCGGGCCGTAGCCGTAGGAGTAGTCGGAGACGCTGCGCCGGACGCCGTCGCCGTCCTCGGCGTAGGTGACGAAGGGGATGGGGTTGACGTCGGACCTGAAGGGGGTGCCGGTCAGGGCCAGACGCCGGGCGGCCGGCTCGAACGACTCCCGCACCCCGTCGCCCCAGGATTTCGCGTCACCCGCGTGGTGGATCTCGTCGAAGATCACCAGGGTCTTGCGGGCCTCGGTGCGGGCGCGGTGCAGCGCGGGGTGCATGGACACCTGGGCGTAGGTGATGGCGACACCGATGTAGTCGCGGGAGGTGGCGCCCTGGCTGTTCTTGAACTCGGGGTCGATCGCGATGCCGACCCTGCTCGCGGCGTCCGCCCACTGCTGCTTGAGGTGCTCCGTCGGTGTGACGATCGTCACAGCGCGGATGATCCCCCGCGACAGGAGGTCGCTGGCGACGCGGAGCGCGAAGGTCGTCTTGCCCGCTCCCGGGGTGGCGACCGCGAGGAAGTCGCGCGGCCCACCGCGGGTGTACAGGTCGAATGCCTCCTGCTGCCACGCGCGAAGCTTCGGCGCGGTGCCCCAGGCGGCACGGTCCGGATAGGAGGGCGGCAGGTGAGATGCGGCGAAAGTGCTCACAGTGTCCCCAGCGTAATCGTCGTCACCGACACGACGTGCCGGTCGGCCGAGATGCTCGCCAAGGCCACTTCGGCGTGCTAGGGAGGCGCGATTCCCCCGGCGGAGGGCTCTGCGGGCCGGTGACCTGGGCGGAGACCTCTCCGCGGGAATGCCTTCGCGAAGAGGCCGGGGACGTGCGCGGCATGGGCCCCGCGAAGAGGCCGGGGACGTGCGCGGGGCGGGCCCCCGCGAGGAGGCCCCACGGGGTACGCGACGTCAGCGCAGGCCCGCGATCACCGTGTTGATCCTGGCTCTCGCCGTCGGGTTGTCCGGCTGGGCCATCCCGACCACGAGCACCGGCCGGCCGGGGCCGGTGAGGAGCGTCACGCGCAGGTAGGCGGGCCGGTTCACCACGTCCCGGTACTCGGCGCGCAGCGAGCGGGTGTGGCCGGTGCGCGGCCCCACCGTGATCCCGGTGTCGTCCACGACCTTCACGTCGTCACCGTGCAGCAGGAGCCGCGCGTACAGCTCGCTGAACTCGGTGGTGGTGGCGCGCGCGTCGGTGGCGGGCTCGGCCGGCATGACCATCACGGTCGTGCTGGAGCCGTCGCCCACGACGGAGGTGAACCCGGTGACCGGGGCGGCCGTCCCCGCGTCCCACTTCTCGGGCAGCGGGTAGCTGATCCCCGCGACCGGATCGGTCACCCGGCCCGGCGGCGGTGAGGGCAGGGCGCGCAGGCCCAGGACGACCGCTGCGGCGAGGACGGCGCCCCCGGCCGCCAGGGCGAGCAGGACGGTCATCAGGCGGCGCAGGCGCCCGGGCTCGCGCTCGGGCGGGGCGATGGGCGTGCCGTACCAGCGTGCCGAGGGAGGGAGGTCGTCACCCGGCTCGGGGATGCGGGGCGGCCAGGTGAGGTGGGAGCGCTCGTCCGGCGGGTCCGATCCGCGGGGTCGTTCGTGCACGGCACCTCCTGCCTGTGACCATGGTCATACCGTCCTACCACGCCCGCCGCGGCGCGGTCCGGCTATGGGTGAGCGCTGTTGCGGAAGTGACCAATGAGCCTGGGGATCCACGCCTTTCCCGGCGGCGGAGCGGACGGGTCACGTGAGCTCGCGCATCCGGCCGGCCACGGCCACCCCGAAGAGCCCGATCGCGGCCATCAGCGCGGCGATCGTGACGTAGCCGGTGCCGATGTCGTCGTGGCCGATCAGGTTGACGATGACGCCGCCGAAACCGATCGTGAGCGCGCTGCCCAGGGTGTCGACGACCTGGAGGGCGGCCGAGTTGGCGCCCTGCTCGGCGTCGGGGGACTGGCGCATCGCGGTGATGTTGACGCTGGTGGTGCCGATGCCCATGCCCAGGCCGGCGACGATCCACGCGGGCGCGACGATCCAGCCGCTGACGCCGGGCACCAGCGCGAGCAGGGTGAGCAGGATGCCTGCGGTGACCGCGGCGGCGCCGATCCGCACCAGCAGGGGGCGGTCGTAGGTGCGGCGGCTCTGCAGGTAGGAGCCGCCTGTCCAGCCCAGGGCACCGGTGGTGAGCGCGATGCCGGCCTCGCCGACGGAGAAGCCCTGCACCTTGGTCAGGAGCAGCGGGATGAAGGAGTTGACGGCGAAGAACGCCGAGGCGAGCACCCCGCGCATCATGAGCGTGGTGGGCAGGCCGTGGCCAAACCTCAGGGCACGCGGCGGCAGCAGCCTCGGCAGGCCGGCGCCGAGGACCACGAGCCCCGCGACGGCGGCGACCGCGCCGGGCAGCGGGGTCTGGTGGAGGCGGTCGGTGCCGTACAGCAGCACACCGGCGCCGCCCGCGGTGGCGACGGCGGCCAGGGTCATCGTCAGCGGCCGGGAGCGCGGCCCCGTCGGAGCGGGGACGGCGGGGACGGCCGGATCCTTCCCGCCACGCAGGGCGGGAAGGAGCATCACGAGGGCGGGGACGACCAGCGGGACGATGCCGTAGAAGACCCACCGCCAGCCGGCGGTCTGGGCGATGAGGCCGCTGAGGCCGGGGCCGACCAGGGCGGGGAGCACCCAGGCGGCCGAGAGCGCGGCGAAGATCCGGGGCCTGGTCGCGGGGACGTACACCCGCGCGATCATCACGTAGATCGCCACGATGACGGCGCCGCCGCCCAGGCCCTGCACGGCCCGGGCCACGATGAACAGTTCCTTGGTGACGGCCGCCCCGGCCAGGGCCATGCCCGCCGTGAACAGTCCCACGCCGAGCAGGAACGGCACGGCGTGCCCCCTGCGGTCGGACCACAGTCCCGCGACGACGTTGGCGAGCAGGCCGGCGATGAGGAAGGCCGAGAAGCTCATCCCGTACAGGTCGAGGGCGTGGAGGTCCTTGGAGACCGCGGGCATGACGGTGCTCACCGACATGCCCTCGAAGGCGATCAGCGTGACGACGAGGAGGATTCCCAGGGAGGCGGTGCGGTACTCGGGGCCGAAGATCCGGGGAGGTTCGTAGGCAGCGTCAGGTGTCTTCGGTACTGTCACCCGTCAAGGGTAGTGTCCGCCTCCACCCCCCGGTATGCGGCCCACATCTGCTGCATCCGCAGGGCCTGGCCTGCGGTGAAGCCGGACATGCAGCGGTCGTCGGAGTAGTCCATGAAGTTGTCGACCGGGTCCGGCCCGCCGCCCTCGCAGGTGTCCTTGACCGGCGGGCAGCCCTCGGTGGGCCGGCCCTGGGGCGAGGTGTCGTCCACGCCGTCGCCCGTCGCCGCGCAGCCCTTCTCGAAGGTGTGCAGCAGCCCGAGCCAGTGGCCGATCTCGTGGACGCCGGTGAAGCCGCGGTCGAAGCTGCGCATCGCCCCGCCGGGAAGGCTGCGCCAGTCGATCACCACGCCGTCGAGGGCGGGCGCCTTGCCGTAGCCGTGGGGGTAGGTGGAGTAGCCGAGCACCAGCTCGCCGAGCTGGGCCAGGTAGAGGTTGAGGGTCCCCGGGCCGCCCTTGCGCAGCTGCTTGATCTCCCGCTCGTGGAGGACGGGGTCGCGGAACCAGGCCGTGTTGACCGTACGGGTGATGCCGTCCAGCCTGAACCTGATCCCGGTGTCGGCCCCGCCGAGCCCGCCCGAGTAGGCGGCGTTGAGCGTGGCGATCTGGTCGCGTACGGCGGTCTCGGGGGCGCCCAGGCGGCCGTCGGTGAGGACGTGCACCCAGGTGGGCACGGTGACCGGGAGCGCGAGCGACACCGGTGCGGCGGGTCCCTCGGGCGGGGCGGACCCTCCGGACGGAGTGGCCCCTCCGGGTGAGGCGGTTCCCTCAGGTGTGGCGGGGGCCCCGGGCGGAGCGGATCCCGTGTGCGGGGAAGGGACGGCGGGTCCCCCGGGTGGGGCGGGGGCGGCGCGGGCGCAGGGCGCGGCGACGCCCACCGTGAACAGGCATGCGGAAAGAACGGCGATCGCACGCCGAAACATGGACTCCCCCGACAGATCCAGGCGCTGGTCGTTTGGCCGCCCCCCGGCGACATCCCGACCGTAGCCTCATCCGCGGCCTTCACCCACGAGCAACACTCACTCGTTGCCGGCGTCCTCGCCCTTGGGCAGTCCCGAGTAGATCTCCTTGCACTCCGGGCAGACCGGGAACTTCTGGGGGTCGCGGTTGGGCACCCAGACCTTCCCGCAGAGCGCGCGGACCGGAGATCCGCTCAGCGCGCTCTCCATGATCTTGTTCTTCTCGACGTAGTGGGCGAAGCGCTCGTGGTCGCCGTCGCCGTGCGACAGGTCCGGGCGGACGTCGCTCTCAGGGAGAATCTTCGTACTCACCCTGGCGATTTTATGCCCGGAACGGCCCGCCTCGGCCACCGGTGGCCGAGGCGGGCCGCCGCGAGGGCCGCCGGCTCGTACGGGACCACGCCCCGGGGTCACGCGGGCCGGGTGCGGGGGGTTATAAACCAGTCGC
>NZ_JBNCLF010000007.1:276673-377939 GCF_049844535.1 Streptosporangium sp. DT93
ACCCCCCCGGTGCTTTTTTCCCCCCCCCCCCCCCCCCCCGCCCCCCGGGGGCGCGGGGGGGGCCCGCCGCGAGGGCCGCCGGATCGTACGGAACAAGGCCCCGGGATCACGCGGGACGAGTCCCCCGGACGACTGCCCGATCATGTGGGACGGACCGCCGGAGACCCGCTCAGGGGCCGTCGCGAGGCTCCCCCGGCCCGGGGGCCGCTAGTTCATCGACGGGTCGTCCGGGCAGGTGGCCACGTAGGCGAGTTCGCCCCGCTGGCGGCGGAGCACCGCCCGCCACAGCGACTCCGGATCATGGTGGAAGGTGTCGCCGGGCTCGGAGTCCACGACGTACCAGGCGCCCTCGCCGATCTCGCTCTCCAGCTGTCCCGCCGACCAGCCGGCGTAGCCCGCGAAGATGCGCATCTGGGCGATCTCCCCGGCGAGGATCTCCGGGGGTGCGTCGAGGTCGACGGTGCCCAGCCGGGACACCGCCGCGATGCCCGCGTGCAGGCGCCGCCAGCCGAGCGGCTCCTGACCGCTGGGCACCGCCGCCAGCGCCAGGGCGCTGTCGGTCTGGACGGGCCCTCCCTGGAACAGCACCGACGGTCCGGTGACCATCGTGTCCCACGTGGGGAGCACCTGCGTCACCGAGATGTCACTGGGTCTGTTGAGCACCACGCCCAGGGTGCCGCCGTCGAGGTCGTGCTCCAGTACCAGGACCACGCTGCGCCGGAAGTTGGGATCCTCCAGCTGCGGGGTAGCCACCAGGAGCCCACCGACGTAGATCGCCTCCGCCATACCTCCATCATGGGGGGTGAACCCCCCCGCGCGCTGCTCCCCCCTGCCTTTCCGGTGCGGGAGCCCCGCATGCGTCACCGGCCGCGCACACCGCGCCACGGCGCGGGGTGCGGGGACCGCGACGACGGTCACGAAGACCCGGGACCCGCCCCGGAACGCGAGGCCCCGACGCCCGGCCCTCGTGCCGGGCGTCGGCCCCAGGGGCCTCAGGCCTCGGTCATGCCGGTACGCGCCCGGCCGCCGGCCGACTCACGCACCGCCGCGGCGACGGCGGCCGACACGTCCGGGTGGAACACGCTGGGGACGATGTAGTTGGGGCCGAGTTCCTCGGCGGTCACCACGGCGGCCAGCGCCCTGGCCGCGGCCAGCAGCATCTCCTGGCTGACGACGGTGGCCTGCGCGTCGAGCAGGCCGCGGAACACACCGGGGAAGGCCAGCACGTTGTTGATCTGGTTCGGGTAGTCCGAGCGGCCGGTGGCGACCACGGCGGCGTGCTCGCGGGCCGCGTCCGGGGAGACCTCCGGGTCGGGGTTGGCGAGCGCGAAGACCACCGCGTCCTTGGCCATCGTGGCGATGTCGTCGCCGTTGAGGATGCCCGGCGCGGACACGCCGACGAACACGTCGGCGCCCTTGACCGCGCCGCGCAGGTCGCCGGAGTAGCCCTCGGCGTTGGTGTGGTCGGCGATCCACCGCAGCGACTCGTCCAGGTCGTCGCGTCCGCGGTGGACCGCGCCCAGGTAGTCGCAGACGATCACGTTGCGCGCGCCCGCGGCGAGCAGCAGGCGCAGCACCGCCGTACCGGCCGCGCCCGCGCCGGCCAGGGCGATGCGGACCTCGGCGAGGTCCTTGCCCACCACCCGCAGCGCGTTGGTGAGCGCGGCCAGCACGCAGATCGCGGTGCCGTGCTGGTCGTCGTGGAAGACCGGGATGTCCAGCAGCTCGCGCAGCCGCCGCTCCACCTCGAAGCAGCGCGGCGCCGAGATGTCCTCCAGGTTGATGCCGCCGAACCCGGGGGCGACGATCTGCACGGTCCGCACGATCTCGTCGACGTCCTGGGTGTCCAGGCAGATCGGCCAGGCGTCGATGTCGGCGAAGCGCTTGAACAGCGCGGCCTTGCCCTCCATGACCGGGAGCGCGGCGGCCGGGCCGATGTTGCCCAGGCCGAGCACGGCCGAGCCGTCGGTGACGACCGCGACGGTGTTGCGCTTGATCGTGAGGCGGCGGGCGTCCTCGGGGTTGCGGGCGATGGCCATGGAGACCCGCGCCACACCGGGGGTGTACGCCATGGAGAGCTCGTCACGGTTGCGCAGCGGCACCTTCGACTTCATCTCGATCTTGCCGCCGAGATGCATCAGGAAGGTGCGGTCGGAGACCTTGTGGATGACGACGCCCTCGACGCCCTCCAGCTTGTCGACGATCGCCTGCGCGTGATCGGTGTCACGCGCGGCGCAGGTGACGTCGATGCGCAGCTTCTCGTGCCCGGCCGTGGTCACGTCGAGCGCGGTGACCACACCCCCGGCGGACTCTACGGCGTGGGTGAGCTGGCTGACGGCCTTGCCGCCGGCCGGCACCTCCAGGCGTACGGTGATGGAGTACGACACACTCGGCACGGTGGCCACAGCCAATACGCTCCTTTGCGACTGACTTTGGTTGGGATGCCTCCCATCGTGCCACCACCTGCCGGGTCCGCGCGCCTCGCCTGACGTCGCGAACCCGGCGAGAGGGTCAGAACAGCGCGCTGGCCAGGTTCCTGCGGGCCCTGCCGATGGACGGGTCGTCGCCGGGGAGGGTGTCGAACAGGCCGAGCAGGTGCACCCTGGCCCTGTCGCGCTCGGCGCCGGAGGTGCGGCGCACCACGTCCACGAGGCGGTCGAAGGCCCGGTCCACCTCCCCGGCGAGCATGTCGAAGTCGGAGGCCAGGAGCTGTGCCTCGACGTCGGCCGGGTCGCCCAGGCGGCTCTGCAGGTCGGCGGGGTCGACGTCCTGCGTCCGGCGGATCAGGCCGAGCCCGGCCAGGCCGAGCTTGGCGTCCTGGTCGTTGGGCGAACGGGCCAGCAGCCGCTCGTACGCGGCCACGGCGCCGTCGAGGTCACCGGCGTCGACGGCCCGCTCGGCGGCGAGCACGTCCGGGTCGACGGGGGGCTCCTGCGGCTGCTCGGGCTCCTCCCCCTGCTCGGGCTCCTCGCCGGGGGGCGGGAGGTACTGGGCGAGGGCCTCCATGAGCTGCGAGAGCCAGTCGCGCAGCTGCGGCTCGGTGGCGATGCCGGGCACGACCGCCACCGGCTGCCCCTGGAAGATCGCGTACAGGGCGGGCACGTTCTGCACCCGCAGGGCCTGGGCGATCTGCGGGCTGATCTCGACGTCGACCCTGGCGAGGGTCCACCGGCCGGTGTTCTCCGCGCTCAGCTTCTCCAGCAGCAGGCTGTACTGCTTGGCCTGCTCGGCGCGGGTGACGGTGAGCTCCAGCAGCACGAGGCCGTTCATGGAGCGTTCGACGACCTCGGCCGCGAAGTTGGCGTCGTCGACGTCGAGGACCGGCGCCGGAGCACCGCCGGTTTCCTGCGTGGCGGTCTCCCGCCGCGCCTGTGCCTCCAGTGCCTGCTTTCGTGCGCCGAGATCCACGGCGCCGTAGAGCGATCCGGGTCGAGTGAAGTCCGCTGGGCTCATGCTCCAATCCTGCCGCATCCCGGCCGATGCCCCGGTCCGTCGTCACCAGAAGGTGTCCCTCGCCACCGGAAGGGCCGTCGTTATGGAAGGCCCCTCACCACCGGAAGGCCCATTGCACTCGCAGGGGCCGTCGCCACCGGAAGGCCCCTCGCCACCGGAGGGGCCGTCGCGGCTAGAAGCGGGCCGGCTCGGTGTAGACACCCCACTCGGCGCGCAGCACGTCGCAGATCTCGCCCAGCGTGGCCTCGGCCCTGGCGGCGTCGAGCATGGCGGGGATCATGTTGCCGTCGCCCCGCGAGACGCGCACCATCTCCGACAGGGCGGCGTCCACCGCTCCCTGGTCGCGCCCGGCGCGGCGCTCGGCCAGGACGCGGTTCTGCTCGCGCTCGACCTCGTGGCTGACGCGGAGGATCTCCAGCGGCTCGTCGATGGAGGCCGTGTGGCAGTTGACCCCGACGATCCGCTTCTCGCCCTTCTCCAGCTTGCGCTGGTAGTCGAAGGCGGCCTCGGCGATCTCGGACATGAACCAGCCGTCCTCGATGCCGCGCAGGATGCCGGAGGTCATCGTGCCGTCCGAGCCCATGTCCCGGATCCTGGTGAAGATCGCCTCGGCCTCGGCCTCCAGGCGGTCGGTCAGCGCCTCCACGTACCAGGAACCGCCGAGCGGGTCGGCGACGTTGACCACCTCGGTCTCCTCCATGAGGACCTGCTGGGTGCGCAGCGCGATCTCCGCGGCCTTCTCGGACGGCAGCGCCAGCACCTCGTCCAGCGCGTTGGTGTGCAGCGAGTTGGTGCCGCCCAGCACGGCCGCGAGCGCCTCGACCGCGGTGCGCACCACGTTGTTGTACGGCTGCTGCGCGGTGAGCGAGACGCCCGCCGTCTGGGTGTGGAAGCGCAGCCACTGGGCCTTGTCGGTCTTGGCCCCGTACACGTCGCGCAGCCACCGGGCCCAGATCCGCCGGGCGGCCCGGAACTTGGCGATCTCCTCGAAGAAGTCGATGTGCGCGTCGAAGAAGAACGACAGACCCGGGGCGAAGACGTCCACGTCCAGCCCGCGCGACAGGCCCAGCTCGACGTAGCCGAACCCGTCGGCCAGGGTGAACGCCAGCTCCTGCGCGGCCGTGGAGCCGGCCTCGCGGATGTGGTAGCCGGAGACGCTGAGCGGCTTGTACGCCGGGACGTCGGAGGCGCAGAACTCCATCAGGTCGCCGATCAGCCGCAGGTGCGGCTCGGGGGCGAACAGCCACTCCTTCTGCGCGATGTACTCCTTGAAGATGTCGGTCTGCAGGGTCCCGTTGAGCTTCCCGACCGGCACCCCCTGCCGCTCGGCGGCCACGACGTACATGCAGAAGATCGGGACGGCCGGGCCGCTGATCGTCATCGAGGTGGTGATGTCGCCGAGCGGGATGCCGTCGAAGAGCAGGTCCATGTCCAGCGCGGAGTCGATCGCCACGCCGCAGTGACCCACCTCGCCGAGCGAGCGCGGGTCGTCGGAGTCGCGTCCCATCAGCGTCGGCATGTCGAAGGCGACGCTCAGCCCGCCGCCGCCCGCGCCGAGGATCATCTTGTAGCGCTCGTTGGTCTGCCTGGCGTTGCCGAACCCGGCGAACTGCCGGATGGTCCACGCCTTGCCCCGGTAGCCGGTGGGGTGCAGTCCCCGGGTGAAGGGGAACTCCCCGGGCCAGCCGACGCGCTCCATCCGGGGGTCGGCGCCGCCGGGGCCGTAGACCGGTTCGACGTCGAGCCCCGACAGCGTGCGGAACTCGGCATCGCGCTTGCGCGCCCCGTCGAACCGCGCCTGCCAGCGCGCGCGCCCCGCCTCGACCTGCTCGGCGTCCATGGCCAACCCCCTTGTACGGCATGTGGCTTCTATCCGGCTTGTGGCCTCCCCCAGATACTAGGACGTCCTACTAATTCTTGGCCAGCATTCCAGCCCCCCACTCCGCCCCCAAAGGGAAACGCCCCCTCCCCCCATCCCAGGGACTCCCCGTGAGTCCGCGCCGGCGACTGGACTGAGGAGCGAAGGAGCGAAGCGGATGAGCGACGAGGGAAGGAGCCGGATCAGAGCGGACTCACCGCGACGCGTCAGCGTCGCCATGACCAGAGTCGCCATGACCAGAATCAACACCAAAATCCCCCGCTGCCACGCGCAGGGTCCTGAACAGGTCGAACATCTCCCCCAGTTCCCTCTCCCCGTACGCCGACATGGCGAAGTCGGCGTCCATCAGGTCGGCGGTCGCCAGCCGGACGACCTCGCGGCCCCTGTCGGTGATCTCGGCCAGCACGCCCCGACCGTCGCGCGGGTTGGGCAGGCGCCGTACCAGACCGGCGCGCTCCAGGCGGCTCACGGTGTTCGTCACGCTCGTGGGGTGCACCATCAGGCGCTCGCCGATGCGCGACAGCGGCAGCGCCCCCGTCCTGCTGAAGGTCAGCAGGACCAGGGCCTCGTACCGGGCGAAGGTCAAGTCGTGGGGCTTGAGCAGCGTGTCCAGTTGCGACAGCAGGATCTGGTGCGCTCTCATGATCGATGTGACGGCGGCCATGGCCGAGGAGGGCCCGAAGTGAACGCGCCACGTCTGGGCGGCGCGTTCGATGGGGTCAAACGGGAGATTCAGCCGACCTGTGCCCACAGGGCTACGGTAGCGCGGCTCCGCCCCGGTCCGTCCGTACGCGCAGCGTCACCGCACTGACGGCTTCACCGAGAACCCGGGCGCCAAACATCACGCTCCGTTATGGTTCCCACATCGAATGGTGAGGCCGTGGCCAAGTGGCCGCGATGATCTCTCCGTCCGGCCTGCGGGGGACGCGAGCCGGACCGATGCCGAGGGGACCGGCATCCACACATTCACGGCACGGGGGGTGTCTTGATGAACGACAACTTGACGGCGTTCGCACGCCGGACCGATACCGGTCGCATCGACGCGGCGTGGGTTCCCACCACGCCCGCCGGTGCGTGAGCGCAGGGGCGTTTCGCGCGAGGAACTCCGGCAGAGCGGGTTGATGGCGGTCGCCATCCTGCTCGTGCTCGGGGTGGCCGCCGCGTGGAGCGTCCTTGTTCCCGGTGTCAGCGCGTGGGAGAACGTCATCGTCGCGGTGATCGGCTCGCTCCGGCTGACCGGCCCGGTGGCGGCGGCCTTCGCCGCCTGGGTGGCGGTGCGCAGGCGGCGCGGCGCGGGCGGGCGCGCGCTCACCCCGTGGCAGGCGGTACGGGCGCCGCTGGCGATCCTGGTGGTCGCCGGGGGCGCGTTCACCGCCACCGTGATGATCCTGGCGGTCAGGACCATGATGACCGAGCAGGCCGGGCGGTTGCTGCCCAGCGGCCTGGTGATGGGCGCGGCCGGGCTGGCGCTGTACGTCGTGATCGGCTGGGTGACCGGCTGGCTGCTGCCCTGGACGATCACGCCGGTGCTGTCCGGGCTGGGCTGCTACAGCCTGTTCACCTGGCTGTCGCAGGGACCGGCCTGGGGCGACCGGCTCGCCCCGGCCACCCGGGAGCCGTACGACCCCTTCCGGGGACTGAACGCGGCGGCGTTCACCGACCAGACGCTGTGGCTGGTGGGGATCAGCGCGGCGCTGCTGCTCGGCTGGGCGGCGGTCGTGACCCGTCAGGCGCTGGTGCTGGCCGCCGCGCTGATCGCGGTGCTGGCGGCCGGGACGGGGATGGCCAGGCTCTTCACCGAGCAGCAGCCGGTCTCGGCGCAACGCGTCGTCTACAGCTGCCAGGAGTGGCCGATCATGGTCTGCGTCCACCCCGGGATGCGCGCGGGCCTGCCGGAGCTGAGCGCGGAGTTCGTCAAGATCGCGGCTCGGCTGGCGGGGACCCCGGGGGAGTTCTCCCGGGTCGAGCAGCATTCCCGCGACGACGACGCCCCCCTGTCGGCGGGTGTGATCGCGATCCACGTGGACGACCTGGCCACCGGGTTCGCCGAGAAGGCGGCCGACGAGTTCGTCGACGGCCTGGCCTCGCGGTGCGACGCGACCCCGGCCGCGGGCTACCGCGACATCGTGGCCGCCTGGCTGAGGGGGGAGCCGCTTCCCGGCGGTCCGCTCGCGGAGCACCGCTACGCCGCGGCGTGGTTCTCCGGCCTCACCGACGTCCAGCGGCGCGACTGGCTCCGGCTGTACTACACCGACTTCACCGGGTGCAGGCTACAGAGCACTCACTTCGGGGGGCAGGCGGATCATGCCTCCAGGACAGGGCAGAGCGGAGGGTACGGCCAGGCCGGGCAGGGCGCGGGGGGCGCCTCGATCGGGCCCGACCCGAGGCCCGGACCCGCCCACCAGGCACCCGGCACGCCGCCGTGGCCCGGGACCGGCACGCCGTCCGGCCCGCGCAGCCTTCCCCACGCGGAGGGTGGCGCGGTACCGTCGCCGCGAGGCTGACAAGATCGGCATAGGCTGCGGGTGAGAAGACCTCCGTGCGGGGAAGGAGAGCGCCGTGAAAGCCTCCCAAGAAGCTCCGCCAGGGCCGCCGGGACCGCCGCCGGCGCCGCCGCGCAGGCGCCGCTGGCGTCTCCTCGCCGGGTTGCTCGTCGTCGCGGTCCTCCTCGCGGTGGGGGCCCGCCTGACCTGGTCGTGGCTGAACCCGTTCGGCGAGACCACGGTCGACCGCAGCCAGCCCGTGCTGCTGGAGTCCATTCACAACCTCAGCCGCTTCGAGGCCGCCACCGGCAACTTCCAGGTGGTGGTCGACCTGGAGAAGGACGCGGCCTTCCTGCCCGACGCCGTCAAGGGCAGCCGCACGCTCTTCGTCGGCGCGGGCAGCGTCGACGCCTACGTCGACTTCGGCGGCATCGCCGGGGGCGCGCTGGCGGTCTCCCCCGACCGTACCGAGGTCACGGTGAGGCTGCCCCGCGCCCAGCTGGAGAAGGCGAACCTGGACAACAAGCGTTCCTACGTCTACGCCCAGCAGCGCGGCCTGTTCGACCGCGTCGAGGACCTGCTGTCCTCCTCCCCCGGCGACCAGCGGGAGCTGTACATGCTGGCCGAGAAGAAGATCACCGAGGCGGCCGTCGCCAGCGACCTGCGCAACCGCGCCGACCAGAACACCAAGATCATGCTTGAGGGCATGATGAAGGGTCTCGGCTTCAAGAAGGTCGTCGTCAAGTTCTCCGACGAGACCTGAGCCTGGAGCCCGTCACCCTCGCCGGCGGGGCCCGGACCACGCCGGCCCGGGCCCCGGCACCCGGATCGGCACTCGGATCGGCACTCGGATCGGCACTCGGATCGGCACTCGGATCGGCACTCGGATCGGCACTCGGATCGGCACGGCCCGGGGCCACGCGGCCCGGGCCGTGCCGCGTGGGGGCGGTGAGGCCGGCGGGTCAG
Organism: Streptosporangium sp. DT93; assembly: GCF_049844535.1. Taxonomy (NCBI): domain Bacteria; kingdom Bacillati; phylum Actinomycetota; class Actinomycetes; order Streptosporangiales; family Streptosporangiaceae; genus Streptosporangium; species Streptosporangium sp. DT93. The sequence continues at coordinate 285,455 of NZ_JBNCLF010000007.1, forward strand.
CCGACCGCCTCCATCAGCTCGTCCGCCGCGGTGTAGGGGTCGAGCCCCGCGTCCAGGACGCGGGTGGCCAGGGTGTCGAGGCGGCTGTCCCCGTGCAGGTGCGCGAAGCGCGAGCGCAGCGCGGCCAGGGCGATCGCCTCGATCTCGTCGCGGGCCCTGGCGTGACGCCGCCGGACGAGCTCGCCCGAGGACTCCAGGTGGGCCAGGTGGGCGTCGAGGGCGTCGACCACGTCCTCGGCCCCCTCCCCCCGGAAGGCCACGGTCGGCACGATCGGCGGCCTCCACGGCCGCTCGACCAGGGCGATCATGTTGCGCAGCTCGCGGACGGTGGCCTGGGTGCCGTCGCGGTCGGCCTTGTTCACCACGAACACGTCGGCGATCTCCAGGATGCCCGCCTTGGCCGCCTGGACGCCGTCGCCCATCCCGGGCGCGAGCAGCACGACGGTGGTGTCGGCCAGCGAGGCGATGTCGACCTCGGCCTGGCCGACCCCGACGGTCTCCACCAGGATGACCTCGCAGCCGGCCGCCTCCAGCACGCGCAGGGCCTGCGGCGCCGCCCAGGACAGCCCGCCCAGGTGTCCCCGGCTGGCCATCGACCTGATGAACACGTCCGGGTCGGTGGCGTGGTCCTGCATCCGGACCCGGTCGCCCAGCAGCGCCCCGCCGGTGAACGGGGAGGACGGGTCGACGGCGAGCACGCCGACCCGCAGGTCCCGCTTGCGGAACGCCTGGACGAGCATCCCCGTCGAGGTCGACTTGCCGACGCCGGGCGAGCCGGTCAGGCCGATGATCCTGGCCCGGCGCGGCCGGTCCGCGCAGAGCAGCGCGGTGATCTCCCGCAGTCGCGGCGAGCCGTTCTCGACCATGGAGATCAGCCGGGCCACCGCCCGGGGCCGGCCGGCCCTGGCCATCTCGACCAGGTCGGGGACCTCCACGGTCAGGCCGAGGGGACGCGGAGGATCAGGGCGTCGCCCTGGCCGCCGCCGCCGCAGAGCCCGGCCGCGCCGAGGCCGCCGCCCCGGCGCCTGAGCTCGTGGGCGAGGGCGAGGACGATGCGCGCTCCCGAGGCACCGATCGGGTGACCGACGGCGATGCCGCCGCCGTTGACGTTGACCTTGTCGAGCCCGACGCCGAGTTCCTTGACCGACTGCAGGACGACCTGCGCGAACGCCTCGTTGATCTCCAGCAGGTCCAGCTCGCCGGCCGAGAGTCCCTGCTTGGCGAGGGCGTGCTTGATCGCGTTGGCGGGCTGGGACTGCAGTGAGTTGTCCGGGCCCGCGACGTTGCCGTGCGCGCCGATCTCGGCCAGCCAGGCGAGCCCGAGCTCCTCGGCCTTGGTCCTGGACATCACGACCACCGCGCAGGCCCCGTCGGAGATCTGCGAGGCGGAACCGGCCGTGATCGTGCCGTCCTTGGTGAACGCCGGCCGCAGCCGCGCCAAGACCTCGACGGTGGTGTCGCCGCGGACGCCCTCGTCGGCGGAGACGATCACCGGGTCGCCCTTGCGCTGCGGGATCGACACCGGGACGACCTCGTCGTCGAACGTGCCGTTCTTGATCGCGGCGGCGGCGAGGGCGTGCGAGCGCGCCGAGAACTCGTCCTGCTCCTCGCGGGTCAGGCCGAGGCGGGCGTTGTGCCGCTCGGTGGACTCGCCCATCGCCACCTGGTCGTAGGCGTCGGTGAGGCCGTCGAGGGCCATCGAGTCGACGATCCCGGCGGCCCCGTACTTCACGCCCCTGCGCAGGCCGGGCAGCAGGTGCGGGGCGTTCGACATGGACTCCATGCCGCCCGCGACCACGATGTCGAACTCGCCGGCGCGGATGAGCTGGTCGGCCAGGGCGATGGCGTCCAGGCCGGACAGGCAGACCTTGTTGATCGTCAGCGAGGGGACGGTCATGGGGATGCCGGCGTTCACGGCGGCCTGGCGCGAGGGGATCTGACCGGCGCCGGCCTGGAGCACCTGCCCCATGATCACATATTGGACGGCGTCGGGGGCCACGCCGGAGCGCTCCAGCGCGGCCTTGATGGCGATGCCGCCGAGCTCGGCGGCGGTCAGACCGGACAGCGAGCCGAGCAGGCGTCCGATGGGGGTACGAGCTCCGGCGACGATGACGGAACCAGACATAACAGGGGCCTCCCTGGCGGGATGTGGGGCGACTTTGCCACCATACCCATGAGTGTCCCAGCGACCGCCATGGAGGAACGCCCCATGTTCATGCGCATCGACCATGTGGGAATCGCCTGTCACGACCTTGAGGAGAGGATTGCGTCCTTCGAACGCATTTTCGAACTCAAGGTGGTGTCCCGAGAGGTCAACGAGCAGCAGGGGGTCAAGGAGGCCATGCTGCACATCGCCGACGGACAGGGGGGCGGATCGTACATCCAGCTTCTCGAACCGCTCGGTCCCGACACCCCCGTCGGTAAATTCCTGGCGAAGCGGGGGGAGGGAGTGCACCATGTCGCCTTCGGCGTCCCGGACGTCGTGCAGGCGATGGAGAAGATCGGTGACAGGGGGGTGCGACTGCTCGACGCGACACCCCGTCACGGCTCGCTGAACTCCTCGATCGCCTTTCTCCACCCCAAGGACGTAGGAGGAATGCTCACGGAACTCGTCCAGGCCGCGGAAAGGCACCCGGAGAGCACGTCGAATACAACAAACGCCGATACGTAACAAGTCACTCATAAAGCCGGACGAGACCGCCAACTCGGCACCGGCGGAGTACGCTGGCGTACCACCGGACGTGGATCCCGCCCCGGCTCCCGCTTCGGATGCCTGAAACCCCCGTCCGGCCCGTGTAGCCGTCTCGACAACCCAGGATCGAGCCTCCATGCAGTCCGACATCGACGCCCAGCTCAACAACTTCTTCGAGGACGCTCCCGCTCGGGAATTCGACGTGGTGCTCCGCGGCTTTGACCGGCACCAGGTCCACGACCATCTGAAGCAGGTCGACGGCGAGCTGCGACAGGCCCGGGAGCAGGTTCAGGCCCTGCAGCGGGACCTGTCCGACTCGCAGAGGCAGCTCCAGGAGCAGGAGCGCCCGACCTACTCCGGCCTCGGCGCCCGGATCGAGCAGTTGCTCCGCCTGGCGGAGGAGCAGGCGACCGAGCTCGTGCAGGCCGCCAGGTCCGAGGCGAACGAGATCAAGGCGGCGTCCAAGGTGGAGGCGGCGGACCTGCGGGCCGCCGCCGAGAACGAGGCGGCCGAGAAGCGGGCCCTCGCCACCCGCGAGGTCGACGAGATGCGCACCAGCGCCGAGCGCGACGCCGAGGAGATCCGCTCGACCGCCCGCCGCGAGTCCGACGAGCTGACCTCCACCACCGAGCGCGAGGTCTCCAAGCTGCGGGCCACCGCCGACCACGAGGTGGCCGAGAAGCGCGCCGACGCCGAGCGCGAGATCGCCAAGCTGCGCACCACCACCGAGCGCGAGGTCGCGCAGCTTCGCGCCTCGACCAAGCGCGAGCGCGACGAGGTCCTCACCACCGCCAAGCGCCAGGCCGACGAGATGCGCGCCCAGGCCCAGCGGGTGCTGGAGGAGTCCGAGGCCAAGCGGGCCCAGGACGAGGCGGAGTTCGAGATCCAGCTCGCCGCCCGGCGCGAGGACGCCGAGCGCCAGGAGGCCGAGCGGCACGCCACCGCGCAGGCCGCCACCCAGAAGCTGGTCGCCGAGGCCGAGCAGCGGGCGGCCACCGCCGAGCAGCGGGCCACCCAGGCCACGCAGCAGGCCGAGCAGACCCGCCGCGAGGCCGACACGCACGCCAAGCAGTTGCTGGCCAACGCGCGCAAGAACGCCGACCAGGTCGTCTCGGAGGCCAAGGCGAGCGCGGAGTCCATCGTCTCCGAGGCCAAGGCCGAGTCCGAGCGGAGCCGCTCGGTCGCCCAGCGCCAGGTCGACGAGCTGACCCGCCAGCGCGACAGCATCACCAGCCACCTCGCCCAGCTGCGGCAGCTCCTGGGAGGCGCGCCGCTGCCGCCCGCCGAGCCGGAGCCCGCGATCGCCGCGGCCCCGCCGAAGCCGGCCATCCCGGCCGCGAGCGCCAACGGTGTCGAGAAGCCGGTCCCGGCCCCCGCCAGGGCCGAGACGAAGGACGACGACGCGGAGTGGTGGCAGGAGTAGGGGCCGGCGACTCGGGGCGTTGACGACGGCTGCGAATGTCGATGGAGAGCCTGGTGACCTTCACGGTCGCCGGGCTCTCTTTCTGTGCTCCCCCGTTCGCGCCGAGCCGGGACCGCGACGGTCGTCACGCTCACCGGCGAGGTGCGGGCCCCCCGCCGAACCCGGCCACGAAACCGCGCACCGCCCGGTTGAACGCCTCGGGCTGCTCGACCGCGCTGAGGTGGCCGGCCTTCTCGATCACTTCCAGCCGCCCGTCGGGCGCCGCCTCGGCCATGGCGCCGGCGGCCGAGGGCGGAGCGATCTCGTCCTCCTCCCCCACGATCACCAGGACGGGCACCCGCAACGCCCGTAGCGTGTCGAAGGAGTCCGGGCGGGCCGCCATGGCCCGCTGCGCCCAGGCGACGGCCTGCGGCGGGGCGGCCTGGACCAGCCCCCGCACCCGGCCGGAGACCATCGCCCTCCGCTGGAGGGTGGTCCGCCCGAGCAGTCCGGGAAGCACCCTCTCCACCAGGACGGACGTGCCCTCCCGCAGCACGTCGGAGGCGATCGACTCGCGGCCGGACCTGGCCTCCTCGGGATCGGCGCTCGCCTTGGTGTCGGCGAGGACGACCCCCAGCAGGCGGTGCGGGTGGCGGCGGCACAGGGCCATCGTCACGTAGCCGCCCATGGACAGGCCACCGACGACGGCCCGGTCGATGCCCTCGTCGTCCAGCAGCCGGGCGACGTCGTCGGCCATCACGTCCAGGGAGGGCTCGTCCTCGCCCAGCGCCGAGCCGCCGAAGCCGCGCAGGTCGGGTGTGATGACCTTGCAGGTCTCGGCCAGGCCCTCCCGCTGGGCCAGCCACATGGCCGAGGACAGGGGGAAGGCATGGAGGAGGACGACCGGGAGTCCCTCGCCCGCCGAACGCGTGTGGAGTCTCACGCCCTCCACCGTATTCTCGCGGCCCGCCCGGGGCACCCCCCGTTCCACCACCGTTACCGGTGCCGGGCGAACATCCCGGCTCCCGGACGGGACACACCGGCCGGCACGGTCACGAGAATCCCCGCATCGACCTGAACCGGACGGGGCTCACGGTCCGGGCCGGACCGGGCCGGGCGGGATCACGGACCGGGCCGGACCGGGCCGGACGGGATCACGGACCGGCGACCTCCGTGGGCAGGCCGGCGGTCCCGGCGGTCCCGGCGTGCGAACCGGCGGGCGCGTCGGCCACCTCGGTGGGCAGGGGGTACGCGGCCGGGTTCACCCGGCGGACGATCTCGTCGAGCACGATCCGCACGTACGGCTCGCCCACCCACAGGTGCTTGGCGTCGTCCACCCCGACGACCTCGGCCTGCGGCACCCGGGCGAAGCGCTCGCGGGCCTCCTGCGGGCGGAGGTAGTCGTCGAACTCCGGCACCAGCGCGACCAGCGGCCGGCCGAACCGCGCCCACGCGTCGAGGTCGGCGTCGCCCGCCCTGCGCAGCGGCGGGGAGAGCAGGATCGCGCCCCGCACCAGCGGATCGTGCCCCCACCGGAGCGCCAGCTCGGTACCGAAGGACCAGCCCACCAGCCAGACCTGGGGCAGGTCGTGGAAGTCGGCGTACTCCAGGGCTGCGGCGACGTCCAGCCGCTCGTCCTCGCCCTCGGCGAAGGCGCCCTGGGAGGTGCCCCGCTCGGAGGTGGTGCCACGGGTGTTGAACCGCAGCACGGCCAGGCCGGCGAGGGCCGGCAGCCGGTTGGCCGCCTTCTTGTACACGTGGCTGTCCATCATGCCGCCGTGGGTGGGCAGCGGGTGCAGGCAGACCAGCGTGGCGACCGGTGGCCGGTCGGCCGGGAGGGCCAGCTCCCCGACGAGGGTCAGCCCGTCGCCGGTGTGCAGCTCGATCGGTTCCCTGCGCGCGGGCAGCACCGTGGAGGCCCTGATCTCCATCTCTCTCCTCAGATCCGCGTGGTCGGCGTGGTCGGCGTGGTGGGTCGTTCAGTACCTGCTGCGGCCGGGGCCGTGCCTGAGCCGGTTGCGCCAGCACGCGGTGTGCCAGTGCCTGCGCTCGTCCTCGCCGCCGGGCCAGGCCGGCCAGCTCACCACGTGCGGCAGGCGCGCGCCGATCTCCTGGTCGCAGCCGGGGCAGCGGTAGACCTTCTCCGCCGCCCCGCCGGTGAGCCGGCGCACCCGCCACTCGCCGTCGGGCCAGTCCTCGGTACGGTCCAGGCCGGGCACGAAGGCCCCCACGGGACGGGCCGCCCCCTTGTCGCCACGGTCGAAGGGGCCGGCGCGGCGGGCCCTGCGCGGGCTCACGGCAGGTCTCGGAAGCTCCGTGCCCCGGCCGCGACGAGCTGCTCCAGCAGCGGCGCGGGCGCGAGGAACGGTTCGCGGTACTCGGCGTAGAGGGCGCGCAGCCCGTCGCGGACGGTCTCCAGGCCGAGCGCGTCGATGGTCTCGAACGGGCCCTGGCGGTAGCCGCAGCCGAGCCGCATCGCGACGTCGATGTCCTCGCGGGTGGCGTAGCCGGAGTCGTACATCCGGACGGCGTCGTTGAGGTACGGGTACAGCAGCGCGTCGACCACGAACTCGGCCCGGTCCCGGCACGGCACCGGCACGCGCCCGACGGCCCGGACCAGCCCGTGCACCGCACGCGCGACCTCGGGGTCGGTCAGGACCGTGGAGGCGACCTCGGCGACCTCCTCGCCCACCAGGTGCAGGCCGACCAGGCGCTCGGGGTACGGCAGCCGCGGGGCGAGCTCGACCACCGGGACGCTGGACAGCGCGACGACCGCCTCGGCCTCCTCCACGGGCGCGATCGTGAGGCCCTCGGCGGCCAGCCGGGCGGCGAAGGCGTCGCCGCCCTCCCCCAGCACCGCGACCCGCTTCACCGAGGGCTCGTCCACGGACGGCGCGGCGTCCCGAACGGCCCCGGAGGCTCCCGCGGACCCCGCGGACCCCGCGGACCCCGGGACCCCGGCCGGTCCGTGGAAGCCTTCGCCGGCCTTGCGGCCGAGCAGGCCCGCCGTGATGAGCTCGCGCAGGATCGGCGCGGGCGCGTGGCGGCGGTCGCGGCTCTCCTGGAACAGCACTCCCAGCACCTCGTAGGAGGTGTCCAGGCCGATCAGGTCGAGCAGGGCGAAGGGACCCATCGGCAGCCCGGCGCCGAGCCGCATCGCGGTGTCGATGTCGTCGCGGGCGGCCACGCCGTTCTCCAGCAGGACGGCGGCGTGGTTGAGGTACGGCAGCAGGAGCCGGTTGACCACGAACCCGGCCCGGTCGCCGACGGTGACCGGGGTCTTGCCGAGCCGCCGCGCGAGGTCGGCCACCTCCTCGGCCAGCCCCTGGTCGGTGACCATCGTGCGGATCACCTCGACGAGCCTCATGACCGGCGCGGGGTTGAAGAAGTGCATGCCGATCACCCGGCCCGGCCGGGTGGTGGTGGCCGCGATCGCGGTGACCGAGAGCGAGGAGGTGTTGGTGGCGAGCACCGCGGAGGGCTTGCAGATCCGGTCCAGGTCGGTGAAGATCGCCCGCTTGAAGTCCATGACCTCGGGGACGGCCTCGATCACCAGGTCGGCGTCGGCCAGGTCCTCCAGCGAGGTGGTGAGGGTCACCCTGCCGAGGATCTCCTCGCGGACGGCCTCGGTCAGCCTGCCCTTGGCGAGCGCGCGGCCGGTGGAGTCCTCAAGGTGGCCCCGGCCCCGGGCCAGCGCCTCCGGGCCGGCCTCCACGCCGATCACGGAGATCCCGGCGCGGGCGAAACACTCGGCGATCCCGGCGCCCATCGTGCCGAGGCCGACCACACCCACCGTTGCGAAAGTGCTCGTCATCGCTCTCCCCACCCTGCCCGCGGAACCCGCTCCGCGTGGCGGACAACCCGTTCCGGCATCGCCACAGTCTCCCAGACGGGGACCGGCTATCCCAAAACCCGGTTCCGGGCTCGGAAGAGGAGACGAGTACTTGAACGAAAGTTGAGTATCAATTATCGTTCGAGATATGAGCGGAGGAGGAGTCGTGAAGGATGAACTGACACCCCGGGAGGCCCTGCGCCGCATCGGCGAGATCGACCGGCGCGCCCGCCGCCCGGCGCGCGTCGCGGGGCTGATCTACCTGGTCGTCGGCCTTGCCACGATCGTGTACTGGCCCGTCATGAACTTCGGCCCCGCCTGGTCCCGGCCGGCGGCCGGCCTGATGTGGCTCGTCCTGACCGTCGCCTCCACCTGGTATCTCGGCACCATGGGCGTCGAGGACCGCGAGGTCACCTGGGCCGGCAGGGGGACCGGGCCGATCACGCTCACCTACGTCGGCGCCGTCGCGGTCGTCTTCCTGGTCGGCCTGTTCCTCGTCCCCGACGACCCGGGGAACGGCTGGAAGGCGGCGCTGGTCGTGCTGGCGGTCTGCGCGAGCCTGCCGCCCTTCTACGCCGCCTGGCGGGTGCTGCGGGCGGCACGGTGAGCCACGCGGGCGACCCGGGCGGCACGACGGGCGACCCGGGCGGCACGAACGGCACGGGCGGCACGGGCGGCACGGGCGGCGCAGCCGGGACGGGCCACACCAACGGGACGGGCAGCGCGGGCGGGGCGGGGTCGCATCCTCGCCACGAGCTCGACGACGTCATCCACGCTCCCGTCCGTCTCTCGGTCATGGCCGCGCTCGCGGTCACCGACAGGGCCGAGTTCCGTTTCCTGCGCGACACGATCGAGGTGAGCGACTCCCTGCTCTCCAAGCATGTGATCACCCTGGAAGAGGCCGGCTACGTACGCGTGGAGAAGGCCTTCGTGGGTAAGCGCCCACGCACCTGGCTGGCCCTCACCGACGAGGGCCGCCGGGCGTTCCATGACTACGTCTCCGTACTGAGACGTCTCACCGATGGGTCCCCCTGATGATCGAGATTGACGACCTGAACAAACGGTACGGCGACAAGACCGCCCTGGCCGGAGTGACGTTCTCCGTGAAGCCGGGCGAGATGTTCGGTTTCGTCGGCGCGAACGGCGCGGGCAAGACCACCACGATGCGCATCCTGATGGGCCTGCTGGCCGCCGACTCGGGCACCGTACGCCGCGACGGCCGCGAGCTGACCTTCGAGGACCGCCGCCGGTTCGGCTACATGCCCGAGGAGCGCGGCCTCTACCAGAAGATGAAGGTGGCCGAGCAGGTCGAGTACTTCGGACGGCTCAGCGGCCTGGGCGCGGGCGAGGCGAAGAAGGCCACCGGCGAGCTGCTGGAGCGGCTCTCGCTCACCGAGCGCGCGAACGACGCGGTCGACACGCTCTCGCTGGGCAACCAGCAGCGCGCGCAGCTCGCGGTGGCGCTGGTGCACCGGCCCGAGGCGCTCATCCTGGACGAGCCGTTCTCCGGGCTGGACCCGCTGGCCGTCGACGCGCTGGCCGATGTGCTCGCCGAGCGCTGCCGCCAGGGCGTGCCGGTGCTCTTCTCCAGCCACCAGCTCGACCTCGTCGAGCGGTTGTGCGACTCGGTCGGCATCATCGCCGCCGGGCGCATGGTGGCCAGCGGCACGGTCGAGAGCCTGCACGAGCGCGGCGGGCGCGGCCTGCTCAGGGTGGTCGTCAGGGACGCCGTCCCCGGCTGGACCGCGACCCTGCCGGGAGAGGTCACCGAGAAGGGGGACGAGGTCCTCGTCGCGGGCGTGGAGGGCGACGGCCAGGAGATCCTGCACCTCGCGGTCAAGGCCGGGAAGGTCGAGCACTTCGGCTGGCAGCGGCCCACGCTCACCGAGATCTTCCGTGAGGCCGTGGCATGACCCGCCGGACCAAGGCCACGGCAACGGCCGCGCAGACCGCGAGGACCATGACAGCCGCCGGAGCCGCGAGCGTGACGATCACGGGCTCCGCGACGAGGACCGCGGGCATGGCCCGCGGGACGAGCACCCGCGAAGACACACGCGGGAACACGACCGCAGGCGCGACGCCCGCGGATGAGGGGACGGTGCGGCGATGAACGGACTCTGGCTGGTCGCGCGACGTGAGATCGTCACGCGCGGCCGTACGAAGGCGTTCGTCATCAGCCTGGTGGTGAGCGCCGTGCTGGTGGCGGCGGTCGCGTTCCTGCCCACACTCTTCTCCGGGCCCGACTCCTACACCGTCGGGCTCGTGGGAGCGCAGTCGCAGCCGCTGCGGCCGGCCCTGACCGCCGCCGCCGAGGACGCGAAGGTCACCCTCAGGGACCTCGCGGACGAGACCGCGGCGCGCGGCGCGATCACCGCGGGCGACGTGGACGCCGCCGTGGTGGACGGGCGCAGGGTCCTGGCCGACGGCGAGGTCGGCCGCGAGCTCGGCCTGCTCCTGGAGAACGCCAACCAGACCGTCCAGGCCCAGAAGCAGCTGACCGACGCCGGCCTCGACCCGGCCAAGGTCACCCAGGCGATGACGGTCGCCCCGCTGGAGCAGGTCTCGGTCGGTGCCGACGCCCGCTACGACGACATCCGGACGGGCATCGCGTCGCTGCTGGTCATGGTGCTGTTCTTCCTGCTCATCTACTCCTCCATGTACGTCGCGATGGGGGTGGTCGAGGAGAAGGGCAGCCGGATCGTGGAGATCCTGCTCAGCTCGGTCCGCCCCTGGCAGCTTCTCGGCGGCAAGATCGTGGGGCTGGGCGCGCTCGCGCTGGTCAACCTCCTCGTGGTCATCGTGGCCGGCCTCGGCGCGGCCTCGGCCACCGGACTCACGGCCGACCTGCCCCCGGGCATGGCGGGCATCGTGCTCAGCGCGCTGCTGTGGTTCGTCCTCGGCTACGCGTTCTTCGCGGCGATGGCCGCCGCGCTCGGATCGCTGGTCTCCCGGCAGGAGGACGCGAACAGCGTCCTGACGCCGATGACGATGCTCATGATGATCACCTACCTGGTGGCCTACTACGCGGCGGTCCAGCCGAACGGCTCGGTCGCCCGGATCCTGTCGCTGGTGCCGCCGTTCTCCTCGATGGTCATGCCCGTACGGATGGCCGGGGGCGGGGTGGCGGCCTGGGAGATCGCCGTCGCGGCGGTCCTGATGCTCCTGGCGACGGCGGGCATGCTCATGCTCGGCGCGCGCATCTACCGCCGCGCGGTCCTGCGCACCGGCGGGCGCGTCAAGCTCTCCGAGGCCATGCGCTGAGGCAGGCGCCGACGACGCGCCCGGGAACGCCTCGGACGAGACACCGGACGAGGCGCCGGGCGACGCGCCGGGGTCGCGTACCGGGGAACCGGTGCGCGGCCCTGCCTGCCGGACGGATCACGGGGATCCCGGGGCCGTCCGGCCGGTAGGGTTCGCTCATGCGTCTGGTCATCGCGCGCTGCAGCGTGGATTACGTCGGAAAGCTCACCGCCCATCTTCCGATGGCACCCCGGCTCATTCTCATCAAGGCCGACAGCAGCGTCTCCATCCACGCGGACGACCGCGCCTTCAAGCCGCTGAACTGGATGAACCCGCCGTGCAGGCTCCGCGAGGAGGAGGGCACCTGGACGGTGACCCACGGCAAGACCGGCGAGCAGCTCGTCCTGACCATGGAGGAGATCATCCACGACACCAGCCACGAGCTGGGCGTGGACCCGGGCCTGATCAAGGACGGGGTCGAGGCCCACCTGCAGGAGCTGCTGGCCCAGCACATCACCACCCTGGGGACGGGCTGGACGCTGGTCCGCCGCGAGTACATGACGGCCATCGGACCGGTCGACATCCTCTGCCGCGACCACACGGGCGCGTCCGTCGCCGTGGAGCTCAAGCGCCGCGCGGGCATCGACGCCGTGGAGCAGCTCACCCGCTACCTGGAGCTGATGAACCGCGACCCCCTGCTCGCCCCGGTCAGCGGCATCCTGGCCGCGCAGAGCATCGCCCCGCAGGCCAAGACGCTGGCCACCGACCGCGGTATCCGCTGCGTGACCCTCGACTACGACGAGCTGCGCGGCATCGAGCGCAACGACACCCTGTTCTGAGCCGTACGCCGCGTTCCCACGCCGCACCCTCCCCTGGCGTCCCCTGGCGTCCCCTGGCGTCCCCTGGCGTCCCCTGGCGTCCCCTCGTGTCCCCTCGCGTTCACCGCCGGTGTCCTCCGTTCGGTGGACACCCGGTTCCGTCGAACGTCGGTCCCGCCGGAGCCCCGTTCGCGCGAGGCTTGAGGCATGGACACAGCGGTGAGAGTGAGAGGCCTGACCAAGCGCTACGGCGACGTCCGGGCCGTCGCGGGTATCGACCTCGACATCCACGCGGGCGAGGTCTTCGCGATCCTCGGCCCGAACGGGGCCGGCAAGTCGACCACGGTCGAGATCCTGGAGGGACACCGCACCAGGGACGCCGGGGAGGTCAGCGTCCTGGGCATCGACCCCGGCAGGCCGACCCGCGCGTGGCGGTCGCGGATCGGCATCGTGCCGCAGACGGCCGAGGACGTCGCCGAGACGACCGTACGGGAGATCGTCCGGCACTTCGCGGCCTACTACCCGCGGGCCAAGGACCCTGACGAGGTGATCGAGCTGGTCGGGCTGACCGAGAAGGCCGGGAGCCGCATCCGGCAGCTCTCCGGTGGCCAGCGGCGCCGCGTGGACGTCGCGCTCGGCGTGATCGGCGCCCCCGAGCTGCTCTTCCTGGACGAGCCGACCACCGGCTTCGACCCCGAGGCCCGCAGGCGGTTCTGGGAGCTGATCCAGGGCCTGGCCCACGGCGGCACCACGATCGTGCTGACGACCCACTACCTGGACGAGGCCGAGGCGCTGGCCGACCGGGTGGCGGTGGTCGCCGGGGGGCGCATCGTGGCCGAGGGCGAACCCTCGTCCCTGGGCGGCCGGGCCACCGCCAAGGCCGTGGTCGGCTGGTCCGAGGAAGGTGAGCGCCGCTCCCTGGAGACGGACACGCCGACCACGACCGTCCTGGAGCTGACCCGTCGCTTCGACGGCGAGATCCCCGGGCTGACCGTGACCCGGCCGTCCCTGGAGGACGTCTACCTCGGGCTCATCGGCTCCCCGGCCTGACCCCGGCACACCCGCCGGACCCGCACGTCAGACACGCACGTCACCGACCCCCAGAGGTGCTCCCGGACATGAACCAGACCATCGCCCACACCGCCGCCCCGCCCGTCGAGACGCACCAGCCCTCCGCCACCCGCCTGGGACTGGCCCGGGCGGGCCTGGAGACCAGGATGTTCTTCCGCGAGCGGGACGCGGTCATCTTCACCTTCGCCTTCCCGATCATCATGCTGGTGCTCTTCGGTTCGATCTTCTCCAGCCAGGTCGAGGGAACCGGCCTGACCGTCTCCCAGCTCTACGTGGCCGGGCTGATCGGCACCGCCGCGATGACGGGGTTCCAGAACCTCGGGATCACCATCGCGATGGACCGCGACAACGGCACGCTCAAGCGGCTGGCGGGAACGCCGCTGCCCCGCGTCTCCTACTTCATGGGCAAGGCCCTCACCACCCTGTTCGTCTCCTTCCTCCAGGTCGTCATCCTCCTGATCATCGGGGTCACGCTGTTCGACCTGCAGCTTCCTTCGGAGGCGTCCAGGTGGCTCACCTTCGCCTGGGTGTTCGTGCTCGGCGTGCTCGGATCGTCGCTGCTCGGTGTCGCGATCAGCGGCCTGCCCCGCTCGGCCAAGAGCGCCGGCGCGGTGATCACGCTGCCGTTCACGGTGCTGCAGTTCATCTCCGGGGTGTTCATCCCGGTCTTCACGCTCCCCTCCTGGCTGGTGAACATCGCCTCGCTCTTCCCACTCAAGTGGATGTGCCAGGGCTTCCGTTCGGTCTTCCTGGGTGACGCCGGTGCCACGCTGGAGATCGCGCACTCCTACGAACTGGACCGGGTCGCCCTGGTTCTGGGAGCCTGGACCGTTGGAGGCCTGCTGCTGTGCCTGATGACGTTCCGCTGGAAGAGCCGTCGCGACGGATGAGAGACGACGACCGTCCCGAGCCCCTTCCCCGGGGTGCGGGAGTGCACGCGTGGCGCTCGCTCCGCGCCTGGGAGGCGCTCCTGGCCATCGGCACGCTGGTGCCCAGCGGGTTCGCCGTGGTCTCCGACGCCCCGTCGTACGAGAAGCTGGTCGTGGCGGGCTGCCTGCTGGCGGTCCTCCCGCTCTACCTGCTGCTCGGCCGCCCGGCGATCGTCTCCCGGGACCGCCCGCGCGAGATCGCCTACATCGTCGTCATGATCGCGCTGTTCACTCCGGCCGGGCTGCTGAGCCCGTACGCGACGTTCGCCCTGTTCGGGCTCTGCCCGCAGTGCTTCATCGTCTTCCGCGCCAGACCGGCGATCGTCGCCCTGGTCGCGCTGAACTTCTCCCCGGCGTTCCGCTACGTCATGGTGACGCCTGAGCCGTCCGGCTTCCTGATGGTGATGACCATCGTCATCTTCTTCTCCAGCATCTTCGGCATCTGGATCGAGAAGATCACCACGCAGAGCGAGGAGCGTGCCACGTTGATCGAACAGCTGGAGAGCAGCCGGGCCCAGGTGGCCGTCCTCTCGGCGGAGCGCGGGGCCCAGACCGAGCGCGAGCGGCTGGCCGGGGAGATCCACGACACCCTGGCACAGGGCTTCACCAGCATCATCATGCTGATCCAGGCGGCCGAGGCGCAGGCGGACCCGTCGCGGCACCTGGCGCTGGCCATCCAGACCGCGCGGGAGAACCTCGCCGAGGCCCGCCTGCTGGTCACCACGCTGAGCCCGGCCCCGCTGGACGGCTCCACCCTGGACGAGGCGCTGGAGCGGCTGACGGGCCGGCTCGGCGAGGAGACGGGGCTGTCCGCCCGTTTCGCGGTGTCGGGGAGGTCCCGGCCGCTGAGCGCACCGGTCGAGGTGGTGCTCGTCCGCGCCGTCCAGGAAGGACTCGCCAACGTGCGCAGGCACGCGGCGGCGGAGTCGGTCACCGTCTCGATCTCCTACGGCGAGGAGGCGGTCCGTCTGGAGGTGCGCGACGACGGCCGCGGTCTCGACCCGAACGGCTCCCAGGGGTACGGGCTGCGCGGCATGCGCGCCCGTGTCGAGCAGGTCGGCGGGACGTTCGCGATGACGGGCCCCGAGGGCGGGGGGACGTCGCTGGAGGTGGTCGTCCCCACCGGCGACACCGGCGACACCGCCGACACCGGTGAGCGGACCGGAGCGACCGGCGCGACCGGCGCGACCGGCGCGACCGGCGCGACCGGCCGTGACGGCACCACCACGCACACCCGTACCGCCGGACAGACCGGCGCCACCGCGCAGACCCGCACGATCGAACAGGCCGGTCCCACCGGTCCCGCAGGAGAGGCCGGCCGATGCTCCACGTGATGATCGTCGACGATCACCCGGTGGTCCGCGAGGGGCTCCGGGGAATGCTGGAGGCCGATCCCGGGATCACCGTGGTGGGTGAGGCCTCGTCCGGGGACGAGGCGGTCGTGCGGGCCGGGACGATCCGCCCCGACGTGATCCTGATGGATCTGCGGATGCCCGACGGGGACGGGGTGAGCGCCACCTCCCGCATCCTCGCCGACCGGCCGGAGAGCCGGGTGATCGTGCTGACCACCTACGAGACGGACACCGACATCGTCCGGGCGGTCGAGGCGGGCGCCGCGGGCTACCTGCTCAAGGACACCTCCCGGGCGGACCTGCTGGCCGCGATCCGTTCCGCGTCGCGCGGGGAGACCGTGCTGTCGCCGTCGGTGGCGACCAAACTGGTCACCCGGATGCGGGCGCCGGTGACCGAGTCGCTCTCGCCGCGCGAGACCGAGGTGCTCTCCCTGGTGGCCAGGGGAATGACCAACGCCGAGATCGGCAGGGCCCTGTTCATCAGCGAGACCACCGTCAAGACCCACCTGTTGCGCGCGTTCGGCAAGCTCGGCGTCTCCGACCGCACCGCCGCCGTCACCACGGCCCTCGACCGGGGCCTGCTCGTGCGCTGACCCCCGCCCCCCGGTGAGCCGAACGGGCTGAACGGACTGGACGAGCCGGACGGGCCGGACAAGCCGAACGGGCCGGACGGGCCGGACGGGCCGGACGGGCCGGACGGGCCGGACGGGCCGGTGCCGGTGTACCGCACGGCGACATCGGGTCTATCGTGAGCGCACCGTACCCGTACGGCCCGGCGCGTCCCGTGGACGGCGCGGACGTCCCTCTCTGGGCGGCGCGTCCCCCTCCCCGGAGGCGCCGCCCGCGCGGACATCCGCCACGGCGCAGAGGAGACGACCTTGACCACGGCGACCGGACAGCGCACCTTCGACTCCCTCGACCCCGCCACCGGCGCCGTCGTCGGCACCCACCCGATCCACGACGCCGCCCAGGTACGCGCCGCCGTGGCCGAGGCCGGGGTCGCCGCGGCCTGGTGGGCGGGGCTGGACCCGGCCGAGCGCAGGCGGCGGCTGCTCGACTACAAGGCGATCATCACGCGGGACCTGTCCAGGATCGTCGACGTCGTTCACGCCGAGACCGGCAAGCCGAAGGCGGACGCCGTCCTGGAGGTCGTCCTGACCATCACGCACCTGGACTGGGCCGCCAGGAACGCGCACCGGGTGCTCGGGCGGCGGCGGATCTCCCCCGGCCTGGTCGGGGCGAACATCGCGGCCACCCTGGAGTACCTGCCGCTCGGGGTGGTCGGGGTGATCGGGCCGTGGAACTACCCGGTCTTCACCCCGATGGGGTCGATCGCCTACGCCCTGGCGGCCGGGAACGCGGTGGTGTTCAAGCCGAGCGAGCTGACCCCGGGCGCGGGGGAGCTGCTGGCTGCGCTGTGCGCCGAGGCCGTACCGGAGCACCGGATCCTGCGGACCGTCACCGGGCTGGGTGAGACCGGTGCGGCGCTGGCCGGCGACCCCGGGGTGAACAAGATCGCCTTCACCGGCTCGACGGCCACCGCCAAGCGGGTCATGGCCGCCTGCGCGGCGAACCTGACGCCGATGGTCGCCGAGTGCGGAGGCAAGGACGCGCTGATCGTGGACGCCGACGCCGACCTGCCCGCCGCGGCGGACGCGGCGCTGTGGGGCGCGCTCTCCAACGCAGGGCAGACCTGCGTCGGGGTGGAACGGATCTACGTGGTGGACGCGGTCTACGACGCCTTCATGCAGGAGCTCACCGACCGGGCCGGGCGGGTGCGGGCCGGGCGCGACTACGGGCCGATCACCATGCCCGCCCAGCTCGACATCATCCGGCGGCACATCGACGACGCGGTCGCCGGCGGCCGGGCCGTGATGGGCGGGACCGGCTCGGTCCGGGCGCCCTTCGTCGACCCGGTGATCGTGGAGGACGTGCCGGAGGACTCCGCCGCGGTCCGCGAGGAGACGTTCGGCCCCACCGTGACGGTCAAGCGGGTCGCCGACGTGGAGGAGGCGCTGGAGAGGACCAACGCCACCGCGTACGGGCTGGCCGGTACCGTCTTCTCGGGGAACGCCCGGCGGGCCGTGGACCTCGCCCGCCGGATGCGCGGCGGAATGACCGCGATCAACTCGATCATCTCCTTCGCGTCGATCCCGGCACTGCCGTTCGGCGGGGTCGGCGACTCGGGATTCGGCCGGATCCACGGCGCGGACGGGTTGCGGGAATTCGCCCGGCCCAAGGCCGTCTCCCGGCAGCGATTCGCCATGCCCGGAATGAACCTCACCTCGTTCACCCGCGGCGAGAAAGAACTTGAGCGGTTGGTCAGGCTCATCACCTTCTTGCACGGACGACGCAGGCGATAGAAAACAACCCTTCCACTAAAAGGATCTTGCACCCATACTAGTAAATTCTGGGGGCCAGGATCATGAGGTGGAAGTGATAAAACACGTGAACGTCAGTCTCGCATCGACCTGTGGGAGCCTGACATGAATGGACGATCATACCGAGGAATGTCTCCGGAGGAGCGCCTGGCGGAACGCCGGGAACGCCTGATCTGCGCCGCGTACGCCCTCTATTCCGATCACGGATTCCCCGAGACCACGATCGAGAGATTATGCTCACGGGCGCGTATCTCCAATCGCGCCTTCTATGAGTGCTTCTCGGGGCGCGAGGAACTGATGCAGGCCCTGCACGCCAGATGCATTCAGGAGACCCTGGAGTCGATGCACAAGGTGATCGACCAGGTTCCCGACACACTGGCAGACCGGGTCGAGGCAGGGGTGAGCGAGTACATCCGTTTCGTCACGGAGGACAGGCGCCGGGCGCGGATCCTGCACCTGGAGGTGCGCCGGGCGGGCGACTGCCTGATCACCTCCCGGCAGATGGGCGTGGCCGCCTTCGTCGACGCGATCAAGACGAACCTCGGCGACCTGCCGGAGACCACCAGGACCAACCGGCATCTCCTCGCGCTGGGCATGATCGGAGCGGTCCAGGAACTGCTGATCGAGTGGGTGCTGGCCGACGACCCACCGCCGGTCGACAGCCTGATCGACGCCGCCACGCACATCTACCGGCGGTCCTTCGTGACCTGAGCGGGACACGCCGCCCGGCCCCGGGAACACGGGGCCGGGGACCCCCGGCCCCTCCCCTCGCCCGCTGCCGGACCGTGAAAGGCCGGACCACGAAAGCCGGACCACGAGGGGCGGTGGGCCGGTCAGGCCACCGCCGCCGCCGAGAGCTCGACGGTGAGGACCCGGTTGAGCCGGGTCACCGCCAGCACCCGCATGATCCTCGGAGGCACCCCTCTCAGGATGAGGCGGCGTTCCGCGCCCACGGCGCGGCGGTGCGTGCCCACCAGCACTCCCAGCCCGGTGGCGTCGATCATCTCCAGCTCGGAGAGGTCCACGATCAGGTCGCCGTTCCCGGAGTCGACGGCCTCGTGCAACCGTGGCCGGACTCCGGCGACGGTCCCGGCGTCGAGACGGTTCCCGACGCCGACCACCTGGGCCCGGGGATTACCAGGGACGCGCATGCCTCCTCCTCCCGCCGGGCCGCGCTGCGACGCGGCCGGGCACAGCGGCGGTGCGCCACCTCCGTCAGCCCTCACGCACCGCGTTCACGTAGTGTCACCGCGTACGGAAAAGGGGGAATTTTCCCTGTTCACGAACGCGTCCTTCCGGCGAACATGACAGTCCCTTGCCCGGATCAACAGAGAACACGCGGTTCACAGCCAACCTTTTTGCTGGGCGGCCCGGATCGCGGTGATCCGGTTGGTCGCGCCCAGTTTGGTGATGGCGCTGGACAGGTAGTTGCGGACGGTGCCCTGGGTGAGCCCGAGCGCGGCGGCGATCTCGGCGACCGAGGCGCCCCGCGCGGCCAGTTCCAAGGAGCCCCGCTCGCGCTCGGTGAGCGGGCTCTCCCCCGCCATCATCGCCGAGGCGGCCATCTCCGGGTCGAGGTAGCGCCCGCCCGCGTGGACCTTGCGGATCGCCGCCGACAGCTCGTCGGCGGAGGCGTCCTTGGGGACGAAGCCCCGCACCCCGGCCGCGAGCGCCCGCCGCAGGTATCCGGGCCGCCCGAAACTGGTCAGCATCAGCACCGCGTGACCCGGCAGGGTCTCGGCGACGCTCAGCCCGTCCATCCCCGGCATCTCGATGTCCAGCACGATCACGTCGGGCCGGTGCTCCCGTACGGCCGCCGCCACCAGGTCCCCCCTGCCCACCTCGGCCACCACCTCGATGTCGGGCTCCAGGCCGAGCAGGGTGGCGATCGCCCTCCTGACCAGGTGCTCGTCGTCGGCCAGCAGCACCCGGATCACCGTGCCGCCCCGGCCGGGCGGCCCGGCGCGGCGCCCATCGCCTCGATCATGGCTCTCCCTCCAGCGGGACCGTCGCCCGCAATCTGAACTCCCCGGGGCCGCCGGGACCCGCCGTGACGGTCCCGCCGACGGCGGCGACCCGCTCCGACAGGCCGACGAGGCCGGTGCCGCCCCGGCCGTCCACCCCGCCCACCCCGTCGTTGGTCATCTCCAGCACGACGCTCCCCTCGCGGACGCCGATCGTGATCCGGCACCGGGTGGCGGAGCTGTGCCGCAGCACGTTGGTGGTGCCCTCCCTGACCACCCAGGCCAGCAGGGTGGCCGTCCCCTCGGGGACCGCCCCGGGCGGCGTCTGCAGCGTGCAGCGGACGCCGCCCGCCTCCAGGACCGTGGTCATCGCGCGCAGCTCGGCGGCCAGGTCGACCGTCCGGTAGCCGCGTACCGCCGCGCGGATCTCCCTGAGCGCCTGCCGCGCCAGCGTCCGTACCTCGTCCATCTCCGCCGCCGCCCGCGCGGCGTCCACCGCCGACAGCCTGGCGGCCACCTCGCTCTTGACGGCGATCGCGGAGAGGCTGTGCCCGACCAGGTCGTGCAGGTCGCGGGAGAAGCGGAGCCGCTCCTCGGTGACGGCCAGCCTGGCCCGCGCCTCCTTGCCCTCCTCCGCCGCCCTGACCACCCGCCAGAACCAGAGCTGGAACCGGTTGGCCCACGGCGCCGCCGCGGCCACCCCGAGGTAGGCGCCGAGGGCGGGGAAGACGTCATCGGGGTTCGGCACCAGGAACACGTCCACGAGCCCGGGACCGGGATCGACGCGCGGAGGCGCGAGAAGCAGGCTGAGGGCGGTCGCCGCGACGGTGACGGCGACCGTGGCGGATCTGTTCAGCAGCAGCGCGACAGCCGACGCCCAGACCGGGCCGAGCAGCCCCCACGACCAGGGGTGGCCGTCCTGGGTCAGCAGCAGGACCGTCGCGACCACGGCCGAGGCGGCGACCTCGCCTCTCGCGAAGGTGCCGTCCACGGCCGCCCGGACGATCCTCAGATAGAGGACGGTGAAGACCGCCAGGCCCAGCACCCCGGCGACCAGCGCCAGGGACGGCCGGGGCCGCCCGGCCGGGTCACCCAGCGTGCCGAGGGGGCCGACCCAGGCCAGGACGAGGCCCATGCTCAGGGAGAGCACGGTCATCCGGCGGAGCCGCTGGAGCGGCGGCCGCCTCTTCGGGGTGAACACGGAGGGGATGAGGCGCGCGAGGCGCCTCATCCCCTTCTCGTCGACATCGGACGGCATCTCGTGACGAACGTTAGCCGTGCCGGGGTTCCCAGCGGAACAGCCACCGGGCCAGCAGCCCGGCCACCGCGATCCACAGGAGCAGGATCGCGAAGGAGGGCAGCGCGGCCGCCCACTGCCCGCCCGTGCTCAACGCCTCCCCGCCGCCGGAGACGTGGTCCCCGCCCAGCAGGGCGGTGCGCGCGATCTCCACGACCGGGGTCGCGGGAAGCACGGCCGAGACGGTGCCCAGCGCGCCGGGCAGCGCGTCGGAGGGGAACGCGATCGGCGCGCCGACCATGACGAGCAGGATCACCGGCAGCACCGTGACCTGGGCGAGCTCGGCGTTGGGCGTCAGGCCCGAGAAGGCCGCGGCGAACAGGCAGAACAGCGCGACCCCCAGGATCGCGACGACCACGAGCATCGGCACGTTGGCCACCGTGACCCCCTCCGACCGCCACATCCAGACGGCCAGGAGCGCCACCTGGGCGAGATAGAGCACGAGCGCCCCGAGGGCACCGCCGCCGAGGATCGCCGGGCCCGACGGCTGGCCCGCGCGCAGCCGCTTGAGCACCAGCTCCTCGCGCCGGGCGGTGAAGGAGTTCACCAGGTTGACGAAGACCGCGAACACCAGCAGCAGCCCCGGCACCCCGGCCAGGACGAAGAGCCTCCCGGCCACGCCGTCGATCCTCTCGGTGCCGACGGCCTGGGTGTACAGCCAGGCCATCAGGATCGGCAGCAGGATCACGTTGAACAGGACCATGGTGTTCCTGCCCACCAGGGCCAGGTCCAGCCTCGCGAGCCTGATCGCGTGCAGCACGTCGGTTCTCATGTCATTCGCCCCTTCTCGCCGGTCCCGCCGCCACCGGCCCGGCCGCTCCGTCCGAGCCGGTCGCTCCGGCCCCTCCGGTCGCTCCCGCCGTTCCGGTCCCCTCACCGCCCGGCGGCGCCTCCCCGGCCACGCGCATGAAGGCGTCCTCCAGGGTCCCCCGGCGTACGGTCAGCCACCGCAGGGTCTCGTCCCGCGTGTCGGCCCAGGCCAGGAGCCGCCGCACCACCGCGTGCACGCGGGCCTCGGCCCGCTCACCGGTCAGGGTGTAGGTGACCTCCGTGTCGCCGCCGTAGGTCAGCACCGGGGACACGCCGTCCGGCGAGGGAAGGTCACCGAAGGTCCAGGAGATGCCGGGCAGGCGGAAGGAGACGCGGTCGCCCGACCCGGCCACCACCTCCTCGACGGTGCCCTGGAGGTGGATCCGGCCCTCGTGCATGATCGCCAGCCGGTCGGCGAGGCGCTCGGCCTCCTCCAGGTAGTGGGTGGTGAGCAGCACCGTGGTGCCGCCCGCCCGCAGGTCCTCGATCACCTTCCAGGTGGCGCGGCGCGCCTCGGGGTCCATGCCGGTGGTCGGCTCGTCCAGGAAGAGCACCTCCGGCCGGGAGATCACCGCCAGTGCGAGGTCGAGCCTGCGCCGCTGGCCGCCGGAGAGCTGCCGCACCCTGGTCCTGGCCTTCCTGGCCAGCCCCGCCGTCTCCAGGGCGTCGATCGCCCGCGGATCCGTGCCCCCGCGGCGGCCGGAGGGGGACACGGATCCGCGGCCCGCGTCCCGGCTCAGCCCCTCCCACAGCCGGACGGTCTCGGCGACCGTGAGGTCACCGAGGAAGCCCCCCTCCTGCAGCATGATCCCCACGCGGGGCCGCAGTGCCCGGCGCTGCCCGACCGGGTCGAGCCCGAGCACGCGGACGCTTCCGGCGGTGGGGGTCCTGAAACCCTCCAGGACCTCCACCGTGGTGGTCTTGCCGGCGCCGTTCGTGCCGAGCAGGGCGAACAGCTCGCCCCTCGGGACGCCGAAGGAGACACCGCGCACCGCCTCGAAGCCGCCGTACGCCTGCCGGAGGCCGCCGACCTCGATCACGTCGCCGAGGCCGGCGACCGGTTCCCTCACCCCTGGTGTCGTCATGGGACGATCGTCGCCGTCCCGCGTCCCAGCAGGTAGTCGCCGATATCACCGGAAGGCGATGAGCTTCACCGCGTTCCGGATGACACATGTCACCTACGGCCGGGGCGGCAGCGCGGGACGCCTGCGGGAGGGCCGGGCGGAGGCGTCGGGCGGGGTCGCGGCCGGGCGCTCGTCCAGCGCGGCCAGCGCCAGCCGTACCGCCTCCTCGATCTGCGGGTCCCGGCCGGCCGCCCAGTCGTCCGGGGCGATGTCGACCTCGACGTCGGGGTCGACGCCGTGGTTCTCCACCCCCCAGCCGAGCCCCTCGAACCAGAAGGAGTAGCGGGGGACGGTGATGTGCGTGCCGTCGGCCAGGCGGTGGTAGTCGTCGATGCCGATGACGCCGCCCCAGGTCCTGGTGCCCACCACGGGACCCAGCTTGTGGATCTTGAAGGCGGCGGTGACGATGTCGCCGTCGGACCCGGCGTTCTGGTCGGCGATCGCGACCAGCGGGCCGCGCGGCGCGTCCTCCGGATAGGTGATCGGCGCCATGCCCCGGGGCAGGTCCCAGGCGATGACCCGGCGCAGCAGCTTCTCGACGACCAGCTCGGAGGTGTGGCCGCCCCGGTTGGCCCGCACGTCCACCACCAGGCCCTCGAAGCTCATCTCCCGGCGCAGGTCGCGGTGGAACTGCGCCCAGCCCTCGGCGACCATGTCCGGGATGTGCAGGTAGCCCAGACGGCCCCCGCCCAGTTCCCTGACCCGCGCCCGGCATCCGGCCACCCAGTGCTGGTAGCGCAGCCGCCGGTCGTCGCGCAGCGGCGTGACCACCACCCGCCGCCCGCCGCCCAGGGTCAGCTCGACGGGCTTGTCCGCCGCGCCCACCAGCAGGCGCGCCGGCCCCTGCGGCGGCACCGGGCGGCCGTCGACCGCGAGCAGCGCCTCCCCGGGGCGTACGCCCGCGCCGGGCACGGCCAGCGGCGAGCGGGCGTGCACGTCGGAGGACTCGGGCGGCAGCACCCGGTCCACCTGCCAGCGGCCGTCCTCGCCCCTGGACAGGTCGGCGCCGAGCAGGCCGACCGGCTCGGACGCCGCGTGCCCCCAGGGGGCGGCGTCGACGTAGGCGTGCGAGCTGCCCAGCTCCCCCAGGACCTCCCAGAGCAGGTCGGCGAAGTCGTCGGCGGTGGCGACGCGGTCCACCAGCGGCCGGTACTCCTCCAGCACGGCCTCCCAGTCCACGCCGGCCATGTCCTCGACCCAGAAGTCGGCCCGCGTCCGGCGGCCCGCCTGGGCGTAGGCGTGGCGCCGCAGCGCCCGGGGGTCGGCGGTGATCCGGATCCTGGTCAGGTCGACGGTCGTGTCGTCGCCGTTCTTGGCGCCCGGCTTGCCGTCGGCGGGACGGACCGTGAGCGTGCCCTTGTCGCTGACGACGAGCTGCGTGCCGTCACCGCTCACCCGGTACCAGTCGAGCTTGTCGACGACCTCCTCCCACGTGCGCCTGGCCAGGTCGTAGCGGTCGAGCGCGGGGCGGGGCGCCTCGCCGCCCACCTCGTCGCGGTCCTCGCCGAGCTCCCCGGCCAGCGGCTCGCGCAGCCAGGCGAACCCGCCCTTGACCGCCCGCAGGTCCGAGTAGCGGCCCTCGGGCACCGGCACCTGGACGACCCTGCCCGCGATGCCCTCCAGGTCCACCACGGTCGCGCTCTCCTGCCGCTCCTCGTCGTCCTGGCCGGCGGTGGCGGCGGCGGTGGCACGGCCGTCGGGTCCTGGCGCGAACGGGGAGGGCGTGGAGGCCGACAGCGGCACCAGGTAGGGCCGGTAGCCGAAGGGGAAGGACATGTCGAAGGAGTGCGCGTCGTAGACCGGGTCGAACCCGCGACGGGACAGGAACGCCAGGTGCTCCCCCGCGAACGCGGGCGAGACGTCCGTGAAGCGCCCGTCGGTGACGTCGGCCACCGTCCGGTCGGCGACCCTGGCCAGCCTGATCCGGCGCAGCTGGGGGCCGTCCGGGTGCGACCAGGCCAGCCAGGCGGAGTCGGCCGACCAGGCGAGGTCGCGGATCTCACCGTCGGCCCGCGCCAGCTCCACGACCTCCCCGGAGGCCACGTCGACCAGGAACAGCCGCCCGTCCCTGGCGGTCGCCGCGATCGCGTTCCCGTCGGGCGCGACGGCCAGGTCCCCGACCTCCCCCAGCCTGCCCGCGGCGATCCTGCGGCCCTCGCCGCCGCCCACCGGGACGATCTCCAGCCCCTGCTCCCGGCCGTCGTCGGCGACCCAGACCACCCGGTCGTCGCCCACCAGGCGCGGCAGCGCGGCCGACAGGCCCTCGCTGAGCTGCCGGGCCGGCCCGTCGCGGTGGGTGAGCCAGTGCACGGTCCCCTGCACCTCGACCGCGCTGGCCCGCCCGGTCTTGTCCACGGCCAGGTCGTGCAGCCGCCGGGAGACGTTCACCCGGTAGGGACGCGGCCCCGACAGCGGGGAGCCCGGCGTGACGTCGAGCCTGCGGGCCTCGGCGTCCAGGTCGTCCAGCAGGTAGAGGTCGCCGGCGCTCTGGTAGACGATCCTGGTCCCGTCGGTGGTCGCGTGCCGGGCGTAGAAGGTCGCGTGGTCGGTGTGGCGGCGCAGGCCGGTGCCGTCCGGCTCGCAGGAGTACAGGTTGCCGACGCCCTCGTGGTCGGAGAGGAACGCGAGCCGCCCGCCGACGAGCATCGGGGAGGCGAGGTGGCCGTTCAGCCCGGCCAGGATCCGGGTGAAGCCGCCGTCCCCGCGCCGCACCCACATCCGGCCCGCCGTGCCGCCCCGGTAGCGCTTCCAGACCGCCGGGTCGCGGGACAGCCCCCCGGTGAGCAGCACCACGGTCTCCCCTGCGGCGTCCCCGCCGTCCCCGGCGATCGCCAGGTCGTTGACCGGGCCGTACGGCAGCCGCTCGGGGGGAACACCGGGAGAGCCTTCGGCGCCGAGGTCCCCGTCGAGGCGGTAGGCCCAGGTCTGCGACGCGAAGGGGCGGCCGGTCGCGCTGATCGCGAGGACCCCGCCGTCCGCGCTCCAGCCCCGGGTCCGCGTGCGGGCGTCCCCCCAGTAGGTCAGGCGTTCCGACGCCCCCGACCCCAGGTCGGCCAGATAGATCTCGGGGGCCCCGTCCCGGACGCCGGTCCAGGCGATCCGGTCGCCGCCGGGCGAGAGGCGGGGGTGGCTCACCGGGGCCCGGTCCGAGGACAGGCGCCAGGCCCGGCCCCCCTCCGCGGGGGCCGTCCAGACGTCGTCGTCGGCGACGAACGTCAGCGTCTCGTGGGAGATGTGGGGGAATCGCAGGTAAAAACCAGAAACCATCGGCAAATCATATTGTCCGCGTCCGGATCGATCAGGAGCAATTCAGGTCGATACATTGAGGGAATGACGCGAGCTGACAGAGACAACCCGGTGGTGCTCTCCAAGATTTACACCCGTACCGGGGACGACGGCACGACCGCGCTCGGCGACATGAGCCGCACCCGCAAGACCGACCCCCGCCTGGCCGCGTACGCGGACGTGGAGGAGGCCAACGCCGCGATCGGCGTGGCCCTGGCCGCGGGCACCCTGGCGGAGGACGTCACCGCCGTGCTGTCGCGCATCCAGAACGAGCTGTTCGACGTCGGGGCCGACCTGTGCGCCCCGGTCGCCGAGAACCCCGAGTTCCCTCCGCTGCGGGTCGAGCCCTCCTACGTCGAGTGGCTGGAGGCGCGCTGCGACGAGTTCAACGAGCGCCTCACGCCGCTGCGCAGCTTCATCCTGCCCGGCGGCACCCCGGCCGTGGCCGCGCTGCACGTGGCCAGGACCGTGGTCCGGCGGGCCGAGCGGACCACCTGGTCGGCGCTGGAGACCCACGACGACGTCAACCCGCTGACCGCCACGTACCTCAACCGGCTGAGCGACCTGATGTTCATCCTCTGCCGGGTCGCCGCCGGCGGCGACGAGATCCTGTGGAAGCCCGGCGGGACCCGCTGAGAGCGCCCCTGTGTCCCGGCCGGCCTCGGTGACGGCCCGAAGGTCCCGCGTGGACGGCCGGGACACAGGGGGCACGTGAGGCCCGGAGAGCGACCGGTCAGGCCACGTCGAGGTAGGCGCTCGGCGGGGCGGACTCCAGCCAGGCCACGAACCCCGTCAGGGCCCGGTACCCCATGGCGAGCTCGTAGGCGCTGTCCCCGCTGCGGCACTCGATCGCCGTCACGCCCTCGATGAACCCGTAGAACTCCCCGGGCCCGACCTTGCGACGCCCGGAAACGACAAGGCCGCGCCTCACGATGACGTGGCGCGGCCTTGGCAGCAGACCTATGAGCGGGATCCAGTTGAGATGCCCGTCGGCGTAGCGGGCCACACCGACCCGCCAACCTCGCTCCCTGGACAGGGAGCGGAGACAACACAGCACCGATCCTCGCGCGCGGGTCAGGACGAGCACCCGGAGCGCCAGGAGGGCGACAAGGGCGGCGAGCGACCCCACCACGATGAGTACGTCCGGTATCACCATGTCTGCTCGCCCCCAAGAAGCCGTACCGCTAAGAAGCCGAATTTATCCGACTTCTTCCCCGGCCGCGCGCAACCTGGCCCTGGCGCGCTTGGCACCGGCGGTCGCGTCCTCGGCGTTCTCGCCGTCCTGGCCGCCCTCGACCGAGGCCTGAGCCCGCTCCAGCGCGCTCTTGGCCCGGGAGACGTCGACCTCGGAACCGAGCTCGGCCAGCTCCGCCAGGATCGACACCTCGTCGTCGGCCACCGAGAGGAATCCTCCGTGGACGGCGGCGACGAGATCCGACTCGCCGTCACTCCGCTTGATCCTCAGCAGGCCACCCTCGACGAGAACGCCGATCACGGGGGCGTGCTTGGGCATGATACCGATCTCGCCGTCGACGGTCTTGGCGATGACCATGTCGGCCTCGCCGGACCAGATCTCCCGTTCCGGCGAGACGACGCCTACTCGCAGCTTCGCCACGTTCTCTCCAGTTCCTTATCGAACCAGGCGCCGGTGCGGCCGCGAGGGCCGCACCGGCGCCGAAGGCGACTAGCGGGCGAGTTCCTTGGCCTTGGCCACGGCCTGGTCGATGCCACCGACCATGAAGAACGCCTGCTCGGGCAGGTGGTCGTACTCGCCGGCGCACAGGCCCTTGAACGAGGCGATGGTCTCGTCCAGCGGCACGTTCTCTCCCGGCTGACCGGTGAACGCCTCGGCGGCGTACATCGGGTGGGAGAGGAAACGCTCGATGCGGCGGGCACGGTTGACCGTGACCTTGTCCTCCTCGGAGAGCTCGTCGATACCGAGGATCGCGATGATGTCCTGCAGTTCCTTGTACTTCTGCAGGATCCGCTTGGTCTCCTGCGCCACGCGGTAGTGCTCCTCGCCGACGATCAGCGGGTCGAGGATCCGCGAGGTGGAGTCGAGCGGGTCCACCGCGGGGTAGATGCCCTTCTCCGAGATCGGCCGCGAGAGCACGGTCTGCGCGTCGAGGTGCGCGAACGCGTTGTGCGGGGCCGGGTCGGTGATGTCGTCCGCGGGGACGTAGATCGCCTGCATGGAGGTGATCGAGTGACCGCGGGTGGAGGTGATGCGCTCCTGCAGGACGCCCATCTCGTCGGCCAGGGTCGGCTGGTAGCCCACTGCGGACGGCATGCGGCCGAGCAGCGTGGAGACCTCGGAACCGGCCTGGGTGAAGCGGAAGATGTTGTCGATGAACAGAAGCACGTCCTGCTTCTGCACGTCGCGGAAGTACTCCGCCATCGTCAGCGCGGAGAGCGCGACCCGCAGGCGGGTGCCCGGGGGCTCGTCCATCTGGCCGAAGACGAGGGCGGTGTCCTTGAGGACGTCCGCCTCCTCCATCTCCAGCCACAGGTCGTTGCCCTCACGGGTGCGCTCGCCGACGCCGGCGAACACCGAGGTGCCGCCGAAGTTACGGGCGACCCGGCGGATCATCTCCTGGATGAGGACGGTCTTGCCCACGCCCGCGCCGCCGAACAGGCCGATCTTGCCGCCCTGCACGTACGGGGTGAGCAGGTCGATCACCTTGATGCCGGTGGTCAGCATCTCGGTGCGCGACTCGAGGGTGTCGAAGGCGGGCGAGGGGCGGTGGATGCCCCAGCGCTCGGTGATCTGGAGCGAGGAGGTCTCCACGTCCAGGGACTCGCCCAGGGTGCTCCACACGTGGCCCTTGACGACGTCGCCGACGGGGACCGAGATGGCCGCGCCGCTGTCGGTCACCGGGGCGCCACGGGTGAGGCCGTCGGTGGGCTGCATGGAGATGGCCCGGACGAGGTTGTCGCCCAGGTGCTGGGCGACCTCCAGCGTCAGGACCCTGTTCTGTCCCTGGAGGGTGACGTCCACGGTGAGGGCGTTGTAGATCTCGGGCATCGCCTCGACGGGGAACTCCACGTCGACGACGGGACCGGTGACCCGCGCGACGCGTCCCACGCCGGTCTCAACAGTCTGTGCGGTCATTTCACTCTTTCCCCGCTGCGGCGTCAGCCAGCGCGTTCGCGCCACCGACGATCTCGCTGATTTCCTGGGTGATCTCGGCCTGGCGGGCCTGGTTCATCTGCTGGGTGAACACGCGGATGAGCTCGTTGGCGTTGTCCGTCGCCGACTTCATGGCCCGGCGGCGGGCGGCGTGCTCGGAGGCCGCCGACTGGAGCAGCGCGCTGAAGATGCGCGACTCCACGTACCTCGGCAGCAGCGAGTCCAGTACCTCTCCGGCGGTGGGCTCGAACTCGAAGTACGGCAGCGGCGTGTCGGGCTTCTCCGGGGTCTCCTCGACCGCCAGGGGAAGGATCCGCTTGACCACGACCTCCTGCGTCAGCATCGAGACGAACTCGGTGGAGACGATGTGGATCTCGTCCACGCCGTCCTCCGCCGAGAACGCCTGGATCAGCGTCTCGGCGATCCTTTTCGCGTCGGTGTAGGAGGGGTTGTCGGAGAACCCGTCCCAGTGCCCGCCCATCTCGCGGCCGCGGAAGGTGTGCCACGTGATGCCCTTGCGGCCCACCACGAACGGCACGGCCGTGACGCCCCTGCCCTTGAGCAGGTTGCCCAGAGCCTCGGCCTCACGCAGGATGTTGGCGTTGAAACCGCCGGCGAACCCGCGGTCACTGGTCACGATGAGCACCGCGGCCCTGGTGGACTGCTCTTTCACCAGGGTCAGCGGGTGGTCGACGCTGGAGGTGTTGCTGACGACGCCCGTGACGGCGCGGGTGATCTCCCGCTCGTACGGCACGGCCGCCTGCATCCGCTGCTGCGCCTTGATGATGCGCGACGAGGCGATGAGCTCCTGGGCACGCGTGATCTTCGCCGTGGACCTGACCGACTTGATCCGCCTGCGGAGCAGCCTTAGCTGGGCACCCATCGGCTACTTCGTCTCGCCCGTGCGGACCTGCTTGGTGATCTTCTCCTGGCCGACCTCGCCCTCGCCGAGCGCGGCGACCGGCTCGTCGTTGACCAGGTGCTCGCCCGAGGAGGTCTCGAAGCCCTTCTTGAACTCGGTGATGGCGTCCTTGAGGGCGGTCACCGTGTCGTCGGCCAGCTCCCGGGTCTCCCGGATGCTGTCGAAGATGCCCTTGTTCTCGCGGCCGAGGTGGTCCAGGAACTCCGCCTCGAAGCGGCGGATGTCCTCGACCGGGACGTCGTCGAGCTCACCGGTGGTGCCGGCCCAGACCGAGACGACCTGCTTCTCCACCGGGAACGGGCTGTACTGCGCCTGCTTGAGCAGCTCGACCAGGCGCTGGCCGCGCTCCAGCTGGGCGCGGGAGGCCGCGTCCAGGTCGGAGGCGAAGGAGGCGAAGGCCTCCAGGTCGCGGAACTGCGACAGCGACAGGCGGAGCGTACCGGCGACCTTGCGCATCGCCTTGACCTGCGCCGATCCGCCGACCCGGGAGACGGAGACACCGACGTTGATGGCCGGGCGCACACCCGCGTTGAACAGGTCGGTCTCCAGGAAGCACTGACCGTCGGTGATGGAGATGACGTTGGTCGGGATGAACGCCGAGACGTCGTTGCCCTTGGTCTCGATGATCGGCAGACCGGTCATCGAGCCGGAGCCCATGTCCTTCGACAGCTTCGCGCAGCGCTCCAGCAGGCGGGAGTGCAAGTAGAAGACGTCGCCGGGGAAGGCCTCACGGCCCGGCGGGCGGCGCAGCAGCAGCGAGACGGCGCGGTAGGCGTCGGCCTGCTTGGTCAGGTCGTCGAAGACGATGAGGACGTGCTTGCCCTGGTACATCCAGTGCTGGCCGATGGCCGAGCCGGTGTAGGGCGCCAGGTACTTGTAGCCGGCCGGGTCGGAGGCCGGGGCCGCGATGATGGTGGTGTACTCCATCGCGCCCGCCGCCTCCAGGCGGCCCTTGACCTGGGCGATCGTGGAGCCCTTCTGGCCGACGGCGACGTAGACGCACAGGACCTGCTTGTCCGGGTCGCC
Source organism: Streptosporangium sp. DT93 (assembly GCF_049844535.1). Lineage (NCBI taxonomy): Bacteria > Bacillati > Actinomycetota > Actinomycetes > Streptosporangiales > Streptosporangiaceae > Streptosporangium > Streptosporangium sp. DT93. The sequence continues at coordinate 316,730 of NZ_JBNCLF010000007.1, forward strand.
GGAGAGCCAGTTCTCCCGCTGGTTGAGGATGGTGTCCACGGCCACGGCGGTCTTGCCCGTGCCACGGTCACCGATGATGAGCTGGCGCTGGCCGCGGCCGATCGGCGTCATGGCGTCGATCGCCTTGAGGCCGGTCTGCAGCGGCTCCTTCACCGGCTGGCGCTGGACCACCGAGGGGGCCTGGAGTTCGAGGGCTCGCATGCCCTCGGACTCGATCGGGCCCTTGCCGTCCATGGGCACGCCCAGCGGGTCGACGACGCGGCCGAGGAAGCCGTCGCCGACCGGCACGGACAGGACCTCGCCGGTCCGGCGGACCGACTGGCCTTCCTCGATCTTGCTGAAGTCGCCCAGGACGACGACGCCGATCTCCCGGACGTCCAGGTTCAGCGCCAGGCCACGCGTGCCGTCCTCGAACTCGAGCAGCTCGTTCGCCATCGCCGAGGGAAGGCCGGAGACATGGGCGATGCCGTCGCCGCAGTCGACGACGGTCCCGATCTCCTCGCGCGCGGCACCTTCCGGCTCGTACGCCTGGACGAAGCGCTCAAGTGCGTCCCGGATCTCATCCGGTCGGATCGTAAGCTCCGCCATCTCTCTTCAGTCTCCCTATTCGCCTAGCCGGCCAACCGGCGGCGGACTTCTTCGATTCGTCCCGCGATGGTGGTGTCGATGAGGTCGTCCCCGATGTGCACCGAGAACCCTCCGAGCACTCGCGGATCCACCTCGACGTTCAGATGAACGTCGCGGCCGTACGAGGCGCGCAGCCACGTGGCAAGACGCCTCTTCTGCTCCTCGGAGAGCGCGACGGCGCTGCGCACCACCGCGACGAGGCGCTGCCGCTGGGCGGCGACCAGCCTGCCGAACTCCTCCAGCCCGTTGTCCAGGCTACGTCCTCGCGGATGCAGCACGATCTGGTTCACCAGGCGGAGGGTGGTGGGGGCCACCTTGCCGGCCAGCAGGGAGCCGATCAGCTCCCGCTTGGCCCCCTCGGGCGCGGCCGGCGCGGTCAGGGAGCGGTGCAGCTCCAGGTCCGAGGCGGCGATGCGCCCGAACCGGAACAGCTCGTCCTCGACCTCGTCGAGCCTGCCCTGCGCCTCGGCCTCGGCCGAGGCCGCCACGACCCCGAGACGCTCCAGGGAGTCGGCCAGGTCGGCCGAGCGGGCCCACCGCGCGGACACGGCCGCGACGACCGTCTCCAGCGCGGCTTCGCTGATCTTGCCTTCCAGCAGCACCCGCACGATCTGCGTCTTCTGCGCCGCGGGGCGCGCCGGGTCGGACATGCTCCGGCGGAGTCCGTGCTCACGGTCGAACAGGTCGGCGACCGAGAACAGCTCCTCGGCCAGCGTGCCGAGGTCGGCGCTTCCCGCGACGGCGTTGAAGCGCTCCTCGACCTCGGCCAGCGAGGCCCTGCTCAGACCCCTCATCAGCGAACCGCCGCGCTGCTGCTGCTCGCCTCGAGCTCCTCGAGGAAGCGGTCGACGGTACGGCGCTGGCGCGCCTCGTCCTCCAGCGACTCCCCGACGATGCGGCCGGCCAGGTCGATCGAGAGACGGCCGAGCTCGGCGCGGAGCTGGGCGAACGCCTGCTGACGGTCGGCCTCGATCTGCAGGTGCGCGGCCTCGACCAGGCGGCGGGCCTCGGCCTGGGCCTCCTCGCGGAGCTCGGCCTTGATCTGCGCACCCTGCTCGCGGGCCTCCTCACGAAGCCGCGAGGCCTCGTGACGGGCTTCGGCGAGCTGGTCCTTGTACTGCTTGAGCAGCGCCTGGGCCTCGGCCTGAGCGTCCTCGGCTCGCTTGATGCCGCCCTCGATGGCGTCGGTCCGCTCGGCCAGGGTCTTCTGGATGCGCGGGGTGAGGATCCGACCGACGACGAAGAGGACGACGAAGAAGGCGAAGCCGCCGACGACCAGCTCGTAGGTGTGCGGGAAAAGGGGGTTGTGCCCCTCCTCCGCCGCCAGGAGCGAAGCTGCCTGAATCATTTGTGCAGCCTTCCGTCAGAGGTTTTCCTGCGTCTTACTGACCGAACATGAACGGCGCGACGAGGCCGATGAGGGCCAGCGCCTCGGTGAGGACGAAGCCGAGCAGCATGTTCTGGCGGATCAGGCCGTAGGCCTCGGGCTGGCGGGCGATGGCCTGCACACCCTGACCGAAGATGATGCCGACGCCGATGCCGGGGCCGATCGCGGCGAGGCCGTAACCGATGGAACCGAGGGAGCCGGTGACCTCAGCGAGGATTCCCATGAGTGTGTTTCCTTTACAGGTCGGCCGGTGAAGGGTCACCGGTCTGGATTTTCGAGGGAGGTCTTAGTGGTCGGGGTGGAGCGAGTTGCCGATGTACATCGCGGCGAGCATCGCGAAGAGGAACGCCTGCAGGAACTGGATGAACATCTCGAAGCCCGTCATCGCGATCGTCATGATCACGCCGACCACGCCGAGCGGGGCGCCCAGCGGGGTGAGCTTCTCGAAGAGGAACCAGAAGCCGACGAGGCTGAAGAAGGCCAGGATGATGTGACCGGCGAACATGTTGGCGAACAGTCGCACCGCGTGCGTGAAGGGCGCGATGATCATGTTGGAGAGCAGCTCGATCGGGGCCAGCAGCACGTAGATCGGCTTGGGCAGCCCCGGCGGGAACATCATGTTCTTGAAGTAGCCGATCGCGCCCTGGTGCTTGATGCCCAGGTAGATCTTGAGGAAGTAGACGCTCAGGGCCAGCACGACCGGGAAGGCGATGTGCGAGGCGACCGGGAACTGCAGGCCCGGGATGACGCCCATCAGGTTCCACACCCAGACCAGGAAGAACATGCTGAGCAGCAGGCCCATCCACCGGTCGGCGTCCTTGCCGAGGAACGGCCGGGCGACCTGGTCGCGGACGAACATGTAGCCCATCTCGCCGACGTTCTGCACGCCCCGCGGCACCAGCTTCGGGTTGCCGAAGGCCGACCAGCAGAAGCCGATGACGAGGATCGTGCTCAGCAGGGCCAGCAGCACCGGCTTCGTGAACCAGGCGACGCCCGCGATGAGCGGTGTGGCGTCGAAGAGTTCGAGTCCCGGAGGCGTGAACTCGTCCCCGGGAGCGAGGAGCGTCAGCGTGCGCACGCGGCGTTCCCTTCAGCGTGGTAGTTGATCGGAATGGCTTCGTCAGCGAAGCGACCGCCGCCGAAGGCTAGCGACCGTACTTCCGGTAGACCAGGTAGACGGCTAGAGCGACCCCGAGGATCAGACCGATCGGGGTGAAGGCGACCACGCCTGTCCACTTGGACAGCAACCAGCCGGCACCGCCGTAGAGGATCATCCCGGAGAGGAGATAACTGGGGATCGACCAAGCGGCGCTGGCGAAGTCGCGGCCGTCGTCTTCGGGCCGGATTTTCTTTTCGCTCATCGCGGGCATGACGATAGCAGCCGTGGTGAGGACTAGTCATATCGGGTTGGGCACGATGCGCCAGCGAGATCATACGCCTCATCGCGGCCCGCCCTGCCCCGGAACCGGGGCATCGGGGTCGACGTAGAGCATCTTGAGTTTCATGAAGCCGCGCATCTCGCCGACCGTCCAGGCGATCGTGCACACGATGACGGCCCAGCCGAACGCCTTGGGCTCGAACGCGGTGGCGTCCTCGAACGCCTTGAGCAGGGCCATCACGATGATGATCTTCACCGCGTAGGTCAGCACCGCGGCGGTCATCATCATCATCGGCGAGACGCGTCCCGCGACGGAGACCGCGACGACGCCGAGGGCGAAGAAGACGCAGACGACCAGGGTGCCGATCGCGGCGCCCAGCGCCCCCTTGCCTCCGGCCAGCAGGGCCGCGACGCCGATCACGACCAGGCCCACGAGGAGCGTGGGCACCGCGGCTCCCTTGAGGAGACGCACGTCGTTGGCCTGCATCGACACTCCCGGTGACTGTTATCAAGCGAGCGATTGCTACCCTGCGGGGCCGGGGCTGCCCGGCGCCTGCTAGTGAAAGCTATCACAAGCTCCGGGAAGACCGCCTTTACCTGCCGTTTCAAGTAAACGATCAAGCACCGCGCGCGGCGGTCTCACAGGGGCGTCTCAGGATTCGAGAAGGCCTGGCGGGGAGCGGTGAGTGACAGGTCCGGCAGCACCGCCAGCGGCGTGGTGTCGTCACCCGCCACCGCGCGGGGACCGGGCGTCTGCGACGGGTACGGGTGGGGACGCCCCTGAACCTGGGGACGCTCCTGGACCGGGGGCGGCACAGGGGGCGGCATCGGCGACGGGGACGTCGCGGGAGCGGTCCGGGTCGCCGGACCTCCCGGGGCCGTCGGACTCCCCGGGAGCATCGGGCCTCCCGGGGCCATCGGATCCCTCGGGGTCATCGGATCCGCCGGGGCCGAAGGGGTCGCGGGGCGGGCGTGCCGTCCGGGGCCGTCGGCGGGCATGACCGGACCCGCGGGCCCGGCCGGCCGGAGCGGCCCCTGGCCGCCGGTCCCCCCGGCCCCGCCGGTGTCGCGGCGGGCGCGCAGGCGGGGCAGGGCCATCAGCACCAGGACGCCCACCGCGAGCAGCACGATCAGCGGGAACACGATCAGCGGAACACCCTCGATGGACAGGCCCACGACCGAGAAGGCGAACAGGAGCGTCCACGCGTACATGATCAGGACGCTGCGGCGGTGCGAGTGGCCGAAGTCCAGCAGGCGGTGGTGCAGGTGACCCCGGTCGGGCGAGAACGGCGACAGGCCGTTGGACGTGCGCCTGACCACCGCCATGATCAGGTCCATCAGCGGGAGCACCAGGATCGCGACCGGCACCAGCAGCGGCAGGATCACCGGGAAGTTGTTGATGTCGGTGGAGTCGAGCTGGGTGACGGTGATCATGGTGGAGGCCAGGACCAGGCCGATCAGCATCGCCCCGGTGTCCCCCATGAAGATCTTCGCCGGGTGGAAGTTGTGCGGCAGGAAGCCCAGGCAGACGCCGATGAGCACCGAGGCGATCAGCGCCGTGACGTTGATGCTGGTGGCGCCGAACTCCTTCGACAGCTGCACCGAGTAGGTCCAGGTGGCCATGGCGGCGATCCCGATGATCCCCGCGGCCAGCCCGTCCAGCCCGTCGACGAAGTTCACCGCGTTGATGATGACGACCACGATCAGGATCGTGATGATCGGGCTCAGCGTGGAGTCCAGGACGATGATCCCGCCCATCGACGAGGGGAACGGCAGCCACGGCAGGGTGACCCCGAAGGCGACCAGCACCCCGGCCGCGCCGATCTGCCCGGCGAGCTTGACCAGGGCGTCCATGCCCAGCCAGTCGTCCAGGAAGCCGGTCAGCGTGATCAGGCCGCCCGCGGCGATCAGCGCGATCGCCGTGTTGCCCTGGCCCACGGCGCCCAGGTTGCCCCCGGAGTAGGGCAGCTCGGTGGCGATCAGCAGGCCCGCGACGAGGCCGCCGTACATCGCCAGGCCGCCGAGCCGGGGCGTCGGCGTGGTGTGCACGTCACGATCGCGGACCTCGGGCATCGCGCCGATGCGGATGGCGAGGACGCGGACCAGCGGGACCAGCAGGTACGTCACCGCCGCGGCGACCAATGCCATGAGTAGGTATTCGCGCACGGAACCAGTTTCGCGGATAGTCCGGCCGCCTGTGACCGGAAAACGACACAGAACAGCTCATAGTTCGCTGGGATATATCCGATGGGCCCGTGTCAGCGCGGCGACGCGCTCCCGCGTCTCACCCACCGCGTCGGGGCTGCGGACGACCTGCGCCACCATCGAGGCCACCTCCTTCATCTCCTCGGCACCCATCCCCTGGGTGGTCACGCAGGGGGTGCCGACCCGGATGCCGGAGGTCACGGTGGGCGGTTCCGGATCGTAGGGGATCGCGTTGCGGTTAAGGGTGATCCCGGCCTCCTGGCAGCGCCGCTCGGCGACCGCGCCCGAGATCCCGGTGTCGCGCAGGTCGATCAGCGCCAGGTGGCTGTCGGTGCCCCCCGACACCGGCCGCATGCCCTCGGCGGCCAGCGCGTCGGCCAGCACCCGGGCGTTGGCCACCACCTGCCGCGCGTACCGGCCGAACTCCGGGCGCAATGCCTCGCCGAACGCCACCGCCTTGGCCGCCACCGCGTTCATCAGCGGGCCGCCCTGCACGAACGGGAAGACCGCGCGGTCGATCCTGGGACCCAGCTCCCCGGTGCACATGATCCCGCCGCCCCTGGGCCCGCGCAGCGCCTTGTGGGTGGTGAAGGTCACCACGTCCGCGTACGGCACCGCCGAGGGCAGGACGCCACCGGCCATCAGGCCCACGGTGTGCGCGACGTCGGCCAGCAACCAGGCGCCCACCTCGTCGGCGATCCCCCGGAACGCGGCGAAGTCGATCTCCCGGGGGTAGGCCGTGGCGCCGCATATGATCATCTTGGGCCGGTGGCGCAGTGCCAGCTCCCTGACCTCGTCGTAGTCGATCAGCTCGGTGTCGCGGCGCACGCCGTAGGCCACCACGTCGAACCACCGCCCGGAGAAGTTGACCTTGGAACCGTGCGTGAGGTGGCCCCCGTGGGAGAGCTCCATCGCCAGCGCGGTGTCGCCAGGACGCAGCAGCGCGGCGTAGGCGGCCAGGTTCGCCGAGGCGCCGGAGTGGGGCTGGACGTTGACGTGCTCGGCGCCGAACAGCCGCATGGCCCGGTCGATCGCGAGCCGCTCGGCCCGGTCGACGACCTCGCACCCGGCGTAGTAGCGCCTGCCGGGGTATCCCTCGGCGTACTTGTTGGTGAGCGTCGAGCCGAGCGCCGCGAGCACGGCGGGCGAGGTGAAGTTCTCGCTGGCGATGAGCTGGACGCCCTCGCGGAGCCGGTCGAGCTCGTCGAGGAGCACGCACGCGATCTCCGGGTCCTCCCGTTGCAGGAGACCGAAATCCGGCCCGTAGTACGGCTCTGCGCCCATGGCTCACATCCCGCGTCCCGGAGACGACGACTCCCCCACTGTAAGCCCGGCATGCCCGGATATCCCAGGTCAGGGGCGCTTTCCCGGGGGGAGGCGTGTCGCCGCCCGACCGGGCCCCGCGACACGGCGGACCCGACGCCACCTGACCGGGTCCCTCACGGCACGGCACCACGCGGCCGGATCTCCTGCGGCGCGGCGGACCCGGCACCTCATGGCCGGGTCCCCTACGGCGTGGCGACTAGGAGAAGGCGTGCGGGGCTTTGGAGCCGGAGGGGATCCACCTCGGCGTGTCGGCCGCCTGGTCGCTGATCGAGGTCAGGATCGCCTGCCGGTAGAGGCCCAGGCGCTTACGCCACTCCGTGATGTCCTCGATGTAGCGGTCGGAGACCTGGGCGTCCCAGACCTCCTTGCTGCGGGCACGCCGGTGGGCGTCGTCCAGGCTGGTGGTCAGCTTCTCCAGCTCGGGCAGCACCTGCCTCCACATCATCACCAGGCGCTGGTAGTCGGGGTTGAACTGCCAGGACGTGGCGTCCGAGGACGACACCCCGCCGCTGGAGGTGAGCGGCGGGGTCTCCCCCGGCTGCATCGGCTGCGGTGCGGGTGGATCCACGAACATCACAGGCTCCTCACCCTCTCCGGCACGCTCCCTGCGCCCCGCTCACCGCACGCGCCGCTCATCGTCCGCCCCCGGGCGGCGGCACGGGCCGCACCGGATCCGCGGGGTCCACGTCGCCCGCGGGGCCGTCGGGCCCCACGTCCATGGGGACCCAGGCGCCCTCGCCCCACGTCTCCCCGTCCGGCACCCGGACGCCGGGCATCTCCAGCGGCTCGACCTCCCGGGCGTTCTCGGTGAGCGTCCTGAGCGCGTCCGGGTCCAGCAGGCCCGCCCGCGCCGTGACCACCTCGTCGCCGTCGTCGGCCCAAGCGGCCGAGACACCGGCCGGACTCTCGGCCGGCCGCGCGTCCCCGCTCCCGCCGGGTGCGCCCGCGCCGTCCGCGGTCCGTCCCTGTCCGTCGGAGGCGCCGTCCGCCGGACGCGTCTCGGCGGCCTCGGCGGAGAGCGCGTCACCGAGAGAGGGCGCCTGGCCCGCCGCCTGGGGCGCCGGCGCGGGCTGTGGGGGGCCTTCCCCGGTCTTCTGGACGGCGGGTTCGGCGGAGGCCGAGTCCGCCGGACGGGGCGCCTCACCGGAGGTGGTACCGGTGGAGCCGGAGGCGGAGTCGCCGCCCGTGCCCGGAGGCTGGACGGTCTGGTCGGTGGTCGGGCCCGCCGTGTCGAGGAGGGGGTAGTCGGGTCTGGCGGATTCGAGCGGGCCGTGCGGCTCGACCCATCCGGGCTGCGCCGCCGTGGCGGAGACGCTCTCGGCGGAGGGCATCTGCAGCGGCGGTATGTCCTCGATGTTCTTGAGCAGCTCGTCGACCTCGGCCGCCGTGGGCGAGTCCAGCGGGATCTGGAGCACCTTCACCCCGTCGACCTCCACGACCTTGGCCCGGGAGTCGCGCTGGTCGATGTCGTCGGGGTGGTCCTTGGCGGGGCCGTCGAGGATCGGGCCTCCGGAGGTGCCGCCCTCCTGCCGGGGAGAACGCTCGTCGCCCTTGGTCCCCGGGTCTCCCTTGGCGTCGGGGTCGTTCCCGGGCGCGGTCCCGGTGGAATCCCCGGCCCCCGGCCCCCGGTCGTTCACGTCGACGATCTCCGGCCGTGCGGCGTCGGCCCCCGGAGCCTCCGGAACGGGCGCCTGCGGGGCGGGAGCCGAGTCCTGCCGGGGCGGCTCGGGCATGGAGTCCTGCCGGGGCGCTTCGGGCGCCTGGGGGGCGGTGTCGGTGCGGGGAGCCTCACGAGGTGCCGTGTCGACGGGATGCCCCCCGTTCTGCCCACCCTCGCCCGGCCCCGGAACGGCGGGCTTCAGGTCCTCGACCCTGGGCACCTGGGGCCGCGCGTCGTCGGCCCGGGGCGTCTCGGGAGCGGGGGCCGAGTCCTGCCGGGGCGCCTCGGATGCGGAATCCTGCCTGGGTGGCTCGGGCATGGAGTCCTGCCGGGGCACCTCGGGTGCGGAGTCGCGCTCGGGCACCTGGGGTGCGGGCGTCGCGTCACGCTCGGGAGCCCTGGGCTCGGGCGTCGCGTCACGCTCGGGAGCCCTGGGCTCGGGCGTCGCGTCGCGCTCGGGGGCCTGCTGCCGGGGCTCCTCACCTCGCGGAGCCTCGGGTCCGGGATCGGTCCGGATGACCTCCCTGGACGAGGTGTCCTTGTCGCGCGGGGAGGTCTCGTCGCCCTTCGACCCGGTCTCCGGCTTACGGTCGTCCGCCCCCTGGGAATCCGGCTTCCGATCACCCGTTCCCTGCGGGTCCTGCCTGCGCTCGTCCGCTCCCTGAGAGTCGGGCTTGCGGTCTTCCGCCCCTTGGGAATCCGGCCTGCGCTCATCCGTTCCCGGGGAGTCGGGCTTGCGGTCGTCCGTCCCCTGTTCCGGTGTCCTCGGGGAGCCGTCGCGCGGGGAGGTCTCGTCGCCCTTCGACCCGGTCTGAGGCTTGGCCTCCTCGGCCCCTCCGCCGGACCCGGAGTCGCCCTTGTGGTCGCGCGGGGAGTCGGAGCCGGCACCGGTCTCGGGCCGGCCCTTCGGATCGTCGCGCTGAGCGCTCTCGGCCGACTGGTCACCGACGCGCGGCCTGTCGGCCGGCTCCTTGACCGCCGCGTCAGGCCCCCCGCCCGTGGGCTTCTCGGCCCTGGAGGCCTCCTCCCCGGGCTTCTTCGCCTCCCCCTGGGAGCCCGCCTCGGGCTTCGTGCCGTCGCCCTGGGCACCGGTGTCGGGCTTGGCGTCCCCGGCCGTCGGGCCGGCGGGCGGTGCCGTCGCGTTCTGGCTGATCCTCTTCTCCAGAAGCGCCACGCGGGCGGTGACGTCCCGGACCATTCCGTCGCATGCGTCGGCGATCTGCACGGGCCTGTGGGCCGTCTGCGAGGACAGGCCCGCCCCGCTCATCAGGCGGGTCACCCTGCCCTCGGCGTCACGCATCCGGTCGGCCGCCTGCTTCACCTCGGACAGCAGATCGCGGACCAGCTTGGGGTCCATTCCTTCGAACTTGCCCATGCACGTCTCCCGGAGTGTCGGCCCATTTCAAGGTACCGGGGAGATCGCCTCGCGTCACGATGATAATCAGACGGCATGGATCACGGCATATGCCCGTGCGCGCCTGCCGGCAGGTCAGCCGGTGGCCCCCGGGCCCGTGTCCGTCGCCACGTAGCCGATCACGCCACGCAGCCGCTCCACCGGGATCGCCCCGCGGCGCAGCAGCCGGGGCACCGCCGTGGTCAGATCGAGGATCGTCGAGGGGACGTCGCTCTCGCACGGCCCGGCGTCGAGGTACACCGAGACCGACTCACCGAGCTGCTTCTCGGCGTCGGCGGCGTCGACGGCGGGAGGCGCGCCGGAGCGGTTGGCGCTGGAGACGGCCAGCGGCCCCGTCTCCTTGAGCAGGTCGAGGGCGACCGGGTGCTGCGGCATCCGGACCGCGACGGTGCCCTTGGCGTCGCCGAGGTCCCACGACAGGGACCGGTTCACGCGGCAGATCAACGTGAGCGGGCCCGGCCAGAAGGAGTCGACGAGATCCTGGCCGTACGGGCCGAGGTTCTCCACCAGGGCGTTGGCGGCGCGGACCGTGCCGACCAGCACGGGCACCGGCATGTCCCGGCCGCGGCCCTTGGCCTCCAGCAGCGCGGAGACCGCGGCGGGCGTGAAGGCGTCGGCGCCGATGCCGTAGACGGTGTCGGTGGGGAGCACCACGAGCTCGCCTCGGCGCAGCGCGGCCGCGGCCTCGGCCAGGCCCTCGGCGCGTTGCGCGGTATCGGTGCAGTCATAACGTCGGCTCACGGCGTGCATCCTATTCCTGGCCGAATCGCGCGGTGACGAAGCGGTCCCTGCGGGTCAGGTCCTGGCGGCTGCGGACGTCGCGCCAGCCGTTCTCCTCTGAGAAGATCAGGTAGACCGGGGTGCCCTGCTGGTCGGCGTGTTCCACGGCGACGAAGCCTCCGGGGCGCAGCAGCCTCCTCGCGGTCCTCTCGACCGCCCTGACCTCGTCGAGACCGTCGCTGCCCGACCCGTACAGGGCGCGGCGCGGGTCGTAGTCGCGGACCTCGGGGTCGCGGGGAACCGCGCCCGGGGGGATGTAGGGCGGGTTGGAGACCACCAGGTCGACCTGGCCGTCCAGCTCGGCCAGGGCGTCGGCGAGGTCCTCGGGGTGCAGGTGGACGCGGCCCTGACCGTGCTCGATGATGTTGCGCTTGGCCCAGCTGTAGGCGTCCGGGTCGACCTCGACCGCGTGCACGGTGGCCAGCGCCACCTCCTGGGCGATGGACAGCGCGATGGCGCCCGATCCGGTGCCGAGGTCCACGACCACGGGCGAGGCGACGTCCATCTCGCGCAGCCGGTCGATGGCCCAGCCCGCCACGACCTCGGTCTCCGGGCGCGGCACGAACACCCCGGGCCCGACCTCCAGGGACAGGTAGCGGAAGTAGGCCCGTCCGGTGATGTGCTGCAACGGCTCGCGCGACTCCCTGCGGGCGACCCCCTCCCAGAACAGGGCGTCGAAGTCGGAGTCCTTGACGGTGTGCAGCTCGCTGCGCCGTACGGCGTGCACACACGCGGCGATCTCCTCGGCGTCGGTGCGCGGCGACGGCACACCTGCCTCGGCGAGCCGGGCGGTGGCGAGGGCGATCTCGTCCAGCAGAAAGGTCATGGGCGCGTTCTATGAATGGGCGGCGAGCTTCTCCGCCATCTCGGCGTCGAGCAGGGACTGGATGACGGCCGAAAGGTCTCCGTCGAGCACCTGGTCGAGGTTGTAGGCCTTGAAGCCGACACGGTGGTCGGAGATCCGGTTCTCGGGGAAGTTGTAGGTGCGGATGCGCTCGGAGCGGTCGACCGTGCGGATCTGGGACTTGCGCTCGGCCATGGCGGCGGCGTTGGCCTCCTCCTCGGCGATGGCCTGCAGGCGGGCCCGCAGGATGCGCATGGCCGACTCCTTGTTCTGGAGCTGGCTCTTCTCGTTCTGGCAGGAGGCGACGACACCGGTCGGGACGTGCGTGATCCGCACGGCCGAGTCGGTGGTGTTGACGCTCTGCCCTCCCGGGCCGCTGGAGCGGTAGACGTCGATGCGCAGGTCGTTCGGGTCGATCTGGACGTCGACGTCCTCGGCCTCGGGGTAGACGAGCACGCCCGCGGCGCTGGTGTGGATGCGTCCCTGCGACTCGGTGACCGGCACCCGCTGGACGCGGTGCACCCCGCCCTCGAACTTCAGGCGCGACCAGACGCCCTCGTCGCCCCTGGCCTTCAGGGCGACCGTGACGTCCTTGTAGCCGCCCAGGTCGGAGTGGGTGGCGTCGATCAGCTCGGTCTTCCAGCCGATCCGCTCGGCGTAGCGCAGGTACATCCGCAGGAGGTCCCCGGCGAACAGGGCCGACTCCTCGCCGCCCTCGCCCGCCTTGATCTCCATGATGATGTCCTTGTCATCGTTGGGATCGCGGGGCACGAGCAGGTGGCGGAGCTTCTCCTCAAGGACGGGAACGCGGGCCTCGAGCTCCTTGGCCTCCTGGGCGAACGCCTCGTCCTCGGCCCCCAGCTCCTTCGCCGTCCCGAGGTCGGACAGCACGCCCTCAAGCTCCCGGTAGGCGCCGATGATCGGGGTCAGCTCGGCGTAGCGCCGGCCGAAGGTACGCGCCTGCTTCTGGTCGGCGTGCACGGAGGGATCGGCGAGCTTGAGTTCCAGCTCGGCGTACTCACTGAGCAGCTCGTCGAGATTCACCGTGCGTCCTTCCTTGAAACCCTCGTGTGCCGTGCCTCATCACCACGAACGCCGACCCGGGCCCCCGTGGGGGGCCGTTCCGGGCCGGCGTCGGGATGAGGGCTACTCGCCCGAGGTCTCGCCCGAGGGCTGGCTCGAGGGCTTCTTGCCGAAGCGCTTCTCGAAGCGCGCCACCCGGCCGCCGGTGTCCAGGATCTTCTGCTTGCCCGTGTAGAACGGGTGGCAGGCGGAGCACACGTCGGCGTGAATCGAGCCGTTCTTGGCGGTGCTACGGGTGGTGAAGGAGTTACCGCAGGTACACGTCACCTGGGTGGCGTTGTACTCCGGGTGGATGTCGGGCTTCATGTCGTCTTTCCTCTCCAAAGCGCGGTCGCCGGGTCGCCACTGTCTCTCGCCTGTGAGGCTTGCGCGCTTGGCACACGGGGGTGCGCGCGGGCGGGAACCGGAACCACTACGGTTCGGATACCAGTGTGCCAGATCCTGCAACCATCCCAGGCCACAAGACATTCCCCGGGCACGGTCACCTGGGGCTCCCGGCCGGATACCGGTGCCGCTCCCGCCCCGCCCCCGTCCGGGACGTCATCGCCTGAGGTAGGCCAGGACGGCCAGGACCCGGCGGTGATCGTCGGTGGCGGGTCCCAGCCCCAGTTTGCCGAAGATGCTGGAGATGTGCTTCTCCACGGCGCCCTCGGTGACCATCAGCCGCCCGGCCACCGCGGTGTTGGAGCGCCCCTCGGCCATGAGCGCCAGGACCTCGCCCTCCCTGGCGGTCAGCGACTCCAGCGGGTCGCCCCTGCGACGGCCGCTCAGCAACTGCCCGATGACCTCGGGGTCGATGACCGTCCCCCCCGCCGCCACCCGGCGCACCGCGTCGAGGAACTCGGTCACGTCGGCTATCCGCTCCTTGAGCAGGTACCCGACCGCGGCGCCGCCCCCGCCGATCAGCTCGGTGGCGTACTGCTCCTCGACGTACTGCGACAGGACGAGGATCGGCAGGCCGGGCCGTACCGACCGTGCCTCCAGCGCGGCGCGCAGCCCCTCGTCGGTGTGGGTCGGCGGCATCCGCACGTCCACGACGACCAGGTCCGGATCATGCTCGCGGACCGCCGTGACCAGGCCGGGGCCGTCGCCCGCCACCCCGACGGTCTCGATGCCCCCGTCCGCCAGCAACCGGGCCAGCCCTTCGCGCAACAGCACCGAGTCCTCGGCGATCACCACTCGCACGTGTCCCGATCCTCACCACTCGCAGGGCAGCTCGGCCCTGATTCTCGCTCGACGGCCCCGTCCGCCGGCAACCCGGCCGGCCCCTCGCGCAACAGCACCGAGTCCTCGGCGATCACCACTCGCACGTGTCCCGGCCCTCACCACTCGCAGGGCAGCTCGGCCCTGATTCTCGTAGGGCCGCCGAGCGGGCTGTCCACGCTCAGGGTGCCGTCGATGGTCGCCGCCCGGTCGGCCAGACCGCACAGGCCGCCCCCCGGCCGGGGCACCGCGGCGCCGACCCCGTCGTCGCAGACCTCGACGATCACCCGCTGCCCCCGGCGGCTGACCCGGATGAACGCCTCGGTCGCCTCGGAGTGCCTGGCCAGGTTCGTCAGGCACTCGGCGACCACGAAGTAGGCGATGCTCTCCACCGCGGGCGGCGGGCGGTGGGAGATCTGCACCGACAGATCCACCCGTACCGGGGCGCGGGAGGCCAGCGACGACAGGGCGGCGTTCAGGCCGCGGTCGGTGAGGATCGCCGGGTGGATGCCCCGCGCGAGGTCGCGCAGCTCGGCGATCGCGGCCTTGGTGCCCCGGTGCGCCTGGGCCAGGAGCTCCCGGGCCTCCTCGGGGGCCGAGTCCAGCTTGGCCTGGGCCCGCCCCAGGTCCATGGCCACCGACAGCAGCCGCTGCTGGGCGCCGTCGTGCAGGTCGCGCTCGATCCGGCGCCGTTCGGCCTCGGCGGCCTCGACCCCGCGTGCCCGGCTGGCCCGCAGGTGCGCGGCTCGGGCGGCCAGGCGGCTCTTCTCGCTCGCGCCCAGCAGGGCGACCCCCAGCAGGCCGTGCAGCCAGGCCATCCCCCGGGTCGCGTACAGGGCGGCCAGCAGGAAACTCGCGCCGGTGATCATGCACAGCAGCGCCTCCGGCACGGTGTCGAGCACCAGCCCGTCGAAGGGGTTCATCGGCTCCCCGGCCAGCATCAACGGCAGCGGGGCGGCCGTCAGGGCCAGTCCGAGGGTCCACAGGATCACCGAGACGGTGAACTCCCCGACCCCGATCGGCAGCAGCAACAGCAGGTAGAGCAGGTCCTTCCAGGTCGCGGGGTCGACGAACATGTCCTTCCAGCGCAGGAACAGGTTGTCGCCCTCGGAGGGCCGGTAGGGGTCGGGGATGTCGACGCCGAAGGCCATCCGGAGGAACCGCCGCTCCAGCATCGCCGCCCACCGCCAGGCCAGCATGGTCAGGGCGAGCAGCGGCAGGCCGATCCAGACGATCACCAGGAGCAGCGAGAACGGGACGGCCGACGCCAGGAAGGCAGAGCAGGCCAGGCCGTGGAGCATGCTCACCAGCAGGTACGGAACGGCCCGCCAGGTCATCGGGTCGAGCAGCGTGCCGAGGGGACCGTCCGGCCCGAGTGGCACGCGCCGCCGGAGCGGCACCCCGACCACGGGGGTACCCGTCACCGTCTCGGCCGTCATGAGCCTCTCCCGTCCCCGCTCCCCGTCCCCGCTCCCCGTCCGCGCGGGCCGCCCCGGCGGGCCGGGACACGGCCGCCCGCGGGCCGCCCGTCCCGGCGGGCCCCGATCACCGTCCGCGCCCACCTGCCGCTCCGTACGGGGCGGTCCGTCCCCGACCGGGGCGTGCGATGTGAAAAGCCGTCCTGAAGTAGGGATATCCCGAAGTGCGTGGCCGGACAAGGGCTTTGGGAACGCCGGACACCCCGGTCTCACGTGGGCGAGGGCGTTCATACCCCCTCGGGCGATACGTCCCCCCGGAGACACCCAGCGGCACGCGGAGAGGCCGAACGGCTCGGTCGTGCGTGACCCAGGGGCGTTCGCACCACTTCGAGCGGCAAGTCCCACCCCGAGACGCTCGCGACGGTCGAAGCGGCCCAGAGGTCTTCGGAGACGCCGAACGCCCCGGCCTGGTGAGGCCGGGGCGTCCGGGTCGATCTCGGGCGATCAGTCCCGCTCGGAGCTGACCGTCGTCTTCTGCACCTGCAGGAGGAACTCCGCGTTGGACTTGGTCTCCCTCATCTTCTCCAGGAGAAGTTCGAGGGCCTGCTGCATGTCCAGGGCGTGAAGCACCCGGCGGAGCTTCCAGATGATCTGGAGCTCGTCCTTGCCCATCAGGATCTCCTCCTTACGGGTGCTGGACGCGTCGACGTCCACCGCGGGGAAGATCCGCTTGTCGGCGAGGGAGCGGTTGAGCTTGAGCTCCAGGTTTCCCGTGCCCTTGAACTCCTCGAAGATGACCTCGTCCATCTTCGAGCCGGTCTCGACCAGCGCGGTGGCCATGATCGTCAGCGAGCCGCCGTTCTCGATGTTGCGGGCGGCGCCGAAGAAGCGCTTCGGCGGGTAGAGCGCGGTGGAGTCGACACCACCGGACAGGATGCGGCCCGAGGCGGGGGCCGCCAGGTTGTAGGCACGGCCCAGACGGGTGATCGAGTCCAGCAGCACGACCACGTCGTGGCCCAGCTCCACCAGGCGCTTGGCCCGCTCGATCGCCAGCTCGGCGACCGTGGTGTGGTCCTCGGCCGGACGGTCGAAGGTCGAGTGGATGACCTCGCCCTTCACCGACCGCTGCATGTCGGTGACCTCTTCCGGACGCTCGTCCACCAGGACGACCATCAGGTGGCACTCGGGGTTGTTGCGGGTGATCGCGTTGGCGATCGACTGGAGCACCATCGTCTTGCCCGCCTTGGGCGGGGAGACGATGAGACCGCGCTGGCCCTTGCCGATCGGCGCCACCATGTCGATGATGCGGGTCGTCAGGATGTTCGGCTCGGTCTCCATGCGCAGGCGCTCCTGCGGGTAGAGCGGGACGAGCTTGTTGAAGTCGGGCCGCTGACGGGCCTGCTCCGGGTCCATGCCGTTGACCGTGTCGAGGCGGACCAGCGCGTTGAACTTCTCGCGGCGCTCACCGTCGCGGGGCTGGCGGACGGCGCCGGTGACCACGTCACCCTTGCGCAGGCCGTTGCGGCGGATCTGGGCCAGCGAGACGTAGACGTCGTTGGAGCCGGGCAGGTATCCGCTGGTCCTGACGAACGCGTAGTTGTCGAGGATGTCGAGGATCCCGGCGATCGGGATCAGGACGTCGTCGTCGCCGACCACGGGCTCGTTGCTGTCGAAGCGGTCACGGCCACGGCGGTTGCGCTCGCGGAACCGGCCGCGACGGCCACGGCGGTCGTCGTCGTCGCCCACTCCGTGCTGGTCGCTGCGGTCCTGGGGACCGCGGTTCTGCGGGCCGCGGTCGCCACGCTCGGAGCGGTCGGCACGGTCGCCGCGGTCGTTCAGGCGCTCGGCACGGTCGCCACGGTCGTTCAGGCGCTCGGAGCGCTCGCCGCGCTCGGGACGGTCGTTCAGGCGCTCGGCACGGTCGCCGCGCTCGGGACGGTCGTTCAGGCGCTCGGCACGGTCGCCGCGCTCGGGACGGTCGTTCAGGCGCTCGGCACGGTCGTTCGGGCGCTCGGAGCGCTCGGAGCGGTTCTGGCCGGCGTCGGCGGCGCGCTGGTCGCCCCGGTCGCCGCGCTCCCGGCGGTCGTTCGCCCGCTCGCCACGCTCACCGTTGCGGCCACGACGCTCGCCGCGCTCGCGACGGCTCTCGCCGCGCTCGCCACGGCCCTCGGCGGGGGTGGTGTCGATGGTCTGCTGCTCCACGACGGGCTCGGGCGCGACGACGGCGGCGGCCACGGGCTCGGGGGTGGGGGGCGCCTGCTCCACGACGGGCTCGGCGGCCACGGCGGGACGGGAACGTTCCCTGCGGGTGCGCGCCGGCCGCTCGGTGACCGGTGCGGCCACGACGGCGGGGACGGCCGCGGCCGGGGTCTCCGTGACGGTGACGGGAGCCTGGGCGCTCTCGGTGGAGACGCCCTGCTTCTCCTGGATGGCCGCGATCAGCTGGCTCTTGCGCATCCGGCCCGTCCCGCTGATGCCGAGGCCGGAGGCCATGGCCTGCAGCTCGGGCAGCACCATGGCGGACAGGCCGGTGCCGGAGCGACGGCGCGGCTTGGCCGCGGGGCGGGTGGGGGTGTCACCGGCCGCCGGCGGCGTGCCGGTGACGTCGGAGAGGAGTTCGGTGGTGTCGCTCACTAATGGGTCCTTCCCAGGGGTCGGGCGTGGCCATGATCAGCCAATCGTCCCGGTGGTGCCATCGACCCGGTGGGACAGACCGGGTCGGGTTGCACGTCGCGATCCTCGGCGGCCCATGGAGGACCGCCGCCACTGTCGGAGAAGGGCGTACCCAGGCCGTCACCATCGAGAATCGCCGACGGTGGGACTTGGAGGACACCCCCCGGATTGCTACCGGCAACCAGATGTCGAGGTAGATCGAACGCGCATGTCCCCGAAAACGCCGCTTCTCGGTGCCCCCACCGAATGTGGAGCGTTCGGAGGCGGCGGATTTCGGGGAGGCCACTGCGGCGCTCACGCCTCACAGGTGAGACATGGTGCAGCGATGTGTGGCTGACAAGCACGCACCCAACGCGGGGCACCTGGTGCGGCTATCAGCCTAACATCACCAGCGCACAGAGCTATTCCCTGAAGGTCGAAGAGACGTCAGCGTGTCTCGGGAGAAACAACGCGGGCACCCCGGGTTTCGACATCCAGTGGCTGGATGTGCCAGTCATTACCCACTTCCGCCACTATCGAATCCTGCGTATGGGGCGTCGAAAACGCAAGAACCGTGGGACCTGCTCCCGAGACGACCGCGGCGACGCCGGCCTCGCGCAGCCGGCGTACCAGATCGGCCGTGTGCGGCATCGCGGGCGCGCGGTATCCCTGGTGGAGCCGGTCCTCGGTGGCGGCCAGCAGCAGTTCCGGCTCCGGCCTGGCGGTCAGCGCGGCGATCAGCAGGGCGGCCCTCCCGGCGTTCGCGGCGGCGTCGGCGTGCGGGACGTCCTTGGGCAGCAGCCCCCGGGCGACCTCGGTGGAGAGCCGGAACGCGGGGATCAGGACGACCGGGTGGACGTCGGGGTGCGGGAGCAGCCGCACCAGGTGCGGCACGCCCGCGCCGTCCGTCCACGCCACGGTGAGCCCTCCGGCCAGGCAGGGCGCCACGTTGTCGGGGTGGCCCTCGATCTCGGTGGCCAGCGCGAAGACCGCGTCGTCGGTGAGCCCGGTCTCCCCGGTGGGGCCGGGGGTCGCCAGCGCGCGGGCCGCGAGGATCCCGGCGCAGATCGCCGCCGAGGAGGATCCGAGACCGCGGGCGTGCGGGATGCGGTTGAGGCAGCGCAGCCGGATGCCGCGCGGCTGCGGGAACCCCATCCTGTCGAAGGCGGCACGCATCGTCGTGACGATGAGATGCCCCTCCCCGCCGTCGAGCTCACCCGCCCCCTCCCCCTCGACCTCGATGACGACGCCACGGGAGCCGGGCTCCCCGGAGGGCTCGAACAGCTCGGCCTCGACCTCGTCGTACAGGCCGAGGGCGAGCCCCAGCGTGTCGAAGCCCGGACCGAGGTTGGCCGACGTCGCGGGGACCTGGACGACCACCCTGCCGCCGGTCATCGGGGTCCCGGGGCACGGTGGCCCCTCGGTGTGGCCATGGCGGACACGTCGTCTCTCCTCTCGCCCCGCTGGGCGGGGTGTCTGCTGCCGCGTCCGGTGCCCGGACCGGTCCCGTCGCGCGGTGTCGCGCGACGGAGCGACGGCCTCCGCGCGGCGGATCCGGACGTGCCGGAAAGGCGATCCGGGCGCGCCGGAATCGCCGGACCGTCGCCGGGCCCTCGTCAGACCCGTCGCCGGGCCGTCGTCAGGTGATCACTAGGCCAGTTCGAGGGCGGTGGCCGCGGCGTGCGCGTCGATCGGGATCGTCACCGGGGTCGGAGCGCCGGAGATGGCCCAGTCGGGGTCCTTGAGACCGTTTCCGGTCACCGTGCACACGATGCGCTGCCCGGGCTCGACCAGCCCCTGCCCGTGCGCCTGGAGCAGGCCCGCCACGCTGGCGGCGGAGGCCAGCTCGACGAACACGCCCTCCTCCTGCGCGAGGAGCTTGTACGCGGCGGCGATCTGGCGGTCGGTGACGGCCTGGATGACGCCGCCGGACTCGTCCCTGGCGGCCTCGGCGAGACCCCAGGAGGCGGGGTTGCCGATGCGGATCGCGGTGGCGATCGTGTGCGGGTGGGTCACCGGCGCGCCGCCGACGATCGGCGCCGCGCCGCTGGCCTGGAAGCCGAACATGCGGGGCGTCCGGGCCGCGACACCGTCCCTGGCGTACTCGGTGTAGCCCATCCAGTACGCCGAGATGTTGCCGGCGTTGCCGACCGGGATGCAGTGGATGTCGGGGGCGTCCCCGAGCGTGTCGACGATCTCGAAGGCGGCGGTCTTCTGCCCCTGGAGCCGGAACGGGTTCACCGAGTTGACCAGCGCGATCGGGTAGCTGTCCGAGAGCTTCCTGGTCATCTCCAGGCAGTCGTCGAAGGAGCCCTCGACCTGGAGCAGCTTCGCCCCGTGCACCAGCGCCTGGGCCAGCTTGCCCATCGCGATCTTGCCCCGGGGCACCAGCACGGCACAGGTCAGGCCCGCGCGGACCGCGTAGGCCGCGGCGGAGGCGCTGGTGTTGCCGGTGGAGGCGCAGATAACGGCCTTCGCGCCCTCCTCCACGGCCTTGCTGATGGCCATGGTCATGCCGCGGTCCTTGAAACTGCCGGTCGGGTTGAGACCCTCGACCTTCAGGTAGACCTCGCAGCCGGTCAGCGCCGACACCCGGTTGGCCGGGACGAGCGGTGTTCCGCCCTCCAGGAGCGTGACGACGGGCGTCGTCGCGGTGACCGGCAGCCGGTCACGGTACTCCTCGATGAGGCCACGCCACGCCCTGGTCATGATCACTCCTCCTGCGCCCGGCCGGTCCGGGCGCGCCACCTGCGGTGTTGAGAACGGAGTCTACGGGCAACCCGCCCGGTTCCGGGATCCGTCGTCCACCAGATGGACACCTCGCGCGTCCTGTCCTACAGGAACTCCTCAGAATGGGCCGGTAGGGTCTGCGGGGTTCGACGGGCCTTGACGGGGGCTTGACCGATCGTGGAACACGGCATTCCGAGCGGACGAGGGGTTGTCACATCATGAGGGGCGGGGCGGCCGATCTGCCGCCGATCCGGCACAACGACTACTCGCCACTGGTCCCGCCCGCACTGGGCGACTGGGACCCCGAGCTGCCGGTGAGCGTGATCATCCCGGCTCGGGGCGGGCAGCACAGGCTCGATCTGGTCCTCGCCGCACTGGCCGCGCAGACGTATCCGGATCACCTGATGGAGGTGATCGTGGTCGACGACGGCAGCGAGCCGCCGCTGCGGCTGCCGGAGATCGCCCCCTCGGACACCAGGATCGTGCGCGCCGGCCCGTCGGGGTGGGGCATCGCCCACGCGGTCAACACCGGCGCCGCCCTCGCGCGGGGGCGGATCCTCCAGCGCCTGGACGCCGACATGGTCGTCTGCCGCGAGCACATCGAGGCACTGGCCCGCTGGCACCACCTGGCCGGATACCTCGTCGCCATCGGCGCGAAGAGGTTCGTCGAGGAGCCGGTCCTGACGGCCGCCGGGGTCCACGAGGGCGTGCGCGCGGGTTCGCTGGGCTCGGTCCTCGACCTGACGGGGGCGCTGCCCAGCTCCACCGAGCAGACGATCTCCCGTACCGACGGCCTGAGGGCCAGCCGGAACCCCTACCACGTGTGCACCGGGCCGACGGTGTCGATGCGACGGGAGACCTTCGAGGCCGTGGGCGGGCTGGATCCCGCGGTGCTGAGGGGCGAGGACACCGAGTTCGCCTACCGGCTGGCGGCGCACGGGGTGGTGTTCATCCCCGACATGGCCGCCCAGGCCGTCCACCTGGGACTTCCCGCCCAGCGCAAGGATCGCGACCGGGCGGTGCGGCTGGTGGCGCCCTACCTGGCCCACCGGGTGCCGCTCCGCCGGGACCTGCGCAAGGACCGGGGGCGTCACTGGCTGGTCCCGTACGTGGAGGTGGTGATCGCCGCCGACGGGCCCGCCGCGCAGGTCCGCGAGGCGGTGGGCGCTGCGCTCGACGGGTCGCTCGGCGACGTGGTCGTCACCCTGACGGCGCCCTGGTCGCGGCTGGCGGGGGACCGGCGGCCGGTGCTGGACGACCCCCTGCTCGACCTGCGGCTGCTGCGCGAGCACTTCGCGCACGACGAGCGGGTGCGGTTCGCCGACGAGGTCTCCCCCACCCCCGCCCCGATCCCGTTCCGCTACACCGGTCCGGCCTCGGTCCCGCTGGGACGGGACTCGCTGGAGCGGATGATCGCCCGCATGCAGAAGGACCGGTCGGGCAGGCTCGTCGTCGATCTCGGCGGCGCGGGCGTGGCGGCACTGGACCGGACCGAGGCGCTGGGCCGGGCGAGGCTGCTCGGCGCCGACGGCGCCGACGCCGTCGCCGCGTCGATCGAGGCCACCCACGGTGTACGCCGGGGCGACCGGACGGAGTTCTGGCCGGTCAAGGCCCCTCGCGCACCCGCCTCCGGTGGATCACCCGGTCGCGCCGGGGTGCCGGTTCCCTCCGGGAGGGGATCGTCCGGGCCGCAGGCGTCCGGGGTCGAGAAGTCCGGGGTCGGGGTGTCCGGGGTCGGGGTGCCCGGGGCGGGAACGTCCAGGACCGGAGCATCCGGGACAGAAGCGTCCTTCGCCGGGCGGGACACGGCCCCTGGTCCCGCCGGCGTCCCGCCTTCGGCCCAGACTCCGTCGCATGCCCAGCCCTCGTCGCAGGCTTCGTCGCAGGCGTCGGGCTCGCCCAAGAACCCGGCCCGGCCCCGGCAGGGGCGCCTCTCCCTTCTGGGCAAGCTGCGCACCGCCCTGAGAAACTGACCCACGTCCCCGCGAAACCGACCCAGGTCCCCGCCGGAGGCCGGCCACGGCCCTGCGCGCGACCCCGGCCGGACCTCACCCCTCCGCCCGGCCCTTCCACGCACCCCGGGGAGACGGGCCTCAGCGTCCCGCCGCCAGGTCAACGGCGGCGGGTGATGGCCCGTCTCACCGTGGACAGCAACCCGTACTGGACGACCTTCCTGGCGGCGGCCAGGTCCTTGCGCAGGGTGCCGACCTCGCGTCTCAGCTCGACCGTGTTCCTGCGCCAGCGGCCCGCCTCGTCGCGCCACTTGGTCACCTGGCCCCTGAGCCGCTCGGCCTCCCTGGTGAGGCGGGCCACCTCGGCCTCGGCCTCGGTCCTGGCCCGGTAGGCGCCGCGACGGCCCGCGACGGGACGGGGTCCGTACGCGAACCCGTGGCTCTCGCCGTCCACCCAGATCACGCCGAAGGTGTCCTCCACGGCGTCGTCGAGATCCTCGCCCTCCTCCCGCACGATCGCGGCGCGGGCGAAGGCGGCGACCCGTTCCAGACGCGCCGTGACGATCGCCGGCGGCGCCTCGCGGACGGTCCCGAGATCCGTGGCGCCTCCGGTCCCGGCAGGGCTCCCGTCCTCCCCGTCCCCCTCGGCCAGCAGCACCGAGACCAGGCCGTATCCCTCGTCCTGAGCCAGGTCGAGCAGGCGCGCCAGGGTGTCCTCCCCCGGCACCCACCCGGCGGGCAGCCTGAGCCGGAACGGGACCGGCCCCGCGGCGGAGCCGGGGACAAGGCCCGAGTCCGGGACGGCGAAATCCGAGCCGGAGGCAGGGCTGGGGTCGGAGGCGGCGAAATCCGGGCCGGGACCGGAGCCGACGCCGGAGGGGTCGTGGGCGAAGCCGGAGGAGTCGCGGGTGGCACCGGAGGAACAGGAGCCGGTGGAGTCGTCGGTGGAACCGGAGGAACCCGGGCCGGTGGAGTCGTCGACGAAGCGGACCCGGGGCTCGTGGGCGTAGTGGCCGCGGATCAGCACCAGATCCAGGTCGGGGTCCCTCAGGGGTGCCCGCCCCTCGGCGCCGACGCGCCCCCACGGCCCGGTCAGGGTGACCGTCACGTCGGGCACGGTGCCCGCGAGCACGGCGTCGACGGTCGCGCGCACCTCGTCGTAGCCGTAGCCATGACCGCCCGGCCTCATGTCCTGCCCGTGGCCGCCCGGCCCCGTCTCGTGCGCATGACCCCCCGGTTCTGCCCCCCGCACGTGGTCGCCCGGTTCCGACCGGGCTCGCACTCCCGGCTCCGTCCCCGATGCCGTCGCCGGTCCCGGCCGGGTCGCGGGCTCGACGACCACCTCGACGTACGGCACCTTCCACTGCCTGGACGGATGCGAGCGGAGCCAGCGGTAGGACGGGATGCGGTCGGCCACGAAGGCGTGGCTGACCCGGTCGATCGGGGCCTTGTCGCGCATGCGCATGGTCGGGCCCAGGTGGAAGGCGCGCGAGCGCGGTTCGGGGACGAAGACCGCCCCGGCCTGGGCCAGCCGGTAACCCATCTCGGTGTCCTGGCCGAGGATCAGGTCGGTGTCCATCGGCCCGGTGGAGGCCAGCAGCGCGGCGTTGACCGAGGTCGCGCCGCCGACGTGCAGGCTGAAGGCGCGGTGCGGGTTGGCGGTGAGACCGTCGGTCCGCTCGACGAGATCGACCAGCCAGGCGTGCGGCTCGGCCGGTTCGAAGATCGTCGCCAGGTCGGCGGTGGCGGCCACCGTCTCGGGCGTGGGCAACGCGGCCGGGGTGAAGCGCAGGTATCCGGTGACCACCAGGTACGGGGCGGCGTGGTGCCAGCGCATGTGCGCCTCGACCGACCCCCGGTCGAGGACCACGTCGGAGTCCAGCCAGTGGATCACGTCTCCGGTGGCGGCCGACAGCCCGGCGTTGCGGGCGTGGGCCCGGCCCGGCACGGGACAGACGATCAGTCGCGTCCCGGGCGGGCGGAGGTCCGGCAGGCGCAGCGGCGGTTCGCTGCCGTTGTCGACCACGACGACCTCGGTCAGGTCGGCCGGGTAGCTCTGCACGGCCAGGCCCGCCAGCGCCAGGTCGAGTTTCTCCTGGTCGCCGTGGGCGGGAACGACCACGCTGACCCGGAGCGACGGCGTCCAGTCCCCCGGGCCGGGGAGCGTGAGGGAGCGGTAGTCGTTGCCGGCGATCCGTGCTGTCATGGCGTTTCCAGGATCAGGCTCGGGCGGAAGCCGCGCCACTGGTTCGACGCGACGCGCAGGAAATGGGCGAGGGGGAGCCGCCAGGTGTGCTCGGCCTCGATCGTGCGGCGCAGGACGTAGCCCAGGCCGTGGGTGCGGTAGGCGCGCGCCCCCGCGGCGTGCGCGGCCTTGAGCAGCCCGGCGTCGACCGCCCTGGGCAGCGGGGGGAAGCCTCCCAGGTCGGCGAGGTCGTCCCTGCGGATCAGGATCGTGCCTCCGGCGACGTGCTCGGACCAGACCTCGCTGCTGTAGTCGGTACGGCGGATCGTGGCGTTCAGCGGCTCCAGGTGGAAGAACTCGGCGGCGGTGCCCACGATCTCCGCCCCGCTGTAGGAGCGGGCCAGGAGCAGGTCGGCCAGGTGCTCGGGGCCGTACCAGTCGTCGTCGTCCCACTTGGCCAGGTGGTCGCCGCCGGCCCGGGAGGCGGCCAGGTTGAGCACCTGCCCGAAGGGGATCTCCCGCGACGCCTCGACCACCGTGACGGGCAGGCCGCACTCGCCCACCGCCCGCCGTACGCGCTCGTCGTCGGCGGGTACGCCGTGCAGGCCGAGCAGCACCTCGACCCGGACCCGGCGCTGCCGGGCGATCTGGCCGAGCGCGAATCCCAGCAGGTGCGGTCTCCTGCTGGCCATGACGACGCTGACCTCGGGTTCCGCCGCCGAGGGCCCACCGGCTCCGGCGTGGTCGCGCAGTCCGTGACGGCGCAGCCGCACGCTCTGCTCCTCCCTGCGCAGCGCGGTCACCGACCGGGGGCCGCCGGTGTCCTGCTCGGGCGTCCAGGCGGCGAGCAGGCGGGCCAGGACGGGGTCCGCCCAGCCGGGCGAGGTCTCGGCGTACAGCGGCACCCCGGCCGCGGCCAGCGCGGTCACCACCCCGGACGGCACCCGGGAGGTGGGCCAGCGCACGGCCAGCCCGCGCAGCGGGCGCAGACGCGCGACATCGGCGGCGTCGACGGTGACGGCGGTGACGGTGCGATCAGGGCGATCGGGATGGCCGGGGCCGTCGAGGACGTCGAGGACGTCGGGGCCGTCGGGGTGGTCACCGATCGGCTCTCCGGCCGCCAGCCAGCGCCGGCCGTCCCAGGACAACTCGGCGGTCTCCCCGTCGGCGGGACGCAGGAAGCCCGCCGGTGTCGCGGGCACCGAGGGGGCGGCGGAGGGAGCGAGGGAGGGCGGCGGCGCAGGCACGAGCGAAGGATAGCGAGCCCGGAAGATCCCTTCTCGCCCCACTCCGCACGGGGCATGGGCGAGCGTTCCCGGTCTCCCCGATGCCTCCGGTGTCCGGGGTGTCCGGGGTGTCCGGGGTGTCCGGGGCGTCCCCGGCCGTCCTCCCCCTACGCCGCACGGGTCACTTCACAGCTGTCACGCAGGTCACAGCAACCTCTGAATTTTTTACTTATCGTCATATCGGCTATTGAAAGCCAGATAGCCTCGCTTATCCCCCCTTAACGATAGGTAGCACCAGAAAATACAAAGCGGCACGGAAGGTAAGCGCGGATGCCCACGCCCCGAAAACTGGCGCTTCTGGCGGTGATCATCGGCCTGCCGGTCGTGATCGCGCTGACACGGCTCGCGAGCACCGGGATCGTCTCGGCCACCGGGGCCGTCGTACTCGGCGGCCTGGCGACGGTCCTCGCCGTCCAGTTCCTGATGATCGCGGCCGTCCGCAGGGTCGACGGCAAGGCCCTGCGCATCGACGCCCGGGTCAAGCGCCACGAAGCGGAGATGGCCACGGTCATGACGGTCGCGGAGCGGCTGGACCGGCGGCTGGACGAGATCACGGCACTGCTCGGAGAGCACGAGAGCAAACGGGACGAGGATCTGCGGGCGATCCTGGTCTCCCTCGGCGAGGACCGGCTGACCTTCGCGCCGGGACGCCGCCAGATCGAGGAGACCGTCCGCGACCTGCTCGCGCACCCGGCCGCCGTGGAGGCCTCGCGCGGGCCCTCGGAGGGGGGAGCGTGACCGGCCCCGACGACCGCCCGGCCGTCGGAGCCGGCCCGGAGGGTCACCCCGCCGCCGTGACCGGCCACGAGGGTCCCCCGACCCCCGTGACCGGCCCGGAGGGTCACCCGACCCCCGTGACCGGCCAGGAAGGCAGCCCTGCCTCCGTGACGGGTCAGGAGGGTCACCCGACCCCCGTGACCGGCCAGGAAGGCAGCCCTGCCTCCGTGACCGGCCAGGGGAACGGCTCTGCTCCCGTGGCCGCCCCGGACGGCCGTCCCGCCGTCCCCCGTGCCAGGGTCGGGCAGAACGACTACGGATCGCTGCTCCCGCCCGAGATCGGCGCCTGGGAGCCCTGGCTCAGGGTGAGCGTGGTGATCCCGGCGCACGACTGCCAGGAGGCCCTGGAGCGCACGCTCGCCGCCCTGGCCGCGCAGACCTACCCCGCGCACCTGATGGAGGTGGTCGTCGCCGACGACGGCAGCGACCCGCCGCTCCAGGTTCCCGCCCTCGCCCCGGCCGCCACCCGCTCCGTCCGGGTCCCCGAGGGCCGCTGGGGACGGGGCTGGGCCCGCCAGACCGGTGCCGCCGCCGCGGCGGGCGACGTCCTGCACTGGGTCGACTCCGACATGGTCCTGGACCGGGAGCACGTGGAGGCGCACATGCGCTGGCACCACGTCGCCCCCTACGCCGTCGTGATGGGCGACGTCCGCTTCACCCCCGAGGGGGACTGGCCGTCCGCCGGGGAGGTCTTCGAGGCCGTGGCGGCGGGGGACGCGGAGAAGCTGTTCGACGACTCGTCGCCGCACGCGTGGCGGGCGGGTGTGCTGGAGGAGACCCGGTGGCTGCGGGACGCCGGCACCGGCGCGTACCGGCTCCACTCGGGGGCCAGCACGTCGGTCCCGGCGGCGTTGCTGCGCTCGGTGGGGGGCGTGAACACCGCGCTGAACATGGGTGAGGACACCGACCTCGGGTTCCGCCTCGCGCAGGCGGGCGCGGTCTTCGTCCCCGACGCGCGGGCGCGGGCCTGGCACCTGGGCCCGTCCACGGTCATGGTCAGGGAGAAGGAGGTGCACCGGCACAACTGGTCGGTGCTGCCCGACCTCATCCCGGACCTGCGCTGGCTGCGGACCCATCCGCGCAGGACCTGGCTGGTGCCGTACGTGCACGTGATCGTCGACGCTCGGGGCGCCCGCTACGAGGACGTGCGGGGGTGCGTGGACGCGGCGCTCGCGGGCACCCTGGCCGACGTCGCCGTCACCGTGGTCGGTCCCTGGCCGGAGCTCCCGGCCGGGCGTCATCCCTCCCTGGACGAGCCGCTGCTCGACCTGCGCCTGGTGCGCAACCTGTACGCCCACGAGCCGCGCGTCTCCTTCACCGAGGAGACACCCGCCCGCTCGGCGCCCGCGCCGTTCCGCCTCACCGTCCCCGCCGGCTGGGCGCTCGGCCCCGCCACCCTGACCGAGCTGGTCGCCCTCGCCGAGAGCGAGGGGTACGGCCTGCTGAGCGTGGCGCTCGACGAGGGTCCCGCCGGGGTCGGCGCGGCCAGGTTCGAACGCACCGCCGCCTTCGCCAGGGCGGCCCTGGTGGCCGGCGTGCCCGGCGACCCCGGCGACCTCGGCGACCTCGGCGACCTCGGCGACCTCGGCGACACCGACACGATCGACGACATCGTTCACGAGCTGTTCGGGTCGCTCTGGGTGGGCGCCGCCGAGTTCGGTGTGACGACCGTCGCGGAGGCCGAGCCCGTCGCCGGGGACACCGCGAAGTGGCGGGCCGACGCGACCCGCTGGAAGAGCGAGGCACGACGCCTGGAGGGCGAGCTGAAGAAGGCGCGCGCCGAGACCGACCGGCTCCGCGCGGAGGCCGGCCGCCGGCAGGACGAGCGGCGCCGCGGCCCGCTGGGCAGGATCATCTCGACGGCCGGGCGCGGGACGGCCGGCGGGCGGGGGAAGACCGGCTGATGTCACCGCTGATCGATCTCGTCCGTGCCGCCCGGGAACGGAACGGCGGGCGGCGCGTCCTGGTCTACCGGGTGGGCTTCGAGACACCGGGTGAGCTGGAGGAGTACGGGACGATGGACCTCGACGGCGACGTCGAGAGCCTGCCCCGCGCCGAGGAGGGCGCCGCGGAGATCCTGGTCCTCGCCCGGACGCCGACCGACGTCCGCAGGGCCGCGAGCCTGCAGTCGCTGCTGGCCACGGCGCCCCGGGTCGTCGTGGCCGTACGGGAGACGCCGCACTGGTACACCGCGCCGGTGCTCTCCCCGACCCCCGCCCACCGCTGGCGCGCGCTCGTCGAGCTGCGCGTCCACCAGCCGCGGAAACCGGCCTGGGTGGTCGAGGCCGTGTTCTCCAAGCCCGTCCCCGCCGGGCGCGTGCTCGCCGCGACCGCCAGGGCGTTCGCCGGGCACCGGATGGACGCGGTGGCCGCGCCCGTCGCCGCCCTGGCCGGTCCCGGGGCGGCCCACTGGCGCCCCGGCGACCCGAACGCGGCCCCCTCCCCCCTGGCCGGGCCGGTCCCCGGCAGGTTCGGCGCGCGCGGGGCCGACCTGGTGGTGCGCGCGGTCGGGCAGGAGCCGCCGGACTGGGACGGCGACCCGGTACCCGGCGACCGCCCCGAGGCCGGCCTGATGAGCTGGGAGCGGCTCGGCCGGCCCGGCGGGGGCGCGATCGCGCGGAGCGGGCTCGGCGACCTGTCGGAGCCCCGGACCATCCCGCCGGTCGACGACCGCTCGGTCAACCCGATGGGTTTCGTCACCGTGCCCTCCCTCGGCATGGCCGACCTGTCCGTCCGCTCCGGCCGCTGGGCGATCGTCTGCGAGGATCGGACCCTCACCGCCTTCGACGCCTCCGGCCGCGTCACCGACGTGGACGTCGACCGGATCCGGCAGGTCAGGGGGGTGCGGGTGGACTGGCGGCGCGCCCACACCGGGCCGGTGGCCGCGCTGCGGGTCGTGACCGGGCTGGCCGCGGCCGGGGTGCCGCTGGTCTGCGAGACCGTGCCGCACTGGGCGGGCGCCCTGGGCGCCGGGCTGACCGGGCTGATCACCTCGGCCGGCGAGCCGGGCCTCAAGGACGACCTGGAACGCGAGGAGCACAGCGTCCGGCTGCGCCGGGAGGCGTTGCGCGTGCACGGCGTCCGGGCCCGCTGGGAACAGCTCGGCGCCCCGGTACGGCCACCGGCCCCGGTCTCGGTGCTGCTCGCCACCCGCCGCCCGGAGATGGTGGGCTTCGCCCTGGAGCAGCTCGCCAGGCAGCGCGGCGTCACCTTCGAGGTGATCCTGGCCCTGCACGGCTTCTCCCCGGGACACCCGGGCGTGGCCGGGGCGCTGGCCTCCTTCGGGCATCCGGTGACCGTGTTCGAGCCGGACGCCGGCACCGTCTTCGGGACCGTGCTGAACCAGGCCGCGGCCAGGGCGTCGGGGTCGTTCCTGCTGAAGATGGACGACGACGACTGGTACGGCCCCGACTTCGTCTCCGACCTGCTGCTGGCCCACTCCTACTCGGGCGCCCAGGTCGTGGGCATGGTGCCGGAGTTCGTCCACCTCGCCTCGATCGGGGTGACCGTCCACCGCGAGCAGGTCACCGAGCAGATCACCAACTTCATCGCCGGAGGGACCATCTTCTCCGAACGTTCCGCCTTCGAGGCCGTGGGCGGTTTCCGCCCCCTGCCCGGGACGATCGACGCCCAGTTCCAGCACGCCGTCCAGGCCGCGGGCGGGCAGATCTACCGCACCCAGGGGCTGGGGTACATCCTGCGGCGCGGCAATGTCGCGAACCACACCTGGCGCGAGCCGATCGGCACGTTCCTGCGGCGCAACAAGCGCCAGTGGCGGGGTTTCCGGCCCAGCGCGCTGATGGAACTCCCGGCGGAGGCACCGTGAACGCGCCCCAGGACCCCGGCGTCCCGGGCACGCCACCCGATCCCGACGTCTCGGGCACGCCACTGGATCCGGGCACCCCGGGCGCACCGCCCGCTCCGGGCACCTCGGACGCACCGCCCGCTACGGGCAGCCCGGGCGCATCGCCGGGTGCGGGCGTGCCGCGCGTGCCGGGCAACGACTACGGGGTGCTCTCCCCTCCCGACGCCGGCGCGTGGGAGCCGCACCTGACCGTGAGCGTGGTCATCCCCGCCCGGGGACGGCAGGACAGGCTCGATCTCACGCTGGCCGCGCTCGCCGCCCAGACCTACCCGTCGCACCTCCTCGAGGTGATCGTCGTGGACGACGGCAGCGCGCCCCCGCTGCGGCTGCCCGAGATCGCCCCCGAGCGGACCCGGATCGTCGGCACCGCGCCCGGCCGCCGGGGCATCGCCTGGGCGCTGGAGACCGGCACGGCCGCCGCCCGCGGCGAGGTGATCCACCGGATGGACGCCGACATCGTCGCCTACCGCGAGCACGTCGAGACGCACCTGCGCTGGCACCACCTGGCGGACTACCTGGTGGTGACGGGCACGCTGCGCTTCACCGCCGCCGGCGGCACCCCGCCCACCCCCGCCGAGGTGCGGGCCGCCGTCTCCGAGGAGCGGGCCGGCGCCCTCTTCGAGGAGGACCCCGACCACGGGCACGGCTGGATCGACGAGCTCGTCGCCGGCCACCGGGGCTTCCGCGACGCGCCCTCCGCCCTGCTGCACCGCGTGCACGTGGGAGCGACGGTCTCGCTGCCCGCCGCCCTGCTGCGCGAGGCGGGCGGGATGGACACCTCGCTGGTGCTCGGCGAGGACACCGAGCTGGGGTACCGGCTGACCCAGGCGGGCGCGGTGTTCGTCCCGGAGACGCGGGCGCTGAGCTGGCACCTGGGAACGACGACGGCCATGCGCAGGCCCGTCGAGGTCCGGCGGCACAACGAGCCGTTCATCGCCGACCGGATCCCCTACCGGCGCACCCTGCGCACCGACTCCGGGCGGCAGTGGCTGGTCCCCTACATCGACGTCGTGGTGGACGCCGGGGGCGGGGCGCGGTTCGAGGACGTCAGGGCGAGCGTGGACGGGACGCTGGCCGGCACCCTGCCCGACGTGCGCGTCACGGTGACCGGCCCGTGGGAGGCGCTGGGGGGCGAGCGCCCCCCGCCGCTGGACGACCCCCTGCTCGACCTGCGGCTGCTGCACGGCCAGTACGCCCACGACGGCCGCGTCTCCTTCGCCGGGCGCGTCCCCGCGACCTCGGCGCCCGCGCCGTTCCGCTTCGTCTGCCCGGCCGGGTGGGTTCCGGGGGCGGAGTCGCTGGACATGCTGACCCGGCGGGCCGAGAAGGGCGGCGAGGGCCTGCTGCTGGTGGCGCTGGACGAGGACGAGACGGGTGTTCTGGCCGCCCGGCTGGAGCGGACCGCCGCCGTCGCCAGGGCGCTGCGGGTGGCCCGCGAGGGCGAGCAGCTCGACGACGTGATCGCCGAGCTGTACGGGGTGACCTGGCTGGACGCCGAGTCCTGGCGGCTGCTCCCGGCGGCGCGCGCGTACCCCTCCTGGAGCACCGACCGCAACCGGGAGGCGGCGCGCTGGCGGGCGACGGCCGAGGCGAGAGCGCGGGAGACCGAGCGCGCCCGGAGCCAGATCGCCGCCCTCAGGGCGGAGGTCAGGGAGCTGCGGGCCGCCGCCGCCAAGGGCCGCCGTGACACCGACCGGTGGAAGGAGAAGGCCGAGCAGCGCCGCCTGGAGGCGGCCGCCCTGCACCGGGCCCGGCAGCGTTCCCTGCTCGGCCGCGCCGCCCGCCGGCTGCGGGGGCTCACGGGCGGCTCGCGGTGAGGACCGGCCCGCGCGGGTGTGTCACGGTGAGAACCGGCCTGTGAGCCCCCGCGGGTGTGTCCCGGTGGGGACTGGCCTGTGAGCCTCCGCGGGTGTGTCGCGGTGGGGACCGGCCCGTGAGCCCTCGCGGATGGGTCGCGCCGAGGACCGGCGCGAGCGGGGACGGCGGCGGGATCGCGCGGCGCTCAGCCCTGGGCGGTCGCGGGATCGTCCGCCGGGGGCAGGGGGCGGTGGCGGGCGCCGATCGCGTCCTTGAGGGGTTTCACCACGGTCCCGCGCGACCTGCGGTCCTTCAGCCAGCCGAGGAAGTCGTTCAGGCGCCGGGGAGTGACCGAGTAGAGGCCGCAGTCGTCGCAGACCCGATGGAACACCAGCGGCAGCAGGCCGCCGGTCCTCTCGGCGTTGAGGACCTGCTGCCTCATGTGCCGCAGCAGGGTGTCCTCGCGGACCGAGCCCGGCGTGCGGATATCGTAGCGGTTCTTCGGGCGGAAGGACTCGGCCCCCGGGCAGGTGGGGCAGGACCACTCCCTGAGCCCGCCGACCCCGCGGGCCGCGTCGTAGCCGCACCGCCGCGCCACCGCCATGGCGTCGGAGTCGACCGCGCCGAACG
Source organism: Streptosporangium sp. DT93 (assembly GCF_049844535.1). Classification (NCBI taxonomy): domain Bacteria; kingdom Bacillati; phylum Actinomycetota; class Actinomycetes; order Streptosporangiales; family Streptosporangiaceae; genus Streptosporangium; species Streptosporangium sp. DT93. The sequence continues at coordinate 349,929 of NZ_JBNCLF010000007.1, forward strand.
GGTAGGCGAGGGTGACGGGCCGATACCCCCAGGAGACGAGTTTCCTGCGGTCGTCGCAGATCTGCGGCTCCTGCTCGCCGCGGGCCAGCTCGGTGAGGCGGACGTGGGTCAGGGTGTGCCCGCCGATCTCGTGACCCGCCTTGGCGATCGCCGCCAGACCGCGCCGGGTCAGCTTCTCCTCGCCGCCGACGGTGTCGGTGTTGACGTAGAACGTTCCACGCATGCCATATTTCTCCAGCATGCGGGCCACGGCCGGGTGGGTGGAGTCGCCGTCGTCGAAGGTGAGCGAGACGATCGTCCTGACCTTCTTCGGGGCGCCCGCGCCCGCCGCGTGGGCGGCCGGGCCGAGTGCCGCCGCGACGGCCAGCGCCGCGGAGAGTGCCGTCACCCGGCGGAAGAGCCTCACGATGGACCCCTTTTCACGGAACGGCAAACCGGGCATGAAAGCACCCTATAAGCCAGCAAGGGCTACCAAATACGTCGTTATGAAATGCCCAGGAACCCGATGCCGAGCCGGTATGTCACCGGCCGCGAGAGCCGTGAGGGCGGCGAGGACCCGTGAGGGCCACGAGGGCTCAGACCCGTGACGGCACCGAGGGAGCGGAACGGGCCGCCGGGCCGGTCACGGCGGACCGGCCCGGCGGGACACCGCTAGCGGGTGTCCTCGCCCTCGACGCGCATGACGCTCACCACGTTACGGACGATCTCCAGCTCGCGCAGGGCCTCGATGGTGGCCGAGAGCGCGGCGTCGCTGGCCCGGTGGGTGACCAGGACGAGCTGGGCGTCGGCGCCGTGCCCCTCCTGGCGGACGGTCTGGATGGAGACGTCCTGCTTGGCGAACATGTCCGCGACCCGGGCGAGCACGCCGGGCTTGTCGGCCACGTCCAGCGAGACGTGGTAGCGGGTGACGGTCTCGCCCATCGGGTGCACGACCAGGTCGGCGTAGGTGGACTCCTGCGGGCCCCGGGCGCGCGCCAGCACGTTGCGGCCCACCGCCACGAGGTCGCCCAGCACCGCGCTCGCCGTCGGGGCGCCGCCCGCGCCGGCGCCGTAGAACATGAGCTGCCCGGCCGAACGCGCCTCGACGAACACCGCGTTGTATGCCTCGCGCACCCCGGCCAGCGGGTGCGTCCGGGGGATCATGGCCGGATGCACCCGTACGCCGATGGAACGGCCGTCGTCGGAGCGCGCGCAGATCGCCAGCAGCTTGATCACGTACCCCATCGCCTTGGCGCTGGCCACGTCCGCCGCGGTGATCTCGGTGATGCCCTCGCGGTGCACGTCGGCGGCGGTCACCCGGCTGTGGAACGCGATCCCGGCGAGGATCGCGGCCTTGGCCGCGGCGTCGAAGCCCTCCACGTCCGCCGTGGGGTCGGCCTCGGCGTAGCCCAGCGCCTGCGCCTCGCCCAGCGCGTCGGAGAACGAGGCCCCGCTGGAGTCCATCTGGTCGAGGATGTAGTTGGTGGTGCCGTTGACGATGCCGAGCACCCGGTGCACGTGGTCCCCGGCGAGGGACTCGCGCAGCGGCCTGATCAGCGGGATCGCGCCCGCGACGGCCGCCTCGAAGTACAGGTCGGCGCCCCCGGCCCTGGCCGCGGCGTGCACGGTCGCGCCGTCCTCGGCGAGCAGCGCCTTGTTGGCCGTGACGACCGACTTGCCGGCGTTCAGCGCGGTCAGGATGAGCCCACGGGCGGGCTCGATGCCGCCGATCACCTCGACGACGATGTCGATGTCGTCGCGGGCGACCAGCGCCTCGGCGTCCGTGGTCAGCAGGGCGGGGTCCACCTCGGCGTCCCGCCTGCGGCCCAGGCGCCGCACCGCGACCCCGGCCAGCTCCAGCGGGGCGCCGACACGGGCGGCGAGGTCGTCGGCCTGCTCGTCCAGGAGCCTGATCACCTGGGAGCCGACGACGCCGCATCCCAGAAGCGCGACTTTCAGTGCCATGCGGTCACACGCCCCTCTCGTTCGCACGGCGGACGGGGCCGCCGGCCGCGAGGGCCGCCCCCGCCGCTCCGGGTCGTTTCACAGCTGTCCTCTCAGCAGGTCGTCCTCGGTCTCCCGGCGGACGATCACGCGGGACACCCCGTCCCTGACCGCGACCACGGCGGGCTTGGGCAGGTAGTTGTAGTTGCTGGCGAGCGAGCGGCAGTACGCGCCGGTGCCGGCCACGGCGACCAGGTCGCCGACCGCCAGGTCCGACGGGAACCACAGGTCGCGCACGACCATGTCGCCGCTCTCGCAGTGCTTGCCGACCATGCGGGAGAGCATCGGGGTGGCGTCGCTCGTCCGGGAGGCCAGGCGTGAGGTGTAGTCGGCCCCGTACAGGGCGGTGCGGATGTTGTCGCTCATGCCGCCGTCGACGCTGACGTAGGTGCGCAGGCCCTCGACGTCCTTGATCGTGCCGACCTCGTAGAGCGTCACCCCGGCGAGCCCGGCGATGGCCCGGCCCGGCTCGACGGTGAGCCTGGGCACCGGCAGGCCGGCCGAGGTGGTCACCTTGACGACGATCTCCCTGAGGCTGTCGGCGATCTCCTTGACGTCCAGGGCGGCGTCGCCCTGGACGTAGGGGATGCCGTAGCCGCCTCCGAGGTCGAGCTCGGGCAGCACGACGTGGTGCTCGTCCTTGATCTGCACCAGCAGGGTGGCCAGGCGGCGCGCGGCCACCTCGAACCCGGCGGTGTCGGTGATCTGCGAGCCGATGTGGGAGTGCAGGCCGACCAGTTCGAGCTGGGGCAGGGCGAGGATGCGCCTGGCCGCCTCGGCCGCCGCGCCGCTGCTCAGCGAGAAGCCGAACTTCTGGTCGTCGTGGGCGGTCGCGATGAACTCGTGGGTGTGGGCCTCGACGCCCACGGTGACCCGGATCATGACCTTGGGGCGCGTGCCGTGCTTCTCGGCCAGGAAGCCCAGGCGGGCGATCTCCTCGAAGGAGTCGGCCACGATGTGGCCGATCCCCGCCTCGACGGCCCGCTCCAGCTCGGCGAGCGACTTGTTGTTGCCGTGCAGGGTGATCCGTTCGGCCGGGAACCCGACGCTGAGCGCGACGGCGAGCTCGCCCGCGCTGCACACGTCGAGGCCCAGGCCCTCCTGCATGAGCCAGCGGGCGACCTCGCGGCACAGGAACGCCTTGCCCGCGTAGTGGACGTCGCCGCCGGCGAACGCGCTCGCGTAGTCGCGGCAGCGGGACCGGAAGTCCTCCTCGTCCACCACGTACAGCGGGCTGCCGTGCTCGGCGACCAGATCCCTCACGTCCACGCCGCCGATCGTGATCGCGCCGCCGGCGCGGCCCGACGTTCGCGGCCAGATGGAGGGATCGAGCGTGTTCAGATCGGCGGGTGCGTGCGGAGGGCGCTCCTCGGGCAGCACTTCGGCATGCCGGTCACCGGCGGGATGGGCGAATCGACTCACCCGAACGAGGCTATCGGACCCGGTGATCCCCCTGAGACGGTTGCTCACCTATCGAGACGGGATGGCCCATCGGGACGCGAACTTTTTACGTTATTTACCCATTTGACAACATATTTTCGCGCTACAGGGCCGTGATCTCCGCCTCGCCCCCGTCGGCGACGTCGGTGGCGACGCCGGCGGGAGCGCCGCTGGGGCGTCGGGCCGGGTGAAAGGCGGGGTGACGGGCGAGGCGCCGGACGGGGTTCCGGTGACGGCGAGGGCTCAGGAGACCTGTCCGGCCGGGACGCCCCAGGTGTTGCAGGCCGCCACGCTGCCGCTCTCCTGCCCGCGCCGCATCCACTCGGCGCCGCTGGCGCCCGATCCGTGCGAGCGCCGGTGATCGGCCCGTACGTCGTCGTCGGCGTCGTCGTCCCTGCTCCCGGCCAGGACACGCAGGCGCTCCAGCCGTCGCGGGGTCACCGTCCGCAGCGTCGCCGCGGCCAGGCAGTCCGCCTGGAGCTCCAGGCGCCGCGACCATGCCTCGTCGAACGCCTCGGAACCGCGCCTGCCGGACAGGCCGGTGACCTCCTGGACGTGGTGGGCGTACTCGTGCGCGAGCGTGAACATCATCGGGAAGACGGCGTCGCCCTCCACCAGCACGTTGACGACCCGGGAGTCCGAGCAGTAGATCCCGGACCAGTCGTGCTCGTCGGTCCCGCACGCGGACTCCGAGGGAGAGGTGACCAGCCGCACCTCGTCGGGCGGCGTGTACTCCGTCCCGGCCCGCTCCAGGGTGGCCGTCCACATCCGGTCCAGGCAGCGGCCGAGGGCCGTGAGCGACGCCTCGGGGTCGGCGTCCAGGTCCTTCGGGAGCGTGGCGCAGCGGGCGTCGATCGGCTCGGTCCGCTCGTGCAGGCCGTGCGTGGCCGCCTGCGAGCGGGGCGAGCCGGGCGCGGTGCCGATGAGCTCCCGCAGGTCGTCGCCGAAGTACGCGAGCCCGCCGACGACGATCGCGAAGGCGAGCAGGATCGGGACCGTCCTCCGGGCCGTGCTCCCGGAGCCGTCCATCACGCCCCTTCCACCCGTCTCCCTCGTCGCGCGCCGATCAGGAGAATTCATTAGATCCTGTCGGGGGGCGTCTCGCCAACGGCGGCGAGGGCCTCGGCCAGCACGTCCCGGACGGCGCGGGCCAGCCGCACGCGGGCGGTGTGCAGCGGCGAGGGCTCCTCGTCGCCCGCCGGGAGCGGCCCGGCGCCCTCGAACGCGTCGTGGTAGGCCAGGGCCAGCCGGCCGGCGTAGGCGGCCCAGCCGGGGTCGCGGCTCGCCCGCCTGCCGTGCGCCTCGGCCAGCACCCTGAGCACGGCCCGGTCCAGGGGGCCGTCGAGCAGTTCCGGCTCGAAGCGCCCGCCCACGCCCAGCTCGGCCGCCCAGCGCTGCACCGCGACCGCCCGGACGTGCGCGTACCTGACCGCGAACCCGGGGTTGGCCCACGTCCGGGGAAGGTCACCCCACGGGGACACGCCCGCGACGGGGGCGGGGTCCCCCGGGACGGCGGAGGTGGCCGGGGCGGCGGGGGCGATCTCGGTGACGAGCTCGCCCGGCACGGCCACCACGATCTCCAGGAAGCCCCCCGGGCGCACCCGGACGTCCGCGATCCCCGGCAGGCCCCGGAGCCGCCCGGCCGTCGCCTCGGGGTCCCGGCCCTCGCGCGCGGCGGCCGGGAAGAGGTAGACGGCCTCGCGGGCCCACGTGCCCCGCGGGATCGGCGGCATGCCGAGAAGCTCGTCGAGCCGGGCGGGCGTCACCCCGGCAGCCTAACCGCGCTCCCGGCACCTTCCGGACCCCGCGCCCTGGACCCCGGGCCGACGCCACCCGGACCCCGCACCGCTCCGGACCCCGCACCCGGACCCCGCACCCGGACCCGGTGCCCCCGGGCCCGGCACCACCCGGACTCGGCGCCCCGAACCCGGTACCCCGGACGGCCCGCCCGGATCACCCCGGACGGGCCGGAGCCCCCTCAGACCAGGGCGTGCGGCTCGGCCGGGCCGTAGTCGACGAGCTGGGCCGAGCCCAGCAGCCAGCGGTCACGGTCGCGCAGGCAGACGTAGCCGAAGCGGTCGGCGGAGAAGACCTTGACCCCGTCCGCGCGGCACTGGCGCATCAGCACCTCGGCCCAGCCGTCGGAGACGTCGGGGAACCCGAGACCGCGCAGCACCGTGCGGCGGGCCAGGAGGGTCGCCCCGGCCACGTCGGGCAGGTAGGAGTACTCCGCCGAGGGCTGGCGCAGCACGGTCGCCGCGACGTCGCGCAGGTGGGCGTAGTAGGCCGCCTTGCCGACGATGTCGGCGCCGGTGAACAGGAAGGCCCTGCTCAGATCGGCCAGGTAGTGCTCGCCGTACCGGTCGCGGGCGTCCATGACCGCCACCAGGTCGCCCTGGCACAGGTCCAGCGCACGGTCCAGCATGCCGCCCACGGTCTGGCCCGCGTCGGTACGGCGGACCGTGACCTCCACCCCGTCCGGCATGGCCTCGCGCGCCCGCCTGGGAGCCTCGGGCGCGTCCGAGAGCAGGACGAGCTGGACGACGCCCCTCTGCGGCGCGACCTGGGCCAGGGTGTGGTCGAGGTCCCCCCGGTCGATCATGATCACCGAGATGTTCAGGGTGGCGCGGCCGCTGGGCAGCCCGATCGCGTCGAGCAGGTCGTCGACCTTGTCGGTCATCGTGCCCGAGGCGTAGGCCTGGCGCAGCGCCACGTGCGCCCGGGCCGGATCGGGCTCGGTGCCGATCGGGGTCCCGCAGGCGGCCAGCTCGGCCATCCGCCACTGCTCCGTTCCCGGCGGGCAGTCCACCGCGACCGGCCAGCGGTAGGAGGTGAGCACGTCGGGGTAGGACAGGTGCCCGGGGAGCAGCTCCTCCAGCGACAGCACCCGCCCGAACCGGTCCCCGGCCAGCGGCAGCGGGTTGTGCACCCGCGGCTGGACCGCGAACGGCAGGATCCCCAGCGAGGGCGCCCGGCGGCCGGGCTCGGGCTCCCGGGCCGCCAGCGCGGCGCCCCACGCCCTCACCGACGCCGGCAGCGCGGTCACCACGTGCTCGAACGATCCGGCCGCGGCGGCGAAGTCGTCCACCGTGCCGCCGGTGTGCCAGAAGACCGTGCGGATGCCCCGCTGCGCGCACCACGACAGCAGGCCGCGCAGTCCCTGTCCCGGCCGGCGCAGCTCCTCGGCCCACGGCCCCTCGGTGACCGACTCCACCAGCAGCAGGTGCGGCACCTCGACGGCCAGGACCCGGGCGAAGTCGCGCGGCGTGAAGCCGGTCGTCTGGCGCCACTCGTAGCGCAGCAGCGCCTCGCCGTGCGGTTCGGCGATCACGGCCGCGGTCAGGTGCGGGCGGGTGTTCGGGCCGGTCGGGACGCGGAACGGCTTGAGCTTCACCGACCTGCCGCCGACGGTCCTGACGGAGCTGGTGGCCTGGAAGGACGCGCCGGGGACGGCGGGCCTGTCGCCGGTCTTGCGGGGGACGGGCTGGCGCTTGGGGGCGGTCGGGCGCTTGGCCGGCTTGGCCGCGCCGCGCAGGCCCCTGGCCAGCCGGACCGGGTTGCTCTTGCCGGTCTTGATCGCGTCACCGAGCCTGGACCAGCGCGCCACCTGCACCGACGACAGCTTCCACTTGGCCACCTCGGCCTGGTAGCGCTGCTCGGCCAGATCCCTGCGAAGTTTCTCCTCGGCGGCGTTCGCGGCCTCCAGGCGCTCCTCGGTCTCGCTCAGCCGCTCCCGCAGCGCGCGCAGCTCCTCGGCCGCACGCTCCGCCTCGGCGACCCTGGCCTGCGCCGCGTCCAGCAGCCGGGCCAGCTCGGAGGCCCGTTCCGCGTGGGCCACCGCCTCGCGTAACGCCTGTCGTGTGCTTTCGAGTTGGTCGCCCGCCACGCCGTCCTCCGTTTTCTCAGCCGGCCGAAAGGATACCCTTTGGTCAATCGCGACATAGAGGAGTCAGCACGGTGCAGTGGCCGACGTTCAATGTGAGGCCGTACGTCTGCGGCGGCATCGGACACCTCGACGAGGCCGTCCTGGAGGCGCTGCGCGGAGCCGGGCCGCGGGTCAGGCCCGCCGTCCAGGACCCCGGGGCTGCCCTGTTCAGCTCCTCGCCGCTGCCGCCCTACCGGCGTGACGAGCGCACCTGGGCCTTCGCCTGGGGCGAGCGCGCCCCCGACGGTGCCGCGCCGTGGATCACCGTGGCGGAGACCTACGAGACGCCCGGCCTGATCGACGACGGCGAACGGGTCGTCCTGCACGCCGGCGGCCTGGGCCTGGTGGACGTCTACCACCTGGAACGCGACGGGGCGGTCTACTTCTCCTCGCTGCTGGAGCCGCTGCTGGCCGTCGCGCGCGGCCCGCACGAGGTCAACTGGGAGGCCTGGGCCTCGATCATCCAGCTGACCTTCCCGCTGCGCGACGACACCCCCTACGCCGGGGTGAGGCGGCTGGCCGGGTCCAGCGCGCTGGTCTGGGACCGGGCGAGCGGCCGGATCTCGGCCGAGCGGATGCTGCCCCGCTGGCTGCGCGAGGAGCCCTACGAGGCCGGGCGGACGGCCGGGGAGATCCTGGACATCCTGCACGAGGCCTACAAGGAGTTCGACGGTCGCCCGCTGCTCGTGCCGGTCAGCGGCGGCTACGACTCGCGGCTGCTCTGCTCGGTCGCGGTGGCGCGCGGGGCCGACGTGGAGTCGTGGACGACCAGCCCCGACGACGGCACCGACACCGACATCGTCTTCGCCAGGGCGATCACCCGCGAGCTGGGCGTACGCCACCGGGTGATCACCCAGGACGCCGGCGACTACCCCGACGACGCGCTGGCCGCGGCGCGGCGGCTGGAGTTCCTCACCCCCCACCACGCCTGGTACACCCCGTTCGCCCGCGAGGTGCACCGGTCGGGCCGGACGCTGGTCGACGGGCTGGCCGGCGGGCCGCTGCTGAAGAACTTCATGGTCAGCGGGGCCGCGCTGGATGCCTCCACGCAGGCCGAGCGCAAGGCCGCGCTGCTCGGCTCGCTGACGCTGGGAGCGGCGTCGGTGCCGTTCCTGTCGGAGCGGGCCGAGTCCTGGATCACCGACACGGTCGGGCGGGCCTTCACCGCCTCGACCTCCATGCTCAACGGGCACCGGGCCGAGCTGCCGCTGTCGGTCCTGCACACCCGGACCGCGCGGGGCATCGCCCGCTCGCCGGTCAACCTGGTCGGCCCGGAGGCGTCGTTCGCGGCGCCGTTCCTGCACCCGGAGTTCTTCGACGCCGCGCTCTCGGTCGGCGTGCACCGCAAGGCCGCCGGGCGCTTCTACCGCGAGGTCCTGCACGCGGCCGACCCGCGGGTGGCCGCGCTGCCGTCCACCAACGTGGTCAAGCAGCCGCTCCAGCGGGTCCCGCTCCGCTCGGCCGCCGCGCCCGCCAGGGACTACGGCCACCGGATGCTCGGCCTGGTCGCCGAGACGGTGCCCTCGCTGCTGTCGGAGCACCTGCTGTCCGTGGTCGCCGACGGGCCGGACGCGCTGGCCCGCTTCCACGGCTGGAACGACCGCTTCTGGGTGCGGAGCCTGGTGCTGTTCGGCGCCTGGATCGGCGACCACCGCGACCACGTGGGCGACCTCACCCCTCCCTGGGCCTGAGCCTCCCGCCCTCGCGGGCGACCTCCCCCTTTCCTGCGCCTCTCGCCCTTTCCCGGGCCTCTCGCCCTTTCCCGGGCCTCTCGCCCTTTCCCGGGCCTCTCGTCCGCGCGGGCGACCTGACCGCTTCCCGGCCGGGTCCGGGCCTCGTGGAGGAACCCCGCCCCGGACACGGGACCGGAGCAGTGTCCCCGGTGTCCCCGGTGCCCCCGGCGTCCCCGGTGTCCCGGACGTTCCCGGTGTTCCCGAAGTCTCCGGCATTCCCGAAATCCCGCGTGTTCCCGGTGTTCTTGAAGTCCCGGTTGTTCCCTGCGTTCCCTGCGTTTCCCCGTGTTCCCGAAGTCCCAGGTGTTCCCGGTGTTCCCGGTGCTCCCCGAGTCCCTTGAGCGCGCCGTGTTTCCCGTGGGAAAACAACGGATGACACGGCGATTACGCGGCCCCACCGCGACCCCCGGAAGGATTCCGCGGGAAGGGCCCGATCCACCTCGCCAAGAGGGCTTCCAGAGGTTCGCTCGGCTGGTAGTGTTCGGCCCAGAAAGCGCCAGAACGGATGGACCAGAATCACACATTCGGTCCGTCCGAGGGCACGGAGCACGTGGGGATGACGGCTCCCGCCGGCGCGGTCACCAAACATCATCAGCCGGAGCATCCGGTGACTTCGTCCTGCCTCCATCACCGTGAGCGAGAACACGATGAACGCATCCCCCCTTCCCCATGCCTCGGAGTCCGTGGCCGAGGACTTCGTCTCGGCGGATCCCCAGTGGTACAAGCGCGCCGTCTTCTACGAGGTGCTGGTCCGCGGGTTCAAGGACTCCAACGGCGACGGCACGGGTGACCTGCGCGGTCTCATCGAGAAGCTGGACTACGTCCAGTGGCTCGGCGTCGACTGCCTGTGGCTGCTGCCGCTGTACGAATCCCCCCTGCGCGACGGCGGCTACGACATCTCCGACTACATGAAGATCCTGCCGGACTTCGGCGACCTCGGGGACTTCGTGCAGCTGATCGAGTCGGCGCACCAGCGGGGCCTGCGCATCATCACCGACCTGGTGATGAACCACACCAGCGACAGGCACCCCTGGTTCCAGGCCTCGCGGCACGACCCCGAGGGCCCGTACGGGGACTTCTACGTCTGGTCCGACGACCCTGCCGGGTACCCGGACGCGCCGATCATCTTCGTCGGCGCCGAGGAGTCGAACTGGACCTACGACCCGGTCCGCAAGCAGTACTACTGGCACCGCTTCTTCCACCACCAGCCCGACCTGAACTACGAGAACCCGGCGGTCCAGGAGGCCATGCTGGAGGTCCTGCGCTTCTGGCTGGACCTCGGCATCGACGGCTTCCGCCTGGACGCGGTCCCCTACCTGTTCGAGCGCGAGGGGACGAGCTGCTCGGGGCTGCCGGAGACCCACGCGTACCTGAAGAAGGTCCGCGCCGAGGTCGACCGGCTCTACCCCGACCGGGTGCTGCTGGCCGAGGCCAACGGCTGGCCCGAGGACGTCGTGGAGTACTTCGGCGACCCCGCCGCCGGGGGCGACGAGTGCCACATGGCGTTCCACTTCCCGCTGATGCCGCGCATCTTCATGGGGGTGCGCCGGGGCAGCCGCGAGCCGATCTCCGAGATCATGTCGCGGACCCCCAAGCTCCCCGACAGCGCCCAGTGGGGCATCTTCCTGCGTAACCACGACGAGCTGACGCTCGAGACGGTCACCGAGGAGGAGCGCGACTACATGCACGCCGAGTACGCCAAGGACCCGCGGATGCGGGCCTACCTGGGCATCCGGCGCCGCCTCGCCCCGCTGCTGGAGAACGACCGCGACCAGATCGAGCTGTTCACCGCGCTGCTGCTGTCGCTGCCCGGCTCCCCGGTCATGTACTACGGCGACGAGATCGGCATGGGCGACAACATCTGGCTGGAGGACCGCGACGCGGTCCGCACCCCGATGCAGTGGAGCCCCGACCGCAACGCCGGATTCTCCAGGGCCGACCCCGGGCGCCTGTACCTGCCGGCCGTGATGGACCCGATCTACGGCTACCAGGCGGTCAACGTCGAGGCCCAACAGAAGAACCCGGCCTCGCTGCTGCACTTCACCAGGAACATGCTGGCGATCCGCCGCGACCACCCGGTCTTCGGCACCGGCGTCTACAACGAGCTGTGGTCCAGCAACCCGGCGGTGCTCAGCTTCGTCCGCGAGGACGGGGACGACCTGATGCTGTGCGTCAACAACCTGTCGAAGTTCCCGCAGCCGGTCGAGCTGGACCTGCGCCGCTTCCTGGGCATGACCCCGGTCGAGGCCAGGGGCGGGGTGCGCTTCCCCGAGGTGGGCACCCTGCCGTACCTGCTGACCCTGCCCGGTCACGGCTTCTACTGGTTCTCGCTCACGCTCTGAGCGGCTCGCGACGGTCCTCGTTCACCCTCTGAGCGGCTCGCACCGGTTCTCGCTCACGCTCCGACCGTGAGCGAGGGCCCGGGACGACCTCCCGGGTCCTCCCGTGGGTCCGGGACGCCCCCGGAACTCCCGTGTCCGGGGCGCCCCACCCCCGGAGCCACGCGGAGTCCCGGCGTCCCCGAGGCCGCGCCGGAACCGGTGAGGACTACCGGGCGGTGACCGGGACCCGCGCGCGGGCCGCGCGGCCGGCCGGGATCAGCGTCACCAGCAGGGACGCCCCGACCGCGACGAGCGCCGCGACGGCGAGCGTCAGGAGCGAGGGCGTACGGCCGATGCCCGCGCCGACCCCGCTGGTGTGGCCCTGAAGGTCGATCAGCCCGCCGACCACCGAGGCCCCGGCCGCGGTGCCCGCGACCACGCCCAGCACGATCAGCAGGCCGGTCCCGGTGACGAGGGTCGCGGCCACCTGGCGGGGGGTGAGGCCCATGGCCTTGAGCACCGCCAGGTCGAAGGCGTGGTCGCGCAGTCCCAGGGCGCCGGCGGTGAGCAGGTTGGCCAGGCCCAGCAGGGCGAGCACCCCGATCAGCGCCACGATCACCACCCGGATGACGGCGAGCCGCTCGGCCGGGTTGACCACCCGCTGCACCTCCAGCGCCTCGCCCGAGGCGGCCAGCAGCCGGGAGCGGACCGTGGCCGGGTCGGCGCCCTGCCTGAGCACCACGCTGTAGAACTGCGGCGGCACCGCGTCCTTGGCCGGGAGGCTGTCGATCCCCAGCGAGAGCACCTCGCCGTCGTGGTCGGGCTCCACCACCCGGCCCACCAGGTGCACGATCAGCGGGGTGCCGCCGACGGTCAGCCGGACGCGGTCGCCGATCCTCACGTCCAGCAGGTCCAGCAGCCCCTGCCCGGCGACGGCCTCCCCCCGGGCCGCGAACATCCGCCCCTCCACGACCGAGAAGGGGTACGGCTCGGCGGAGGTGCCCACGGCGCGCGCCAGCACGCTCCTGGTCTGCTCCGGCTCCAGCGCGGGCACCTCGGCGCCCGGGTGGGCGGCCAGCACGCCGGGGTCGGCCCTGACGATCCGCGCGGTCTCGTCCGCCGGGAGCTTGGCGGGCCGCACCACGAGCGCGGCCGCCTGGCCGACCCGCTCGGGGTGGCGCAGGAAGTCGTCCAGGGTGCTCCAGCAGCCGAGCGCGATGGTGATCATCATCATCGGGATCGCCACGCCGAAGATGCTCAGGAAGGCCGGCAGGCGGCGGGTGAAGGCGTCGCGGCTGCCCAGCACGAGGGCGGGCGGGAGCCGTGCGAGGAGCGCCAGCCGGGCCAGCCGCGACAGGTGGCCCCGGGGCGGCGCCGCCGGGGCGGCGGGGACCGGAGGGGTCCGGCCGCCGCGCCAGGCCGGCAGCGCGACGGCCACCAGGACCACCGCGGCCGTGCCGGCGGCGATGGCCAGCAGCGGGACCGGGGAGAGCGGCGCGAGCGGCACGCCGTCCAGCACGAACGAGGCGGCGACCTGGCCGCAGACCAGCCCGACGGCGATGCCGGCCAGTCCGAGCGCGCCGTGCTCGGCCATCAGGACGCCGAAGACCTGGCCCCGGGTGTAGCCGAGGGACTTGAGGGTGGCGATGTCGCGGGTCTGGGTGAGCACCCGGCCGCCCACCGCGTTGGCGATGGCCAGGGCCGCGGCGACCAGCCCGGTGACGCCGAACAGCGCCAGCAGCGTGCCGAGCAGCCGGTTGTCCAGCTCCATCGAGGCGCGGACCTCGCGCCAGGTGGACATCCGCTGGATCTGCCCGTTCAGCAGGGTGACGGCGCCGTGCACCGCGGGCAGGGTGGCCTCGCCGTCGGCCAGGCGCAGGCCCGTGACGGACTCGCTGCGTCCCAGGGCGGGCTCGACCCTGGCCAGGACCGGCGGGAGCGTCCAGGCCAGGCCGGGCGTCCACTCGGGGTAGAAGCCCTGGTCGGCGCTGTCGGCCAGGCCGACCACGATGAGCGGGTGGGTGGCGCCGTTGAGCGCGGTCACCGGGAAGGGACCGCCCACGCGCAGGCCGAGTGCCCTGGCGAACGAGCGCTCGACGACCACGCCGTCGGTGTCGCCGGGACGGAGCGTGCGCCCCTCGCGGATCAGCGGGACGGCGACCTGCGACGGCGTCCCCGGACTCTCCCGCAGGGCCACCGGGGACTTCTTGCCGTTCAGGGTGAGCGTGACCGGCGCCGACCGGTAGGGCCCGGCGACCTGCACCACGCCCGGGAGCCGCGACATCACGACCGGGTCGGGGGCCTCACGGGTGTGGATCCACACGTGCGCGCCCCTGGACTCGGCGAACAGCGCCCGCCAGGGGTTGGTGCCGTCCTCCAGGAGGGTCGCGGAGGTGATCAGCGCCGTGACGATCCCGGCCACGGCCAGCACCGTCAGCAGCGTCTGTCCCCGGCGCGCCCGCAGGTCGGCGCGGACCCACCTGAGCGAGGCGCGCACGGTGCTCACCGCGGGTCAGCCCCTCAGCTCGACGACGCCGCCCGCGCCGCTCCGGGGGCGGCGGCGGACCAGGCCGGCGCCGCCGTCGTCGACGATCTGGCCGTCCAGCAGGGAGACCACCCGGTCGGCCAGGCTGGCCACCCTGGCGTCGTGGGTGACCATGATGACGGTCTGCCCGTCGCGGTGCACCTCGCCCAGGAGCCGCAGCACGTCGCGGGTGTTGCGGCTGTCGAGGTTGCCGGTGGGCTCGTCGGCCAGCAGCAGGCTCGGCTCGTTGGCCAGCGCGCGGGCCAGCGCGACCCGCTGCTGCTCGCCGCCGGCGAGCTGGGAGGGAGCGGCGTCGGCGCGGTCGGTCAGGCCGAGCTCGCCCAGCAGGTGCTCGCGGCGCCTGCGGGCCTCGCGCGCGGAGACGCCCGCCAGCAGCGCGGGCAGCTCGACGTTGTCGGCCACGGTCATGTTGGCGACGAGGTTGAAGAACTGGAAGACGAAGCCGATCCTGCGCCTGCGCAGCAGCGCCCAGGCGCTCTCGCCCAGCGTGTCGACGCGCTGGCCGTCGAGCCAGATCTCCCCGCTGGTGCGGGCCTCCAGGCCGCCGAGCATGTGCACCAGGGTGGACTTGCCCGACCCCGAGGGACCCATGATCGCCACGAACTCCCCCGGGGCGACCCGCAGGTCGACCCCGCGCACGGCGGGCACCGGCACCCCGCCGTCCTGGTAGATCTTCACGAGGTTGACGGTGTCGACCACCGGGGGCGTCTCGACCGCGGAAGGGGTCACCTCAGGTCCTCCTGGCAGCGTTCGAGCCAGTCGAGGTCCGCCTGGAGGTGGAGCATGGCCCCCTCGACGAGCAGCAGGGCGACCCGGTTGGCCGGGTCGGTGCGTTCGGCGAGTTCGTTGAGGTCACGCATGAGTCCGAGGTAGTGGCGGCGCTGGCGGTTGATCATCGCTGTTCTGTCGGCGGTCCCGCTCGCCGGCGCCAGCACGAGCTTCAGGAAGAACTCGTCCCGCACCCGCGGGCCCTCCGAGGGCTCGTCCACCCACGTGCCGAGGACCTCACGGCCCGCGGCCGTCAGGTGGTAGACCTTCTTGTTCGGCCGGTTGGACTGCTCGACGTCCACGGAACGCACCAGGCCGTCCTTCTCCAGCCGGCCGAGCGTGACGTAGATCTGCCCGATGTTCGGTGAAGGGTACGCGCCGCCGAATATCTGTTCAAGTGCCTGTTTGAGCTCGTAGCCGTGGGCAGATTCCTTCGCGAGGAGCGCCAGCAGCGTCAGCCGCACGCCCCACCTCCTCGGAGAGCTCGTTACGTGAGTGTTACGCGTCCATCCGTTGACGCTGATGTTACCGCTATGCATAACATGAATGCATCTACCTAACACGTATGTAACCAACTGGAAATCAGGAGGTCACAGTGCGCCGGTTCATCCCCATCGCGCTCACCGTGATCCTTCTGGGCGGGTGCTCGGCGGTCGGCGCGCAGCCCGCGGAACGCTTCGGCGGGAGCGGCCCGTTCACCCTGGTGATCGGGCGTGACACCACCGCGTACCTGCAACCGCTGCTCGACAGGTGGAACCAGGTCCATCCCGAGGAGCGGGCGACCCTGCTCGAACTCCCCGAGGCCTCCGACGAGCAGCGCGCGCAGATGGTCGCCAACCTCCAGGCGAGGAGCGACCGCTACGACGTGCTCGGGCTGGACGTGGTCTGGACGGCGGAGTTCGCCGACGCGGGCTGGATCCTGCCGCTGGAGCGGGGCATGTTCCCGCTCGGCCGGTTCCTGCCCCCGGTCGTCGACACCGCCGTCTACCGGGGCAAGCTCTGGGCGGTGCCGTACACCAGCAACGCCGGCCTGCTCTACTACCGCAAGGACCTGCTGGCCCAGCACGGGTTCACCCCGCCGAAGACCTGGAAGGAGCTGCGCGAGCAGGCGCGTTCCCTGCACGCCAAGCACCGGATCGGCGGCTACGCCGGGCAGTTCCTCGCCTACGAGGGCCTGACCGTCAACTTCACCGAGGCCGTGCAGTCGGCCGGGGGGCAGATCCTCAGCCCCGACGGCACGAAGGTGACCATGGACGTGACCAAGGCCAAGGCCGGCCTGGACTTCCTGGTGAACGGGTTCCGGGAGGGGTGGATCCCGCTCGAGTCGCTCTCCTTCAAGGAGGAGGAGGCGCGGCTGGCGTTCCAGGAGGGCCGGCTGGCCTTCGCCCGCAACTGGCCGCACGCGTACGGGCCGGCCACCGGCTCGCTCGTCGCGGACCGGTTCGCGGTCACCCGGCTGCCCGGCCCGAACGGGCCGGGCACCGGTGCCCTCGGCGGGTACAACCTCGCGGTCAGCGCCTTCTCCAAGCGGCAGAAGTCGGCCGTGGAGTTCATCCGCTACTTCACCAGCCTGGAGAACCAGCGCCGGGTGCTCACCGAGGGCTCGTTCCCGCCCGTGTGGGCCGAGCTGTACGACGACCCCGAACTGATCAGACGATTCCCCTACCTGCCGGTCCTGAAGCAGAGCATCCTCTCTGCCCGCCCCAGGCCCGCCAGCGCCAACTACGACCAGGTGAGCCTGGTGATCGCCAGTGCGGTCTCCAACGCTCTCACCCCACCCTTCGAGGAGGCCGGCGACGACATCGTCGCCTCCATGAAAGGCCAGCTCGACGAGATCATCCGGGGCCCGTGACGCCCCGGCGATCCCGGCAGGACCCGCGGCCCGGTCACGATCACGCCGCACCTCTCCATCGCGATTCTCACGACCCGTTCCCGTCCCGGCAGCTCTCCCGCCGGAGGGAACGCATATCAGGAGGTCTGTTCAGCATGCGCAAAACCCTTCCCACGGTGACGACGGCGGGACTGGCGCTGGCTCTGGCCGCGTGCGGCGGCGGGGCGGCGACCCCCGCCTCCCCGGCCCCGGCCGCGAGCGGCGCCTCGTCGGCCCCCGCGGCCGCCGCCAAGACCCTCGAAGGCGTGACCGTCGAGGTCGCCGCCAAGTGGACCGGCGCCGAGCAGGAGAACTTCGAGCAGGTGCTCAAGGCCTTCGAGGCGAAGACCGGCGCAAAGGTCACCTACGCCTCCACCGGTGAGGACACCGGCGCCTACCTCGGCCCGCGCATCCAGGGCGGTAACCCGCCGGACATCGCGATCCTCCCCCAGCCCGGCCTGGTGGGGCAGTACGCCGACCAGAAGTCCCTCAAGCCGCTGACCCCCGAGGTCCAGGCGCAGATCGACCAGAACTACACCCCGTACTGGAAGGAGCTCGGCTCCGCGGGCGGCCAGTCCTACGGCGTGCTGGTGAAGGCGGCCCACAAGTCGCTCATCTGGTACCGCGACCAGGCCTTCCAGGACGCCGGCGCGCAGCCCCCGGCCACCTGGGACGACCTGATCAAGACCGCCCAGACCGTCGCCGACTCCGGCACCCCGCCGTTCTCGCTCTGCGGCGCCTCCGGCTGGACCCTGACCGACCTGTTCGAGAACGTCTACCTGTCCACCGCGGGCCCGGAGAACTACACCAAGCTCTCCAAGCACGAGATCCCGTGGACCGACCCCAGCGTCACCACCGCGCTGGAGAAGATCGCCCAGCTCGTCGGCAAGAAGGAGTTCCTGCTCGGCGGCTCCGCGGGCGCACTGCAGACCGACTTCCCGACCTGCGTGACCCAGGTCTACGGCCAGGACAAGTCGGCGATGGTCATCGAGGCGGACTTCGTGGGCGTCACGGCCGAGCAGTCGGGCGCCAAGCTCGGCGAGGAGGCCAAGTACTTCCCGTTCCCCAAGGCCGGCGACACCGCTCCGGTGGTGCTGGGCGGCGACATCGCGGTGGCGCTGAAGGACTCCAAGGGCGCGATGGCGCTGCTGGAGTTCCTCGCCTCCAAGGAGGGCGGCGAGGTCTGGGCGAAGCTGCCCGGCTACCTGTCCCCCAACCGCAACGTCTCGCCGGACAACTACCCGGACGAGCTGACCAAGAAGCTCGCCGAGACGATCATCGCGGCCGGTGACGCCGTCCGCTACGACATGTCCGACCTCGCGCCCAGCGCGTTCGGCGGCACCGACGGCAAGGCCGAGTGGAAGCACCTGCAGGACTTCGTCCGCGACCCCTCGGACGTCAAGGGCATCCAGGCCAAGCTCGAGGCCGACGCCAAGAAGGCCTGGAAGTAGGGGAGAGCGGCCGTGACCGACAGGTTGGACGGCCCGCAGGGCCCGCGCGGCGGCGACGACGCCGCCCGCGGTCCCTCCTCCGGACCGAAAGAAACCCGCCCGGACGACGCCTCACCACCGGCGTCCGCCCCCGGCCCCGAGACTCCGGCCTCCGAGACTCCGGCCTCCGAGGCCCCGGTCTCCGAGGCCCCCGCCCGGGACGAGCCGTCCGGCCATCCGGCCGTACCGGAGGCGACGGCAGGGCCCGCGCTCACGACGGCCGGGCCCGCCGCCCCCGCGGTGGTGCCCGCCGGGGCCACCCGGCTGGGCCCGCCGCCCCGGCTGGCACTGTGGTTCCTGCTGCCGGGCGCGCTCGTGCTCGGCGTGATGGTGATCTACCCGATCGTCTACTCCGTCTTCCGCAGCCTCTACGACGCCACCGGCGACACCTTCGTCGGGATGGGCAACTACGCGGCGATCTTCAGCGACTCCGGCACCCTGACCACGATCAGGAACAACCTGATCTGGGTCGTGGTGGCCCCGGCCCTGGTCACCGTGATCGGCCTGATCTTCGCGGTGCTGACCGAGCGGATCCGCTGGGCGACCGCGTTCAAGCTGATCGTGTTCATGCCGATGGCCGTCTCCCTGATGGCCTCGGGCGTCATCTTCCGCCTGGTCTACGAGCAGGACCCCGACCGGGGCGTGGCCAACGCCGTGATCACCACGGTGACCGGCTTCTTCGGCTCCGGGCAGACCTACCCCGACGCCCGCGCCAGGGAGAACGACCAGGCGCCCGTCGTCACCGAGGGCGGCGCGGTGACGACCAGGCAGCCTGCGAGCCCCGGGCAGCCGGTGCTGATCCCGCTGGTGGGCGTGAAGCCCGCCGACGTGGCCTCGGCCGCGACGGCCAAGGCGGCGCAGCCGGGGCCGGGCGAGCTGGCCGGGACCGTCTGGGTGGACTTCACCCAGGGCGGCGGCGGCGAGCTCAACCAGGTGGACGCCACCGAGAAGGCCCTGGCGGGGGTGACGGTCGAGGCGGTGCAGAACGGCGCCGTCAAGGCCACCGCCACCAGCGAGGCCGACGGGACCTTCCGCTTCACCGGGCTCGCTCCGGGCGACTATCGGGTACGGCTTCCGCAGTCGAACTTCCAGGCGGCCTTCAACGGCATCCCCTGGCTGGGCCCGGCGCTGATCACTCCGGCGATCATCGGGGCGTTCATCTGGGTGTGGGCCGGGTTCGCCATGGTGCTGATCGCGGCCGGCCTCGCGGCCATCCCGCGCGACGCGCTGGAGGCGGCCCGCATCGACGGCGCCACCGAGTGGCAGGTGTTCCGGAAGATCACCGTTCCGCTGCTCTCGCCGGTGCTCCTGGTGGTCTTCGTCACGATGATCATCAACACCCTGAAGGTGTTCGACCTGGTCTTCGTCATCGCCCCGGGATCGGTGCAGCCACAGGCCAACGTGATCGCGCTGGAGATGTGGCGGGTCTCGTTCGGCGGAGGCAGCAACCAGGGGCTGGGCAGCGCGCTGGCCATCTTCCTGCTGATCCTCGTCCTGCCGTTCATGATTCTCAACATCCGCCGGTTCAGGAGGGACAACCAGTGACGACCTCCCCCCTCGGCGCCCCGAGGCGCGGCACCCTCGGCAGGATCGCGGACCGGCTCGGCGGCGGCGTCGTCCAGGCGGTGCTGGTGGTGATCGGCCTGTTCTGGCTGGTCCCCACGCTGGGCCTGTTCATCGTCTCGATCAGGAACGAGACGGCCAACAACTCCACCGGCTGGTGGACGGTGCTCACCAAGCCGGCCGAGCTCACCCTGAAGAACTACTCCGACCTGCTGGCCACCGGGTTCACCGCGTCGTTCTGGAACACCGTGTTCATCACGGTGCCCTCGACCGTCCTGGTGATCGGCATCGCGGCGATGGCGGCGTACGCGTTCGCCTGGATGGAGTTCCCCGGCAGGGACGCGCTGTTCCTCGTCGTGGTCGGCCTGCTGGTGGTGCCGACCCAGATCGCGCTGATCCCGATCGCCAAGCTCTACGGGTCGGCCGGGATCTTCGGCTCCATCGTCAGCGTGGTGCTCTTCCACGTCGCGTTCGGTCTCCCCTTCGCCATCTTCCTGCTCCGCAACTTCTTCGCGGGCATCTCGCGCTCGCTGCTGGAGGCGGCGCGGATGGACGGCGCCGGGGAGTGGAAGATCTTCTCGACCGTGGTGTTCCCGCTGGCCAAGCCCGCGGTCGCCTCGCTCGGCATCTTCCAGTTCCTGTGGGTGTGGAACGACCTGCTCGTCTCGCTGGTCTTCGCCAACCCGGAGAACCAGCCGATGACCAAGGCCCTTCAGTCCCAGATGCGGCAATTCGGGACCAACGTGGACATTCTTGCGCCAGGCGCGTTCCTGTCGCTGATCATCCCGTTGATCCTTTTCTTCGCCTTCCAGCGTTACTTCGTCCAGGGGATGATGGCCGGTTCGGTGAAGTAGATAACAGGGGCAGGCCCGGTGCGGCGCGCGTCGATTCGACGGGGCGCGCCGTACCGGGCCTCAAACCTCGATAGGGTCCCCCCATGGCCGCACGTCCCTTGAACGAAGTCGTGGAAGCCGGGTGGGCGAAGGCCCTCGAACCCGTCTCCGAGAAGGTCGCCGACATGGGCGAGTTCCTGCGGAAGGAGGTGGCCGAGGGCAGGCAGTACCTCCCCTCGGGGGCCAATGTGCTCCGCGCCTTCCAGCAGCCCTTCGACCAGGTGAAGGTGCTGATCGTGGGGCAGGACCCCTACCCCACCCCGGGCCACCCGATCGGCCTGAGCTTCTCCGTCGCCGCGGACGTGAAGCCGATCCCGGGCAGCCTGCGCAACATCTACAAGGAGCTCACCGAGGACCTCGGGCTCCCGATGCCGGGCAACGGCGACCTGACCCCCTGGACCGAGCAGGGCGTGCTCCTGCTCAACAGGGTGCTCACCGTCATGCCGGGCAAGCCCGCCTCGCACCGCGGCAAGGGCTGGGAGGAGATCACCGCCCGGGCCATCGAGGCCCTCGTCGCGCGCGGCACGCCCCTGGTGTCGATCCTGTGGGGCCGCGACGCCCGCACCCTGCGCCCGATGCTCGGCGACCTGCCCGCCATCGAGTCGGCCCACCCCAGCCCCCTGTCCGCCCGCAGCGGCTTCTTCGGCTCCCGCCCGTTCAGCAGGACGAACGACCTTCTGCTGCAGCAGGGCGCGACCCCGGTGGAGTGGAAGCTCCCCTAGTCAGGTCCGACTCCCTCCAGGCACTAGGATTCCACCATGAGTGATGAATCGGGCACCGAACGCTATCTGCGTCTTACCGTTGAACTGACCGTCGAAGTGCAGGACATCGCCGCCCTGCAGGCGGCCGCGTTGAAAGAGGTCAACCACCCCGACGCGGACCTGGACGACGACGAGCGCAAGGAGCAGGCCGAGCTCGTCTCGACCGACGAGACCGGTGCCACCGCGTTGCAGTGGCTGATCGAGCCGGACCACGTGCTGGGGCTGATCGAGCACGTCGACCAGATCGAGCCCCGCGAGGCCGTGCTGGGCGTCGAGCCCTCGGACGGCCCCTCTGACGAGGACGACGACGAGGACGACGACCACCACCGGCACTAGCCGACCGCCCCCACGGGCTCCCGGCACCCTCACGGCCGGCAGCGGCCCCGTACCCTTTCCCGTCCCTCGGAAGGCCCCTCACCGGCCTTCCCCCGTCCCACCGGGCCTCGCCGGCCCTCCCCCCGCCGCCCTGCCGGTGGGTGGCCCTCCCCGCAGGCGCCCCGCGGGGAGGGCCGCCCGCCGGCAGGGTCTTTTCACGGCCGTCGCGCTCAGCCCATCGACACCAGCGGCGGCGGGTAGCCGGGGACGGGCGAGGAGAGCCGCCACGGCTCGTGGATCATCCGCTTGGGCACCGCGCGGAGCTCGGGGACGTGGCGCAGGACGTACTCCCCGTCCGGGTCGTAGCGCCTGGCCTGGCGGATGTGGTTGACGGGCCGGTTGGGCCGGGTGTCGTTGCCGGTCCCGGCCACCCACTGCCAGTTGCCGTAGTTGTTGGCCACGTCGCCGTCGAGCAGGTGCTCGAAGAAGTGGTCCCCGCCGACGCGCCAGTCGAGGCCGAGCCGCCTGACCAGGAACGAGCCCGTGATCAGGCGGGCCCGGTTGTGCATCCACCCCTCGGTGAGCAGCTGCCGCATCCCGGCGTCCACGATGGGGACGCCGGTCATGCCCTCCGCCCACGCCCGCGCCGCCTGGTCGTCGTCGCGCCACTCGTTCCCGCGCGGGCGGTAGTCGTCGCGGTCCATGCGCGGGAAGGCCCGCGTCACCTGGTAGAAGAAGTCGCGCCAGCACAGCTGCCTGACGAAGGCCGCGACCTCGCCTGCGGCGCGGGCGTACGCGGCCCTCCTGGGGTCCTCGTCGTCCTCGGGACGCGCGTTCCCCGACGGGTCGGCCTCCCCCGCGGGATCGGCGTCCCCGGCGAGGCCGACGACCCCGCCGGACTCGCCGGATCCGCCGGGGTCGGCAGGCCCGGCGGCCCACAGGTTCGCGGCCTCCCCGGCGAGCGACTCCAGCTCCAGCGGCGAGACGCAGCCGAAGCGCAGGTAGGGGCTGAGCCTGGACGTGCGGTTCCCGGCCATGTCGTCGTGGCCGTCGGTGTACTCCCGCACGCAGTGCCTCAGCCACTGCTCCATCCTCCGGCGGCCGACCGTCTCGCCGCCGGGGAACAGCTCGTAGGAGCGGCCGCCGTGCTCGGGCAGGGGCCCCGCGAAGAGGTCCCGGGGAACGGGCACCGTTCCCGGGGCCTTGAGCAGCTCCCGCCGGGGGCGTCCGCTCCAGGCCCGCCAGTAGGGCGTGAAGACCCGGTAGTGGTCCCCGCCTCCCGAGGGGCGCAGGGCGTCCGGCGGCACGACGGTCAGCCCCGGGAACAGGCGGTACTCCATCCGGGCCCGCTCGCACTCCTCGGCCAGCCCGCGCTGGCGCAGGCGCGCGAACGTGCTGACGTCCAGGCTGGCGTGAACGGCCTCCGCCCCCACCTCCCCGGCCAGGCGCATCGTCTCGGTGATCGTGTCGCCCCGGCGGACGATCAGGTCGCCGCCCCGTTCCCTGAGTGACTCGCGCAGGTCGGCCAGGCACTCGGACAGGAAGCCCCAGCGGTTCCCTGAGGGCACGGCGGGGTCGGCCACGAAGAGCGGTATGACATGACGCGCGCGCTCGCACGCAGCGGCGAGGGCCGGGTGATCGTGCACCCGGAGATCGCGGCTGAACAGAACGATCACTGTATCGGTCACGTTTTCCTTTCGGGCGGTCACGCTGGGTCGGTTGCATCCGGCGGGGACCGCATCTCGAAGGAACGTTCAGGGAGCGACCGCTCCCGTCGCCTGTCACGCTGGTAACCGCGGTGACGGGCCGGAAATGAGATGAGATGGACGAGCAGCGTCAGGTGGTAGCCGATGAGGAACCGGGCTACGGCATCGGAGCCGTCGCGCGGCGTCTCGGCGTCCCCGCCCCCACGCTGCGGACCTGGAACCTACGCTACGGCCTGGGACCGAGCCGCCGGAGCCCGGGGGGGCACCGCCGCTACGACGCCCGCGACCTGTGGCGCCTGGAGGAGATGAACCGGCTCATCAGGAGCGGCGTGCCCGCGGCCGACGCGGCCCGCGAGGTGCTGAGGATCGAGACCGTCCCCGAGCCCCCGGCCGACCCCGGAACGGGGCGGGAGGCCGGGCAGGGCCCCGGCACCGGGCCGGCACCCGGGGCACGGCCGGGAACACGGTCCGGACCGGCGCCAGGCCCCGGAACGACGTC
Organism: Streptosporangium sp. DT93; assembly: GCF_049844535.1. Taxonomy (NCBI): domain Bacteria; kingdom Bacillati; phylum Actinomycetota; class Actinomycetes; order Streptosporangiales; family Streptosporangiaceae; genus Streptosporangium; species Streptosporangium sp. DT93. The sequence continues at coordinate 373,741 of NZ_JBNCLF010000007.1, forward strand.
CAGGCCGGGTCCCGCGTCCGGGCGGCCGCCCCTGGAGCGCCTCCCCGCCGCCGGGCGGCCCGACGCGCCCGCGTTGCCGACCGCCGCGATGCTGACGCGGGCCGCGGTGGCGCTGGACAGCCGGACGGTGCAGGAGTGGCTGGGTGCCTCCCTGTCCAGGCACGGGGTGCTGTGGACCTGGGAGCGGCTGGTGATCCCGGTCTTCGAGACGATCTGCAGGCTCCAGGAGGAGAACTCCGCGGGCGTGGAGGTCGAGCACCTGTTCTCCGACCGGCTGCTGGCCTCGCTGATCGGGCTCACCGAACGGCCGGCCAGGCCGGTCAACGTCCGGCCGGTCCTGCTCGCCTGCGCTCCCGACGACCAGCACAACCTGCCGAACTACGCGCTGGCCGCGGCCCTGACCACCGACCACCGCGTGGAGACGCGGGTGCTGGGTTCCCGCACCCCGTACCCGGCGCTGGCGGACGCGATGCGCCGCCTGGGGCCCTCGGTGGTCTTCGTCTGGTCCCAGCTGCCGATCACCGGTGATCCCGCCCCGCTCTCGTCGCTGCCCGCGACCCGGCCTCCGTGCCTGGTCATCGCCGGGGGCGTGGGCTGGCAGGAGGGGCTGCCCGCCTCGATCCCGCACGCCACCTCGTTCGAGGACGCCATCACCCGCGTCCTCGCCGCCGTGGACTGACCTCCGCTCCCGACCGGCCCGCGCTCCCGTGATCACCGTCCGGGACCGGTTTCTCACGCCCCGCCGTGCCCCGGCTTGCGATCAGAGCCGCCGAGCGAGTATGAATAAGTTTTGAGTAGGTTTTCTCGGCAAGGGGAGTCCACCATGACAGACACCTTGAACGCTCGTTTCGCCGCCGGCGACGACATGGCACTCGCCGAGTGCTTCCGTGTTCACGGCTCCCTTGTCCGGTCCTACCTGCGGCGTTTCGTTCCCCCGCAGGAGATCGACGATCTCCAGCAGATCGTCTTCGCCGAGGTGTGGCGATCACGGCACCGCTTCGACCCCTCACGCAGCCTGCCCGCCTGGATGCTCGGCATCGCGCACAAGCGGGCGGTCGACCACCTGCGGATGCGCACCCTGCGCACGGTGCCGCTGGACGTGCTGGCGGACCCGGCCGGCGACGACGGCCGCGTGGACGGGGACGGCATGGCCGAGCGCGACCAGGTGCAGCGGGCGCTGGCCGAGCTTCCCGAGCCGCAGCGCCAGGCCATCGAGCTGGCCTACTACGGGGACCTGACGCAGCGGGAGATCGCCGAGAGGCTCAGCGTCCCGCTCGGCACGATCAAGGCCCGTACGGCCCGTGGCCTGCGCCGCCTGTCCGGCATCCTCACCCCGGCCGCGGCATGAGCGGCCACCCCGCCCCCGCGCGCACGCCCGGGACGACCGGTGGAGCGGCAGGGGCGGCCGTCAGGCCGAAGCTCGCGGTCTCCAGCTGCCTGATGGGGGAGCCCGTCCGGTTCAACGGCGGCCACAGCCGCGACCGGTTCCTGGGCGACGAGCTCGACGCCCACGTGGACTGGGTGCACGTCTGCCCGGAGATGGAGATCGGCCTCGGCGCGCCACGCGAGACCCTCCACCTGGAGGACTCGCCGGCCGGGCCGCGCCTGGTCACCCGCAGGACCCGGATCGACCTCACCGACCGGATGACCGCCCTGGCCGCCGACCGGGCGCGCACCCTGAACGAGGTGGACGGCTACGTCCTCAAGTCCAAGAGCCCGAGCTGCGGCGTGCACGGCATCCCGCTGTACGCGCCCGACCCGGAAGGCGTCACCGCGACCTGGGGCGACGGCAGCGGCCGCAAGGGCAAGGGCCAGAACCCGGTCGTGCACCGCCGGGGCCGGGGCGTGTTCGCGGCCGTCGTGCTGGAGACCCACCCGCTGCTCCCGGTGGAGGAGGAGGGACGGCTCAACGACGCCCTGCTCCGCGAGACCTTCGTGGAACGGATCTTCGCCCACGCCCGGCTCCGCGCCCTGCTGGAGAGCGACTGGCGGCCCCGCGACCTGGTGGCCTTCCACGCGCGGCACAAGATGCAGCTCCTCGCCCACCACCCCTCCGCCTACCGGGAGGCCGGACGGGTGGTCGCCGAGGCGGGCCTGCTCCCCCGCGAGGAGCTGGCCTCCTCGTACACGCGCTTCTTCGGGACGGCGTTCGCCGCCACGGCCGGCATCGGCCGCCACGTCAACGTCCTGCAGCACTGCGTGGGCATGCTGGGCGACTCGCTCGACCCGGCCCGCCGGGCCGACCTGGCCGAGGTCATCGCCTCCTACCAGGCCGGCCGGGTGTCACTGAGCGTCCCCGTCACCCTGATCCGCCACCACGCCCGCGGCGAGGCCGCCGAGTACGTACGCGACCAGACCTACTTCGCCCCGTACCCGGAGGAGCTCCGGCTCCGCAACCACGTGCCCGCGTGAACTTCCGGCCATCGCGACGCCTGCCCGCGAACCCGGGCTCGGGGGCCTTCGCGGCGGCCGGGAAGACCGTCGACGTCCGAGATCCCGCCCCCCCCCGATCGGGGTGCCGGGAACGCGACACGCCTAGGAACCGCCCCGGCTCACCATCTCGGTGATCCAGACGGGTGCGAACGGGGACGTGCAGCCCGGGGAGGTGGGGTAGTCCCTGAGCACACCCAGGCGCTCACCGATGTCGACGGCACGGGCGCGGTGCTCGGCGTGCTCGATCCCGATCTGGGCCAGGCAGTGGTTCATCGCCCACTGCAGGCGGTCCGGGGCGTCCTTCATGTCGGCCTCGACGACGTCGAGCAGTCCCGCGAGGTCGAGGCCCTCGGGCCTCTTCGCCACGCGTTCGACGGTCAGCGCCCAGCCGGCGCTCGCGACCACCGGATCCGGATCGGCCGACCAGGCCATGCGCAGCTCCTCGGCGTGCGGGTTCTTCTTCACCACGTAGTTCACGAGCCAGTCGTGCACCTTGGGCACGCGCGCCTCGCGCAGCATGGCGTCCAGCTCGTCACGCCCGAACGCCTTGGGACGGCAGATCAGGATCGCCAGCAGTCGCGCCGCGGTGTCACCCGTCTCCCAGAGCCGGTACGCGAGCTCCTGCTGCGTCTTCAGCCGCTTCGCGAGCGCGCGCAGCCTGCCGAGGTTCACGCCGTGATCGTCACCGTGTTTCTCGTTCACCTCGCGTACCCTCGGGTCCTCGAGCCCGGCCAGCTCGGCCATCACCTCGGTCACCGTCGTCCCGGCCATCCCGGCCCTCCGTTCGTCAGGTGCGAGCAGCCTACGACCGGCGCCGCCCCCCGTCGTACGCGCCGGTTCCGCGATGGCCACCGGCACGGAATCCCGTGTCCTCACGAATGTCCGGCGGTTCTCGGTCCGGCGGGGTCAGGTTGGTGAAGACGCCGCAGTTCCCCGGCCAGGACGGGTTCGTCGGCGTTCCCGGGGTGGGCCGTACGAGACAGGTCGTGCGGGCGATCGTGCCGGTCGCGCCGAGCACCGTGATGTAGAGGTGGGTGGCGTCGCCGTCCAGTTCCACCTGGGTCGCGGCGCCGGGATACCCCGGCACCGACGTGATGTCGTGCCAGGGCGGGGTCGTGCGAGGGTCCCGGATCGACGTGGTCCCGTTGTCCGAGACGAACGCGGTGAACGGGGCCAGGGGGGTGAGGGTGGTGGCGATGCTCTCGTTCGTCCGAACCGCCAGGACGGCGTTACCGGCAGGACCGGGAGGACCGGGAGGACCGGGGGGACCCTCGGGACCGGTCGCACCGGTGGCGCCGGTGGGACCCGCAGGGCCGGTCGGCCCCGCAGGACCGGCCGGACCCGTGGGGCCTGCCGGACCCGTCTGCCCCGTCTGACCGGTCTGGCCTGTCTGACCGGGTTGACCGGGCTGACCCTCCGGACCGGCCGGACCCTGCTGGCCCGCCGGACCCTGCTGCCCGATCGGACCCGTGGGACCGGTCTGGCCGGTCTGACCGGGTTGACCATCCGCACCGGCCGGACCCTGCTGACCCGTCTGACCGGCCGGACCCCGCTGACCCGCCGGACCCTGCTGCCCGACTGGACCCGCAGGACCGGTCTGCCCCGTCTGACCCGTCTGCCCAGGCTGCCCGGGCTGACCCTCCGCACCGGCCGGACCCTGCTGACCCGCCGGACCCTGCTGCCCGACCGGACCCGTGGGACCGGTCTGGCCGGTCTGACCGGGTTGACCATCCGCACCGGCCGGACCCTGCTGACCCGTCTGACCG
>NZ_JBNCLF010000007.1:378037-394703 GCF_049844535.1 Streptosporangium sp. DT93
CGGCCGGACCCTGCTGACCCGCCGGACCCTGCTGCCCGACTGGACCCGCAGGACCGGTCTGCCCGGTCTGGCCCGTCTGCCCGGGCTGACCCTCCGGACCGGGCTGTCCGGGCTGTCCGGGCTGACCATCCGCACCGGCTGGACCCTGCTGACCCGCTGGACCCTGCTGCCCAATCGGACCCGCAGGACCGCTCTGCCCCGTCTGACCCGCCTGCCCTGTCGCACCCACAGGACCCGCCGGGCCCGCCGGCCCGGTGGCACCCGTGGCACCGGCCGCACCGGCCGCACCGGCCGCACCGGTGGCACCGGTCTGCCCCCTCTGTCCTGTCGCACCTGCGGGGCCGGCCGAGCCCGTGGCGCCGACGGGTCCCTGCGTACCCGCCGGGCCCGTCGGGCCTGGTACACCGTCCTGTCCGTTCGCCCCTGCCGGCCCGGCCGGGCCCGTGAGACCGGTCGGCCCGGCCGGGCCCGTGAGACCGATCGGCCCGGCCGGGCCCGTGAGACCGATCGGCCCGACGGGGCCCGCGGGACCCGGCGAGCCCAGACCCGGCCGGCCCTCCTCGCCCTTGGCCCCCCGTTCACCCCGGGGGCCCGTGAGACCGCGTGGTCCGCGCCCGCACTCGCGGTGGCACCTCGTGGTGCCGCAGGCACAGCGCCTGCACCGACCGTCCCGGTACCCGGCCCTGGGACGGGGGCACGGCGTCGCGAGAAGACCGGCGAGGGAGGCGTCCATGGGCGTACCGGCGCGCACGAGGTACGAGCCGCGCCGGTCGTCCGCCCTCCCGGTGCCGGCGTCCGCGGGAGTCTGGCACGGCACCGCCAGGAAGACCCCGGTGAGCGTCGCCGTGACGACAAGGGCGTGAGCACGCCCACCAAAGCACACCGCTGAAATGTGCCCGTTACCGCCATAGGTCATTTTTTCCCGCTCCACGCCCGTCGTGAGGAGTTGGGGCGCCGGCCCCAAGCAGTGACCAACAGTAAATTCCCGATCCGGGACACGACGGCACGCCGAACATGCCAACAAACCTTAAATTGCCAACGAATTAACGAAGACACGGTAATTAGTATTTTCCATCGCATATCCCGTTCTCGACCCCTCCGAAGGCCGGTCGGTCAGGGGGCGACGACGGGCGCCGCACGATCGGATCCTCCGCCCGGAAGAGTCGGCGCCACGACCGTTCGGGCACACGGCCCCCTTTTCTCGCCCGCGAGAAGAAAACGCGGGCGAGGGCCGACCCGCACCAAAATCGATACGGCACATCCCCCAAAGGAGGATGTGCCGTAAAGGATCGGGATCAGCCCGTCAGACCGGCGGGTCCAGGCGGACGACCGCGAGCGAGCGGGGCGGCAGGGACAGTTCCTCCCCCTGCACGGTCACCGACGCCTCGGAGGCGAGCAGGACCTGTCCCGGCGCGGACCGGCCCGTGCCGAGCCTGACCGTGAGCGGGACCGGCCCGAGGTTGGCCGCCACCCTGAGTCCTCCCCGGTGCACGACCAGCCAGGACTCGCCGTGGTCGACCTTGACCCGGTCCAGCCGGGGGTCGGTCAGCTCGGGGTGGGCGCGGCGCAGCGCGATCAGTGCCCGGTACCAGTCCAGGTGGGCCCGGTGGGCGTCCTGGTCCAGCTCGCTCCAGTCGAGCTTGGAGCGCAGGAACGTGGTCTCCTCGCCGGGGTCGGGCGCCTTCTCCGCCCAGTCGTCGTAGCCGAAGCCCACGAACTCCCGGCGCCGCCGGTCCCCCTCGCCCTCGCGGAGCTGCGGCTCCACATGGTCGGTGAAGAACAGGAACGGCGAGCGCGTCCCCCACTCCTCGCCCATGAACAGCATGGGAGTGAACGGCGAGGTCAGCAGGAGCCCGGCGGCCAGCCGGAGCGCCTCGGGGTCCAGCCGGTCGCCCTCGGCCCGGTTGCCGATCTGGTCGTGGTTCTGCGCGCAGCACACGAAGCGGTAGCCGGGCACGTGGGAGGCCGGGCGGCCGTGGGAGCGTCCCCGGAAGGAGGAGAAGGTCCCGTCGTGGTAGTAGCCGTGGGCGAGCACCTTGGGCAGGGCGCCGTGGAAGTCGTCGTAGTAACCGTGCCGCTCGCCGCTGACCGCCACGTGCAGCGCGTGGTGGACGTCGTCGTCCCAGGCGGCCGTCAGGCCGAACCCTCCGGCCTCGCGGGACGTCATCAGCCTCGGGTCGTTGAGGTCGGACTCGGCGATGAGCGTGAGCGGCCTGCCCACGGCGGCCGAGAGCGCCTCGGTCTCGACGGCCAGCTCCTCCAGCAGGTGCACGGCCCGGCTGTCGTGCAGCGCGTGCACGGCGTCCAGCCGCAGGCCGTCGACGTGGTAGTCGCGCAGCCACTGCATCGCGTTGCCGACGAAGTAGGCGCGCACCTCGTCGGACCCGAGCCCGTCCAGGTTGACCGCCTGCCCCCAGAAGGAGGAGGCGCTGGAGTGGAAGTACGGGCCGAAGGGGGCCAGGAAGTTCCCCGAGGGGCCCAGGTGGTTGTAGACGACGTCGAGGATCACGCCCAGCCCGCGCCGGTGGCAGGCGTCCACGAAGCGCTTGAAGGCGTCCGGGCCGCCGTAGTTCTCGGTGACGGCCCACAGGTCCACGCCGTCGTAGCCCCAGTTGCGCCCGCCCGGCACCGGCGGCACCGGCATGACCTCGACGAAGTCGATGCCCAGGTCGACCAGGTGCTCCAGCTTCTCCGTCGCCGCGTCGAAGGTGCCCTCGGGGGTGAAGGTGCCGATGTGCAGCTCGTAGATGATCGCGCCCGGCAGGTCACGGCCCCGCCACAGCTCGTCGCCCCATTCGAAGCGGTCGTGGTCGTACAGGCGGCTCGGGCCGAAGATGCCCTCGGGCTGCCACCGGGTCCTGGGGTCGGGCATCGGGTCGCCGCCGTCCAGCCGGAACCGGTAGTCGGTGCCGTGGCCGGCGCCGGGGACCTCGGCGGTCCACCAGCCGCCGCCCGCCGCCGACATGGGGTAGCGGACCTCGCCGATCTCCACGTCCACCGACATCGCCAGTGGTGCCCATACCTCGAACACGGGTCAGTTCCTTTCCAGCAGCGCGACAGGGTGGACGGAGAGCAGGTGCGCCAGCGGGATGCGGCCGGTGTGCTCGGTACCGGTCAGCAGGTCCCGCCAGGTGCCGCGCGGCAGGGTGATCGTGTCGCTCCCCCAGCCGCCGCGCCGCTCCAGCCCGACCGGCAGCCGGGTGGCGACGGTCACGGCCCGCTCGCCGCGGGCGAAGGCGAGTCCGTGCTCGCCCGCCTCGATCGGCAGGTACGGCGCCTCCGGGCCCAGCCGGTGCCGCAGCCCCAGGGCCTGGGCGGTGACGGCCAGCTTGGCCTCGTCCCAGGAGAGGTCCTCGGCGGCGATGCTCGGGTTGGCCTCGTCGGGGTTGGCCTGGCTCGCGTACGCCTGGGCCGCCGACAGCATCCGGCGGCGGAGCTGGAAGTCCACCGGGCGGCGGTTGTCCGGGTCGACCAGGGAGAAGTCGGTGATCTCGTTCCCCCAGTACAGGTCGGGCACGCCGGGCAGCATGAGCTGGACGAGCTTCTGGCTCAGCGAGTTGGACCTGGCGTACGGCTCGATCCTGGCGGCGAACTCCGCGATCGACGGGCCGCACTCCTCCACCGCGCGGGTGACGAAGTCGCGGATGCCGCGCTCGTAGGCCGGGTCGGGGGTGGCCCAGGAGATCGAGGTCTTGGCCTCGCGGGCCGCCTTGAACAGGTAGTCGAAGAACCTGTCGGGGCTGATCGGCCAGGACGCCATCAGGTTCTGCCAGGCCAGGTAGTCCAGGGCCGGGTCGAAGGAGACCTTCGCCGACCACTCGCCGACCGCCGCCGCCCACTCGGCGGGCATCTCCGACAGCACGGCCAGGCGGGCCCGTACGTCCTCGGAGCGCTTGGTGTCGTGGGTCGACAGCGTGGTCATGGTGGCCGGGGACATCCTCCGGCAGAACGCGTGGAACTCCTCGACGGACTCGCCGAACCGGTCGGGCTCGCCGCCCACCTCGTTCAGGCAGGACAGCGGGTACCACCGGTACAGGGCGGTGTCCTCGACGCCCTTGGCCATCACCGGCCCGCAGGTCTGCTGGAAGCGGGTGACGGCCTCGGTCGGCCCGTACAGCACCTGGCGGACGACCTCGTCCACCGGGGCGCCCTCGGGCAGGTGCCCGGCCGCGATCCGCCCGGCCTCCTCGACGATCCGCGCCGACGCCTCGGGCACCGGCTCCCCGGGCACCGCGTAGGCGCGGTAGACCGGCATGGCGGCGAGCAGCTCCACCAGGGTCTGCCGGTCGGAGCCGGTCAGGGCGTGCAGCCGGTCGATCTCGGAGCCGAAGAACAGCTTCAGGACCTCGGTCTTGGACTCGCGGACCACCTGGGCGTAGTCGGACGGCCCGCCGGTGTGCGTGGCGTACAGCTCGACCAGCGCCTCCTTGCCCGCCGGGTCGACGAACAGGCCGGTGATGCGGTTGAGCACGTCGTAGCCGGTGGTGCCGTCGCACTCCCAGTCGTCGGGCAGCCGCTCGGAGCCGACGAGGATCTTCTCGGCCACGGTCCACAGGCCCGAGGCGGCGCGCAGCCGCGACAGGTAGCCGCGCGGCTCGGCGAGCCCGTCGGGGTGGTCCACCCGCAGCCCCCGGATGACGCCCTCCCTGACCAGGGCCAGGATGACGGCGTGCGTGTCGTCGAAGACCTCCGGGTCCTCGACGCGCAGCCCGATCAGCGAGGACACGTCGAAGAAGCGGCGGTAGCCGGGGCCGCGCCGCCAGTCGACCAGCCGGTAGTGCGTGTCGGGCAGCGGGAACTCGTGGTCGTGGTAGCGCAGCACGTCGCCGTCGAACGCGACCTCCCCCGGGTCGCCGCCGAGGACCGGCATGTTCACCCTGCCCTCGCCGCCGTCCCAGTCGATGTCGAACCAGGAGGCGTACGGCGAGTCGCGCCCCTCCCTGAGCACCGACCAGAGCTGGGCGTTGCCCGACTCGGGCACCGGGATCGTCATGTGGTTGGGCACGATGTCGACGACGATGCCGATCCCGTGCTGGGCCAGCGTCGCCGACAGCTCCCGCAGGCCCTCGGCGCCGCCGAACTCCTCGCGGACGCGCGAGTGGTCGGTCACGTCGTAGCCGTGCCGCGACTCGGGCACGGCCTGCAGGATCGGCGACAGGTAGACGTGGCTGACCCCCAGGTCCCGCAGGTACGGGGCCAGCTCGGCCACCCTGTCGAACCCGAAGTCGGGGGTCAGCTGGAACCGGTACGTCGACAGCGGCACCTCGTAGGAGCCGGGCGAGGGCAGCGGGATCTGCCCGTCCGTCTCCAGCGGCGCCGGGTCGACGACCTGGTCGCCGTCCTCACCGGCCCTGGAGCCGGGCACCGTCTCGACGGGCGGAACGTCCGGGATGACCGGGATGTCCGGGACGCCCTGCGGCGGCACCGTCCCGGGCTCGGGAACGGGCGCCGGTTCGGGAACCGTGCCGGGCTCGGGAACGGTTCCGGGCTCGGGGGCCGGCGCGGGGACGGGCACGGGCTCGGCCGGGGCGGGCCCGGTCAGGACAGGCCCCGCCGGAACCGTCGCGACCGGGACGGGAGCGCTCAGGACGGGCTCGGCCCGAACGGGCTCGGGGGCGGGGTGGGTCACGGGCTCAGACACGGCGCAACACCCTCACCGAGCGGCCGACCACCGGCACGCTCTCTCCGGCCCGGCACAGCCGGGTGTCGACCGTGATCGGCATCGCCGTATCGATCTCCGTCAGCCACATCTCGCCGTAGTCCTTGGGAAGGGTGAACTTGATGACGTCATGGTGGGCGTTGAACAGCAGCAGGAACGAGTCGTCGACGATCTGCCGGCCCCTGCGGTCGGGCTCGGTGATGGCGTCGCCGTTCAGGAAGACGGCCAGCGACTTGGCGTAGCCCACGTTCCAGTCGGCGTCGGTCATCTTCTCGCCCATGGGGGTGAGCCAGGCGATGTCGCTGAGGTTGTCCTCGGACCCGCGTACCGGGCGCCCGTAGAAGAACCTGCGCCGCCGGAAGACCGGGTGGTCGGCGCGGAGCTTGGCCACCCGCTGGGTGAACTCCAGCAGCAGCCAGTTCTCCCTCACGTCCGACCAGTCGACCCAGCTCAGCTCGTTGTCCTGGCAGTAGACGTTGTTGTTGCCCCGCTGACTGCGGCCCAGCTCGTCGCCGTGGGAGAGCATCGGGACGCCCTGGGACAGGAACAGCGTCGTCAGGAAGTTGCGCTTCTGCTGCTCGCGCAGCGACTCGATGGCCAGCGAGGCCGGCCCCTCCTCGCCGCAGTTCCAGGAGCGGTTGTCGTCGGCGCCGTCCCGGTTGTCCTCGCCGTTGGCCTCGTTGTGCTTGCCGTTGTAGGACACGAGGTCCTGCAGGGTGAACCCGTCGTGGCAGGTGACGAAGTTGATGGAGGCGGCCGGGCGGCGGCTGTCGTCCTGGTAGAGGTCGCTGGAGCCGGTCAGCCGGGAGGCGAACTCGGGCAGCGCGGCGGGCTCCCCCCGCCACAGGTCGCGGATCGTGTCGCGGTACAGGCCGTTCCACTCGGTCCAGCGGGCCGGGAAGTTGCCCACCTGGTAGCCGCCAGGGCCGACGTCCCACGGCTCGGCGATCAGCTTGACCTGCGAGAGCACCGGGTCCTGCTGGACCAGGTCGAAGAAGGCGCTCAGCCGGTCGACCTCGTGCAGCTCCCGCGCCAGCGTCGAGGCCAGGTCGAACCTGAAGCCGTCCACGTGCATCTCGATGACCCAGTAGCGGAGCGAGTCCATGATCATCTGCAGGACGTGCGGGGAGCGCATGAACAGGCTGTTGCCGGTGCCGGTGGTGTCCATGTAGTACCGCTTGTCGTCGTCGACCAGACGGTAGTACCCGGCGTTGTCGATGCCCCGCATGCTCAGCGTCGGGCCCAGGTGGTTGCCCTCGGCGGTGTGGTTGTAGACCACGTCGAGGATGACCTCGATGTTCGCCTCGTGCAGGGCCTTGACCATGGCCTTGAACTCCAGCACCTGCCCGCCGCGCTGCCCGCTGCTGGAGTAGGCGTTGTGCGGCGCGAGGAAGCCGATGCTGTTGTAGCCCCAGTAGTTCGTCAGACCCCGGTCGGACAGGATGTGGTCGGTGACGAACTGGTGCACCGGCATCAGTTCGAGCGCGGTCACCCCGAGGGACGTCAGGTGGTCGATGATCTCCGGGTGCCCGATCGCCGCGTAGGTGCCGCGGATCCGCTCGGGGATCTTCGGGTGGTTGATCGTCAGGCCCTTGACGTGCGCCTCGTAGATCACCGTGTTGTGGTACGGCGTGCTCGGCGGCCGGTCGTGCCCCCACCCGAAGAACGGGTTGATCACGACGGACTTCGGCATGAACTCGGCCGAGTCGGCGTCGTTGAGGCTGTCGGGCTCGCCGAAGCGGTAGCCGTACACCGCCTCGTTCCACTTCACGTCGCCGTCGATCGCCTTGGCGTAGGGATCGAGCAGCAGCTTGGCGGGGTTGCAGCGCTGCCCCGCCGCCGGGTCGTACGGGCCGTGGACGCGGTAGCCGTACCGCTGTCCCGGGCCGACGCGCGGCAGGTATCCGTGCCAGACGAATCCCTCGCACTCGGTGAGAGGGACCTTCGTCTCCTGGTCGTCGTCGTCGAACAGGCACAGCTCGACGCGTTCCGCGGCCTCGGTGAAAAGCGCGAAGTTGGTTCCCGCGCCGTCGTAGGTGGCCCCCAGAGGATAGGGATCACCCGGCCAGATCTCGATCATTACACCGCCCCTTCAGCGGTGGACAGATATGCCCCGTGTTCGACGTGACATGCATACATTCCCACTCCTGTGTCACTCGTCTCACCGGTCGGGCGCGGCACGCCGTCACGAGCCTAGGACAGACCCCGCTCCAGACGCCCGACCAGCGCGCGGACGGCGGGTTCGTACACGCCCAGGCCCGCCCGCGCCACGAACGTGGCGGCCGCGCGAAGGTGGGACGCGGCCCGCCCCTCGTCGCCGCCCAGCAGGGCCAGCCTGCCCAGGCAGAGGTCGGCCTGTGACCAGCCGAGCAGCCGTCCCGCGTGCGGGGCGAGCAGGCCGTACAGGACCTCTCCCGCGGCCTCGTCGCCGAGGGCGGCGCAGATCTCGCTGACGGCGTCGGCCACGAACCGGTAGGCCAGCTCCGGGCCGATCGCCGCGAAGCCGTCCCTGGCCAGGACGCCGAGGACCTCGCGCGCCTCGCCGGTCCTGCCCAGGTCGATCAGGGCGAGGCAGCGCAGGATCGTCCAGGGCCGCTGGCCGGGACGGCGGGCGAGCATCTCCTCGGCCAGCGCGAGCGCGGGCCCGGCCTCGCCCCCCGCCCGCAGCGACAGGAAGCGGAACGTCTCCCGGCGCAGCAGCGCGTCGTCGCGGCCCAGCGCCCCCTCGGGATGGGCGGCCCCGGAGGCGTCGGCCGCGGCGAGCGCGCCGGCGAGGCTCCCGGACAGGTACGCGCGGACCGCGGCCTGCCACTCGGCGAGGCTGACCATCGAGGGGAGCCGGAGCCGGCCGGCGTTCTCCCGCAGCCAGGTCAGCAGCTCCGCCGCGGCCTCCGCCTCGCCCCGGGCCATCAGCTCGACGTAGGCGTTCTCCCTGCCGATCCACTCGGTGACCAGGTCCCCGGTGCGGCGGCCGATCTCCACGATCTCGGCGACGGCCGCCCGCCCGCCCTCGTGGTCGTGGCCGGAACGCAGCAGGATCTCCAGCGCGATCAGCGTCCTGGACAGGGTCGCCTCGTCGCCGCCGCGGCGGGCCAGCGACACCGCCTCCCGCGCCGTCTCCAGGCTCCGCCCCACCGGCCGGGAGGTCGAACCGGTCAGCGCGGCGGCCGCGAGCAGCCTGGCCCGCCAGGGCGAGTCCGAGGCCAGCCCGGAGGCGAGGACCCGGCCGATGCGCCCGGCCATCCGGTCGATGCCGGTCATCTCCTCGTACATGGCCAGGTGCAGCGGGTCGGAGAAGCCCAGCACCGCCCTGGCCAGCCGGTCGTCGTCGCCGAGCTCCTCGGCGAGGTCCGCCGCGGCCTCCAGCGAGGCGTGGGCCGCACCGCTCATCCCCGCCGCCGCCTGGGCCTCGGCCAGGTCGAGCAGGAGGTCGCAGCGGAGCACGGCGTCCGGCTCGGGCATCCGGCCGACCAGCGCGATCGCCTTCTCCAGGCCCTCCACCGCGTCCTCGTGGGCGAACTGGGCACCGGCCTGGGCCGCGGCGCGCCGGGTGTAGCCGATCGCCCTGGCCGCCGTCTCCGGGCCGAGCAGTCCCTCGCGCCAGTGGTGGGCGATCTCGCTCAGCCGCGTCCCGCTCCGTTCCTGGAGCACCTCGGCGATCCGCGCGTGCATCCTCCTGCGGCGCAGCGGCGGCAATGCCTCGCGCAGCACGTCGCGGACGATGTCGTGCACGAACCGGCAGCCCGGCCCGTCCTCGGCGACCAGCAGCCGGGCCTGCACGGCGGCGTCGACGATGTCGAGCACCCGCTCCGGGGACGGCCCGGCCACCCGGGTCAGCACGTCCAGGTCCGCCTCCCGGCCCAGCAGGGCCGCGGCGGTCAGCACCTCCTCGGTGCCGGGCGGCAGGCCCGCCAGCCGGCCGCGGACGACGTCCGGCAGCGCCCCGGGGGTCTCGCCGAGCTGGAGCGCCTCGCCCAGGAAGAACGGGTTGCCCGCGGTGAGCCTGCCCATCTCGGCCGCCCTGCCCGGGTCGGCGCCGGCCCGGCGCAGGTACTCGCGGACCTCCTCCTCGGCCAGGCCGCGCACCGGGAGCCGCCGCACGTGCGGCAGCCGCGCCAGCGCGCCCAGCGTGCGCTCCAGCGGCCCGCCGTCCCGCCCGCCGGTGTCACGGTACGTCGCCACCACGGCCAGGTCCGGGCAGAGCCGGGTGGAGGCCAGGAACTCCAGCAGCCGCAGCGAGGAGGTGTCGGCCCACTGCAGGTCGTCGAGCACCACCAGCGTCCGGCCGTGCTCGTTCAGGAGGCGGGCGAACGCCTCGTACAACTCGAACTGCCCGGTCGCGGCGGCACTTCCTCGCGTTTCGGGTGTCCCTGGCGTTTCGGGTGTCTCCGGAGGCCTGGGTGTCACCGGCGTGCCGGGGGCGCCCGTCGTGCCCGCCGCGTCCGTCGTGCCCGTCACGTCCGTCGTGCTTGGCGTGGCCGTCGTGTTTGGCGTGCCTGTCGTGCCCGTTGCGCTTGGCGTGCCCCGGGTGCTCGTCCGCGCCCCGGCGCCGATGAGGTGTGCCAGCTCCCCGTCCTGGCCGACCAGCTCGCGCACGGCCTGCGTCCAGGGCCAGAACGGGGGTGCGCCCGCGCCGTCCCAGCAGCGCCCCCACACCACCCGATGCCCCCTGGCCCGCGCGGCCCCGGCGGCGTGCTCGGCGAGACGGGTCTTGCCGATGCCCGGCTCCCCGGCGATCAGCACCACCCGGTGCCCGTCCCCGGCGACCACCCGCTCCAGTATCCCGGCCTCGGCGTCGCGTCCCACCAGCCCGGTGTCCCCCCCGCTCCCGGTGGCCCTTCCCGCCTCCGCGTCCGCGTCCACCCGACCCGCCGTGTCCGCCACACCTACCGAGCCCGGTGTGCCCGTGATGTCCTTATGGCTCGTCTCACCCGCGACACTCGCCGTACCCGCCGTACCCGCCGTGCTCACCGGGGAGCGGGGGGTCAGGGCGGGATCCTGGGACAGGATGCGCCGTTCCATCTCCCTGGAGCCCAGGTCGGGGTCCAGCCCCAGGTCCTCCATCAGCAGCCGCCGCCCCTCGGCGAGCACGGCGAGCGCGTCGGCCTGCCGTCCCGCCTGGTAGAGGGCGTGCGCCGCGAGTGCGCGCAACCGCTCCCTGAACGGCCGCGCGGCGACCAGCTGGGCCAGCCGGCCGTTCAGCGCGGCCCCTCGTCCCAGCGCCAGCTCGGACGCCGCCAGGTCCTCCTCGATCGTCAGCCGGAACTCGGCCAGGTGCGCACCCTCCTCCACCGCCCAGGAGGAGGCCGTCAGGTCCGCGAGCGGATCACCGCTCCACTCCCCCAGCGCCCGCCGCAGCTCCCGGACCGCTCCCTCGTGATCACCCACCGCCGCCCGGCCCGTCCCGGCGGACACGTGCTCCCGTGCCCGGCCCAGGTCGATCGAGGCCGCGGGGACGTCCAGGACGTACCCGCCCGGTCTGGTGAGCAGAACCGTCGGGGTGACCCTGCGCGTCCTGCCGGGCTCGAAGACCCGGCGGAGCTTGGAGATGTACGCCTGCACGGTGTTGAGCGCCCCCGGAGGCGGGTCCTCCTCCCAGAGCACGTCGATCATCCGCTGCGGTCCGACCGGCCGCGGCGCGGCGAGGACGCACATGGCCAGCACCAGCCGTTGCTGGTAGGGACCGGCGTCCAGCGCCGTCCCCTCCCCGGTGACCACCCCGACCGGGCCCAGCACACGAAAGTCCATCCGGCCCACCTCGCATTGAACTGCGCCGATAGTACCTTTCGCCTGCTGTATCGACCTTCACGCCGCCGGCCGGTCAGCCCCGGCTCCCCGAGAGGGGGGACTCCCTGTGCCTGTGACGCCCGTGCCCGGCAGCCCATGCCCGCTCGTCACGGATCACCTCGACAGCGACCAGCGCCGGATGGCGAGGATGGGCCGCGACCCGCACCAGCGGCGCCAGGCAGCAGATCGCCAGCACCTCCGCGGCTCCCTCCAGGTCGGAGACCGTGGTCCCGGCCCGGCACCAGAGCCAGGCCCGCTCCCCGAACGGGGTCGCCACCGTCCGCAGGACGTGGGGCGCGCGGCCCCGCCGGTTGACGACCAGCGCCTCCGCGCAGCCGGAGCGGACGCGGTGCGCGGTGAACACGCACCGCATCCACCCCCACACCTCGGCGCGCGCGACCGGCACCGCCCCCACCACGAGGGCGAGCAGCGCCACGGCCGCGAGCACCGGGCCCCCACCGAAGATCTTCACCGCCAGGACGACGGCGACCGGCACGACCAGGACGAGACCGATCTCGTACCGCCACTCCCAGATCAGCCCGAGCGGCCCGGTCCGCGCCTGGGGGATGATCGCCGCCCGCCGCGCCGCGGAGATCTGCCTGAGCTGCGGCTCCTCACTTCTCACGACTCGCCCCCGCGTTGAGCCGCGCTATCCGTCCGTCCCCCTCGCAGAGTCCGCACACGTGACCGTTCTGCCCGGTCAGCCCCACGCCCCGGCACAGGCCGCACCGCTGTAGCGTGTCGAACAGCGGAGAGCGGTACCTGCGGGTGGCCAGGCGGCTCCGGTCGATCTCCCAGCCCTGCACCCAGGCGAACGCGTCGATCTCCCCGAAGATCCAGTTGTCCAGCGCCCGGAAACCGACGGGCCACAGGGTTCGTATCCGGGTCCGGAGACCACGTTGGACCTTGTCGTGCTTCAAGGCTCCACCCCCTTGAAGATTCGCCCCATGGGGCCTCGGACTTTCTTTACCCTGGTTCATGCCGATGACAACCGACCTTTGGCAATTACCATCATAATTTGCCAAGGATTTTTTCCCCGATCTTGGAGCGTCCTCCTTGAAGTGCGGAATCACGGAGTTTCGATCAAGCCCCCTGGGGGCAGTTGACAAAACCGGCGAAGGGAGCACGTCTTGGTAGCCGAGCACAACCCGACCCTGCGGCGACGGCGGCTGGGAGGCAGGTTACGGGTGTTACGCGAAGAGGCCGGGCTGACGGTCGAGCAGGCGGCCGAGGCGCTGCTCTGCACCCCTTCGAAAATCAGCCGCATAGAGAACGCCCAGCGTGGTGCCAGCCAGAGAGACGTACGCGACCTCTGTGCCGCCTACGGCATCTCGGACGAGGAGCTGATCGAACAGCTCATGACACTGGCCCGCGAAACACGGAAACCGGGCCTGAAATACGAACACGGCGATCTCGGCGACGACGCCCTGTACACCTACATGGAACTGGAGGCCGGAGCGTCGTCGATCACCGAGTTCCAGACCGCGTTCTTCCCCGGCCTGCTCCAGACCGAGGATTACGCCCGCGCCCTGATCCAGGGCCTGCTGCCGCGAATGGAAGCCGACGTGCTGGAGCGGCGCGTCGCCGCTCGCATGGCACGGCAGCGCGCCCTGCTGGAGCGGGCCGACCCGCCCCGCTACTGGACCTTCATCGACGAGGCTGTGCTGCATCGGCAGGTCGGCAGCTTTGAGATCATGAAGGCCCAGTTGGAGCGTGTCCTGACGGTCGCCGGGAATCGCCACGTCACCGTCCAGTTCGTCCCGTTCCGCAAGGGTGCCTACATGGGGGCGGGCAGCCCGTTCGTCTTCCTGGAGATGGGCAAGGACACGGGCTCGGACGTCGTCTACATCGAGACCCTCGTCCGGAACGAGTACTTCGAGAGACCCGACGACCTGAAGGTGCACCGCGAGGCGATCGACCAGATTCGTGCCACGGCCCTGGATCCCCAGGACTCACTGAAGCGCATCAATGAAATGATCAGCACGTATCGCCTCCAGAAACGGAAAGGTCACGCGAACAGACGTGTCCGCCGCCGGATCGCGATATAAACTTCATTCGCCTCGAACAGGAAGTATCCGACCCGGGAGTTTCAGGAGTCTCAATGAACTCACCGCAAGGCACAACCACTCCCCCCATGGAGTGGCGCATGTCCTCCTACTGCAACGGAGGTAACTGCGTCCAAGTCGCCTTTGCGCCCGATGCGGTCAGCGTTCGCGATTCCAAGGTTCCCGACGGCCCCATGCTGCACTACTCACATGGCGATTGGTCCACCTTCGTAAGGGCCGTCAAGCAGGGTGCATACGACCGTTATTAGATGCCGTAACCATGTACCGGGACCGAAACCAGCGGCCCCGGTACATGGTTAACCCCAAGAGGAACATTCATATTTCCTGAACATATATTAAGACATTCCCGGCATGGCCTTTCGGCTTCGTGACCGATCTCCCAGGAGAGCGCAGGACGGGACGACCTCCGTTCAGCAGCGTCTGGCATCGACCGGCGTGTAACAACGGAAGCTGCGCAGAGGTGTCCTTCGAGCACGGCAGCGTCGGCGTGCGCGGCGGCAAGAACGGCGCGAACGACCGACCCTCACCTTCACCGCCGCCGAATGGGCCTCCTTCGTCCGATCCATCCGCAGGAGACGCTTCGACACCCCCTGGTTCCGGCGGATCACCCGCAGGAACGAGAGGTTTGGCCACTGATGGATGGGTAGTTCCAGCATCTTCACGAGCGGAGGACGCGAAGCATGGGTGGATTCAAGAAGTTCCTGCTGAGGGGCAACCTCGTCGAACTGGCCGTGGCGGTCGTCGTCGGGGCGACCTTCAGCGGGCTGATCCAGGCGCTGGTCAAGGACCTCATCACTCCCCTGATCGGGGCGGTGACGGGCGGCAGGCAGCCGGACTTCTCGCAGTACGTGTTCACGATCAACGGCTCCAAGTTCATGTACGGCGACTTCATCAACCACCTGCTGACGTTCCTGATCATCGCCGCGGTCATCTACTGGCTGGTCGTGATGCCGATGACCCGCCTGATCGGCTTCTTCGACCGGGACAAGAAGGCCACCGAGAAGGAATGCCCGGAGTGCCTGAGCGACATCCCGATCGACGCCAAGCGCTGCGCGTTCTGCACGGTGGAGCTGTCCCGCGTTCCCGTGGCGGACAAGCCCCCGGCCTGACCCGGAACGGCCGGGACGGCGAGCGGGAGCCGGCACCGGCCCCGGGTCGCGGGGGCCGACCGGCACGACTTGCCGCTCCGCGGTCCCCTGGATGACCCGTTCCGTCCAGGCCCGCCGGATGACTCGGGGCGGCTTGGTCGCGGGCAGCCGGCACGGAGGTCGCTCCTTCCCCGTCGACAGTCGATGATCTCTAGCTGGGCCGATGTCGCCGACATCGGCCCGGCTTGTTTTCTCCCGCCCCCCGCGCCCCCCTGGAAAGAGCCATTGGCAAGTGCTGATCCAATTGTTGTGTTACCGTCCTCGTGGCCTCCCATGGCCACCGGATGCATCGCCAGGCATCACCTGCCTCCTCTTATACCGGCTGCTGGGCGATTCATGGGAATGGCACGGTGCAACGCCATCGGGTGAAGCGGTATGGTGACAGGATGGGCGTGGCAACTGCCAGACGAATATGCCCTGCCCCCTGTTACCGAGGGTAAGGTGAGCGACGATGGCCAGCACCACCCCCACTCTTCGCGGCCGTCAACTGGCGGCTCGCCTGCGCGCACTGCGCGAAGCGGCCGGGCTCAGTGTCAAAGAGGCCGCCGACGGAATCGAATGCTCACCGGCGAAGATCAGCCGTATCGAGACGGCCCAGCGTGGCGCAATTCCCCGTGACGTTCGTGACCTGTGCCTGCTGTACGGGGTCGAGGACCAGGACGAGATCGACTCGCTGATGGAAATGGCCCGAGAGGCCAAACTGTCCGGAATCCATCTCGACGTGGGCTCCGCATCCATCGAGAAGATCCTGCGCACCTATGTCGGACTCGAAGCGGCGGCCTCGTCCATCTGGGAATTCCAGACCGCACTCGTCCCCGGTCTGCTGCAGACCGAGGAATACGCCCACGCCCTCAGTGGCGGCATGCTTCCGCAGATCACCCCAGATGTTCTGGACACCCGCGTCGCGATCCGCATCAAAAGGCAGGAGATCCTTACCCGTCCCGACCCGCCGAAATACTGGGCGGTCATGGACGAGGCGGTTCTGCACAAGAGGATAGGCGGCGCCGGGACGATGTACGAACAATTGGGGCACGTGGTCGAGATCGCCAAGCTGACCAATGTGACCATTCAGGTCGTCCCCTTCGAGGCAGGAGCCCACATGGGCCTCGCCAACCCATTCGTCCTTTTCGAGATTCCGGACCCGAAGATCCCGGACATCGTTTATCTGGAGGCCCTGACCACGGAGAAATATCTCGAGAAGGCGGTCGAGACGGCCCCGTACAAGGAGGCGAAGGAACACATCGTCGCCGCGGCACTCAATCCGCGGGACTCGACGAAAAAAATAGAAGAGATCAGAAAGCTTTATTTACCGGGCTAGTCTACCCAGCTTACATATACGGGAAGTAAGAAGACAATGACGTCGCTCAACCCTACAGGATCGCCAGACCTCCCGTGGCGCACCTCAAGTCTCTGCAACAATGGATCATGCGTCGAAGTGGCCGGCCTTCCGAACGGCGGGGTAGCCATACGGGACAACAAGCTCGGCGATGACAGCCCCGTACTCCGGTTCACACCGAGAGGGTGGACGAGTTTCGTCGAGAATGTCAAATCTGAGCTCTTCTAGGTAAGAGTGACGTTCGGTGTCACGCTTTTTTCATCATCAGCACTCAGGGGGAACAACACACGTGCGCCGACCTTCCGATGATGTGATGTTCGAATTCTCTGTCGACGGGTCGGCGGCGGGCAGGCATTTCATGGAAGGACCCGCTTCCTGCAGGATCGGCTGATGCGTCCGGTTCTTCACGGTGAGGCAATTGCCCCAGCGTCCACCCGGCTCCGCGTCACGACACGTGACGGCGAAGGGGCCGGCGGCCCGGTCGTCCGCCGGGGAGCGGGAGCCTGACGGGGCCCCCGCTCTCCCGGCCGTTGCAGGAACCGGTTTTTCCCGGCCCGGGCGCCGGGGGGGGGGGGGGGGGCCCCCCCCCCCCCCCAGGGCCGGGTCCGGGCCACGCGGGAGAGTGCCGGGCCGGGTCACGGTCCTCGCGTACGCCGGGGCCGGGGCTCGT